>NZ_JBVJYH010000004.1:71063-541491 GCF_055600785.1 Streptomyces sp. NPDC038200
CGGACTCGCCGAAGTGCCCCGGGTGTGGGCAGGCTTGTGGGTGCGTCGGGGTTGGGCGCGCCGTTGCCCGCGCCCCTGAGGAGTTGCGGGGACCGGACTCGCCGAAGTGCCCCGGGTGTGGGCAGGCTTGCGGGTGCGTCGGGGTTGGGCGCGCCGTTCCCCGCGCCCCTGAGGAGTTGCGGGGACCGGACTCGCCGAAGTGCCCCGGGTGTGGGCAGGCTTGTGGGTGCGTCGGGGTTGGGCGCGCCGTTGCCCGCGCCCCTGAGGAGTTGCGGGGACCGGGCTCGGGGAAGTGGCCCGCTCGTGGGGGAGGTGCCTCGCGCGCTCGGGGGAGCGTCGACGGGGCTGCTCGGCGCCGGGGCACTGTGCACCCCGGGGCCTGGTGGTTGTGGGCCGTGGCTCTCGGGGTCGCCGCCACCCGTACCACCAATCCGCTCCTCCTCGGCCTGCTCATAGCCGCCTCCGCCTATGTGGTGGCAACCCATCGTTCCCCCACCCCCTGGGCCCGCTCCTACGCCGCCTTCGTCAGGCTCGCGCTCGCCGTCCTCGTCATCCGCGTTCTCTTCGCGGTGGCGCTCGGTTCCCCCATCCCGGGCACGCACACCCTCTTCGCCCTCCCCGAGGTCCCGCTCCCCCACTGGGCGCAGGGCATCCGGCTGGGCGGCCGGGTCACCGCCGAGGCCGTGCTCTTCGCCGCCTACGACGGCCTGAAGCTCGCCACCCTGCTCATCTGCGTCGGCGCGGCGAACGCCCTGGCCAGCCCCACCCGGCTGCTCAAGTCCCTGCCCGGCGCCCTGTACGAGACCGGTGTGGCCGTGGTCGTCGCCCTCACCTTCGCCCCGCATCTGATCGCCGACGTCCACCGGCTGCGCGCCGCCCGCCGGCTGCGCGGCCGTCCGGACCGGGGCCTGCGGGGCCTGCTCCAGGTCGGGCTGCCGGTCCTGGAGGGCGCGCTGGAGCGCTCGGTCGCGCTCGCCGCCGCGATGGAGTCCCGCGGCTACGGCCGTACCGCCGAGGTCCCCGCCCCCGTCCGCCGTACGACGGCCGCGCTCACCCTGGGCGGTCTGCTCGGCGTGTGCGCGGGAACGTACGGGCTGCTGACGGCGGAGGGCGGCACGTACGGGCTGCCGCTGCTGCTCGCCGGAGTCGCCGCCGCCCTCGCGGGACTGCGGCTGGGCGGCCGGCGTTCGCTGCGCACCCGGTACCGCCCGGACCCGTGGGACGCGCGGGCCTGGCTGGTCGCCGGCTCCGGTGCCGCGGTCGCCGCGCTGCTCACGCTCGCCGCGGCCCGCGATCCCGACGCCCTGCACCCCGGGGTCGTGCCCCTCGTCGCCCCCACCCTGCCGCTCTGGCCCGCCGCGGCCGTCCTGCTCGCCCTGCTGCCCGCCTTCGCCGTCCCCAAGGAGCACGCGTGATCCGCTTCGAGGATGTCAGTGTGACGTACGAGGGTGCCGCCGCACCCGCTGTCGCGGGGGTCGGCTTCGAGGTGCCCGAGGGTGAACTGGTGCTGCTGGCCGGTCCGTCGGGGGTCGGCAAGTCCACCGTGCTGGGCGCGGTGAGCGGACTGGTGCCGCACTTCACCGGCGGCACGCTGCGCGGGCGCGTGACGGTGGCCGGCCGGGACACCCGTACCCATCAGCCCCGGGAACTCGCCGACGTGGTCGGCACGGTGGGCCAGGATCCGCTCGCGCACTTCGTGACGGACACCGTGGAGGACGAACTCGCCTACGGCATGGAGTCGTTGGGGCTCGCTCCCGAGGTCATGCGACGCCGGGTGGAGGAGACCCTGGACCTGCTGGGCCTGGCCGACCTGCGCCACCGTCCGATCGCCACGCTCTCGGGCGGGCAGCGGCAGCGGGTCGCGATCGGTTCGGTCCTCACCCCGCATCCGCGGCTGCTGGTCCTGGACGAGCCGACGTCGGCGCTGGATCCGGCCGCCGCGGAGGAGGTCCTGGCCGTGCTGCAGCGGCTGGTGCACGATCTGGGGACGACGGTCCTGATGGCCGAGCACCGGCTGGAGCGGGTGATCCAGTACGCCGACCGGGTCGTCCTGCTGCCCGGCCCCGGCGAGCCGCCCGTGGCGGGCCCTCCGGCCGAGGTGATGTCCGTGTCCCCGGTGTACCCCCCGGTGGTCGCCCTCGGCCGCCTGGCCGGCTGGTCCCCCCTCCCACTGACGGTGCGAGACGCCCGCCGCCGCGCCGGTGACCTGCGCAACCGCCTGGCCGCGGGCGCGGCGAGCCGCACCACGTCAGCCCCGGACACCCACACCACCACCCCGGCCCCGGCCCAAGCCCCGGCCACCACCACCGCCGCCGCAGCAGCCGCGGGCGCGGGCAGTCGTGCCGCTGGGGCGGCACGGGTGGGCGCGGCGGCACCCCGCGAGCGCGGGCAAGCGTCCCCACCCCCGACCGGCTCAGACACCGGGCGCCAGTCCGGGTTCCGGTCCCGCTTCCGGCGCCGCCCCGCCACCCCCGCCCCCGCCCCCACGCACCCGCGCATCGCCGACGTCCGCTCCCTCGCCGTCCGCCGGGACCGCGTCCACGCCCTCCAGCACGTGGATCTGACCGTCACCCCCGGCGAGACGATCGCCCTCATGGGCCGCAACGGCGCCGGCAAGTCCACTCTGCTCGGCTCGCTCGTCGGCCTCACCCCGCCGTCGGCCGGGTCCGTCCTCGTCGGCGGTCTGGTCCCCCACCGCACCCCGCCCCAGGACCTCGTCCGCCAGGTCGGCCTGGTCCCCCAGGACCCGCGCGACCTGCTGTACGCGGACACGGTCGCCGCCGAGTGCGCCGCGGCCGACCAGGACGCCGGTGCCGCCGCGGGCACCTGCCGGGCCCTGGTGTCCGAACTGCTGCCGGGCGTCGCGGACGACACGCATCCCCGGGATCTGTCGGAGGGCCAGTGCCTGGCGCTCGCGCTGGCCGTGGTGCTGACCGCCCGTCCTCCCCTGCTTCTGCTGGACGAGCCGACCCGCGGTCTGGACTACGCGGCCAAGGCCCGTCTGGTCGGCGTACTGCGTGGCCTGGCGGCCGAGGGGCACGCGATCGTGCTGGCCACGCACGATGTGGAGCTGGCCGCCGAGCTGGCCCACCGGGTGGTGCTGCTCGCCGAGGGCGAGGTGATCGCGGACGGCCCGATGGCGGAGACAGTGGTGTCCTCCCCCTCCTACGCACCGCAGGTCGCGAAGATCCTGGCCCCGCAGCGGTGGCTGACGGTGGCCGAGGTACGGGAGGCACTCGCGTGAGCCACACCGAGCCCACCCCCGCCCCCCTCGGCACCCCGGACCCGAACAGCACCCCCAGCACCCTCAGCACCCCCACCCCAGAGGGCACCCCCGCCCCACACGGCACCTCCACCCCAGACAGCACCTCCAGCACCCTCACCACCCACGCCCCAGGCAGCACCTCCAGCACCTCCACCCCAGACAGCACCTCGAGCACCCTGAGCGCCGCCACCCCAAGCAGCACCTCCAGCACCGGCAAGGCCCCCGCATCCCCCGGCACCCGCCGTGTCCGCGCCCTCTCCCTCGGCCCCCGCTCCCTCGCCGCACTGGTGCTGGTCAGTGCCGTCGGTGTGGTCGGCTTCTGCTGGCCGTTTCTCGCGCCGCCCGGTTCGACGTTGAACGCGCACTCCCAGGACGCGCCCTGGCTCTTCGCGGGGCTGCTGGTGCTGCTGGTGGCGGTCGTGGCGGCGGCGATCTCGGAGTCGGCTCTGGGGCCGAAGGCCGTGGCCATGCTGGGGGTGCTGGCCGCGACGGGTGCGGCGCTGCGGCCGATCGGTGCCGGTACGGCGGGGATCGAGCCGATGTTCTTCCTGATGGTGCTGAGCGGACGGGTGCTCGGCCCGGGGTTCGGGTTCGCGCTGGGCTCGGTGACGATGTTCGCCTCCGCGCTGCTCACGGGCGGGGTCGGGCCGTGGCTGCCGTTCCAGATGCTGTCGATGGGCTGGTTCACTCTGGGCGCCGGGCTGCTGCCGGGGCCGGTCCGGCTGCGCGGCCGTGCCGAGCTGGTGATGCTCGCGGGGTACGGCTTCCTCGCCGCCTTCGCCTACGGCACCGTCATGAACCTGGCCGGCTGGCCCTTCCTGGGCGGCGCGGCCTCGAACATCTCCTTCGTCGGCCGAGCGCCGGTCGCCGAGAACCTGGCCCATTTCCTCGCGTACTGCCTGGCCACCTCGCTCGGCTGGGACCTGGGACGCGCCGTCTGCACGGCCGTCCTGACCCTCGCCCTCGGTCCGGCGGTGCTGCGGGCCCTGCGCCGGGCCACGCGACGGGCCGCTTTCGAGACCGCGGTCACATTCGACGGTCCCGCAGGGTGAGACCTCGCTCGCGGGGCGTGAGCGAGCCGGTGAAGCACCCCACATGACGCACGTCACCTACGACCCGGGGCCGTAGTCCCGCCTGTCCGTTTTGTCCGTTCCTGCACCCCTTCTGACCTGCGGATTGCGGCCCACGTCACAGAGGAGACGTTTCTCCCCCATCCGGCCACAACTAGTAAAAGGGGTCATTGCGGACGGGTTCCGGGCCTGCTTGTCTTGAGGACGTCGCCAGGCGCCACGAGCCCACCCGGGCCGCGGCGCCGACGCATACGGCCACAGCGCGTGGTCCATCCATGCGGGCGATCCCCCGTCCCCGACGCAAGAGGTACTCCGTGTCCGTCTCCTTCATCCGCCGCATCGCTTCCCCGAAGAAGGCCCTCACCACCGCCGCCGTGGCCGCCGCCACCGCCGGCATGGCTCTCACCGCGGCGCCCGCCCAGGCCGCCCCGGCCTCCTCCGCTCAGGCGATCGCGCACCAGATGATCCCGGACGCCGCGCAGTTCAACGCCTTCAGCAAGATCGTCGAGCACGAGAGCGGCTGGAACCCCGCCGCCACCAACAGCTCCTCCGGCGCCTACGGCCTGGTCCAGGCCCTGCCGGGTTCGAAGATGGCGTCCGCCGGCTCCGACTGGAAGACCAACCCGGCCACCCAGATCAAGTGGGGCCTGGACTACATGAACTCCCGCTACGGCAGCCCGGTCAAGGCCTGGAACTTCTGGCAGGCCAACGGCTGGTACTGAGCCGACCCCCCAGCCGGCCCGCACCGAGCCGCGCCTCCCCCGGCGCCGGCCCGCGCCGAACCGCTCCTCAGGGAGCCGGCGGCGCCCGCGCCGCGCCCGTGAGCCGGACGACCGGCTCCACCCCCCGCTTCCGCACCCTCGCCCCTCCGCCGGGCGAGGGTGCGCGCGCATGTCCGGGCGGCCCCGGTCCCGGCCCCGGCCTCCGGCTGCCGCCGGTCCGCGCGGCTGGGCCGACCGGGCTGCCTTGCCTCCCTCCCGCGCGTGTCCCGTGTCCTGATCCGGGCGCCGCGGACGCAGGCTGCGCCAGGACGTCCGAGAGCCCTCGGTCCGGCCGGCTGCCCCTGCGGAGGAACGATGACGACGGCGACACCACCGGCGCGGGACCCGGAGGCGCGCGGGCTGCGGCTGGTGGTGGTGCTGCTCGCACTGACCGTGGTCAGCGGCCTGATCGACGCCGTCGGCTATCTGGGCCTGGGCCGGGTCTTCACGGCGAACATGACCGGCAACGTGGTCGTCCTCGGCTTCGCCGCGGCCGGTGCCCCCGGCTTCTCCGTGCCCCATACGGCCACGTCCCTGGCCTGCTTCCTGCTGGGCGCGGCGGCCGGCGGCCGGCTGGCGGCCCGCCACCGCGGCGAACGCGCCCGCCGCCGCCTGACCCGGCTGACCCTGGCGGCGGAGGCGGTACTGGTCGGGGTGTCCGCCCTGGTGGCCTTCGCCTGGCCGGACGCCGACGGCACCAGCGGCACCCGCTATGCCCTGATCGCCCTCACGGCCGTCGCGATGGGCCTGCGCAACGCCACGGTCCGCAAACTGGGCGTGGCCGACCTCACCACCACGGTCCTGACGATGACCCTGACCGCCCTGGCCTCCGAGTCCCGGTTCGGCGACGGCACGGGCCACCGCTCCCCGCGCCGCACGGCCTCGGCCCTGGCGATGGCCGGGGGTGCCTGCCTGGGCGCGTGGCTGGTCCTGCACCACGGCCTGGCCGTCCCCCTGCTGATCGCGGCGCTGGTCTCGGGCGTGCTGGCGTCGGTGGCGTCGGGCCGGGAGTGACGGACGCCTCGGTTCAGCCGGCGACCACCGGCAGTTCCTTCACGCCGTTGATCCAGGCCGAGCGCAGCCGGCGGGGGTCGCCCGACAGGCGCAGGTCCGGCATCGCGTCGGCTATGGCGTGGAAGATCAGGTCGATCTCCAGGACGGCCAGGGACTTGCCGAGGCAGTAGTGGGGACCGCCTCCGCCGAAGCCCAGGTGGGGGTTGGGGTCGCGGGTGATGTCGAAGGCGTCGGGGTCGGCGAAGACCTCGGGGTCGTGGTTGGCCGAGGCGTAGAAGAGGCCGACCCGGTCGCCCCGTCTGACCAGCGCGCCGCCCAGCTCGGTGTCCTGGGTCGCCGTGCGCTGGAAGGCGTTGACCGGGGTCGCCCAGCGGACGATCTCCTCGGCGGTGGTCGAGGGGCGCTCGCGGCAGTACCGGTCCCACTGCTCGGGGTGGGTGAGGAAGGCGTGCATGCCGTGGGTGATCGCGTTGCGCGTGGTCTCGTTGCCGGCCACCGCCAGCATGAGGACGAAGAAGCCGAACTCGTCCGAGTTCAGGTTGCCCTCGTCCTCCGCCGCCACCAGCGTGGTCACGATGTCGTGCGCCGGGCACTGCTTGCGCTCCGCGGCCATGTTCATCGCGTACGCGATGATCTCGGCGGCCGACTGGGCGCCGACCTCCTCGGTGATCGCGTACTCGGGGTCGTCGTAGGCGATCATCTTGTTGGACCAGTCGAAGATCTTGGACCGGTCCTCCTGCGGGACGCCGATCAGCTCGGCGATGGCCTGGAGCGGCAGTTCGCAGGCGACCTCGGTGACGAAGTCGAAGGGGCCGGAGCGGGCACGGGCGGCGGCGACGATCGCCCCGGCACGGGCGCGCAGCCGGTCCTCCAGCGCGCGGATGGAGCGTGGCGTGAACCCTCGCTGCACTATCTGGCGCACCCGCGTATGTTCCGGAGGATCCATGTTGAGCAGGATCAGCCGCTGCGCGTCGATCGCGTCGCGCTCGATGTGCTCGTTGAAACGGATGATCGCGGTGTTCAGGGAGGAGGAGAAGAGTTCCGGGTGCGTGGAGACGTACTTGACGTCGGCGTGCCTGGTCACGGCCCAGTAGCCGGTGTCGGCGAAGCCCGCGAGGCCGTGCGGCTGCGGGATCCAGCGGACCGGCTCGGCGCGGCGCAGCTCGGCGAACTCCGGGAGGGGCACGCGGTGGTACAGCAGGTCGGGGTCGGTGAGGTCGAACCCGTCGGGCAGCGCTGGACAGGGCATCGGCATCTCCAGCCATCTGACGGACCATCAGCGGGTGCCGCGAAGGTAGTAACGGGTTCTACAAGTAGCAAGGGGTACGGCACTCCCAATCGGTGCGGACGTCGCGCAGATCGCACCCTCGGCACCTGCAAGACCCTTGCGGTGATGGACGTCACGTCAGCAGACTGCTGGACAGAACTAGAACGCGTACTAGTTCTGGAGGAGAGCCCTCTCGGAGAGGACCCGCACCCATGGCCGCCGAACCCGTGATCGTCGAAGCCGTCCGCACCCCGATCGGCAAGCGCGGCGGCGCGCTCGCCAACCTGCACCCCGCCTACCTGCTGGGCGAGACCTACCGTGAACTCCTCGGCCGCACCGGCATCCCCGCCGACGCGGTCGAGCAGATCGTCGGCGGCACGGTGACCCACGCCGGCGAGCAGTCCATGAATCCCGCGCGCACGGCCTGGCTGACCATGGGACTGCCGTACGAGACGGCGGCCACGACGGTCGACTGTCAGTGCGGGTCCTCTCAGCAGGCCGCCCACATGGTGGCCAACATGGTCGCGGCGGGCGTGATCGACGTGGGCATCAGCTGCGGCGTCGAGGCGATGTCCCGGGTCCCGCTGGGGTCGGGGTCGAAGCACGGGCCGGGGAAGCCGTTCCCGGACGAGTGGAACGTCGACCTCCCCAACCAGTTCGAGGCGGCCGAGCGCATCGCGCGCCACCGCGGCCTGACCCGGGAGAACGTCGACGCGCTCGGGCTGCTGTCGCAGGAGAGGGCGGCTCACGCCTGGGCGGAGGAACGTTTCAAGCGGGAGACCTTCGCCGTCCAGGTCCCCACCACGGAAGAGGAGCAGTACGCCGGTCAGGGCATGTGGCGGCTGGTCGACAAGGACGAGGGCCTGCGGGACACGTCCCCGGAGGCGCTGGCGGGCCTGAAGCCGGTCATGCCGACGGCCGTCCACACCGCCGGCAACTCCTCCCAGATCTCCGACGGCGCGTCGGCGATCATGTGGGCGTCCAAGCGGATGGCTCGCGCCCTGAAGCTGAAGCCGAGGGCACGCATCGTCGCCCAGGCCCTGGTCGGCGCCGACCCGCACTTCCATCTGGACGGCCCCATCGACGCGACGCGCGCGGTGCTGGGCAAGGCGGGCATGTCCCTGAAGGACATCGACCTCGTGGAGATCAACGAGGCTTTCGCGTCGGTGGTGCTGAGCTGGGCTCAGGTCTTCGAGCAGAACCTGGACAAGGTCAACGTCAACGGCGGTGCGATCGCCCTGGGCCATCCGGTCGGCGCGACGGGCGCGCGCCTGATCACCACCGCCCTGCACGAACTGGAGCGCGCCGACAAGGAGTTCGCGCTCGTCACGATGTGCGCGGGCGGTGGGCTGGCGACCGGGACGATCATCCAGCGGCTGTAGCCGACGTCCAGGAGACGAAGCTGGTGAACGCGGCGGGGTCGACCGTGAGGACCGGTCCCGCCGGGTTCTTGGAGTCACGGATGGCGAGGGTGGCGGTGGGCGTCTCGGCGATCTCTACGCACTCGCCGCCCTGGTCACCGCTGTAGGACGACTTTCGCCAGGCGAGGCCGCCGAGGGGGGCGCATTCGACGCAGTTGCCGCCCTGGTCGCTGCTGTAGCTGGACTTACGCCACTTGCTCTCCATAGCGGTCCTCCATCACTCGCCGGATCAGCCCCGCCGAGTCTTTGATCGAGAGCGCGGCGGCTCGAAGATGATCGTAACGGAGCGAGCAGTCCTTGACGGTGTCCGGGTTCGCGCTCGGGTGCCCGCTGCTGTAGCCCTCCGTATAGACGATGGCCGGGTCACTGACGAACCGGAAGACCGTGAACGAGCCTTGAAGTCCCGGGTGTTCACCGATCGAGTACGGCAAGACCTGCACATTGATCCGGGGGTCGTTCTCGAACGTCAACAGGTGGGCCAGTTGCTCACGCATGACCCCGTGACCGCCGATCTCCTGCTTCAGGGCCGCCTCACTCAGGACCATCCAGAAGACCGGCGGCTCCCCCTTCTCGAAGATGCGCTGGCGTGCGAGTCGAGCAGCCGCGCGGTCCCCGAGCTTGTCCTGATCCAGCACTCCGAGCACGGCGCGCACATAAGACGGAGACTGGAGCAATCCGTGGATCATGTGCGTCTGGAAGGTGCTGATTTCCACCGCCCTCGCCTCCAGCTCAGCCACCTGCTGGAACCACGCCGGAAGTTGGCTGCGCATCACCAGGGGGACCAGCCGTGTCAGTAATCCGCCCGTCCCCAGCGCCGCATCCACGCGCTCGCTGAACTCCGGCGTCGGCAACTTCCGCGCCGTCTCCACTTGGCCGACGAGCGACCCCGTGTAATTGACGATGTCCCCCAGTTGCCGCTGCGTCAGCCCCGCCGCCTCCCGGTACCGCCGCAACTCGAAGCCGTAGTAGTCGAGCGGTGAGGCGCCCGGGTCGAGGGTGTTGATGTTCACCATGACAAGTCCCCTCCCGGACCCGTTGTGTTCATCCTGTAGCCCAGCGTAGTGACGCCAGGTCAGCCTCGTCCCGTGAACCTGAACATTCCCCACACCCCCCAGTACCGCATGCAGCTCACCGTGGGCGAGCACTCGGTACGCCACCTCCGCCGTATCGTCCGCTCGCTGCTGCACGAGTGGGAACTGGAGGCGCTCGCCTTCGCCGTGGAACTGGGCGTGAGCGAGCTGGTCACCAACGTCGTACGGCATGTGCCCGACCGCCGCTGCACACTCGTCGTGCTGCGGCAGACGGCGGGCGTGCGGACCGAGGTCACCGACGCCCATCCTCCGCTCCCCCACCTGGAGACCGGAGTCGACCAGGACTCGGAGCGCGGACGGGGGCTGGCGCTGCTGGACGCCGTGGTGGACAAGTGGGGCGTGTCACCGGCTCCCGGCGGCGGGAAGACGGTCTGGTTCGAGTGCGGGGCGGGCTGAGGCGGCGGCCGGGGCGGCGCGGGGTCCCTGGAACAGGTAGGAGAGGCCGAAACCGGCACTCACCACGGCCGCGCCGCCGACCGCGTCCAGCACCCAGTGATTGCCGGTGGCGACGATCGTGGACACGGTGAGCAACGGGTGCAGCAGACCGAGCGCCTTCATCCACCACCAGGGCGCGATGACGGCGATGACCACCCCGCACCACAGGGACCAGCCGAAGTGCAGGGAGGGCATCGCCGCGTACTGGTTGGTGAGGGCGGTCAGGGTGCCGTAGTCCGGCTGGGAGAAGTCCTGCACGCCGTGCACGGTGTCGATCATGCCGAGGGCCGGCATCAGACGCGGCGGGGCCAGCGGGAAGAGCCAGAAGCCGGCCAGGGCGAGCAGGGTGGCGAAGCCGAGGGAGGCGCGGGCCCAGCGGTAGTCGGCCGGGCGGCGCCAGTAGAGGACGGCGAGGACCGTCAGGGGGACCACGAAGTGGAAGGACTCGTAGTAGAAGTCGAAGAAGTCCCGCAGCCAGCCGATCTTCACCACGGCGTGGTTGACCGCGCGCTCGATGTCGATGTGCAGGAACCGTTCCAGGTCGAGGACGAGGTGGCCGTGGTGCTCGGCCCTCGCGCGGCCCGCGGAGTTGCTGCCGCCGGTCGCGGCGAGACGTACCTGCTGGTAGGCCGCGTAGGTGACGCGCAGGAGCAGCAGTTCCAGGAGCAGGTTGGGGCGGGAGAGGACCCGGCGCAGGAAGGGCAGGAGCGGGACGCGGCGGAAGCGGGCGGGGGGCTGCGGGGCGTACTCCGCGGCGACCGGCGTCCGGTAGTGCGGCGAGGTCCGGGACAGGAAGGGGACGGCCGTGGCCGCGGCCAGCGCCGCGAGCAGCACGAGGTTGTCCCGCAGCGGGTACAGCACCGGCATGTGCGGCAGCATCATCTGCGCCGGGAGGGTGGTGACGAGGACGACCGCCACCGGCCAGACGTACCGGTCCGAGGTCCGCTCGCCGACCCGGCCGACCACCGCGAGCAGCACCCACAGCACCTGGTGCTGCCAGGTGGTGGGCGAGACGGCGACCGCGGCGCAGCCGGTGACCGCGACCGCGAGGAGCAGCTGGCCGTCGCGGGCGTAGCGGGCGGCGCGGCGCAGGGCGAGCGTGGCGACCGCGGCGGCCAGCAGCAGGTAGAGGCCGATCTCCAGCGGGCCGGCGAGGCCGAGGCGCAGCAGGGCGCCGTGCAGGGACTGGTTGGCGAGGGCGTCGGCCTCGCCGCCGAGGCCCGCGCCGCCCAGGTGGTGCACCCAGTAGCTGTGGGAGTCGTGCGGGAGGGCCGCCCAGGCCAGCGCGGTGCCGGTGGCGAAGGTGCCGGCCGCGGTGAGGGCGGCCCGGCGGCGGCCGGTGCACCACAGCAGCGGGGTGAAGAGCAGGACGGTCGGCTGGAGGGCGGCGGCCAGGCCGATGCACAGGCCGCTCGCGCGCTCCCCGCGCACGGTGAAGCAGCCGAGCAGGACGAGCAGCACCGGGATGATGCTGGTCTGGCCCAGCCACAGGGCGTTGCGGACCGGCAGCGACAGCATGAGGAGGCTGACGGCGACCGGGGCGGCCAGCAGGGAGGTGCGCCGGCCGATCGGCCGCGGCAGCGCACGGGCGGCGACCAGGCCGAGGGCGACGACCAGGAGCAGGGTGCCGAAGGTCCAGCCCCAGCCGAGGGCGGCTTCCGCGGCACGGGTGAGCGGTCTGAGGACGAGGCCGCTGAAGGGGGTGCCGGTGAACCGGGTCGAGTCGTAGATCGATCCCTTCACGTGCAGGACGCCCTCGGGGCCGACCCAGGTCTCCAGGTCGGTGAGGCGCTCGCCGCTCGGTGTGGTCAGGACGGCGGTCAGCTGCCGTACGGCGAGGATCGTCGCCACCGCCCACAGGGCGAGCCGGGTCGCGCGCAGTCGCGCGCCCACCTCCGGTCCGCCGTAGGCCTCTGTCGGTCGTCCGGCGTCTCCCGCGTTCGCCACGCTTCTTCGGCCTCCCGCCCCGTCCGTCCCGGGCGCCGGCGCGCGTCGGGGTTCTTCTGCGGCTCCCTTCGAGGCTCGCAGACCCCGGGGAGAAGGACGCGGGCAATCCCCGATTCACCTGCCGTCCGTCAGCATTTGTCCGAATGACGATAGTCCGCGGCCCTGGCGGTTGCGCGGGCGGGGGGCGAGAAGCATCACAGTGAGCAGGTGGCATGGCGCTGGGTGAGCGGGCAGACGTACCTGCGTATCCGTGCTTTAGCTGCACTCTGCAGCTAACCGCATACGGCACGTAAGGGGCGGAAGTCCCCCTATGGTCGTTTTTCGGCCCGCCGAACGTCATCGCCGCCGTCCGGGGAGGGCCGGTCCCCGTCCCCGTCGAAAGGTAGGCGAGTCTCGTTTTGGCGACCGCCACAGCCGTCACCCCGCACCTGAAGGCGCCGCGCGCCGCACAGGCCCCCGCGAAGCCCACCGTCACCGATCCCGCGCTCGTCAGGCGCGCCGTGAAGGCGGCGGCACTCGGCAACGCGATGGAATGGTTCGACTTCGGTGTCTACAGCTACATCGCGGTCACCCTGGGCAAGGTCTTCTTCCCCTCCGGCAACCCGACCGCTCAGCTGCTGTCCACGTTCGGCGCCTTCGCGGCGGCCTTCCTCGTCCGCCCGCTCGGCGGCATGGTCTTCGGCCCGCTGGGCGACCGCGTGGGCCGTCAGAAGGTCCTCGCCCTCACCATGATCATGATGGCGGCGGGCACGTTCGCGATCGGCCTGATCCCGTCGTACGCGGCGATCGGCGTCGGCGCGCCGATCCTGCTGCTGGCCGCCCGCCTGGTGCAGGGCTTCTCCACCGGCGGTGAGTACGCGGGCGCGACCACGTTCATCGCCGAGTACGCGCCGGACAAGAAGCGCGGCTTCCTCGGCAGCTGGCTGGAGTTCGGCACGCTCGCCGGCTACATCGGCGGCGCGGGCCTGGTGACGGTCATGACGGCCGTGCTCTCCACGGACGACCTGCTCGCCTGGGGCTGGCGCGTGCCGTTCCTGATCGCGGGTCCCATGGGCATCATCGGCCTGTACCTGCGGATGCGGCTGGAGGAGACCCCGGCGTTCGCGGCGGAGGTGGAGAAGGCCGAGGCCGCCCGCCCCAAGGTGCCGCTGCGCGAGATGATCACGGGCCAGTGGAAGTCCCTGCTGCTGTGCATGGGTCTCGTCCTGGTCTTCAACGTCACCGACTACATGCTGCTGTCGTACATGCCGAGCTATCTCACCAGCGAGCTGAAGTACGACGAGACGCACGGTCTGCTGGTCGTGCTCGGCGTGATGGCGCTGATGATGATCGTCCAGCCGTTCGCGGGTGCGCTGACCGACCGGGTCGGCCGTCGTCCGGTGATCGCGGCGGGGTGCGCGGGGTTCCTCTTCCTGTCCATTCCGGCGCTGCTGCTGATCCGCGAGGGCAGCCTGGTCGCCGTCGCGCTGGGCATGGGTGCGCTGGGGCTGCTCCTGGTCTGCTTCACCGCGGCCATGCCGGCCGCGCTTCCGGCCCTCTTCCCGACCCGGGTCCGCTACGGCTCCCTGTCGATCGGCTTCAACATCTCCGTGTCGCTGTTCGGCGGGACGACCCCGCTGGTCGTGACGGCGCTGATCGGGGCGACGGGGAACATGATGATGCCCGCGTACTACATGATGGCCGCGGCTGTCGTGGGCGGTGTCGCGGTGTGGCTGATGTCGGAATCGGCGGGCCGCCCGCTGCCGGGGTCCGCGCCGGCCGTGGAAGGCCGGTAGGCGCCGCGGGGACGGGGGGCTGCGTGCCGGCCGCGCACCTTCGCGACCGGCACGCAGCCCCCCGCGCCCCCTCCGGGGCGCGGGGGTTCCTCGTGATCCCGTCAGGAGTTCGCCCCGTCGAGAGGGGCGCCCGCCTTGGCCGAAGGCGGCGAGCAGTCAGACGTCCGGGCACTCGGTGGCCTTGGCCGCCTCGAACACCTCGGGCGTGTAGGGAATTCTCAGGTCACCGGCCAGCACCGTCGTCTCCCCCCGCTCTGCACCGCGGCCGACCAGCACCAGGACCGGGAGACCGGCCCTCAGACGGGTCACTCCTCGCGACGGGTGCGCCGGGGCGGTGGCCGACTCGCCGGAACCCGGCTCTCCGTAGAGCGTGTCGGCGGTCTCCGCCCAGATGCGCCGCTGCCCTGCGTACGTGCGCCCCGGCTTCTTCCAGGCGTCGACGTCGATCGCCACGACGAGGTGATCGGGGCGAACCGAGGCGTGCACCTCGCGCACGGCGCCGTCGGCCACGGCAGTCGCACAGGCCGCGACTTCGGCCGGGGTCATCTCGCTCTCCTCCCGGTCGCCTGCCGCACACCCCGCCAGCGCCGCCCCCGCCACGACCACGGCCGTCAGCACACGGCCCGCAGTGCCCTTCATCGCTCCCCCTCCGCCTCGACAGCGCTGACGATAAGCAGGGCTCCGGGACAGGACAGGCCCTTCTGCGGGCCGTGACCGGAAATGTGCTGTCAGGAGAAGGAGGCGCTGTACGCGGCCGACCCCTGCCGTGCCGGCGGGTCAGTGATGCGGAAGCACAGGTTCACGTGCCCGCGGCACAGGAACCCGTCCCTCCCGCGGCGCTGTGCCGCACCCGGTGCCGGAACCATGGGCACACCGGCACCGTCTGTAACCCCGTGACCCGTGCCCGGATACTCTCCGTCGTTCTCGCTCTGCTCGGTGTGCAGCTCGGCTGGCTGATGGCTCCGGCCTATGCCTGCGGCTGCGGTGCCATGGTGCCGGACCCGGCCACCCGCATCGCCGTCTCCAGCGAACAGTCGGTGCTGCGCTGGAACGGGCGGCAGGAGCAGATCGTGATGCGGCTGACCGTCGACGGCGACGCCGGACACGCCGCCTGGATCATGCCGGTCCCGCACCGGGCCACCGTCCGCCTCGGCGACCCCGCCGTCTTCGGCCGACTGGCCAAGGCCGTCGCCCCGGTCCACCGCACCCGGTACCACTTCTGGCCGCATGACGGCGAATGGCCCTTCGACGACCACGACACGGCCGCCGACGCCGCGCTCCCCGGCGCCGGCGCCGCCGGGGTCGGCGTCGTCGGCCGCGTCCAGCGGCTCGGCCCCTTCGACGTGGCCCGCCTGACCGCCACCGACCCGGCCGCCCTCCAGGACTGGCTGCACGACCACGGCTTCCCGCTGCCCGCCCGGCTGAAGACCGCCCTCCGGCCGTACGTCGACCGCCACTGGGAGTACGTCGCCGTCCGCCTCGCCCCGGACGCCCAGGGCACCCCCCTGCACGGCGCCCTCGCCCCGCTCCACCTCACCTTCGCCGCCGACCGCCCGGTCTACCCGATGCGCCTGTCCCGGCTCGCCACCACCCCGCAGTCGCTCGGCCTGTACGTCCTCGCCGCGCACCGCATGGAGACGAGCGGCACGATCGGCGGCACTCCGCCCGACGTGCTGTACGCCGGCCGGCTGGAGCCGCAGCGGGGCGGCGCCCTGGCGAAGCTGACCGACGGCACCCCGTACCTGACGGCGCTCACCCAGACCTTCCCGGACCCCGCCCGTATCTCCGGCGACCACGTGCTGCGCCGGGCCGCCGCGGACACGCCGGTCCAGCAGGTGATCCACGAGGACGAACTGCGCCGGGTCGGCGGGATCCCGGCCTGGTCGCTGACGGTCGGCGGCGCGCTGGCCGCGGTCGTCGCGGCCTGGGCCCTGATCGTCGTACGGCGCTCACGGCGGACGGTGACCGAGCCGCCGGTCTCCCCCTCCACGCCGCTCGGCTGAGATCATCGAAGCGGGCAGGGTGAAACAGCCTCCGGCAGGCACTCGGGAAAGGCAGCAGACGCTATGAGCGGGTCGCAGCTCTGGGACGACGTAGACGACTACTTCATCAGCCACCTCTCACCGGACGACGAGGCGCTGCGGGCGGCCCTGCGGGACAGCGAGTCCGCCGGGCTGCCCTCCATCGCCGTCACGGCCGCGCAGGGCAAGTTCCTCCATCTGCTCGCCCAGGTGCAGGGCGCGCGGAACGTCCTGGAGATCGGCACGCTCGGCGGGTACAGCACGATCTGGCTGGGCCGCGCCCTGCCCGAGGACGGCAGGCTGATCTCGCTGGAGTACAACGCCAAACACGCCGACGTGGCCGCCCGCAACATCGCCCGCGCCGGCCTGGAACGGATCGTGGAGGTGCGCGTCGGCCCGGCCCTGGAGTCGCTGCCCAAGCTCGCCGACGAGAACCCGGCCCCCTTCGACCTGGTCTTCATCGACGCGGACAAGGCGAACAACGCGCACTACGTGGAGTGGGCGCTGCGGCTCACCCGGGCGGGCAGCCTGATCGTCGTGGACAACGTGGTGCGCGACGGCCGGGTCGCCGACGCGCGCAGCACCGAGCCGGACGTGGTCGGCAGCCGCGCCGCCATCGAGATGATCGCCACCCACCCGAGGCTGAGCGGCACCGCGCTCCAGACGGTCGGCCGGAAGGGCTACGACGGTTTCGCGCTGGCCCGGGTGCTGGGCTGAGCCGTCACGCGCCGGCGCCGGGGTCCGGCCCGCGGGCTCAGACCTCGTGGTAGAAGCCGACGTTGACGCTGCGGGGCGCGGTGCGGTCCTGGACGACGATCTCACCGGAGCCGCCGTGGGGCAGCGGCACCGTCGCGCCGTAGCCGACGGGCTGCGCGTGCGGCCCGAAGACGATCCGGACCTCGGACGCCGGGTCGGGCTGCGAGCCGCGCAGCCAGGTCAGCTGCCAGGTGCCGTCCGGGCCGCAGAGCAGTTCCAGGTGGACGCGGGAGACGAAGAGCCAGTCGTCGGGGGTGACCAGCCGGCACACCGCCGCGTCGCGGCCGATCCGCAACAGGGTCCCGGGCTCGCTGGGCGCCTCGGCCATCGTCATGCCGGCCGTGGCACCCGCGTCCTCCCCGGAGACGGTGGCCATGGTGAGTTCGAGCACGAGCGCTCCCCCTGAAACGTCCTGGTGCGGTGGGCGGATTGCCGTACCGCCGCCGCATGATAAAACGCCCGGCGGGGTCCCGTCCGGCACAATGGGGTCCATGACCGAGCGAAAGCCACCGGGCGTCCCGTTCGAGTCCTGGGTGGACAAGCAGATCCGCGACGCACAGGGGCGCGGGGAGTTCGACCGGCTGCCGGGAGCGGGGGCGCCGCTGCCCACGGAACTCGAGACCGCGTACGACGAACTGTGGTGGGTCAGGCGGAAGATGGCGCGTGAGGGCCTGTCCGTGCTGCCGCCCGCGCTCGCCCTCCGCAAGGAGGCGGAGGACGCGCTGGCCGCGGCCTGTGCGGCACCTTCGGAGCGGATCGCCCGGAAGATCATCGAGGACGTCAACGTCAAGATCCGCGACATGATGTTCAAGCCGCCGCCCGGCCCGCCCCTGGGCAAGAAGCCGTACGACGTGGAAGAGGTCGTGCGTGAGTGGCGGCAGCGCAGGGCTGCCGCCCACGGGGACGGGCCGGAGTCAGCCGCGTAGCAGGCGTCCGGCCAGCTCCCGGTAGTCACGCAGGGCGAGCCGCAGCTGCTCGGTGTCGGCCTCGCCGCTCTCCCAGGACATCCGCAGGGTGCGGCGGCGCCGCGTCACGGCCTCGGTGAACCGCGCGGCGATCTCCTCCAGCGCCCGGTCGGCCTGCTCGACGGCGGCCGCGGGCTCCTCGACGAAGGCGCCGACCGTCTCCCGTATCCGCCGCTCCCACAGCTCGCTCTCCTCGCGGGGCAGCAGCGGCGCGGCGGGGGCGGAGGTGCCGAACGCCGTCGGCCAGGCGTCCCGCCCCGGGGAGTCGGCGGTGGCGGCCTCGCGACCGGTGTCCTGTTCCGGGGCGGGCGCGCCGAGCCCGTTGGCGGGCATCCGGTCCTCCTCGGAGATCGCCGACCACTCCGCCCGATGGCTGGCGGTGAACCCCTCGTCCACGCCGGCCCCGAGATCCTCCGTACCCGGGCGGAGCCCTTCCGTGCCGTGCGGCCCCGGTGCCGGCGCGCTGTCCGCCGGAGTGCGGTCGTCGCCCGTCAGGCCCTCCCGGCCGGGTCCGGCCGAGCCGCGCAGCCGGCCCGGATGCTCCGCCGGGGACGGCTCACCGGCCGGCCGTTCCCCGGTCCGGGACTCCACTCGTTCCTCGGGCCAGGACTCCCTCGGCGTCATCCGCTCTCCCTCCGGCATCCCCTCGTCACCCGGTCGCCCCTCGGCGAAACGCCGCTCGTCCTCCGGTCGTCCCCCGGCCGGACGCCGTTCGGCACCCGGTTCGCTCGTCCTGTCCGGCATGGCGCTCAGCTCTCCTTCGGTCGGCTCCGGTGCAGAGCCCACGGCGCGTGCGAACGGGCGTGGGTGCGGGTCCCGGCGGGGGCCGTGGTGCGGCTCGTGCCGCCGGGGGCCCGGTGCCGGCCGGACTCGCTGGTCAGGTCGTCGAAGAGGGCACGGGCGCCGAGCAGCGCCGAACGCAGCTCCTCGGTCCCGGCGCCGTCCGCCCCGCCGTCGGCGCCGGCACGGGCCGCCCGGTGGACCTGCCGGTAGCCGTCGACGTGGTCGGCGTGGTGCACGGACAGCGCGGCGAGCTGCTCCTCGTACCGCCCGCCGTCGGGGTAGCCACGGACGGCGGCGACTTCCGCGAGCAGCCGGTCGGCCTCCGACACCGCTTCCCGGGGGGCGTCGACGAAGCGCTCCTGAAGCGCGGTCCAGCGCTGCGCGTACCGCTGGCGCTCGGCGCCCTCCAGCGGACGCTCCCGCAGGTCACCGTGGCGTTCGACGCGGTCGGCCAGCTCCCTTTCGGCGGCCTTGGTGTCCCCGTCGTGCAGGGCCACGGTCCGCTCGTACTCGGGTCCGAAGCGCCGGCGCAGACCGGGCCCGCCGTGCCGTCCGCGGCTGCGCAGAAGCAGGGCCACCGCCCCGACGACCACGACCGCCGCGATCACGATCAACAAAATGATCAGCCCTGTGGACATGGTTGCCTTCCGATCGGACCGGCTCCACCGGCCGGTTCTTCCTTCGGGTGACCCGGAACCCGGCCCGCAAACGGCTCCGCGGGCCCACTCGATATCCGGTTGCGGCCGGTACCCGCCGCCTCCCGACAATGACCGGCATGACATGGACGATCGCTCCGGAGCCGTACGACTCCCCGGCCGCCGCCGCGTTGTGGCGGGCGTACTACACGGAGGTCAGCGACCGCTGGTACCTGCTGCACGAGGGGCGCCGCACCGACCCCGGGGAGCTGGAGCGGCAGCTCGCGGCGACGACCGGGTCCGAGCTGGCGCCGCCGGGCGGACAGCTGCTCGTCGGACGGTACGGCGACCGGCCGGCCGGCTCGGCGGGCGTGCGGCTGCTGGACGCGGACACCGCCGAACTGACCCGGGTGTTCGTGCTGCCGCGGGCGCGCGGCCGGGGCGGGGCCGCGCTCCTGGTGGGCGCCGCCGAGGAGGCCGCCCGGACCCTCGGCGCCCGGCGGATCGTCCTGGACACCCGCGGCGACCTGGTCGAGGCCCGCGCCCTGTACGCCCGCCTCGGCTACACCGAGACCGGCCCGCACAACACCGACCCGTACGCCGAGCACTGGTTCCGCAAGGAGCTGGCGGCCGTCAGCCCGGCCGGGTGACCGTGCCGGTGTCGTGCGGGCGTTCGCTCTCGGAGCCGCACAGTTCGCCGTTCAGCTCCCGCACCAGCCGGGTGAGGTCGGCCGAGCAGCCGGGCCGCCACCAGTCGCCGAGCAGCTCGGCCAGGGACTCCTCGCGGGCCCGCGCGAGCCGGTCGGCGACCTGGCGGCCGGTGCCGGTCAGGACGAGGTCCAGGCCCTGCCGCTCGGCCAGCCGCCGTTCCTCGAGCTGGCGGGCGGCGGCCATGACCACCGGGAGGGGGACCGCGCTGCGCTCGGCCAGCACCCCCGGTTCGACGAAGCCGTAGCGGCGGATGCGCAGCAGCATCCAGCTGGCGGCGGGCAGCAGGTCGTACCCCGCGCGTTCGGTGATCTTCCGGTAGATCTCGCGGCGGCCCTCCCGGTTGCCCAGCACCGACAGGGACCGGCACACCTCGTCGTAGGAGGACCGTTCGACCGGGTTCGGCGGCAGGGTCTCGGAGGCGTCCGGTGCGGTGACCGAGCCGCGCAGCCGGTCCTCCTTCAGGAACCACGCCAGCAGGAAGCCGACCAGGGCGACGGGCGCGGCGTACAGGAAGACGTCGGTGATGGCGGACGCGTACGCGTGCAGGGCCGCCGGGCGCAGTGCGGGCGGCAGGGCGGCGATGCCCCGGGGGTCGGACTTCAGCGCGTCGGCGGAGACGCCGGGCGGCAGGCGTACGGCCCGGAAGGCGTCGGCGAGCTCGTCGCCGAGACGGCTCGCGAAGACCGTGCCGAAGACGGCCACGCCGAAGGAGGCGCCGATGGAGCGGAAGAAGGTGGCGCCGGAGGTGGCGACGCCGAGATCCTCGTAGGAGACGGCGTTCTGCACGATCAGCACCAGGACCTGCATGACCAGGCCGAGGCCGAGGCCGAAGACGAGGAAGTAGACGCTCGTCTCGGCGGTCGAGCTGCGTTCGTCGAGCCGGTGCAGGAGCAGCAGGCCGAAGGTGGTGACGGCGGTGCCGGTGACCGGGAACACCTTCCAGCGGCCGGTGCGGCTGACGATCTGCCCGGAGACGGTGGACGACAGCAGCAGCCCCAGGACCATCGGCAGCATGTGCACGCCGGACAGGGTCGGCGAGATGCCGTGCACGACCTGGAGGAAGGTCGGCAGATAGGTCAGCGCGCCGAACATGGCGAAGCCGACGATGAAACTGATGAGCGCCGCCAGGGTGAAGGTGCGGATGCGGAACAGCCCCATCGGCAGCACGGGTTCGGCGGCCCGGCGCTCGACGGCGACGAAGGCGACGGCGAGGACGACACCCAGCACGGCGAGCCCGATGATCTGGGCCGAGTCCCAGGCCCAGGTCGTGCCGCCGAGCGAGGCGACCAGCACCAGACAGGTCGCCACGGCGGCGATCAGGAACGTCCCCAGGTAGTCGATGACGTGGTGCGCGGCGCGGCCCGGGAGGCGCAGGGCGACGGCGATCACGGCGAGCGCGACCACACCGACGGGCAGGTTGACATAGAACACCCAGCGCCAGCTGAGATGCTCGGTGAACACGCCGCCGAGCAGCGGCCCGAGCACGCTGGTCGCGCCGAACACGGCCCCGAACAGACCCTGGTAGCGCCCGCGTTCCCGCGGCGGCACGAGATCGCCGACGATCGCCATGGACAGCACCATCAGCCCGCCGCCGCCCAGGCCCTGCAGCGCCCGGAAGGCGATGAGCTGCGGCATGTCCTGCGCCATGCCGCACAGTGCCGAGCCGATCAGGAAGATGACGATGGCGGTCTGGAACAGCCGCTTGCGGCCGTACTGGTCGCCGAGCTTGCCCCACAGCGGGGTGGCGGCGGTCGACGCCAGCAGATAGGCGGTGACGACCCAGGAGAGGTGCTCCAGGCCGCCGAGATCGCTCACGATCGTCGGCAGCGCCGTGGACACGATGGTCTGGTCGAGGGCGGCGAGCAGCAGGCCGAGCAGGAGGGCGCCGATCGGGACGAGCACGCCGCCCGGCACGTGCTCACCGCTCCGCGCGTCCGTCCCCGTGCCGTGCGTGTCCAGGGCCATGGAGACCTCCCGGGGCTCTGAGGTACCTCTTCCCACGTGTTCCATCGTGCTGGGAGTCCCCGCGTACGGCCTGTCGAGAGGCCCCGGCCGGAGCGTCTCCTCGGGCCTGGGGGACGGCGTCCGCCGGGGCGGTGTGCCCGTGGGTGACGACGGGTGCCTCGACGGTGACGGTGCCGACCGGCTGGTGACCGCACGGTTGGCCACGACAGGGATGCGGCTGCGGAATTCTCTGCTCCGGCTGCCGGGGTGAGCTGCGGCGAGGTGTTCCGCCTCGGCGCCCGTCGAGGCGACGGCACCCGGAACGGCACTGCGGAAATCCCCCGTACGCCCGGGAACCGGCGGTGAAGGTGGGACAAGACTGCGGCTTCTCGTCCGGTGACAGGTCCACCACCTGGCAGAAGCCCGCGCACCTTGCCGGACACGGCCAGATCGTCACAGGGACACGGATGCGGATTGGGTCGGTGAGAGTTAGTGGACCGGACGCGGATGCTGCAACATCACCTGTCGTACGAGCGGCGGCAACCGCTCGGAGGAGCTGTCGTTCTGAGCCCGTACATCTCACAGAGCACTACGTTCAATGGAGAGTTCATGGTGAGTCATCCGTCGTGCAGCGCGTCCGGTCGGCGTCGCCGGCTGAGCGGACCGGAGGCCGGAGTGCTGATCGTCATCATCGTCGTCGCCGCCCTGCTGGCCGTGGCGGGCCTGTCCGCCGCGAGCGTGGCGGTGCTGCTGACGGAGGCCGTCGCCCTCGGGGTGGGCTTCGTCCGGCGGCTGCGCGGTGCGCATCCCGGCCGGCCGGGATGCGCTGAGGTCTGATCGTCGCATG
The DNA here is from genome assembly GCF_055600785.1 of Streptomyces sp. NPDC038200. Lineage (NCBI taxonomy): Bacteria > Bacillati > Actinomycetota > Actinomycetes > Kitasatosporales > Streptomycetaceae > Streptomyces > Streptomyces sp. NPDC038200. Next base: position 93,772 of record NZ_JBVJYH010000004.1, read on the forward strand.
GGACGCCGGGAGAACCCGGTCGGCGAGTGCGGTAAGTCGCTGCGTGCCCTCGTGACCTGGCTGCGTGCCGGTCGCGAGGCCGCGGGGCTCACCTACGAACAGCTCGCCGAGCGGTGTGAGTTCAGCGCAGACACCCTCGCCCGCACGGCGTCGGGGCGCAGCGTACCGCGCAAACCGACCGTCCTCGCCTACGCGCGGGCGTGCGGGCTGGGCGAGCGGGAGGCGGAGCGGCTGTGGAAGCAGGCGCGGCGCGACGAGGTCAGTGCCCGTGAGGTCCTGGCCGGCCGCCAGAGCGGCGTTCACATCAGCGTGGTGAAGAACTTCGCCGACCTGCATTCCGCGCTGGTCGGTCTGTACCACGACGAGGGCAAGCCGCCTCTGCGGGAGCTGAACGAGCGGATCGGCGGCCAGGGGCGGCTTCCGCACAGCACCACCAGCCGTGTCCTGCAGCAGCGCTCCAAGCCCAGCCTGGAGTTCATCCTCGCCTTCGCGCAGGCATGCGGAGTCCGGGAGAGCGACCTGCCGGAGTGGCAGAAGGCGTGGGAGCGTGCCGACGCGGACCGCCGGCAGGCCCGCGAACGCTTCAACGAGCGGCGCCGACGTCTGCTCACCCACCACTCCCAGGTCTCCGCCCGCGATCTCCAGCAGCTCATGCGGGACCTGGAAGCCGCGGCCGTACGCGAACCCGGCCTGCGTCTGAAGGTGCACATCCCCGGCCCCGGGGACCGGGAGACGGAGGCCACCGCCCGTATGACCCGCGAACTCCTCGTCGACCAGGCCCAGCGACGCGGGGACCTGTCCTGCCCCGTGTGCCAGCGGCCTTCCTTCGGCTACACCGACACCGGCGGCTGGGGAGCCGTACCGTGCGCCGACTGCACCGGCCGCAGGGGGAGGAGCAGGCGGGCCCTGCCCGGAGCGGGCGGGGCGAGCCCTCCGCTGCCCAGGCGGGTCCCTTCCGCCCGGCCGGGCCTGGACGGCCTGCCCCTGCCTCCGCCGGGGCGGCCCGGGAACCTGCCGCGGGCCTTGTCCGACCGGGAGCGGGCGGAGGTGTCGCGGCGCTTACCGGGCCTGCCCTCGCCCGGCGACACGCCGACGCTCTCCTTACGCCTGCCGACGGCTCCCCCGCCGCGGCCTCCTCGCGCGGACCCGGCACAGCCGCCTTTACCGCCGGACGGAAGGGTGCGTGTCCGTATCCACATCCCCTCGATGCGGCCGGCCCATCGAGCGCCGACCCCGGTCTTCCGCCCGGAACCCTGGGAGCCGGCAGCCGCGCCGCCGGCCGGCACGGACCCCCCGACGCTTCCCCTGGGTCTGCCCGCCCCGCTCTTCCCCTTCCCGGACCCCTTCCCGGCCGCCCCCTTCCCGGACTCCGTCCCGGACAGCGGATCATGGTCATGGTCTCCGGGAACCACGGCACCCGGCGACTTCCCGGACCCCGGTCTCCCGCCCTCCGGCTTCGCGTCCCCCGCCCTGCCGCCGCCCGGCATCCCGTACGCCGACTTCCCGGACCCCGGTTTCCCGCCGCCGGGTCGGCTGCCGGCGCAGCCCGTTCCCCGCGCAGCCGGCAGACCTGTGCGGCGAGGACCGGACACGGAACGGATCGACACCGATCCGCGTGCCGGACGACGGTGGCTGGCCTGGCTGCCCCGGCTCAGAGCCTCGGTCGTCTGGCCCGCCGCCGACCCCGACGCCCAGGGCGACCCGCCCCAGGACTCCGAGAGCCTCACCACACAGGGCGCCGACCCCACGAGACCGTACCCGCGACCGAGCTGCCCCCTCTGCGGCTGCCGCCGTCCCCCGACCCCCGACCCGCCCGCGTAGCGCCGGGCGGCCGACGTCAGGTGCCGGCCGTCAGGCGTCAGGCATTCGGCGTCAGGCGTCAGGCGTCAGGCATTCGGCATCAGGCGATGTGCAGCCGGATCGTCCCGTCGGCCGCCGCCTCGACGCGCACCTGGGTGAGGTCGCGCACGGCGACGTCCGGCTCGTGGGCGTCGGCCCGCGGGCCGACGCCCACGACCCGCATCCCCGCGGAGCGTCCCGCCGCGATTCCCGCGCCGGAGTCCTCGAAGACGATGCAGTCGGCCGGGGCGACGCCCAGCTCGGCGGCGCCCTTCAGGAAGCCCTCGGGGTCGGGCTTGCTCGCGCCCACCGACTCGGCGGTGACCCGGACCGCCGGCAGCGGCAGCCCGGCGGCGTTCATGCGCGCGGTGGACAGGGCGACGTCGGCGGAGGTCACCAGCGCGTGCGGAAGGCCGTCCAGCGCGGCGAGGAAGGCCCCGGCGCCGGGGATCTCGATCACGCCGTCGGTGTCGGCGGTCTCCTCGGCGAGCATGCGGGCGTTGTCGGCGAGGTTCTGCTCCACCGGACGGCCGGGCAGGAGTACGGCCATGGAGGCGTGCCCCTGCCGGCCGTGCACCACCTTCATCACCTCGTCGCCGTCCAGCCCGTGCCGCTCGGCCCAGCGCCGCCAGATGCGCTCGACCACGGCGTCCGAGTTGACGAGGGTGCCGTCCATGTCGAGCAGGAGGGCGCGGGCGGTGAGAACGGAGGGGGTGGCGGTGGCCGGCATCGGCAGCTCCATGGAACGAAAAAAGGCCCGTGTCGGAAGAGACGTCGGGAGGGACAAGGCGGCCCCGCCCGCCGGTCAGGGAAAACGGGCGGGAGCCACTTTGTTTCTCCACGGTACAAAACCCTGCCGTGATCCCGCCACCGCCCCCGGCGAGCATTCACCCGCCGTTCGGCTCAGCCGGTCACGGCCTCCCACAGGCTCCACCCGCCGAGCGCCAGCATCAGCAGCGCCGCGATCTGCGTGATCAGCCGCAGCGGCACCCGCTTCATCAGGGCCTTTCCACCGACGATGCCCAGTCCGGCGACGGCCCACAGGCCGAGCACGGCGCCGAGACCGACGGAGATCGGGTCGTCGTAGCGGGCGGCCAGGTTGGCGGTCATGATCTGCGTCAGGTCACCGAACTCGGCGACGAGGATCAGCATGAAACCCGTTCCCGCGACCTTCCAGAAGGACTGGTCGGCGGGCTTCTTGATCTCCTCGTCGTCCTCGTCCTTCTTCAGCAGCAGCATCGCCGCGCCCCCCAGGAAGAGGACACCGGTCACGGCGTGCACGATCTGCTGGGGCAGCAGGGTCAGCACACTGCCGGCCGCGACGGCGAGCACGACATGCAGCAGGAAGGCCGCGGCGACGCCCGCGAACACGTACGAGGCCCGGTAGCGGGTGCCGAGGACGAGACCGGCGAGCGCGGTCTTGTCCGGCAGCTCGGCCAGGAAGACGACGCCGAAGACGAGCGCCGTCACGGTAATGCTGATCAAGGTTCCTCAATCGGTCGGGCTGCCCCACCGAGAGTGCGATACGTCACACGATGACACCTCGGCATGGCAGCACACTCGGCGCCCGTACCGCGGGTACGGGCGTGCACTGCTTGCCGAAGGTCTCGCTGGCGGATCTCGACGAGATGCGTGGTCCGCCTCCGGGCGCCGGCTCAGGCTCGCTGAGCAGTATGTCGACGGTCCGGCGAAGAGCTACTCCCCTTCTGCGCTCCCCATCGTAAGGGATGTGAAAGTTCCGTAGTCAACCTTGGCATGACATGAACACGTCACTAGCTTCTTACCGAGCGCTCACCCCCCGGCAACGCGGCCCCGCGAGCATTCCCTCGCTCGCGCCCCAACGTCCCCACCCCACAAGGGAGTTCAGTCATGTCCAAGTTCTACGCGCGTCGACGGACGAGCATACTCGCGGCCCTCACCGGCCTGATAGCCTCCGTGGCCCTCTTCAACTCCCCGAGCGCCTCGGCCGCCCTCCCCACACCGGTCAGCGCCGCCACCGCCCGCACCTATCTCTCCCAGCTGACCGTGGCCACCGAGAACCGCACCGGCTACAGCCGCGACCTGTTCCCGCACTGGATCACCATCAGCGGTGCCTGCAACACCCGCGAGACGGTCCTGAAGCGGGACGGCTCGAACGTCGTCACCGACTCCTCCTGCGCCGCCACCAGCGGCAGCTGGTACTCCCCGTACGACGGCGCCACCTGGACCGCCGCCGCCGACCTCGACATCGACCACCTCGTGCCGCTGGCCGAGGCCTGGGACTCCGGCGCGAGCAAGTGGACCACCGCGCAGCGGCAGGCGTTCGCCAACGACCTGACCCGGCCGCAGCTGATCGCCGTCACCGACAACGTCAACCAGGCCAAGGGCGACCAGGACCCGGCGACCTGGGTGCCGTCCCGGTCCGCGTACCTCTGCACGTACGTCCGGGCCTGGGTGCAGGTGAAGTACTACTACAACCTCTCGGTCGACTCCGCGGAGAAGAGCGCGCTGACGAACGACCTGGCGAGCTGCTGAGCCCTTCGCACCGGTGAGCACCGAGGGGCCCGCGGCCGTACGGCCGCGGGCCCCTCGCGCGCGTTTCCCGTGCCCCCGGGGCGTCCGCGGTCAGGCAGCCGGGCGCCGGCGCACCAGGAAGCCCGCCGCCGCGCCCGCGCCGAAGAGCGCGGCCACCGAGACGCCGGTGGCGAGCCAGGTCGCGCCCAGCCACTGGGCACCGTAGTAGCCGAGGGCCACGCTGTAGGCGGCCCAGGACAGGCCGGCCAGCGCCGACCAGGGCAGGAAGTCGCGGACGCGGCGGTGGGCGGCACCGGCGCAGAAGGAGACGACCGAGCGGCCCGCGGGGGCGAAGCGGGCGAGGACGACCAGCGCGCCGCCGCCCCGGGCGAGCGCGTCGCCGAGACGTTCCTGCGCGGCGGACAGCCGCCGGGAGCGGGCTATCGCCCGGTCCAGCCGCTCCCCGCCCCGCCAGGCCAGCCGGTAGGCCACCAGGTCACCGAGGACCGAGGCGGTGGCCGCGGAGAGGACCAGGGCCAGGATGTCCGGCACGTCGTGCGGGACCTGGCCCGCCGCCGCACCCGACCCCGCCGCCGCTGCCGTACCCGCAGTGATGACGAGCACGCCGCTGGGCAGGATCGGCAGGAACACATCGAGCAGCACCGACAGGGCCACCACGGCATAGATCCACGGTCCGGCCGCCAGCGACCCCACGCTCTCCCACACGACGAACTCCCGTCACTCCCCCGTTGAACAGCCATACAGCGTACGCCGGGGGTGTGACAGAAGATCCGCCGGGGGCTCCCGCGGTGATTACAGCTTGCTCACAGTGTGTCGTGGGCGCGCGCGGGTCAGGCCGTCACCGGGTCCCGCTCCGCCGCGGGCTCGCCGTCCGCCGCGGTGCGGCCGAAGAGCCGGTCCAGGCCGAAGGCGCCGGAGCCGGTGAAGACCAGCAGGAAGAACGCCCAGCAGAACAGCGCCGACAGCTCGCCGCCGTTCTGGATGGGCCACAGGGCGGCCTGCTGGTGGACGTCGAAGTAGGCGTACGCCATCGAGCCGGAGGCGATCAGCGCGGCGCCGCGGGTGCCGAGGCCGAGCAGCACCAGGGCGCCGGCGACCAGCTGGATCACGGCCGCGTACCAGCCGGGCCAGGTGCCGGCCGCGATCGTGCCGCCGGTGCCCGCGGCGCCGCCGAGGACGCCGAACAGGGAGGCGGCGCCGTGCACGGCGAAGAGCAGGCCGAGGACGATGCGGAAGAGTCCGATGACATAGGGCTGAGCGGAGTTGAGGCGTGCGGACATGAGGGTTGGCTCCTCTTCGGTGTCGGTCGGGCCGGCCGGGGACTGAGAGGCCGGTCGTGGGGGCGGCGGTACCGAATGGAGCCACAGGTTAGGCCGACCTAATCAATGCTTGCAAGTTCAACATCTGCCCGCGGGGACACTTCGGCCCCCCGCTCCGCGGCCGGCGCCGCCGCCCGCAGCGCGGCCCGCGCCACCGCGTCGGCGTCCGACAGCGTGACCGAGTCCACCCCCGGCCGGGCCCCCGCCGCGGTCACCCAGTGCACCCCCTCGGTGGGCACCCCGAAGGCGAACCGCCGTGCGTGCACGCCTCCTTGACGGTCGATCAGGTGATACGGCCGACGTGTCACGTCCAGCCCCCCGGTCTCGTAACCGTCCACGGTGTGCGGCCGGCAGCCGCCGTCCGCGAGCAGTCCGGCGAGCAACTCGTCGCCCGTGCGCCGCAGATCGGGTTCCGGGAGCCGGGCCTCTATGACGGTGGTCACACGGACGGCCGAGCCGGGCACGGCGGGTGACCGCGCCGCCCAGGCCCCGTTCTCGGCCCGCACCTCCAGCCCCGGGCCGAGCACCTCCACCGCGCCCGCCTCGACCAGCGCGGCCAGTTCCTCGATGCGGCGCCGGGGCGGGCCGATGGACAGGAAGGCGTTGAGCGGGGTGTACCAGCGGTCCAGGTGCGCGCGGCGGGAGGCACCGGTCAGCCCGCCGTGGTCGACCACCAGCCGGATCTCGTTGCGCAGATCGCGCAGCACGTCCAGCGCCGCCTTGAGCGGCCCCCGCACGTTCCCCAGCGCGGCCTGCGCGGCGTCCTCACGGAGATGGGCCAGCAGCCATGCCCGCCACTGCCCCGGGTCGGCGAACTCCCGCCCCTCGTGGGGCCGGGCGATCCGCCGCCAGCTCCACCGGTCGGCGCCCGCCACCCCGAACTCGTCCAGGAGCAGGGTCTCTCGCGGGTCGCCGTGGGGGACGGCCAGGAAGCGCGCGGCGAAGTCGGGTCGCCGGGTCAGCGCGCCGTAGTAGACCGTCTCCACCTCCTTCGCCACCAGCGGCCAGATCTCCGCGAGGAAGTCGGGCGCCTCGCCGGCGTCGGCGCGCTCGCGGAAGCCGGCGATCACCCGCGGAGTGAGGACCAGCGGGGTGTGCCGGCCCGACGCGCCCTTGGCGTTGTCGCCGCGCGCCTGGTACGGCACCCCGCGCCGCGAACCGGCGTACAGGCGCGGCTCGCGGCCGGAGGGGAGGTAGCGCAGGCCGCCGTCGGGCCGGCGCGCGAAGCGTCCGCCCCGGCCCGTGGTGAGCAGGGCGAGATGGTCGAAGAAGGTGAGGCCGAGACCGCGCAGCAGCACCGGCGCACCGGGTGGGAGCGCGGAGAGGTCGATGTCGGCCGGATTGCCGGGCGGGACATGGCGCAGGCCGTGCCGGGCGGCGTACGCGGCGGAGGCGAGCTGTTCCTCGTCCGGGGCGGTGGGCAGATGCCCCTGGGCCAGCACCACCGCGGCGAGCCCGGACAGGACCCGGCCGTCGTCCAGGGTGAGCCGCTGCCGGCCGTCGTCCTCGTCGGCCAGCCGTACGGCGCGGGCCCGGTGGGTCTCGACGCGCACCGCGTCCGGGGCCGCGCGGACCGTGCGGGCGAACACCCACTCCAGGTAGCGGCCGTAGTGCGCGCGGGTCGGATAGTCGTCCGGGCCCAGCGCGCCGTCCGCCCACTCGTACAGGCTGGGGCCCGGCCGGACCGGTCCCGAGCAGCCCACGCCGGCGTCGGTGAACAGGGTGACCTGGCTCGCCACGGTGTTCATCAGCAGCTCGGCCGACTGCCCGGTCCGCCAGACCCGGCCGGGTCCGGGCGGCGCCGGGTCGACCACGTGGACGGTCAGCCGGACACCGGGCGGAAGGAGTTCCGGCGCGGAGGCGCAGAGGCGCTCCAGGACGCTGGTTCCGCGCGGTCCGGCCCCGACCAGGGCGATGGGGATTGCGGCAGGCAAAGGGGACTCCAGGGCGTCGAGGACAAGCGGACGACGCGCTTCATCATGCCCTGTGCAGCCCAACTCCCTTGTTCGCGACCGGAGTTATGGCGACATGCCGGATTACGGCGAGTGCTGCGGCGAGGGTCGCGGTCCGGGCCCCTCAGCCCTTGTCCCGCACGGGGTGCCCCCGCACCTCCAGCCCTCCGAGCAGCTCCGCGGTGGCCCGGGCCACGGCGTCCACCGCCTCGTCGAAGACCTCCCGGTTGTGGGCGGCGGGGGCGCGGAAGCCCGAGATCTTCCGCACGTACTGCAACGCGGCCGCGCGAATGTCGTCGTCCGTGGCCTCACCGGGCAGGACGGGCGGGCGCAGGGTCTTGATGCTCCGGCACATGCCCCCAGTCTCGCGCAGCCCGCCCGGCGCCTGCCATGATCTGCCCGAAGGCGGCCACCGACATCCGGGGCCGACCGTCGAAAGGAACAACTTCATGACGAACCCGCTCACCGTGGCCGTCCTCGGCCCCGGCGGCACCGGAGGTCTGCTCGCCGCCCTGCTGTCCCGCTCCGGGCACCGCGTGATCTGCCTGGCCGGCGACACCACGGCCGGCACTCTGCGCCGGACCGGCATCACCGTCCGCAGCCCGCAGTTCGGCGAGTTCACGGCCGCCGTCGAGGCGGACACCGAACTGCGCGAACCGGTGGACGCCTGCCTGATCACCGTCAAGCACACGGTGCTGGACGCCGCCCTCACCCGCGTGGCGCCCGCCGCTCTCGGCGACGCCCTGGTCGTACCGCTGCTGAACGGCGTCGAACACCCCGCCGCCCTGCGCGCCCGGTACCGCCCCGACCGGGTCGCCCCGGCCGTGATCCGCGTGGAGTCCACCCGGCTCGCCCCGGGCGTGATCGACCACGGCAGCCCGTTCACGGAGATCGACCTGGCCGGGGACGCCGTGCCGCGGGCCCGCCTGGACGCCCTGGCCGCCCGGCTCACCGCCGCGGGCACGACCGCCCGGGTGGCGGGGGCGGAGACGGCGGCCCTGTGGGCCAAGATGGCGTTCCTGGCCCCGTTCGCCCTGCTCACCACCCGGTACGGGGTCCCGCTCGGCGAGGCCCGCACCCGGCACCGGGCCGAGCTGGAGGCGCTGGTCGCCGAGACCACCGCCGTCAGCCGGGCCTGCGGCGCCCCCGCCGACCCGGCCCAGGCCCTCGCCCGGTACGACGCCTTTCCGCCGGCCGCCAAATCGTCCATGCAGCGCGACGCCGAGGCGGGCCGCCCGCTGGAACTCGACGCGATCGGCGGGGCGTTGCTGCGGGCGGCCGAGCGGCACGGCGTACCGGTGCCGGTGGCGGCGCGGCTGGTGCGGGAGCTGCGGGCCGCCGGCCACTGACGCCCGGTCGCGGGCCCGGTCACCCGTTCGGCTGAATCCGGCCTGAACCTCACGAGCGGCCTCGCTCCACAAAATCGAACAGGCGTACCATTGCCGCGTGGCTACGACCTATGAATTCCCCAGTGACCTCCTCGCCGGCCAGGAGGAGCTGCACCAGGTCCGGGCCGAGCTGTCGGCCCTGCTGAAGCGGCTGCCCTGGTCGGTCGAGCCGAGGGACGGCTTCAGCGACGACAACGGCTGGCGCAAGGTGGAGCGGCCCGCGTCCCCCGGCTGGACGGAGGACGAACAGGCCGAGGTGGAGAAGCTGCGGCGGCGCGAGCACGAGCTGGCGGTCTTCGTCAGCACGCACCGGTTCTGGACCGAGGTCGCGGCGGGGGACCGGGTGGAGGCGCGCTCGCGGCTGAAGCACGCCCACGAGGAGGCGGCGGAGGAGTGAGGCACGGAAACGGCCCCTCGGAGACTCTCCGAGGGGCCGTATCGGTGGGCGCGGACGGTTTCGAACCGCCGACATCCTGCTTGTAAGGCAGGCGCTCTACCCCTGAGCTACGCACCCGGGACAGGTCGACAGCCTACATTGCCGGGTGGGCTGCACCGCAAACCGTCTTCCCCGCCTCTCCGGGGCCCTCCTCCCCGCCTCCCCGGGGCCGCCATCGGCGCCCACCGCGGAGGGGAAAGTATCGGTGCGCACGGCGAACTGACCGGCCCGTGTGTTCGTCTTCAACGGGTGGGAGAATGACACCACCCAGGGCGGACCACAGCACGGGAGAGGGATGTGACGGCGACACCGGGCACGCCAGCGACACCGCCGTACCGGTCGCCGTCCACCGCACGGACCCGGCGTGACCGCTCGGCCCTGGGGGACACCCTCACCCTGCTCTGCCTGCCGGTGCTGGCCGCGCCGGCGCTCGCCGCCGCGTTCGCCGGCGGGGGCACCCGGCGCTGGTTCGGCGGACGCGCGGAGGGCCAGCGGGCCGAGGCGCAGGCCGCGAAGGACGCCGCCGCGGCGGCCTTCTACGAACTGGACACCGCCCAGCGGGATCTGCGGATCTCGATCGAGACCATCGCGGCGGTGGACGACTCCCCCGCCGCCCGCCGCGCCGTCTCCGACTTCGAGGCGCTCGGACTCCGCATCGACGAGGCCAGCCGGCAGTACATCCAGGCCGTGGACGCCCACGACCTGGACCGGGACGACCTGGAGGCCGGCGCGGCCTCCCGGGCCCGCGCCGAGCTGACCGCGGCCAAGGACGAGCTGCTCCGGGTCCGGCAGGAACTGGACCGGTTCGGCGGCTCGCTCGGGCCGCTGCTGGGCAAGGCGGAGACCCAGCTGGCCCGGCTGGCACCCGCCGTGGAGCGGGCCCGGCAGTCACTGCTGGCCGCGAGCAACGCCCTGGACGCCGTACGGGAGAAGAACCTGCGGGCCGACGGGCTCGCCGCACGCCTCGCGGCTCTGTCGCCGGAGCTGACCAGACTCAACCAGGGCGCCGGACAGCACGGCGTGCAGGCGACCCTGAAGCGGGCCGAGCGGCTCCAGCGCGAGGCCGGGGCGATCCGGGCCGAGGCCGAGCAGCTGCCGGAGCGGGCGGCCGAGATCGATCACCGGCTGGTGTCCCTGCGGACCCGCGCGCAGGCGCTGACCACACGGGCCGGGCAGGTGGATCCGGTGCTGAGCGAGCTGCGGCGCCGGTTCTCCGCCGCCTGCTGGCAGGACCTCCAGCAGGTGCCCGCACAGGCCGCGGAGAACGTACGGCAGGCCGAGCTGAAGCTCGGCGAGGCCCAGACCGCCCGGGACGCCCAGCGGTGGCCGGACGCCACCTCGCTGCTGTCGACCGCACGGGCGCTGCTGAACGCCACCGACGAGGCGGTGTCCGCCGCCGGTGACCGGCTGAACAGGCTGAACGCGGTCCAGAAGGACCCGCAGACGGAGATCGAACGGACCCGGTTCGCGATCCGGGACGCCCAGCGGCTGGCCATGACGGGGCGGTCGACCCCGGACCCGCGGCACGCCCGGCCGCTGGACGACGCCGTGGCCCGGCTGGAGCGGGCGATCGGCACGCTGGAGGGGCGGCACCCGGACTTCTGGCACTTCCTGACCGAGACGGAGGCGGTGCGGCAGACGGTGGCGCGGGTGGTGGCGCAGATCCGCGAGGAGCGCGGCGGCGGGCACTGACCCCGAGCCGTGCGTGTTGCCGGTGGGCCAGGGCAGGCGGATATTGAGTGGACGGATGGCCTCCGCTAGCGCCCGAGGGAGGCGGACATGGCCACACACGCAGTGCACACGAGGAAGGCCGGGGAACGGCGAGGGACCCGGCTGGACGACCACCTGCCCGTCGACCACCGGCTGAACACGGTCTACCGGATCGGGGCGGGCCTGATCGGCACCTTCCTGATCGTCTTCGGCATCCTCGGCCTGATCAACCACATCGGCTTCTTCGACACGGGCGGGAACTCGGTCTCCGGGCTGAACACCAACGGCACGCTCAGTGTCCTGTCGATCTGCATCGGCGCGCTGCTGATGGTCGGCATGGTGATCGGCGGAAACTTCGCGTCGACCCTGAACATGGTCCTCGGTGTGCTGTTCCTGCTGAACGGCTTCCTGTTCCTCGGCCTGCTGGACACCGAGAACAACTTCCTGGCGTTCAAGATCCAGAACGTGTTCTTCAGCTTCATCGTGGGGCTGCTGCTGATGACCTTCGGCATGTACGGCCGGGTCGGCCACACGCTGCCGTACGACAACCCGTACTGGCGGGCCCGCCACCCGGAGCCCTCCCCGCAGGAGCAGCGGACGCAAGCCGAGCGGCGGGAAGGGCAGGAGCGGCAGGGCCCGCAGCCGGGACCGGGTCAGGTCCGGTAGGCGTAGAACGCGGCGCCCGGGTACGAGGCGACGAGGCTGGCCACCGACCGGTTGTACGTGTTGGTCGAGTGGTAGCTCACGTAGGGCACACCCCGGCTGTCACGGGACGTGACGATCATCGAGTGGTCCTTCGACCCGTCCCGGTTGAAGTCCATCTGCAGCACGTCGCCGAGGTCCAGCTGGTAGACGTTGGCGAGGCTGGTGGCCCGCTTCGAGGACAGGGCGAACCAGGAGAACTCGTTGACGCCGACGAACGAGTCCGACTGGATCTCCGAGTTGCCGAACCACTTGTGGAAGTCGTTCGTGTAACCGGGGACGTGCTTCCAGCCGCCCGCCTTCAGGGCCTGGCTGACGAAGTTGGTGCAGTCGCCGCCGGCCCCCTGCCCGTTGAAGTCCGGGTAGTCCGGGTTGTACTTGTTCCAGTACTTGGCCGCGTACGCCACCATGGCCTTGTAGTCGTAGCCGGTCGCGGAGAAGTTCTTCCGGTTGACCGGTGCGGGCCAGGTGGTGGCCGCGCGGGCCGCGCTCGGCGGGCCGTCGTCGGCGGTGGTCCTCACCTTGGCGACCTCGGGCTTGGCGACCTGGTTCACCGCGAGGTAGCCCTGGTCGGTGTCCTGGATGCCGGTGAGCTGCCAGTCGCCCTGCCGGTCCGCCTTGAAGGTCAGCTCGTGGTGGGCCGTGAAGCCGGTGGCCTTCGGGCTCTTGCCGGTGGTCTTGTCGTAGCTCAGGGTCGTGGTCTCGGTGACCGCGACCTTCGCGTGCCGGCCCTTCACCTGGGTGGCGTCGAGCGTGACCTTGGTGCTGCCGTTCCGGTACGTCTCACCCAGCCGGGCGAGCCGGCTCCGGCGGTCGCGCAGCTCGTCCAGCGCGGACTTCTGCTCGCTCGTCTGCCCGCCGGACAGCCGCACGGAGCCCGAGAAACCGGACGTGTGCCGGGTGTCCGCCTTGCCCGTGCCCTGTACGAGAGCCTGCGTGCGGTCGGTGAAGACCGCGTCGGCCAGCCGCTGGAAGGTCGCCTTGGTGGCCGCGTCCACCGTCGGGTCGTCGGTCACCGCCGCGCCCGCGCTCCAGTTGGGAACCAGGGCCACACCCGCGACCACCGAGGCAGCGGCGGCGGTGATTATGGCGGTACGGCTCCGCTTACGGCTCAGTCTTCTTGATTTCAATGATGTTCCCCTCTACGCCGGTACACCTACCGGGCGAGGGGCATCTTCGCATGACGGGAGTGCCGATTGTGAAGGGGGTTGCACAAGTGGAACCCCCCGAGCGCACTTGTCACTTGACGACCGCCGACCAGTCGGGCGACTGGGCGGGATCGAGGCTGCGCAGGGCGGCCAGGGTCTGCGGCTTCTGCGCGTCCAGCCAGTCCGCCAGCTCCTTGAAGGACACGCACTTGACGCCCTTCTTGGTGCACACGTTCTTGACCACCTGGTCGATGGACCTCATGTAGATGCCACCGTTCCAGTCCTCGAAGTGGTTGCCGATGAACAGCGGCGCCCGGCTGCCGTAGTAGACGCGGTTGAACCCCTTCATGTACGAGTCGACGGTCATCTGCTCCCACTCGGGGAACTTGGCGGAGTCGCCCTGGGTCTCACCGTCGGACTGGTTGTACAGGAAGTTGAAGTCCATGGACAGGGCCTGGACGCTGTCCGTGTAGGGGAGCAGCTGGAGCGGGAAGTCCCAGATGCCGTTCTTCTTCGAGGGCCATATCTGGAAGTCGCCCGGAGAGCTGGCGTCGTAGCGCCAGCCGTAGCTCTTGATGGCCTTCAGCAGGTTCTTCTGGCCCTCCAGGCAGGGCGCCCGGCCGCCGGTGACCTCCTTCTTGAAGTCGAAGGGCAGCGCGGGCACGTCCTTCCAGCCGGTGTTGGTCTTCCAGTGCTCCACGAAGGAGAAGAACTGGTCGATCTCGCTCTTCCACTGCTCGACACTCCAGTCGTTGCCGCCCTTGGCGCCGCAGAAGTGGCCGTTGAAGTGGGTGCCGATCTCGTTGCCGTCCTCGTACGCCTTGCCCAGCTGGTCCAGCGTGCTGCGGATGTGGTCGTCGGTGGCGTAGTCGATCGCGGCGTCGCCCGGCGCGTGCATGGGGCCGTGGTACTGGGCCTTCTTGCTCTTGGGCAGCAGGTAGATGCCGGTGAGGAAGAAGGTCATGTGGGCGTCGTACTGCTTGGCCAGGTCCCGGTAGTGCGAGAACAGCTCGTCACTGCCCTGGAGCGCGCCGTCCCAGGAGAAGACCACGAACTGCGGCGGCTTCTCGCCCGGCTTGAGCGGCTTCGCCGCCAACTGCCCCTTCTGCGGCCCGGTGTAGGAGGTGGACCCGTCCCCGAGGATCTTGGTCTTGCCGTCCCACTGCGGGGTCGGGCTGGCCTTCGGCGCGGCCTTGGCCTTCTTGCCGGCCGCGCCGGTCGGCGTGCTGTTGCTGTCCGTGCCGGACAGCGCCAGGAACCCGGCCACCAGCGAGGCCACGACGAGGAGGGCGGCCAGGGTCAGGACCTGTGGCCGGGTGGCACGGGGTGCGCTGCGGCGGCGGGGGGCTCGGCGACGGCCTGAGGACGACGACATGGTGCGGGGCATGCGCGGCTCATTCTGCGGGAGGGAGGGGGGACGGGGCACGGCTCAGCCGATCCCCGTCGCGGCCGACCAGAGGTCGTACGGGACGCTGTGGGCGGACGTACCGGCCAGCCCCTTGAGCGGCAGCGGCTCCAGGGACTTGGCCAGGTCGATCCGGTAGACGACGATCGCGGTGGACACCGAGTCGGCCGTGCCGACGTACCAGCCGGCGGTGTCCTTCTCGTTGGTGCCGGCCTTCCCGGACACCCCCGACCGGCCGGCCGCCTCGGGATGCGCGGTGCGGAAGGAGTCGGTGAGCGCCTCCGTGACCTCCTCGGCCACCTGGGCGCCCACCGCGCGCTTGGGGTGCGGGGTGGTCAGGGGGATCGGGGAGCCGTTCCGGGTGATGCGGCGCACCGAGTACGGCTCGGTGTGGTTGCCGGCCGCGGCGAAGGTGGCGTAGCCGCTGGCCATCCGGATCGCGCTGGGCGTGGAGTTGCCCAGCGACAGGGCGGGCACCTGGGGGCCCATGCTGGAGGACAGCAGTCCGGACGCCTCCGCGGTCCGGCGCACCGTGTCCAGGCCGGCGTCCATGCCGAGCTGCATGAACGGGGTGTTCACCGACTTGGCGAGCGCGTCGCGCAGGGTGATCCGCCCGTACGACTTCCCGCCGTCGTTGTGCGCGGCGACCTTCTTGCCGCTGCGGTCCCAGTACGGCCCCTCGGGCGTGGTGACGGGCACGCCGTCGTCGCCGTCGTAGACGCTGTCCGGGGTGACGGGGGTGGCGGGTCCGCCGCGGGTCTTGTGCACACCGTGTTCGAGTCCGGCGGCGTAGACGAACGGCAGGAAGGCGGTCCCCGCCGGGACCGTGGTCGCGTTGGACTCGTTGAAGCCCTGCTTACGGTGGTCCGGTCCGCCGTAGACGGCGAGGATCCGGCCGTCCGCGGCCACCGAGGCGGCACCGTAGTGCCCGTTCTTCGCCGTCGCCGGATCGTTCTGCCGGGCGTCCTTGCGGGCCTTGGCGACGGCGTCGGTGAGCGCCTTCTCCCGCTTGCGGTCGAAGGTCGTGTAGATCTGGTAGCCACCGAGGTCGAACTGCTTGTCCGTCAGGTGGCCGGCCTTCTTGGCGAACTGCGAGGCCAGTTCCACCAGGTAGTCGCTCTGCGCGCCGGTGTTGTACAGCGGATTGCTCTTGAGCGGATCGGGGAAGGTCTTGTACCTGGCCCGCTCCTGCGGCGAGAGCTTGCCGATCTTGACCATGCGGTCCAGGATCCAGGACCAGCGCTCCACCGCCCGCGCGTGGTTGGCCTTGCCGAGGGTGGGGTCGTAGAGGCCGGCGCCCTTGAGCAGCGAGGCGAGCATGGCCGCTTCGGAGGCGTTGAGGTCGCCGACGTCCTTGCCGTAGTACGCCTGGGCCGCGCGCTGGATGCCGTAGCTGCCGCGGCCGAACCAGCTGGTGTTGAGGTACCCCTCCAGGATCTCGTCCTTGCTCATCTTGTTGTCGAGCTTGAGCGAGATCATCGCCTCGGTGAATTTACGGCTTATCGTCTGGTTCTGCGTGAGATAAACGTTTTTTACGTACTGCTGGGTAATAGTGGATCCGCCCTCGGTGTCCCCCTCGCCCACCGTGCGGAACAGGGCCCGGGTGATGCCTTTGACGGATATGCCCGGGTCCGAGTAGAAGCTCTCGTTCTCCGCCGCCAGCACCGCCCAGCGGACGTCCTGGGGAATGTCCTTCAGCGGCATCGCCTGCCGCTGCACCCAGCCGGTGCGGGCCATCGGCGTGCCGTCGGACCAGAAGTAGACGTTGTCCTGCTGGGTCGCGTACGAGTTCAGGTTGCTCGGTATGTCCGTCATCGCGTACGCGGTGACGAGGAACGCGGAGAGCAGCCCGAACGACGTCAGGACGCCTCCGATCCACTGGCGCCAGGAGGGCATCCAGCGGCGCCAGCCGGTGCGGCCGGGGCGTGGGTAGACCGGCTTCAGGCGGCGCGCGTAGGGGGCTATTCGGGCCCAGTACGGGGCCAGCGGGCCGAACAGCCGGCCCGCCGTGCTCGCCACCGCCGCCGCGGGCCCGGTCCGCTCACGGCCGGCGGAGCGGCCGGTGGAGCGCGCGCTCCGCCGCCGCTCGGCCCGGCCGCCGCCCGGAGCGGGTGGCTCCGGCGGCGGGGGGACGCGCAGCTGCATGGTCTCGTCCGCCCTGAGGGCGTCGACTCTCAGATGCAGGGTCTCGTCGGCGTTCAGCGGCTTCCCGCCACGGCCACCCCCCATGGGGCCGTCCTCCCCCTGCGACGCATCGGTCACGCCTGCGTCTCTCCCTCCGCACTCGGTCTTGCTCGCGCGGGTGAGCTGAGCATCCTCGCAACGGCGTTCACAAATTATCAGTAACGTTTTCGAATGCTCTGCACATATGCCGGATGGAAAGCAACACTCATGAAACATTGAGATGCCCCCGACCGGCCCTTGACGGCTAACCTGAGTGCATGCCTCGCTATGAGTACCGCTGCCGGACCTGCGGCGACACGTTCGAACTCAGCCGCCCGATGGCTCAGTCCGCCGCCCCCGCGAGCTGCCCCGCGGGCCACGACGACACGGTGAAATTGCTGTCGACGGTGGCCGTGGGCGGCGTGTCGAACGCACCCGCGCCGACGCCGGCGCCCCGGGCCGGCGGGGGCGGGTGCTGCGGCGGCGGGTGCTGCGGGTAGCTCCGCCGGGCCCCTAGGGCCTCTCGTTTGGATCATGCCGGGCTCGCGGGGTCTGGCACCGCGCCCTGATCCGGCCTGATCCAAACGAAAGACCCTAGGGCGCCGCGGTACGCGCCGCCCTCAGGAACTCTCTCAGGATCCGCTCCCCCGCCAGCACCCCCCGCTCCGGCAGCGCGCTGATCTCCGGCGCGCTCCAGCCGGCGTCGGCCAGCTCCCCGTGGCCGGGGCGCCAGCCCCGGTCCGCGGCCAGCAGCAGGTCGGCGTCGAGCAGGGAGTCCCCGGCGGCCAGCGTCAGCTCCGCCCCGGTGCGGCGGGCGACCTCACGGACGGCCGCGCTCTTGGTGAGCGGCTTGGGGACGGCGTAGATCTTGCGGCCCTGCAAGGACACCGTCCAGCCGCGGTTCTCCGCCCACACCGCCAGCTCCTTCACCCAGTCCGCGGGCAGCAGCTCGCGCTCCACCACGAGGTAGGCGAAGAGGTCCTCGGCGACCCGGTGCTTGCGCACCCACACCGGGTCGGCGGAGCGCAGCAGATGCTCGCGGATCTCCTCCAGCGGCGCGCACTCGTCGGCGAGGCGCGCCTGTACACGCGTGTGCCAGTCGGCGTCGGTGACCCCGTCGACCAGCAGATGGCCGCCGTTGGCGCAGATCGCGTACTTCGGCGGCGGACCGGGCAGGCTGATGCGCTGGTACTGCTTGCGCGTCCGGGTCGTCGTCGGCACGAAGACGGCCGCGTCGCCGAGGTCGGTCAGCAGCCGGGCCGCGGTCTCCGTCAGGAAGGAGAGCGGCTTGGCCTCGTGCACCTCCACGCACAGCAGCCGGGGCGCCCGCGCGTCGGGCATGGTCAGCGCGAGGGCCGCCGAGGAGTAGATGAGCGTACGGTCGAGGTCGCTCGCCACCAGAACCGGCATCAGAGGGTCACCGCCTTGCCGTCGGCACCGGTGGCGCCGCGCGTGTACCGGGGATGGATCAGCCCGACACAGGTGTACGGCAGGTCGCCGACCTCCTCGACCGGCACCCCGCGCTGCTCGGCCAGCAGCCGCACGTGGTCCAGGTCGGCACCGGCCCCCGCCCGCGCGAGGATCTTCCAGGGCACCCGGCGCAGCAGCACCCGGGTGGTCTCGCCGACGCCGGGCTTGACGAGGTTCACGTCGTGGATGCCGTACTCCTCGCTGATCCGCTCGACCGCGCGCCAGCCCGCCCAGGTCGGGGTGCGGTCCGCGGCCAGCAGCTCCTTGACCGCGCCGTCGACGGTGTCGGCGACCTCGGGGAAACGGGCGCAGACGGCGTCGAGGAAGGCCACGGAGACGTCGGCGCCGGCGAGTTCGCGGTAGAACTTGGCGCCGTGGAAGTCGTGCGGGCCGACCAGGTCCGCACGCAGGACCGTGCGCGATATCAGGCCGGACACCGTCGAGTTGAGGCAGGCGGAGGGGATGAGGAAGTCCTCGCGGGTGCCGTAGGTGCGCACGCAGGAGCCGGGGTCGGCGAGGACGGCGATCTCCGGGTCGAACCCGGTGACGCCCTCCTGCGCCTCGAACTCCTCCACCGCCTGGGCCAGTTCACGGGTGATGGCGCCCTTGCCGGTCCAGCCGTCGACGAACACGACGTCCCGGGGGTCGTGGTGGGCGGCGAGCCAGCGCAGCGCGTTGGCGTCGATGCCCCGGCCGCGCACGATCGACACGGCGTAGTGCGGGAGGTCGAGGCCGTGCCGGAACCGCGCCCAGCGGCGCATCAGGACGCCGACCGGGGTGCCCGCGCGGGCGAGGGAGACCAGCACCGGGCGCGGCGACCGCTCGGCGACGACGGTCTCGGTCACCACGCCCACGGCCCGGGCGAGCCGGGCGGCCGAGGCGTCGAGGGCCGCGTGGAACAGCTCCTGGTACTGCTCGCTGGGCTGGT
This sequence comes from Streptomyces sp. NPDC038200, assembly GCF_055600785.1. Classification (NCBI taxonomy): domain Bacteria; kingdom Bacillati; phylum Actinomycetota; class Actinomycetes; order Kitasatosporales; family Streptomycetaceae; genus Streptomyces; species Streptomyces sp. NPDC038200. The sequence continues at coordinate 112,746 of NZ_JBVJYH010000004.1, forward strand.
ACTCCACCGGCAGCGACTCGGCGTAGTGCGCGCCGCCGCGCTGGATGGCCTCCTCCCGCTCCTCGGTCGGCGCCTCCAGCGTGACGTCGGAGAGGTCCTGGAGCAGCCAGCCGACCTCGTCCGGCGGATACGAGGAGAACGCGGGGCCGCGGAGGGGCTCGGGCAGCATGGCCGGCCTTTCGGGAGCATGCGGGGGCGCGGGAACGTACGAGGGCACGACCGCGAGCAGGACGTGCGGGACGTGCGCGGCGAGAGCGGCGAGCAGGCCGTCGGGCGCGCGCAGGGCCGGGGTGTCGGCGACGGAGTCGACCACGGCGACGACGGCGTCGAAGCCGCCGCCGGCCACGTTGTAGGCGTAGCGCTCGCCGGGGCCGTCGGCCGGGTCGTCGTGGGCGGGGAAGACCAGGCGGGTGCGGATCGCGTAGCCGGGGTCGTCGACCGCGAGGACGGGCGAGCGGGTGGTGGTGGAGAACCGCACCTCGGCCGTGCCCAGCCGCTCCAGCTCGCCGGCGAGCCGCAGCGGGGCGTACATCAGCTCCTCGAAGCCCAGGACGAGGACGCGGCGGGCACCGGCGGGCAGGGCGTCCCGTACCCGGGCGGCCATGGCGGGCAGCGCGGCCTCCAGCCGCTCCCGGTGGGCGGGGGTGAAGCCGTGCCTACCGCCGTCGGGCAGGGCGGGCGGCCAGTGCAGGTCGACCTCGGTGACGTGCGGCGACCGCGGCGCCGCTCCGGGGACGGGGGGCGAGACCCCGGGCGGCTCCGCCGCGTGGCCGCGGCCCGCCGCGAGGGGCCCGCTCCCGGCGGCCTCGCACTCCGCCACCAGCCGCTGCCCCTTCGCCAGCACGCCCTCCGGCAGCCGTACGGTCCCCGACGCGGCGGCGACGAGGTCCACCCGCGCCCCGATCTCCTCGGCGAAGCGCTCCATCCGGGCCGTGTCCTCGGGCGAACGCATGTCGACCAGCGCGACCACCACGTACCGCCCCCGCGGACAGCGCTCGTGCAGGTCGCGGATGGTGTTGAGCACGGTGTTGCCGGTGGAGAACTCGTCGTCGACCAGCACCAGCGGCCCGTCGCCGGCGAGCAGACCGGGGTCCTCCGGCAGCAGCAGATGCGAGGTGGCGTGCGAGTGCGACTCCTCGAAGCCGCCCGCGGGGGCGACGCCGGGCACCGGCCGCCGCGTGGAGTGCAGATACGGCACCCCGCCGAGCCCGTCCGCCACGGAGTGACCGAGCCCCGTCGCGGTCTCCGCGTACCCGAGGACGACCGCGCCGGCCGTCTCCGCCTCGCCGAGCAGGTCGCGGACGCGACGGCCCAGCCGGAGTCCATGGTCGTGGACCACGGACGGCGACTGGGGGACGTGCTTGCCGAGGACGTGGGAGACCAGCAGGTGGGCCCGCTTGGGATTGCGGCGCAGCGCGAGCCCGAGGAGGGCCCGCAGCCCGTCGTCGCCCACGAGTCCGACCCCGAGTCGCTCGGCGACCCAGCTGCCGGACCAGACCCCGTCGTTCACTGCGTTCTTCATGCGTTCCTTGGAGAGGTGGCGAAAGGTTCAGCCGGGTATGCCGGCGGCGAGCAGTTCCACGAAGCCGACGTCCTCGTGCGCGACGCCGAACACCTCGGCCCGCAGCAGGGTCCGCTCGGCCCAGGCGCGGTGCGGCTTCACTTCGTTCATCTTGTTCGTGTAGGCCGACCGGAGTACACCCCCGCCGCCGCGTTCCGGCCGCAGGATGTCCTGGGCGTCGCTGAACTCCTCGTGGCTGACCACGGAGAGCGCGTGCACCGGGAGCACGTGGGAGGGATGGATGCAGGTCTTGCCGAGCAGACCGTTGGCCTGGTCGAGGGAGATCTCCCGGAGCAGTCCGTCCATGGCGTGCTCGATGAGCTTCTCGCGCAGCTCGACGGCCTGCACCTCCAGGAAGGGGCTCTGCCGGAGCTGCGGCTTGAACATGCGTTCGGGTGCGCGGAAGTACTCCCAGACCGGACCGGTGACCGTGAAGCCGGTGCCGTCGGCACGGCCGAGCATGTTCACCACGTCGGCGATCACGGAGGCGACGATCTGCACGTCGTACGCCGTCATGTCCGGGGCGCGGCGCAGACCGTAGGAGGAGCAGAAGTCGGTCACGCCGAGGCGGAGGGCCAGCACCCGGTCGCGGTACGTGCCGACCGCGCGGGAGATGCCCTCCAGGGTGTCCACGCGCGACTCGCGGTAGAGCAGCTCGGGTGACTCCAGGACGGGCATGGCGAAGAGCCGCCGGCCGCCGGCCTCCTCGGCCGCGGAGAGGGCCTCCAGGAAGGGGATGCCGCGTTCCTCGGTGAACTTGGGCAGCACGAACCCGGACAGCAGGCGCACGGCCGGCCCGAGGCGGCGGACCAGGTCCGGGATCTGCTCGGGCGAGCGCACCCGGACGAACAGCAGGGGCGGCTCGGTGCCGGGCCGGCCGGCGAGGTCGGTCAGCTGCCGGACGAGGTTCTCCTCGCCCTCGGCGACATCCGCGTCGCCGATCGAGTCCTCCAGGCACAGCACCATCGAGACCACGCCGTTGCCGGCCTGTTTGACGATGTCGTCGGCGAGCCGCGGCCGGGTGGCAGGGCTGTACAGCGTGGCGCCCAGCGCCGCGGAGAGCAGCCGGGCCGAGGAGTCCGCCGTGAACGCGCACGGCTCCTGATGGAAGAGGCGCTTCCGCACCTCGGGGGCGATGTGCCCGAAATGACGCATAGGACTCCCTCAGGATGCGAGCCGAGCCTCTGGGTTCGGTAAAGGGTGGCCGGTAATAGTACGTAGGGATCTATGTCGGAGGTTCCCGGTGGGCATGAATTTCCGGTAACCCGCCCATGTCGGCGGGGCGGCCCCCCGCATTGTCGTGACCAGGACGGAGAAGGCAGGATGACCGCATGACGCACGCGATGCTGAAGGGGTCGAACGTCCCGCTGGAGGCCACCACGGTGCGCGCCGTGCTGCGCTGGACACCCGGCCAGGAGGTTCCGGACGTGGACGTGTCGGCGCTGCTGCTGGGTTCCGACGGCCGTGTGCGCTCCGACGAGGACTTCGTCTTCTACAACCAGCCCCGGCACCCCTCCGGGAAAGTATGGCGGCTCGGCAAGAAGCGGCTCGCCGAAGGGCTGACCGACACGATCCAGACGGACCTGCCCGGCGTGGAGCCCGGGGTCGGCCGGATCCTGCTGGTCGCCTCCGCGGACGGGGTCCCCTTCGACCGGGTGCCGGCGCTGTGCATCCAGCTGTACGACGCGGCGGACGCCGACGGGGAGCCGCTGGCCCGGTTCGACATCAAGCCGGAGACCGGCGCGGAGACGGCGCTGATCTGCGGTGAGCTGTACCGGCGCGGGGAGGGCTGGAAGTTCCGGGCGCTGGGCGAGGGCTATTCGAACGGGCTGAAGGGGCTCGCCACGGACTTCGGGATCTCGGTGGACGAGTCGGAGGCGGCGGAGGAGCGGGCCCCGGCCGAGCCGACGTCGTCCCAGCCGCTGCCTCCGGAGCAGCCGACGTCCGCGCTGCCCGCACAGCAGCCCGCGTACGGGTATCCGCAGTCGACGTCGGCGCCCGCGGCGTACGGCTATCCGCAGCCGGCCTACGGCTACCCCCCGTCCCAGCCCGCGCCGATCCCGGTGCCGGTGGGGGCCGATCCGAACTTCCGGCTGCCGCCGCAGGGGCCGCAGTTCCTCGGGCGGTAGTCCGCCCGCGGACTCGGGGCGTCCGGCCGTCCGGCGGCTGGGGGTGGTCCGTGGTCGAGCGCGCGGTTCCCCGCGCCCCCTCGGGGCGCGTGCCTCACCTGTCCGCCTTCGCCTTGTACCCCCTGCCCCACTGCAGGCCCCAGCCGTACAGGCGGTCCAGTTCGCCCTGGAAGCCGTAGACGAACTTCACCTCGCGGCGGACGACCAGTTCGCCCTTGATGTTCTCGATCATGACCACGGCGCAGGAGCGGGCCTGGGGGTGGCGTTCGTCCAGACCTATCTCGATACGGGGACCGTTGCTGGGGTAGAGCGTGACGATGGCGTGCGTACGGTCGAAGGCGGGGGTCTGGTCGTAGATGTACACGAAGACCAGCAGGCGCTTGAGGGCGTCCTGGTGGTCGAGGTTGACGTACATCGTCTCGCCGGACCCCGAGCCGAACCGGTCGTCGCCGCTGAGCTTGATGTACGGCGGTGCGTTGGTGTCGCCCAGATAGCCGCCGAGCGGCTGGACGACCCCCTTGGTGCCGTCGGCCAGCTCGTACAGGCAGCCGAGGTCCAGGTCGACGTTGACCATGCTCTGCCCGTGGCCGAGGATCTCCGGCGGCTTCAGCGCCTTGAAGGGGTGCCGGAACAGGCTGGTGCTGCCGGCTCCGTCGAAGTCGGAGGTCCGCATCCGCCAGGTGAGGTTGACGCGCAGATGGCCGGTGGCCGCGTCCTGTTTGGTGAGGGACACCGTCTGGTGCCGTTTGGTCAGCTCTATGGCGTTGGACGACGCGTTGCCCGAGTCGAAGTCGGCGGCGCGCCCGCCCAGCAGCCCGTCGAAGAAACCCATTCCCGCCCCCAGCTACCCGTTGTGACACCGGCGGGGCGGCCGACCGCGTCGGCCGCCCCGTACGAAGCGTTCCTCACCGTCCGGGGTGTCACACCCCGGAGGAGACCTCGGCCTTCTCGTCGGTGCCCTCGCCCGCGGCGGCCAGCGCGCGGTTGCGGCGGACCGAGGACCAGAAGGACCAGGCGATCAGGACGACGCCGACGAGACCGGTGATCACCTCGTTGATCTCGTGCTGGATGGTGACCATGAGGATCACGGCGAGGGCGCCGATGGCGTAGTGGGCGCCGTGCTCCAGGTAGACGTAGTCGTCGAGGGTGCCCTGGCGGACCAGGTACACGGTGAGCGACCGGACGTACATCGCGCCGATGCCGAGGCCGAGGGCCATCAGGACGATGTCGTTGGTGATGGCGAAGGCGCCGATCACACCGTCGAAGGAGAAGGACGCGTCCAGGACCTCCAGGTAGAGGAACATGAAGAACGCGGCCTGGCCGGCCAGGACGATCGCCGACTTCTGCTTGCCGGAGCGGGCGGCCTCTTCCTCCTCCTCGTGCTCGCGCTCCTCCTCTTCCTCCAGCTTGTCCTCGAAGTACCCGGAGAGACCGCCGACGACCATGTAGGTGATCAGACCGGCGATGCCGGCGATCAGGACCGTCTGGGCCTTGTCCACGTGGGCGCCGCCGTGCTGGTGGGCGTGGGTGGCGAAGGTGAAGGAGGTGATGAGCAGGGCGATCAGCGCGATGCAGACCGACAGCATGTCGACCTTGCCGAGCTTGGCCAGGGGGCGCTCGATCCAGCGCAGCCACTGGATGTCCCGGGCCTCGAAGATGAAGTCGAGGAAGATCATCAGCAGGAACATGCCACCGAAGGCGGCGATCGCCGGGTGGGCGTCGGTGACCAGTTCCTGGTAGCGGTCCTTGTTGTTGAGCGCGAGGTCGACGGCCTCGATCGGACCCATCTTGGCGCTGATCGCGACGATGACGACGGGGAAGACCAGCCGCATGCCGAAGACCGCGATGAGCACGCCGACCGTGAGGAAGATCTTCTGCCAGAAGGCATTCATCTTCTTCAGGATTCCGGCGTTGACCACCGCGTTGTCGAAGGACAGCGAGATCTCCAGGATGGCCAGGATCGCCACGATGCCGAAGGCGGTCCACCCCCCGTAGAACGCCGCCGCGACCAGACCGAGCGCGGTGACCGCGAACGACCAGCCGAAGGTTTTGAGAAGCACTGGCTACCCCATCGTGTTTTGGGGGCACCTCCCAGACGAAGTCTGGGGGAGGGTCTCCCCCGCGCCGTACCCGGCTTTACGAAACGTTGACTCCGAAGTCTAGAGCGATGCCCCGGAGCCCCGATGCGTACCCCTGACCCACTGCACGGAACTTCCACTCGCCCTGGTACCGGTACAGCTCGCCGAAGATCATCGCGGTCTCGGTGGAGGCGTCCTCGCTGAGGTCGTAGCGGGCCAGTTCCTGGCCGTCGGCCTGGTTGACGACACGGATGAAGGCGTTGGAGACCTGGCCGAAGGTCTGGCCGCGCTCGTCCGCCATGTGGATCGAGACAGGGAAGATGATCTTCTCGCACTGCGGGGGCACCTTGGCGAGGTCCACCAGGAGCGACTCGTCGTCGCCCTCGCCCTCGCCGGTGAGGTTGTCGCCGGTGTGCTCCACGGAGCCGTCGGGGCTCGTCAGCTGGTTGTAGAACACGAACCACTCGTCGCCCAGCACCTGGTTGCCCGCACCGCACAGCAGCGCGCTGGCGTCCAGGTCGAAGGGGGCGCCGGTGGTGGAGCGCGCGTCCCAGCCGAGCCCGATCAGGACGTTGGTGAGGTTCGGTGCGGCCTTGGAGAGGGAGACATTGCCCCCCTTGGCGAGTGTGACGCCCATGATGCTGGTCCTCCCCTGGTGGTGCCTCTTCGATGGTCCTGTGCGTCCGGCGCCGCCCCCGAACGGTGCGGCGCCGGACGCGAGGACCGTCGGCGTCAGACGTTGACGCCGAAGTCCTGGGCGATGCCGCGCAGCCCGGAGGCGTAGCCCTGACCGATGGCGCGGAACTTCCACTCCGCCCCGTGCCGGTACAGCTCGCCGAAGACCATGGCGGTCTCGGTGGAGGCGTCCTCGCTCAGGTCGTACCGGGCGATCTCCCGCTGGTCGGCCTGGTTCGCGACGCGGATGAAGGCGTTGCGGACCTGGCCGAAGGACTGCTGGCGGTTCTCGGCGTCGTAGATCGACACCGGGAACACGATCTTGTCGACGTCGGCCGGGACGCCGGCCAGGTTCACCTTGATCTGCTCGTCGTCGCCCTCGCCCTCACCGGTGATGTTGTCGCCGGTGTGCTCGACCGAGCCGTCGGGGCTCTTGAGGTTGTTGAAGAAGACGAAGTGCTGGTCGCTGACGACCTTGCCGGAGTTGTTCAGCAGCAGCGCGCTGGCGTCGAGGTCGAAGTCCGTGCCGGTCGTGGTGCGCACGTCCCACCCCAGACCGACGATGACGGCGGTCAGGCCCGGGGCCTCCTTCGTCAGCGATACGTTGCCGCCCTTGCTGAGGCTGACTCCCACGGGTCCTCCATGTGGTGTTCAGGGGCGGGGAGCCCCGTCCTGCTTCGGATATGGGATCAACGTGCCGATCCTAGTGACGGGTTCCCGCCCCCCGCAGACCCTGGAGCCGAGGAATCACAGGTGTCGGCCCGCGGCCTGCTCACAGGGCGTCGAGCGCCTTCACGTACTCGTCGAGGTCACGGGCGTCCGGCAGGCCGTTGACCACGGTCCACCGCACGACGCCCTCCTTGTCGATGACGAAGGTGCCCCGGACGGCGCAGCCCTTGTCCTCGTCGAAGACGCCGTAGGCGCGCGAGACGTTGCCGTGCGGCCAGAAGTCGCTGAGCAGGGGGTACTCCAGGCCCTCCTGCTCGGCGAAGACGCGCAGGGTGTGGATGGAGTCGTTGGAGACGGCGAGCAGCTGGGTGTCGCGGTCCGAGAACTTCGGCAGGTTGTCGCGCAGTTCGCACAGCTCGCCGGTGCAGACACCGGTGAAGGCGAACGGGTAGAAGAGCAGGACCACGTTCTTCTCGCCGTGGAAGTCCGAGAGCTTCACGCTCCGGCCGTGGTTGTCCTTCAGCTCGAAGTCGGGCGCTTTGTCGCCGACCTGGATCGCCATCGTCGTGCATCCCTTCGGTGGGCTGTTCGGGTGAGCGCACAGCAGAACGCTCGGGACCACCCTACGCAGCGATCACCGGGACCTTCCGGACGGGCTGGGGCGAAAACCAGCCCGTCCGGTGTTCGAGGCGGGTCACCTCTTGGACTTGGCCGCCTTCGGCGTCGCCAGCCGGCTGCCGCTCCAGTCCTTGCCCACACTGACGCTCTTCGAAGCCGTCAGGCCGGCCGTCGTGGCGGCGTCCTGGATGTCGCTCGGTTCCACGTACCCCGAACGGCCGGTCTTCGGCGTGAGGAGCAGGATCATGCCGCCCTCTTCGATGTACGTGGTGGCATCCACCAGCGCATCCGTCAGGTCACCGTCGTCGTCACGGAACCACAGCACAACGGCGTCGGCCACGTCGTCGTATTCCTCGTCCATCAGGTCGCCTTCGACGGCTTCCTCGATGGTCTCGCGGAGTTCCTGGTCGACGTCGTCGTCGTAGCCGATCTCCTGGACCACCTGCCCGGGCTGGAACCCCAGCCTGGCGGCAGGGTTCGTCCGCTCCTCCGCGTGGTCCGCGGTCGCGCTCACGGGTTGCCTCCTGATCATGTCTTGGTGAGTATCTCAGCCACGCGCGTGCGCGAAGCATTGGCCGTAGTCCACACGGGCGGGGCGGATCGCGCAAGTACCCGGCCGTCGGGACCGTCGAAACGGTGACGATCCCGGCCGTGTCGCCGCAACTCCTGGCACCGTATCTCGATTCTGCCTGACCCACACCACACCGATGTGCCCGGTTTGTACGGTTCGGAATCATCCTGTCTTACGTTGCTCGAACAACTTTGCCAAGCGCGTCACACCTCGGGCGTATCGTTGCCTTTTGACCGTCCGAGCATCGGTGCGGCACCGGTTGCCGCTCCGGTGGTGACGGCCGTGGAGATGACGTACGCCTTCCCGAGGTACACGATGGGGAACGGTGTAGGCAGGTGGAGAAACCCGCCCTCTGACAGGTAAGGAACAGCGTGCCTTCCGGATCCGATCGCAACCCGATCATCATTGGCGGCCTTCCGAGTCAGGTTCCTGACTTCGATCCCGAAGAGACCCAGGAGTGGCTCGACTCCCTCGACGCCGCCGTCGACGAGCGCGGCCGGGAGCGGGCCCGCTATCTCATGCTGCGCCTGATCGAGCGGGCCCGCGAGAGGCGCGTGGCCGTGCCCGAGATGCGCAGCACGGACTACGTCAACACGATCCCCACCCGGGCCGAGCCGTTCTTCCCCGGCAACGAGGAGATCGAGCGCAAGATCCTCAACGCGACCCGCTGGAACGCGGCCGTGATGGTCTCACGCGCCCAGCGGCCCGGCATCGGCGTCGGCGGCCACATCGCCACCTTCGCCTCCTCCGCCTCGCTGTACGACGTGGGCTTCAACCACTTCTTCCGCGGCAAGGACGAGGGCGACGGCGGTGACCAGGTCTTCTTCCAGGGCCACGCCTCCCCCGGCATCTACGCCCGCGCGTATCTGCTCGACCGGCTCACCGAGAACCAGCTCGACGGATTCCGCCAGGAGAAGTCGAAGTACCCCGACGGCCTGTCGAGCTACCCCCATCCGCGCTCGATGCCGGACTTCTGGGAGTTCCCGACGGTCTCCATGGGCCTCGGCCCGCTCGGCGCGATCTACCAGGCGCGGATGAACCGCTACATGCAGGCGCGCGGCATCGCCGACACCTCCCGGTCGCACGTGTGGGCGTTCCTCGGCGACGGCGAGATGGACGAGCCCGAGTCGCTCGGCCAGCTCACCCTGGCCGCCCGCGAGGGCCTGGACAACCTGACCTTCGTGGTCAACTGCAACCTGCAGCGGCTGGACGGCCCGGTGCGCGGCAACGGCAAGGTCATCCAGGAGCTGGAGTCGGTCTTCCGGGGCGCCGGCTGGAACGTGATCAAGCTGATCTGGGACCGCTCCTGGGACCCGCTGCTCGCCCAGGACCGCGACGGCGTCCTGGTCAACAAGATGAACACGACCCCCGACGGGCAGTTCCAGACCTACGCCACCGAGTCCGGCTCCTACATCCGCGAGCACTTCTTCGGCGAGGACCACCGGCTGCGCGCGATGGTCGAGAACATGACCGACCACCAGATCCTGATGCTGGGCCGCGGCGGTCACGACCACCGGAAGATCTACGCCGCGTACAAGGCGGCCCTGGAGCACAAGGGCCAGCCGACGGTCATCCTGGCCAAGACGGTCAAGGGCTGGACCCTGGGCCCGAACTTCGAGGGCCGCAACGCCACGCACCAGATGAAGAAGCTGACGGTCGACGACCTCAAGCGCTTCCGGGACCGTCTGCACCTGCCGATCTCCGACAAGGAGCTGGAGTCCGGCCCGCCGCCGTACTACCACCCGGGCCCGGACTCGGCGGAGATCCAGTACATGCACGACCGCCGCAAGGGGCTCGGCGGCTACGTCCCGACCCGCGTCGTACGCTCCGAGCCGCTCGCCCTGCCGGACGACAAGACGTACGCGACCGTGAAGAAGGGCACGGGCCAGCAGTCCATCGCGACGACCATGGCCTTTGTGCGCCTCCTCAAGGACCTCATGCGGGACAAGGAGATCGGCAAGAGGTTCGTGCTGATCGCGCCGGACGAGTACCGCACCTTCGGCATGGACTCCTTCTTCCCGAGTGCGAAGATCTACAATCCGCTCGGCCAGCAGTACGAGTCGGTGGACCGGGAGCTGCTCCTGGCCTACAAGGAGTCGCCGACCGGCCAGATGCTGCACGACGGCATCTCCGAGGCCGGTTGCACGGCCTCGCTGATCGCGGCGGGCTCGGCGTACGCCACGCACGGCGAGCCGCTGATCCCGGTGTACGTCTTCTACTCGATGTTCGGTTTCCAGCGCACCGGCGACCAGTTCTGGCAGATGGCCGACCAGCTGGCGCGCGGGTTCGTGCTGGGCGCCACCGCCGGCCGTACGACCCTGACCGGTGAGGGGCTCCAGCACGCGGACGGCCACTCACAGCTGCTGGCCTCCACCAACCCGGCGTGCGTGGCGTACGACCCGGCGTACGCCTACGAGATCGCGCACATCGTGCAGGACGGGCTGCGCCGGATGTACGGCAGCTCCGAGGAGCATCCGCACGGCGAGGACGTCTTCTACTACCTCACCGTCTACAACGAGCCCATCCAGCACCCGGCCGAGCCGGCGAACGTGGACGTCGAGGGCATCCTCAAGGGCGTCCACAAGCTCGGCGAGGGCACCCGCGGCGCCGTCCCGGCGCAGATCATGGCGTCCGGTGTCGCGGTCCCGTGGGCGCTGGAGGCGCAGCGGATCCTCGGCGAGGAGTGGAACGTCAGGGCGGACGTGTGGTCCGCGACCTCCTGGAACGAGCTGCGCCGCGAGGCCGTGGCGTGCGAGCGGCACAACCTGCTGCATCCCGAGGAGGAGCAGCGGGTGCCGTTCGTGACCCGGAAGCTCAGCGGCGCCGAGGGTCCGTTCGTGGCCGTGTCCGACTGGATGCGGTCGGTTCCGGACCAGATCGCGCGCTGGGTGCCCGGCACGTACCAGTCCCTCGGCGCCGACGGCTTCGGCTTCGCCGACACCCGCGGTGCCGCGCGCCGCTTCTTCCACATCGACGCCCAGTCGATCGTGGTCGCGGTGCTGACGGAGCTGGCGCGCGAGGGCAAGGTCGACCGGTCCGTGCTGAAGCAGGCCATCGACCGGTACCAGCTGCTGGACGTCTCGGCGGCGGACCCGGGGGCGGCGGGCGGCGACGCGTAGCGCTGCGCCCGGCTGCGGCCGACCGGGCGTCGAGCTGCGCCCGGCTTCGGCCGACCGGGCCGGGGCCGGGGGGATGTGCGGGTCCGGGCAGCCCGGTCGCGCGGTTGCCCGCGCCCCTTCGGGGCGCTGAGGGCGGTGGAGTTCGATTCTCCATCGCCCTTACTCGTTCTTTACGATTGCGTTCATGGATCAGCTGTCGGCGCAGGCGCGGTGGGAGCGGCACACCCAGCGGCCGCTGTTGGCGCTCGCGGTGGCCTTCGCCGTCGCGTACGCGGTGCCGATCGTGGACGCTTCCGCCGGTCCCTCCGTGACGTCCGCGTGCACGGTGGTGGAGTGGCTGGTGTGGGGGGCGTTCGCCCTCGACTACCTGGTCCGGCTGGCTCTCGCCCCACGGCGCAGGGAGTTCGTGCGACGGCACTGGCTGGACCTGTGCGCGGTCGTCCTGCCCGTGCTCCAGCCGCTACGGCTGCTGCGGCTGGTGTCGACCCTGCTGCTCGTGGGCCGGCGGGCGCGGATGGCCCCGCAGATCCGGCTGACCACCTATGTCGTCGGAGCCGTGATCGGGCTGCTGATGTTCGGCTCGCTCGCGGTGCTGTCCGTGGAGCGGGCGTCGCCGCAGGGGAACATCCGGACGCTGGGTGACGCGGTGTGGTGGTCCTTCACGACGATGACGACCGTCGGCTACGGCGACCACGCCCCCACGACCGGCCTGGGCCGGATGATCGCGGTCGGGCTGATGCTCTCGGGGATCGCGCTGCTGGGTGTCGTGACCGCGAACATCGCCGCGTGGTTCATCGCGCGGTTCGAGAAGGACGACGTGGAGGAGCGGCGGCAGACGGAGGCGATCGCCTCCCTGACCGAGGAGGTCCGGCTGCTGCGGGCCGAGGTGGCCCGGCTGGCGGAGCGGCAGGAGCAGCGGCGCTGACCGGTCGCCCGCCGCACCGGGCGCACGCGTGGCCCGACGGCACGGCGACGGCCGGCCTACAGCAGTCCGTTGCTCCAGGTGGCCACGCCCACCAGGGCGATGAGGGCCAGCAGGGTGTCGATCGCACCCAGGACCAGGGCCACCAGGGCCGGCACGTTGCCGTCGCCGGACCACTTGCGGCCCATCGACTGCCAGCCGCAGAAGATCGCCACCGGGCCCAGCACGATGCCCAGCGCGAAGAAGCCGGCGACCGCACAGATGGCGCCGATGATCCCGAGCGTCGCACGGTCCGGCCCGCTCCGCCGCCACGTCCGGCCGCGTGACCGGGGGTACCCGCGCGTTCCTTGCCCGAAGCCCGCCATCATCAACTCCCTGGGGTCTCTGCACAGTTCGGCTTCGGTGTGCGGGTACCCCGGTTCGGCACCGGCAGACCTGCGCGCGCCACCCCCCTCCGGCAGCGCGCGCCGCGGCCCGGCGTTCCTCCCATGCCATGCGGAGGACTTGACCCACTGTGACCTGCGGCGCGTACCGGGAGCGAGGATTCTTTAGCGGAGTCACCCTGATAGGGGAACTCCGCCGGGAAGGGGCATGAACCGCGGGGTCAGATGTGGCCGACGCCCGCCTCCGCACCCGCCTCCGCGTTCGCGCCGCGCTTGGTGAACAGCGCGACGAGGACGGCGAACAGCGCCACGCCGGCCGCGACGAGGGAGGCGAGGCTCATACCGGAGATGAAGGTGTCGTGCGTGACGGCGGTGATCTTCGCGACGACCGGTTCCGGCATGTCCTTCGTCACCGGGGCCACGCCGACCTGGACCGCCTCGGACGCCTTGTCCAGCTGATCGGGGGTCAGCTTCGGCAGTCCCGCGTCCGCCCACTTGCCGGGCAGCACGCTGTCGACCTTGGAGGCCATCACGGCACCCAGCACCGCCGTGCCGAGGCTGCTGCCGATCTGCATCCCCGCCTGCTGGAGACCGCCGGCCACACCGGACAGCTCCAGGGGCGCGTTGCCGACGATGACCTCGGTGGCGCCCACCATGACCGGCGCGAGGCCGAGGCCGAGCAGCGCGAACCAGAGGGACATCATGCCGCTGCCGGTGTCGACCTCGAGCGTCGACATGCCGCACAGCGCGCCCGCGGTCACGGCCATGCCGAAGGCCAGCGGGATGCGCGGGCCGAACCTGGTGATCGCGGCGCCGGCGAGCGGCGAGCCGATGATGATCATGCCGGTGAGCGGCAGCAGGTGGGCGCCGGCCTTGACCGGGCTCATCCCGTGGACCTTCTGCAGGTAGAACGTCACGAAGAACAGGCCGCCCATGAAGGCGATGGCCATCAGCATCATCAGGACGACACCCGCCGACAGGGCGACCGAGCGGAACAGGCCCAGCGGGATCAGCGGCTCGGCGACCCGCGTCTCCCAGAAGGAGAAGACGGCGAAGAGCACGACGGACCCGGCGAGGAACAGCAGGGTCCGGGCGTCGCCCCAGCCCCAGGTCGGAGCCTTGATGAGCGCCCAGACCAGGCAGAACATCGCGCCGGACAGCAGGACGATGCCGGGGATGTCGAAGGAGCGCGGGGCGTTCTCGGCGCGGTGGTCCAGCAGGATCAGCGAGCCGAGGAGCAGCGCGACGACACCGACCGGCACGTTGATGAAGAACACCGACTGCCAGTTGACGTGCTCGACGAGGACACCGCCGAGGATCGGGCCGCCGGCCGTGGAGGCACCGATCACCATGCCCCACACGCCGATGGCCATGTTGAGCTTCTCGGCCGGGAACGTGGCCCGCAGCACGCCGAGCGCGGCCGGCATCAGCAGCGCGCCGAACAGGCCCTGGAAGACCCGGAAGGTCACGACCGCGGCGATGGTGCCGGACAGCCCGATGGCGCCGGAGGCGGCGGCGAAGCCGGTCACGCCGATGAGGAAGGTCTGCCGGTGGCCGAAGCGGTCACCGAGCTTGCCCGCGGTGATCAGGGTGACCGCGAGGGCGAGGAAGTAGGCGTTGGAGACCCACTGCACGTCGGCGAAGGACGCGTTCAGGTCGTCGCGGATCGCCGGGTTGGCGATGGCCACGATGGTGCCGTCCAGGGCCACCATCATGACCCCTACGGCGACGGTGATGAGCGTGAGCCACGGATGGCCGCGCAGGCCCGCGCCCGGTTGCGGCCCCGACGGGGGTACCGGTACGTCGTCCCCCGGCCCCGTCGCGTCGATGGTGGTCTGACTAGTCATAAACTCAGGTTAGTGACAGTCGCTGACAATTGACAAACCAATTCACAAGGCGGTCACTGACACGACATCCCGACATAGGCTGGGCCGGCCGGCCGTAGACAGGAGAGGGGCCATGGAGACGCTGCGTGAGCGCAAGAAGCGGCGTACGCGGGAATCGCTGCTGCGGGCCGCTCTCGAACTGTTCACCACCCAGGGGTACGAGCGGACGACCATCGACGAGATCGCCGAGGCCGTCGACGTCTCGCAGCGCACCTTCTTCCGCTACTTCGCGGGCAAGGAGGACGTGGCCTTCGCGGTGCAGCAGATGACCGAGGCGGCCTTCGTGGCGGCGGTACGCGCGCGCCCCGCGCACGAGGCGCCCATGAAGGCCCTCCGGCAGGCGTTCCTGGAAGGCTGGGACGCCATCCGGGAGACCGTCGACTCGGTCGTCCCGGTCGAGCTGTATCTGCGCATGTACCGGACGATCGATGCCACGCCCGCGCTGCTCGCCGCCCATCTGCGCCGGTCGGCGGCGGCCGAGGAGGCGCTCGCGCGCGTGCTGGCCGAACGGGAGGGCGTCGACGTGGACACCGACCCCCGGCCCCGGCTCACGGTGGCCGTCTTCGGCGGGGTGATTCGCGTCACCGAACGGCAGTGGTGCACGAGCGACGACTTCAGCGTGGAATCCATCCGTACGCTCACCGCGGCGTACCTCGATCAGGTGGGTTCGGCGCTCACCGGAAACTGGCGCGCCACCTGAGGTCGTTGACAGGGCGTCCGGCGGAACGCGGGCACGGCTCCGGGCGAACCCCGAAGCGGCTTCGGGTGAACTCGGAGGCGGCGCACCGTAGATCGTCGGCTCCGTGTCCGCCGTTCACCGAAACGTGATCCCTGTCACTCGGTTACCCCGAGACCCGCTCGTTCTCCTAGTGTGTCCTCCCAGTGACTTCCTTCGACACCTCCCCGCAACTCAACGTCTGGCGCGCACTGCTGGCCCTGGCCGTGGTGTTCGTGATGCTCGCGACCACCGGCTGGACCGCGCTGCGCAGTCACCGGGAGTCGACGGCGCTGCTGGCCTCGCTCGCCAAGTGGGAGCACGGCCGCATCCACGGCCACCACCTGCCGGACCCCGAGTCCGCCCCGGCGCGCCTCACCCGTTTCTTCGCCTCGCTCACCCCGCACGAGCGCGACCGCCTCGCCCACCGCTACCCGCTCGCGGTCGGCAACATGAACGGCGCCCCCGTCTCCCTGCGCTACCGGGCCAACCACATCGCGCTGGAGCAGGCCCGCAAGGTCGAGAAGAAACGGATGCACGACAGCCGGCTGAGCACGGCGGGCCAGCAGGACGCCGGCCGCCGGATGCACCGCTACGAGTCCCTGCTGAACCCCGGCCGGCAGATCCTTGCCTTCGACCCCGCGGGCTCGGGCCGGATCGCCGAGGTGTTCGGCGACCTGCCCTCGGCCCGGCGGGTCTCGGTCGTCGTCCCCGGTGTCGACACCGACCTGCTCACCTTCCAGCGGACGTACCGCAGGTACAGCGCCCCGGTCGGCATGGCCAAGGCCCTGTACGCGGCCGAGCGCACGGCGAGCCCCGGGACCCGCACGGCCGTGATCGCCTGGGCCGACTACACCTCCCCCGACGGGCTCGGGGTGGACGCGGCCACCGGACTGCGCGCGGAGGAGGGCGCCGTACGGCTGAACGCGCTGCTGCGCGCCCTGCCCGGCCGGGCCCCGGTGTCGATGTTCTGTCACAGCTACGGCTCGGTGGTCTGCGGGGTCGCCGCCCAGGACATGCCCCGCCGGGTCTCCGACATAGCGGTGGCCGCGAGCCCCGGCATGCGCGTCACCAGCGCCTCCCACCTGGGCACGTCGGCCCGGGTGTGGGCCATGCGGGACGCCAGCGACTGGGTGCAGGACGTGCCTTATCTGGAGCTGGGCGGCCTCGGTCACGGCGCCGACCCGGTGTCCTCGGCGTTCGGGGCGCGGGTGCTGTCGGCCCGGGACGCCCAGGGGCACAGCGGTTACTTCGAGCCCGGCACGGACAGTCTGCGCAACCTCGCCTCCATCGGCGTGGGCGCGTACGACGAGGTCACGTGCGCACGGGAGAACGATGCGTGCCGGTCCGGTCTGTCCGGCACGACGACGGCCGGACGCGCGTAGAAACAGCAGGAAGTGCGGTCTGCGCGGGTGGCGACGGAGGAGCACGTGCCGCATACGATGAGCCGCATGGGTGACGTACTGGCGGGTTTTCATGCCGTCTGGGAGTTCGAGTCCGACTCCGTGCTCATCCGTTACGAACGGGGGATTCGGACACCGAAGCTGTTCCAGGCACTCGGCGAGCGGCGGATCCCGCTGTCCGCGGTCGAGGGCGTGACCCTCGCCCCGGGCAAGCGCGGCACGGTCGCCCTGCGTCTGGTGCCGCGCCCCGGCGCGGATCCGCTGATGGAGGCGGCCGACGGCCAGCTGAAGGAGGGCTCCGACCCGTACCGGCTGGTGCTGCCGGCCGAGCGGGAGACCCTCGCCGAGTACTACGCCGACGAGCTGAAGGGGCTGCTGACCGAGTCCGGCCCCGCCGAGCGGCACCTGGTGGCGGCGCCCGAGGCACCGCTGCAGTTCAAGGCGTACGACGGCAAGGCGTCCTTCGACGGGACGTCCGTGCAGTTCCGCTGGTCCTGGACGGGGGCGTCCTCGGCGAAGTGGAAGGCGGGCGACCAGAGTTTCGCGGTGACCGGGCTGAGCGGGGTGGAGTGGCGGTCGCCGGAGGTGTTCGAGGGGCATCTGCGGCTGCTGCCCCGGGACCCGGGCTCCGGCCGGCCGGTGCAGCCGGACCAGGACCCGGCCGCGGTGGTCTTCGGTCTGGGCTACGGGCCGGTGCACGAGTCGCTGCCGTTCGCCGCGGCGGTGCTGGCGGCCGTCCGCACCCGCGGGCCGGTACCCGCGGTACCGGCCCCGGCGCGGCGCGACCCCGCCGACATCGCCGAGCGGATCCGGCATCTCGGGGAGCTGCACCAGGCCGGGCTGGTCACCGACGAGGAGTTCTCCAGCAAGAAAGCGGAACTGCTGGCGGAGCTGTGAGCTACTCCCGTCCCGCGGAGGCGAACGTCATGTCCGCGTAGCGGTTGCCCGCCACCTTGGCGGCGATCGGGTCCAGCAGGGCCAGTTCCTCGTCGGTCAGGGTGATGCGGGTCGCCGCCAGGTTCTCCGCCACCCTGCCCGGCTTGCGGGTGCCCGGGATGGGGACCACCGTCAGCCCGTCGGTCACCGCCCGCTGCTGCACCCAGGCGAGGGCGATCTGGCCGAGGGTGGCGCCGTGCGCCTCGGCGACCGTCCGGAGCGGCGCCAGGAGGGCCGCGTTGGCGGTCGCGTTCGCGCCGGTGAAGCGCGGGTGCTGGCGGCGGAAGTCGTCGGCCGTGAGGTCCCGCTCGGCGTCGGCGAAGGACCCGGTGAGGAAGCCGCGGCCGAGCGGGGAGTACGGCACGAGGGCGACGCCCAGCTCCCGCGCGGCCGGTACCACCCTCGCCTCGATGTCCCGGCTGAACAGGGACCACTCCGACTGCACGGCCGCGATCGGGTGCACGGCGTGCGCCGCGCGCAGCTCGTCGGCGGTGACCTCGCTGAGCCCGAGATGCTTGACCTTGCCCTCGCGGACCAGCTCCGCCATCGTGCCGACGGTCTCCTCGACGGGGACGTTCACATCGCGGCGGTGCATGTAGTAGAGGTCGATCACGTCGACGCCGAGCCGCTTCAGGCTGGCCTCGACGGCCTCGCGGATGTACGGCGCGTCGTTGCGGATGATCCGCTTCGTCGGGTCGTCCGGCGGGATCGCCAGGGCGAACTTGGTGGCGATGACCACCTCGTCCCGGTGCGCCCGGAAGAACGGGGACAGGAACCGCTCGTTGTCCCCGGCGCCGTAGGCGTCCGCCGTGTCGTACAGCGTCACCCCCAGCTCCAGCGCCCGGTCCAGCGCGGCACGCGCCTGCCCGGCGTCCGTGGGGCCGTAGGCGAAGCTCATGCCCATGCAGCCGAGGCCCTGTACGCCGACCACGGGGCCGGCTTCGCCGAGCCGTGTCGTCGGGATCCTGGCGTCGGTCATCGTGTGGTGCCCTCCGTCGCGTAGAAGCTGATCTTCCGGTCGAGTACGGCGAGTGTGTCCCGCAGTTCGGCGACGCGGGTCAGGACGTCCCTGCGGGTCGACTCCAGCAGGGCGCGGCGCTCCGCGTAGGTGTGCTCGCCCGCCCTGACCAGTTCCGCGTACCGGACCATGTCCGCCACCGGCATGCCGGTCAGCCGGAGCTTGGTCACGAAGTCCAGCCAGTCCAGGTCGCGGTTGCTGTAGCGGCGCTGACCGGTGTGCGAGCGGTCGACGTGCGGCATCAGGCCGATCCGCTCGTACCAGCGCAGCGTGTGCGCGGTCAGACCGGTGAACGCGACGACCTCGCTGATCGTGTAGCGGTCCTGGCCGTCGGGGCGGGGGTGGCGCCGGGGCGGGGCGGAGCAGATGTCGGCGGGGGTGGCGCTCTCGGTGGCCGCTGGCGTGGTCTGCATCACCGTCATGCCCCCACGCTATGGCCTTCGAGTGCACTCCAAGCAAGCCGGTCCGGCAAGAATCCGGCAGGACCCGGCCGGTCGCCCCGGCGACCGGCCGGGCCACCGTACGCCGGGCCCCGACCCGGGGCCGGCGGGGGACCCCGACCCCGTCGATGCGGCTGCCGCCACGAGCCGCATAGGCTCGGGCCCATGTCGTTGCAGAGTCTGGCGCTGATCGAGAACTGGCCCGTCCCCACCGCCGCGGCGGGTGTCGTACGAGCCGACGGGACCGTCCTCGGGACGCACGGTCCCGTCGGGCACCGCTTCCCGCTGGCCTCCGTCACCAAGCCCCTCGCGGCCTACGCGGCGCTCGTCGCGTACGAGGAGGGTGCCGTCGAGCTGGACGAGCCGGCCGGTCCGCCCGGGTCGACGGTCCGCCATCTGCTGGCGCACACCTCCGGGCTGGCCTTCGACGAGCACCGGGTGACGGCTCCGCCCGGGGAGCGGCGGCTGTACTCCAACGCCGGGTTCGAGCAGCTCGGGGACCACATCGCCAAGGCGACGGACATCCCGTTCGCCGAGTATCTGCGGCAGGCCGTGCTGGAGCCGCTGGGCATGACGGCGACGTCGCTGGAGGGCTCACCGGCGAAGGACGGGGTGTCGACGGTGACGGATCTGCTGCGGTTCGCGGCGGAGGTGCAGGCGCCGCGGCTGCTGGACCCGCGGACGGTGGCGGCGGCGATGACCGTGCAGTACCCGGGGACGAAGGGCGTCCTGCCGGGCTACGGCCACCAGAACCCCAACGACTGGGGCCTGGGCTTCGAGATCCGTGACGGCAAGTCGCCGCACTGGACGGGCTCTTCGTCCTCCCCCCGGACGTTCGGCCACTTCGGTCAGTCCGGCACGTTCCTGTGGACCGACCCCGACGCCGGGGTGGCGGGGGTCGCGCTGACGGACCGGGCGTTCGGGCCCTGGGCGATCGAGGCGTGGCCGGTGTTCACGGACGCGGTGCTGGGAGAGCTGCGGGGCTGAGGGAGCCGTCCCGCGGGGGCGCGGGGCCGCGTTCGAGGTGCGGCTCCGCCGCGTGGAGGGGGCCGGCCGCGCCGGAGCCCCGGCCGGACCGACGGTCGTGGGGCCGCGGGGCCCTGGCTACGGCGCCATCTCCCACAGCAGCAGTTCCGCGGCGGTCGCCGCCACCGCCTCCATCCCTTCCGCCCCCGTGATCCGCGCCGCGTCGCCCGCCCCCAGCGTCTCCCCGGCCAGCACGACCTCGCCCCGCACCACGTGCAGGTACACGTACGCCGCGTCCGGCACCGCCGTCCGCTCCCCCGGGCCCGGGCGGCGCACGTGGAGCATCGCGCCCGCGGCCGGGACGGCGTAGGGAGTGGAGTCGGCGATGCCCGGGACGAGGGCGTAGGAGGGCTCGCCGCCCGGTTCGCGTGGCGTCAGCCACATCTGGACGAAGGTCAGCGGGACGTCCCCGTCGTTGCGTTCCACGTGCCGTACGCCCGCCGCCGCGCCGAGGTGCTGAACGTCCCCGGGGCGGACCCGGGTCTCGTGGCCCGCCGAGTCGCGGTGGGTCAGTTCGCCCTCGACCACCCACGTGACGATCTCGGTGTGGCTGTGCGGGTGCTCGTCGAAGCCGGCGCCGGGGGCGAGCCGCTCCTCGTTGCAGGCGATCACCGCACCGAACCGCAGGTTGCCGGGGTCGTAGTGCGGGCCGAAGGAGAAGGCGTGGCGGGTGTCGATCCCGGCTTCCGGGTCCCCTCCGTGGTAGCGCTCGCCGGCGCGCCGTACGTCCATCACGGGCCCCACGTTAGTCCCGCCGGACCCGGCGTCCCGCCCGGGGGCGCGGGCCCGCCGACGTCCCGCGGACCCGCGCGCCGGCCGCCGGGGAGCCGGAGCCGGCCGAGGCGCCCGGGAGGCGGGCGAGCCGTCGGGCACAGCCCCGGCGACGCACCCGCCCGTCCGGATAAGGCAGTCTTGTCCCCGTGCCCGAACCCGAATCCCACTCCGGCGGTCCCCGAGTCCACGACGTCCACCCGCACTCCGCGACCCTGAAGCGGCTGGAGAAGTCCTCCGGGAGTCTCGCCGCGCAAGCCATCGCGCGCATGGACGAGACCCTGCCGTGGTACCGGGCCATGCCACCGGAGAACCGTTCCTGGATCGGTCTCGTCGCGCAGGCGGGCATCGCGGCCTTCACCGAGTGGTTCCGGCGGCCGGAGGCGCCCCAGGCGATCTCCACGGACGTCTTCGGGACCGCGCCCCGCGAGCTGACCCGGGCCATCACGCTGCGCCAGACCGTGGAGATGGTGCGGACCACGATCGAGGTCATGGAGTCCGCCATCGACGAGGTGGCGGCGCCCGGGGACGAGAGGGTGCTGCGCGAGGCGCTGCTGGTGTACGCCCGGGAGATCGCCTTCGCCACCGCCCAGGTGTACGCCCAGGCCGCCGAGGCACGGGGTGCCTGGGACGCGCGGCTGGAGTCGCTGGTCGTGAACGCCGTGCTCAGCGGAGAGGCGGACGAGGGGGCCGTGAGCCGGGCCGCGGCACTCGGCTGGAACTCGCCCGAGCATGTGTGCGTCGTGCTCGGGACCGCGCCCGACGGGGACAGCGAGCTGACCGTCGAGGCCATCCGGCGGGCCGCCCGGCACGCCAAGCTCCAGGTCCTCACGGGGGTGCTCGGGGACCGCCTCGTCGTCGTCGCGGGCGGCAGCGACAACCCGCTCGCCGTCGCCAGGTCGCTGATCGGGCCGTTCGCCGCGGGAGCGGTCGTCGCCGGGCCCGTCGTACCCGATCTGCTGGCCGCCACCCGGTCCGCGCAGGCCGCCGCCGCGGGGCTGAAGGCGTGTTCCGCCTGGCAGGATGCGCCGCGCCCGGTGCTGGCGGACGATCTGCTGCCGGAGCGGGCCATCGCGGGGGATCCCAGCGCCCGTGAGCAGCTGGTGGAGGAGATCTACAGACCGCTGGAGGAAGCCGGCTCGGCGCTCCTGGAAACCCTGAGTGTCTACCTGGAGCAGGCGAGCAGTCTGGAAGGCGCGGCGAGAATGCTCTTCGTTCACCCGAACACCGTGCGCTACCGGCTCCGACGTGTGACTGACGTCACCGGTTGGTCGCCTTCGGATGTACGATCCGCGTTCACACTACGGATCGCGCTCATCCTGGGGCGTCTGGCCGATGGTGAAGCCCAGCCATAGGGTTTTGTCGGGGGCCCACAAAAGGCCTCCGTGTTCTTCGTCCCTGTCCTCACGGGCGGCCTCGGCCGTCCCCAAGAGAGAGTGTGAGAGTGCTCGTACTCGTCGCTCCCGGCCAGGGCGCCCAGACGCCCGGCTTCCTGACTCCCTGGCTCGAACTGCCCGGTGCCGCGGACCGTGTCGCCGCATGGTCGGACGCCATCGGACTGGACCTGGTCCACTACGGGACCCAGGCCGATGCCGACGCCATCCGTGACACCGCGGTGGCCCAGCCGCTGCTGGTCGCCGCCGGCATCCTGTCCGCCGCGGCACTCGGTGACATGTCCGAGATCGCGCCGGGCGCTGTCGCCGGCCACAGCGTCGGCGAGATCACCGCCGCCGCCTTCGCCGGTGTCCTGGACGACACGGCCGCCCTCGGTCTCGTCCGCAAGCGGGGTCTGGCGATGGCCGACGCCGCCGCGATCACCGAGACCGGCATGGCGGCGCTGCTCGGCGGCGCCCCCGAGGTGACCCTCCCGCACCTGGAGAAGCTGGGCCTGACCCCGGCGAACATCAACGGTGCGGGCCAGATCGTCGCCGCGGGCACGCTGGAGCAGCTGGCGGCGCTGAGCGAGGACAAGCCCGAGGGCGTGCGCAAGGTCGTTCCGCTGAAGGTGGCCGGTGCCTTCCACACCCGCCACATGGCCCCCGCGGTCGAGACCCTGGAGAAGGCCGCGGCGGAGCTGTCGCCGGCCGACCCCGAGCTGACCTACGTCTCCAACAAGGACGGCCGGACCGTCGCCTCCGGCGCCGAGGTGCTGGAGCGGCTGGTCGGCCAGGTCGCCAACCCGGTCCGCTGGGACCTGTGCATGGAGACCTTCAAGGAGCTGGGCGTCACCGCGATCATCGAGGTGTGCCCGGGCGGCACCCTGACGGGCCTGGCCAAGCGTGCCCTGCCCGGCGTCGCGACGCTGGCCCTGAAGACCCCCGCCGACCTCGACGCCGCTCGCGAGCTCATCGCCGAGGCGTCAACACCTGCCGCTGACGCGGCGGGCGCCTGACAAGGAGTCCGAGCAGCATGCCGAAGATCAAGCCCAGCAAGGGCGCCCCGTATGCGCGCATCATCGGCGTCGGCGGTTACCGGCCGACCCGGGTCGTGCCGAACGAGGTGATCCTCGAAAAGATCGACTCCTCCGACGAGTGGATCCGCTCGCGCTCCGGCATCGAGACCCGGCACTGGGCGGGCCCCGACGAGACCGTGGCCGCGATGGCGATCGAGGCTTCCGGCAAGGCGATCGCGGACGCCGGCATCGACGCCGAGCAGATCGGTGCGGTCGTCGTCTCGACCGTCTCGCACTTCAGCCAGACCCCGGCCGTCGCCACCGAGATCGCCGACAAGCTCGGCACCGACAAGGCCGCCGCCTTCGACATCTCGGCCGGCTGCGCGGGCTTCGGCTACGGCCTGACGCTCGCCAAGGGCATGGTGGTGGAAGGTTCCGCCGAGTACGTCCTCGTCATCGGTGTGGAGCGGCTGAGCGACCTGACCGACCTGGAGGACCGGGCCACGGCCTTCCTGTTCGGCGACGGCGCCGGCGCGGTCGTGGTCGGCCCCTCGGCGGAGCCGGCGATCGGCCCGACCGTGTGGGGCTCCGAGGGCGACAAGTCGGGGACGATCAAGCAGACCGTCCCCTGGGACCGCTTCCACGTCGGCGACGTCTCCACGCTGCCCCTGGACAGCGAGGGCAACATCAAGTTCCCTGCGATCACGCAGGAGGGCCAGGCGGTCTTCCGCTGGGCCGTGTTCGAGATGGCGAAGGTCGCCCAGCAGGCGCTGGACGCGGCCGGAATCACCCCGGACGACCTGGACGTCTTCATCCCGCACCAGGCCAACGTGCGGATCATCGATTCGATGGTGAAGACGCTGAAGCTGCCGGAGCACGTCACGGTCGCCCGTGACATCCGCACCACCGGCAACACCTCGGCCGCCTCGATCCCGCTCGCGATGGAGCGGCTCCTGGCAACCGGGGAGGCGAAGAGCGGCGACACCGCGCTCGTCATCGGATTCGGGGCGGGTCTCGTCTACGCCGCCACGGTCGTTACCCTCCCCTAGGCACTCCGTGCCGGATCATGCGATCCGGTACGGGCGAAAATGCCACAAACCGTCTGGATTATCGAAGAAGGAGCGCCAACATGGCCGCCACTCAGGAAGAGATCGTCGAAGGTCTCGCCGAGATCGTGAACGAGATCGCCGGCATCCCGGTTGAGGACGTCCAGCTGGACAAGTCCTTCACCGACGACCTGGACGTCGACTCGCTGTCCATGGTCGAGGTCGTCGTCGCCGCCGAGGAGCGCTTCGACGTCAAGATCCCCGACGAGGACGTCAAGAACCTCAAGACCGTCGGCGACGCGACCGACTACATCCTCAAGCACCAGGCCTGAGCCACCCGCTAGGCCACAGGCTGCAAGGCCCCGCCACCCGGCGGTGGCGCCGTAGATTCCCGCATCCGTTGGAGAAAGAATTCCCGTGAGCCCGACCAATCGCACTGTGGTCGTCACCGGTATCGGCGCAACCACACCGCTGGGTGGCGACGCAGCCTCGACCTGGGAGGCCCTCGTCGCCGGCACGTCCGGCGTCAGCCTGCTCGCCCAGGACTGGGCGGCGGAGCTGCCGGTCAAGATCGCCGCTCAGATCGCCGTCGAGCCGGGCGAGATCCTCCCCCGGCCGCAGGCCCGCAAGCTGGACCGGTCGGCGCAGTTCGCGCTGATCGCCGCTCAGGAGGCCTGGAAGGACGCCGGTTTCACCGCCAAGGCCGGCGAGGACGCGTCCGTGAACCCGGACCGTCTCGGTGCGGTCATCGCCTCCGGCATCGGCGGCGTGACGACCCTGCTGGACCAGTACGACATCCTCAGGGAGAAGGGCGTACGCCGCGTCTCCCCGCACACCGTGCCGATGCTGATGCCCAACTCCCCGGCGGCCAACGTCGGTATCGAGCTGGGTGCCCGCGCCGGTGTGCACACCCCCGTCTCGGCCTGCGCCTCGGGCGCGGAGGCCATCGGGTACGCGATCGAGATGATCCGCACCGGACGTGCGGACGTGGTCGTGGCCGGTGGTACCGAAGCCGCCATCCACCCGCTGCCGATCGCCGCGTTCGGCAACATGATGGCGATGTCCAAGAACAACGACGACCCGCAGGGCGCGTCCCGTCCCTACGACTCCGGTCGTGACGGCTTCGTGCTCGGCGAGGGCGCCGGTGTGATCGTCCTGGAGTCCGAGGAGCACGCGAAGGCCCGCGGCGCCCGGATCTACGTCGAGGCGGTCGGACAGGGCATCTCCGCCGATGGCCACCACATCACGCAGCCGGAGCCCTCCGGCAACGGCATCGCGCACGCGCTGCAGAACCTGCTGGACAACACGGACCTGAAGCCGGCCGAGATCGTCCACGTGAACGCGCACGCCACGTCCACGCCGCAGGGCGACGTCGCCGAGATCAAGGCGCTGCGCAAGGTGTTCGGCGACGACGTCGACCACATGTCCATCTCCGCCACCAAGTCGATGACCGGTCACCTGCTCGGCGGCGCCGGTGGTGTCGAGACCGTCGCGTCGATCCTGGCGCTGGTGAACCGTACGGCTCCGCCGACCATCAACGTGCGCGAGCTGGACCCCGAGGTCAACGCGGACGTCGTGCGCGGCGAGGCGCGGGCGCTGCCCGAGGGCCGGATCGCCGCGCTGAACGACTCGTTCGGCTTCGGCGGGCACAACGTGGTGCTGGCGTTCAGGACCGTCTGAGAACGCGTCCGCACACGCAGGCGAAGGGCCCTCACCCCCGGGTGAGGGCCCTTCGGCCGTGTACGGAAACTCACACCACCTGGTGCAGCCAGCGCACGGGCGCGCCCTCGCCCGCGTACCGGAACGGCTCCAGTTCGTCGTCCCACGGCTTGCCCAGCAGCTTGGCGATCTCCGCTTCCAGGTCGGTCTCTCCCCGCTGAGACCGCGTCAGCGCCGCGCGCAGGCGGTCCTCGGGGATCAGGATGTCGCCGTGGATGCCGGTGACGGCGTGGAAGATGCCGAGGTCGGGGGTGCAGCTGTAGCGCTCGCCCTCGGCGGTCGGGCAGGGCTCGGCGGTGACCTCGAAGCGCAGCAGGTGCCAGCCGCGCAGCGCGGAGGCCAGCTTGGAGGCGGTGCCGGCCTCGCCCTGCCAGGAGAACTCCGAGCGCCAGGTGCCGGGGGCCGCGGGTTGCCGGATCCAGTCGAGGTTGACGCGCGTGCCGAGCACCCCGGCGACGGCCCACTCGACGTGCGGGCAGAGCGCGCGCGGCGCGGAGTGCACGTACAGAACTCCACGTGTCGTCACCGGAACCTCCGGGCAGAGCGGGACATCTTGCGGACTGGCTGGGCGGCAGTGGGGCGACGGCCGCGTTGATGGCGAGGCTACCTTGCGGCGGCGCAAGGAGTGTGACGTACCGTCGGTCCCGGTGCCAGGAAACCGCCGCCATTCACCCGGGGGGACGCTTGTACGGGGGTCCGCCGTTCCCGGGCGCCGGACCGGGAACCCTCGCACGTTGTGATGAGAGGGAGCGCCGACCGTCGAGCGAGGGGAACAGCAGGGATGCGGAAGCGAAGCCAGCGTGTGCGGGCCGCCCTCGCCGTCGTGTCGGCCGTGCTGCTGGGGATCGCCGGCTGTGACGGCGGGGACGGGAGCGCACCGGCGCCGGACGGCACCGCGGCGCACGCGCCCCGGCCTCCGCTGTGGGACCGCAGCCCGGACTCGGTCGCCGCGGTGGGCGACTCCATCACGCGCGGCTTCGACGCGTGCACGGTGCTGTCGGACTGCCCGGAGGTGTCGTGGGCGACGGGTGACGACGCCGCGGTGGACAGCCTCGCGGTGCGGCTGCTGGGCGTGCCGGGCGCGGCGGAGCGCAGCTGGAACTTCGCGGTGACCGGCGCCCGCATGGCCGACCTGCCGGAGCAGATGGAGCAGGCCGCCGCCCACGAACCCGAGCTGGTGACGGTGATGGTGGGGGCGAACGACGCCTGCCGGGCGTCGGCGTCGGCGATGACCTCGGTGTCGGCCTTCCGCACGGACTTCGAGGAGGCGCTGGGCACGCTGCGCTCGACGCTGCCCAAGACGCAGGTGTACGTGGCGAGTGTGCCGAACCTGAAGCGGCTGTGGTCCGAGGGCCGCACGAACCCGCTGGGCAAGCAGGTGTGGAAGCTGGGCATCTGCCCCTCGATGCTGAGCGACGCGGACGATCTGACCAGCGCGGCGATGCTGCGCCGGGACACCGTGCAGCGGCGGGTGGTGGCGTACAACAAGGTGCTGAGGGAGGTCTGCGCCAAGGACCGCCGCTGCCGCTTCGACGACGACGCGGTGTACGACTACCGCTTCGGCACGGATCAGCTCAGCCACTGGGACTGGTTCCACCCCAGCAAGGACGGCCAGGCGCGGCTGGCGGAGATCGCGTACCGGAGGATCACGGCGCGGAATCCGTGACCTAGAGTTCCCACATGAACGAACTTTTCGGCACACTTTCCGACGGCACCCCGGTGCACCGCTGGACGCTGGAACGCGGCGGGGTGCGGGTGCGGGTGCTGTCGTACGGCGGGATCGTGCAGTCGGCCGAGGTGCCGGACGGGGCCGGGCGGACGGCGGACGTGGTCCTGGGATTCCCGGACCTCGACGGCTATCTGGCGCATCCGGAGCCGTATCTGGGTGCCGTGATCGGCCGGTACGCGAACCGGATCGCGGGCGGCCGGTTCCCGCTGGACGGCCGGACGTACACGCTGGCGCGGAACAACGGCCCGAACTCACTGCACGGCGGCGAGCGGGGCTTCGACAAGCGGGTGTGGGACATGGCGCCGGTGCCGCACGGCGTGCGCCTCGGCCGGGTGAGCCCGCACGGCGAGGAGGGCTTCCCGGGCCGGCTGGCGGTGACCGTGACGTACACGCTGGAGGCGTCGGGCGCGCTGCGGATCGCCTACGAGGCGGTCACCGACGCGCCGACGATCGTCAACCTGACCAGCCACACGTACTGGAACCTGAGCGGCCGCGGCGACGCGGGCGGGCACGAGCTGCGGCTGGCCGCGTCCCGGTACACGCCGGTGGACGCGGACCTGATCCCGACCGGCGCGCTGGAGGACGTGTCGGGTTCCCGGTTCGACTTCCGCACGGGCCGCGGCACCGGCTCCGGCTACGACCACAACTTCGTGCTGGACAAGGGGGTGACCGAGGCGGCCGAGGAGGTCGCCGAGCTGTACGACCCCGCCTCGGGGCGGACCCTGACGGTGGCGACGACCGAGCCGGGCCTCCAGGTGTACACCGCCGACCATCTGTCCGGGCCGCTCGCCCCCGGTGCCGGGATCGCCCTGGAGACGCAGCACTTCCCGGACTCGCCCAACCGGCCGGAGTTCCCGGGCACCGTGCTGCGGCCCGGCGAGGTGTACCGGTCCGAGACGGTGTACGGCTTCGGCGTGCGGGACCGGCCGTCCGCTGCGCGGGGAGCGTGAAGCCCCGGCCCAGGGGTCAGGTCCCGGACCGGGGCTGCTCGCGGGGACGCCTCCCCCGCCCGTCGGGGGACTTGTCCAGGATCAGACGTTAATCGCCGCGGTCAGCCTGCGGTCGGTGATCGAGCGTCCGACGGCGATCTCGTACGAACCCTTCACACACGCCCACGCCCCGGCCGTCTCGTCCCAGACCTCGAAGGCCCGGCGCGGCAGTTCCACGGTGACCTCGGCGCTCTCGCCGGGCCCGGCCTCCACGGAGGCGAAGCCGGCCAGCCGGCGCGCCGGACGCTCGGGGCCGGGCCCGGCCGGGGCGACGTAGACCTGGACGACCTCGCGGCCGGGCCGCTCGCCGGTGTTGCGCAGGCGCACGCGCACGGTGGTGCCGTCGGTGTCCAGACAGTCGTAGGACCAGTCGGTGTAGCCGAGGCCGTGGCCGAAGGGGTACGCGGGGGTGCGGCCGGCCCGCTCCCAGGCGCGGTAGCCGATGAACAGGTCCTCGCGGTACGGCAGCTCGCCGTCGACCGGGACGACCTGGGTGACCGGGGCGTCGGCGAGGGACCCCCAGGTGGTGGGGAGCCGGCCGCCGGGCTCGTGGGCGCCGGTGAGGACGTCGGCGAGGGCGGCGCCGCCCTCCTGGCCGGGGAACCAGGTCAGCAGGACGGCGGCGACCTCCTCCCGCCAGGGCAGTTCGACCGGGGAGCCGGAGTTGACGACCACGACGGTGTTCGGGTTGGCGGCGGCGACCGCCCGGACCAGGTCGTCCTGGCGGCCGGGGAGCTTCAGGTCGGCGCGGTCGAAGCCCTCGGACTCCACGCGGTCGGTGGTGGCGACCACGACGACCGCCGTGTCCGCGTCCCGGGCGGCCTCGACGGCCTCGGCGATCAGCTCGTCCACGGCGCGCCGCGGGCCGGAGTGGGCGAGGGCGAAGGCGACCACCTCCATGGGGATGCCGTCGGGGAGCCGGACCACGTGGGTGAGGGAGACGTCGACCGGTTCGCCCGCGGTGAGTTCGGCCCGGGCGCGGGGGACGGGGGCACCGAAGAACGTCTGGAAGGGGTCCTCCTTGTCGGGGAGCTGGGTGTCGTCGAAGTACGTCGTGCCGGCGACGGTGAGGGTGAAGGCGCCGGTGCCCTTGATGCCGAAGGTGTGCGGGCCGGACTCGCGCGGGGTGAAGGTGCCGGTCAGCTCGATGGTGTGGAGGGTGTCGTGGGTGACGCCCTCGGGGAGGTCGGAGCCCATCCACTGGATGAGGCCGCCGGGGGCGGAGCGGCTGCCGATGATCTCGCCGGCGGCGTCGCGGCAGACGGCTCGCAGGGTGAAGCCCCGGTCCGCGACGGCCAGTTCGGTCGACGGGTCGGCGCCGACGGCGTAGGTGAGGGCGCCTTCGGGAAGGGCGGCGGTGAGGCCGTCGAGCGGGGAGACGATCCGGGCGGGGAAGACGGTGGCGGAGCCGCCGCCGAGCACGCGGGCGTCGCGGGCGGCGGCGCCGATCAGGGCCACGGTGCCGCCCGGCCGCAGCGGCAGGGCGTCGTTCTCGTTGCGGACCAGGACGAAGGAGCGGCGGGCGACCTCGCGGGCCAGGGCCTCGCCGTCGACGGGCGCGGGCGGTTCGGCGACGGCCGGGTCGGCGCCGGCCAGGACGCCGGCCCGGGCGGCGAGGCGCAGCACGCGGCGGACGGCCGCGTCGACCGTCTCCTCGGCGACCCTGCCGTCCCGCACGGCCCGGGCGAGGGCGGGGCCGTAGACGGTCCGCGGGCCGGGCATGGCGACGTCCAGGCCGCCGTTCACGGCCTTCACGGTGTCCCGGGCGGCCGCCCAGTCGGAGACGTTGAAGCCGTCGAAGCCCCATTCGCCGCGCAGGACTTCGTTGACGAGGTGGTGGTGCTCGGTCATCGTCGTGCCGTTGACCGTGTTGTAGGCGGTCATGATGCCCCAGGGGCGGGCGTTCGCGACGATGGCCTCGAAGGGGGCCAGGTACAGCTCGCGCAGGGCGCGTTCGGAGACCAGGTTGTTCACCGTGAAGCGGTCGGTCTCGGCGTCGTTGGCGACGAAGTGCTTGACGGTGGTGCCGACCCCGCCGGACTGGACGCCCCGGACGTAGCCGGTGCCGATGGCACCGGTCAGGTACGGGTCCTCGCTGTAGCACTCGAAGTGGCGTCCGCCGAGCGGGGAGCGGTGCAGGTTGACGGTGGGGGCGAGCAGGACGTGGACGCCCTTGCGGCGGGCCTCCTGGGCGAGCAGCACACCGGCGCGGCGGGCGAGTTCGGGGTCCCAGGTGGCGGCGAGCGCGGTCGGCGAGGGCAGGGCCACGGAGGGGTCGTCGGCGGTCCAGCGCACGCCCCGGACGCCGATCGGGCCGTCCGACATGACCAGGGAGCCGAGGCCGATCTCGGGCAGTGCGGGCAGGGTCCACGTGTCCTGACCGGCCAGCAGCCGGGCCTTGGCGTCGAGGTCGAGGGTGTCGAGAGCGGCCTCCACGACCGCCTCGCGGGCCTTCTCGGCCGGGGTGGGCTGGGATCCCGCCATCGCGGTTCCTCCTCGTCGAGTCCGTGTGCAGGTGCCTCCCATCGTGCATCCGTCACCTGTGGACCGGTAGGTTTGGTTACCCTGCCGTTATTTTCGCCGGGTGTCGATGCCGTACGGTGACGTCATGAACGCGAGGGTCAGGAGCGAGGACCGGCGCTCGGAGATCGTCGGCGCCGCGCTGGAGGTGATCGCCGAGCGCGGTTACCGGGGGGCCAGCCTGGCCGCGGTGGCCGAGCGGGTGGGGCTGACCCAGCAGGGCCTGCTGCACCACTTCCCCACCAAGGACGCCCTGTTGGTGGCCGTGCTCCAGGAGCGGGACCGGTGGGACGCGGTACCGGACACACGGTGGCGGGTGGACCTGCTGGCCTCGCTGGTCGAGTACAACGCGATGCGTCCGGCGATCGTCCAGACCTTCTCGGCACTGCTCGGCGAGAGCGTGACCGAGGACCATCCGGCCCGCGCCTACTTCACCGAGCGGTACGCCCGCGTCCGGGAGTCCATGACCGGGGTCCTGCGCGCCGAGTACGGCGACCGCCTGCCCAACGGCCTCACCCCCGAACGCACCGCCCCGCTGCTCGTCGCCGTGATGGACGGCCTGCAGTACCAGTGGCTCCTGGACCCGGAGTCGGTGGACATGCCGGGGGCGTTCCGGGACTTCCTGCGTCTGCTGGGCGAGACGGCGGACTGAGGAGGCGTCGGCCGCCGGCCCGCACCCGCCGCCACGCGCCCTTGGCGCGGGCCGCTCCGCGCGGAGCGGGGGACGGCACGCACCGTGGCGCGGGCCGCTCCCGGCACGCGATACTGCCGCCGTCCACCGCACCACGCGCCCCACAGCGACGGAAGGACCCGAACTCCCTTGATCCGTATACGCCTGCGCCTCGGCGTCCTCGGCCTGGCCCTGCTGACCGGTCTGTCCGCTCCCGTCACCGCGGCCTGCGCCACGCCGGCCGCCCCCTCCCCCACCGTCGAGGAGCAACGGCTCGACAAGGCCGTGCCCCGGGAGATCCTCCGGCGCTCGGGATTCGACGACGTGGCGCCCGGGTTCGGCCGGGAGCTGGCACGGGCGCACTCCTACGCGCAGGCCCGCCGCATCGTCGTACGGCAGGGGTCCGCACTGTGGCGGCGGGCCGTGGAGCGGGCCCAGGGGCGGGGCCCGGCGGGCGGCGACCTGAGCCGGGACGACGACCGGCCCCTGTACTGGGCGCGGCTGGGGATGACGCGGGAAGTGCGCACCTGGGACCCCGGGTTCGGCCTCGACGACAGGCAACGCGTCTCACTTCTGGACCGGTTGGATCGCGCCTCGCGCGGGCAGACCGACATCCGCTACCCGGCGAAGGGGCGGCTGCGACGCGTCCTGCTCACCGGCTTCGACCCCTTCACGCTCGACCGGGACATCCGCATCTCCAACCCGTCGGGAGCGAGCGCGCTGGCGCTCGACGGCACGGTCGTCGAGACGGCCGCAGGGCCGGCGCGCATCGAGACCGCCGTGTTCCCGGTGCGCTGGCAGGACTTCGCCGAGGGCACGGTGGAGCGGACGCTGCGGCCGTATCTGCCGAAGGCCGACCTGTTCGCGACCGTGAGCCAGGGCCGGGTCGGCCGGTTCGACGTCGAGCGCACCAACGGCGCCTGGCGCGGCGGCTTCCCGGACAACGACAACGTCTCGCGGACGGAGACGGTCCCGGTCGCCGGCCCGGCGACGCAGCCCCAGTGGACGAGCACGACCCTGCCGTACGCCGCCGTCGTGGCCGCGGACACCGGGCGCTTCCCCGTCCACGACCACACGGAGGTGACCGAGATCCCGGCGGGGGGCACCGGTCCCGTGGTGCGGCCGGAGGGGCCGACCGCCGGTTCGACGGCCCGCGCCGGAGGCGGCGGTGACTACCTCTCCAACGAGATCGCCTACCGGGCCACCCTGCTGCGCGACCGGCTCGGGCTGCACGACAGGCTGCCCGGCGGGCATGTGCACACGCCGGTCCTGCAGTTCGGCGCCGGCAACACCACCGAGGTCACCGACCCCGAGTTCGTGCGCAACCGGCTGGACATCATCGCGCAGGTGCGGTCGATCGTGACGGTCGCGCTCAGTGCGACGGAGCGAGCGCGAGACTGACCCCGAGACCGGCCAGGACCGAACCGATCACCTTGTTGAGCACCTTCTGGCCGCGCAGCATCAACGTGCGCATCCGGTCGTGCGAGAAGAAGACGGCGACCACGCCGAACCAGAGCAGGTGGGCCAGCGACATGAACAGGCCGATGCCCGCCTGCTCGTACACCGGGGTGCCGGGATCGACGACCTGGGAGAAGGTCGACACGACGAAGAGGGTCGTCTTCGGGTTGAGGACGTTGGTGAGGAACCCGGTGCGCAGCGCGGCGAAGGGGGTCAGCCGCGCCCCCTGTGCCAGGTCGACCTTCACCTCGCCGCGGGTCCGGAAGGTCCGCACGCCGATGTACACCAGGTAGGCCGCGCCGATCAGCTTGATCACGGTGAACAGGTAGGCGGAGGAGGCGATCAGCAGGCCGACGCCGAGCATGGTGTACGTGACGTGCACCAGGACGCCGGCGGCGACCCCGAGGGCGGCGAGCAGGCCGGTGCGGCGGCCGTAGAGGTAGCTGTTGCGCACGATCATGGCGAAGTCGGCGCCGGGTGCGACGACCGCCAGGACGGTGATGACGGCGACGGCGAGTATCTCGGTCACGGAGCGGCGTTCTCCTCTTCTTCGTCGGCGCTGTCGACCGCGCTCTCCTCGCCCAGCAGGTCGCGGGCGAGGAGCGTGGCGCCCGCGACCGCGCCCGGCATCAGGAACACGGCGACGAACGGAACCAGGAAGGCCAGGCCCAGGGGTGTGCCGAAGCCCCAGACCAGGGTCTTGCGGGAGCGGAGCAGGGCGAGGCGGGCGCGCAGTTCGACGCTCCGGCGCTGCAGGGCCACGGCGGCCAGTTCCTCGGTGAGGAAGAAGCCGGTGACGAAGAAGCCGAGCACGGGTACGACGGTCTGCCCCACGACGGGCAGGAACCCGAGGGCGAAGAGCAGCACGCCCCACAGAGCGGCCCGGACCAGGATGCGCAGGCTGTCCCGGGCCGATATCCACAGCTCGCGCCAGAGCGGGAGGTCCGAGCGGGGAGCGGTGCCGTCGGGCGAGACGTCGGCGTCGACCCGCTCGGAGAGGTTCTCGTAGAAGGGCTGGCCGACCAGCAGGGTGACGGCCGTGAACGTCAGTACCGCCAGCAGCAGGCCGAGGGCGAACAGGACGGCCGTCAGGAAGCCGCGGAACAGGCCCCGCCAGGGGCTCGTCCAGTCGTCCGCGAAGGGGGTCGCCCAGGTCACGGCGGACTCGCCCCACACGGCCAGCGCGACCAGCGCGGCGGCGTACAGCACCAGCGTGATCAGGCCGGGCAGCAGCCCGAATCCGTACTGGCGCCCGTGCCGGGCCACCCATCGCTGGCCCTTCAGCAGATAACCGAAACCCACCCCAAGATCGCGCATGGCGAGGACTTTACTGGCTCGGGGTGACAGCGCGGGGGGCTCAGCCGGCCAGCATGCGGCGGAGCAGGTCCCGCAGGGAGCGGCGCTCCTCCGCGGAGAGGCCGGCGAGCGGCTCGCGAGCGAAGTGGAGGCCCTCGCGCAGGTCCCGGGCCACGCGGCGGCCCTCCTCGGTGGCGGCGGCCACCTTCACCCGGCGGTCGGCCGGGTCGGGGCGGCGCTCGACCAGGCCGCGGTTCTCCAGGCGGTCCACGATCCCCGTCACGTTCGACGGCTCGCACTTCAGTTTCTGGGCCAGCTTGCGCATGGGCAGCGGTTCCAGCGAGAGCAGACTGAGGAGCCGGGCCTGCGCGCCGGTCAGCGTGTGCTCGCCCGCCGCCTTCTCGTAGTCCGCGTAGAAGCGGGCCACGACGTCACCGATCAACTCGACCACCTCCATGGTGACGGCGTCGGGGCGGTGGTTCTTCGATGGGGTGGACATGCCCACCAGAATACCCGGTTACTTGACATCATGAAATATTCAGGCGCATGGTTGTTTCAGGTACTGAAGTAAAGCGAAAGGCTCCCTCATGATCAACCGCGAGTGGCACCTGCTCAGCCGTCCCGTCGGCTGGCCGAAGCCCGAGGACTTCGCCCTCGTCGAGACCCCGGTCCCGACCCCGGGCGAGGGTCAGGTGCTGGTGCGGAACAAGTACCTCTCCGTCGACCCGTACATGCGCGGCCGGATGAGTGCCGCGAAGTCGTACGTCGCCCCCTTCGAGCTGGGCAAGGTCATGCAGGGCGGCGCGGTCGGCGAGGTGATCGAGTCCAACGCCGAGGGCATCGCGGCCGGCGACCACGTCCTGCACTTCTTCGGCTGGCGCGAGTACGCCGTCGTGGACGCGCAGCACGCCGTCAAGGTGGACCCGGAGGCCGCACCCCTGTCGACCTACCTCGGCGTCCTCGGCATGACCGGCCTCACCGCCTACGCCGGCCTGCTGCGCACCGCCTCCTTCAAGGAGGGCGACGTCGTGTTCGTCTCCGGCGCGGCCGGCGCGGTCGGCAGCCAGGTGGGCCAGATCGCCAAGCTCAAGGGCGCCTCCCGGGTCATCGGCTCGGCCGGCTCCGACGAGAAGGTCAAGCTGCTGGTGGAGGAGTACGGCTTCGACGCCGCGTTCAACTACAAGAACGGCCCGGTCGCCGAGCAGCTGCGCGAGGCCGCCCCCGACGGCGTCGACGTCTACTTCGACAACGTCGGCGGGGACCACCTGGAGGCGGCCATCGGGTCGCTCAACCAGGGTGGCCGGATCGCGGTCTGCGGCATGATCTCGGTCTACAACAACACCGAGCCCGCCCCCGGCCCGAAGAACCTCGCCCGGCTGATCCAGACCCGCGGCCGGATCGAGGGCTTCCTGGTCGGCGACCACTACGACCTCCAGCCGCAGTTCGTCCAGGAGGTCGGCCCGTGGGTCGCCTCGGGCGCGCTGAAGTACCGGGAGACCGTGGTCGAGGGCATCGAGAACAACCTGGAGGCGTTCCTCGGCGTCCTGCGCGGCGACAACATCGGCAAGATGGTCGTCAAGCTCTAGCCTTCACGACCTTTTCGGCATGCGGTAACTTCTTTCCAAAATCCGTCGTCGATCGTGGGCGCGAGTCGCGGCGGACCGAGGAGGAGGACAACCGCATGCCCATCACGCAGTCCGACGTCCTGTACACCGCCGTCGCCACCGCCGAGAACGGCCGCGACGGCCGGGTCGCCACCGACGACGGCAGGCTCGACGTCGTCGTGAACCCGCCCAAGGAGATGGGCGGCAACGGCGCCGGCACCAACCCCGAGCAGCTGTTCGCCGCCGGGTACAGCGCCTGCTTCCAGGGGGCGCTCGGTGTCGTGGCCCGCCAGGAGGGTGCCGACATCACCGGCTCCACGGTCACCGCCAAGGTCGGCATCGGCAAGAACGACGACGGGTTCGGGATCATCGTGGAGATCTCGGCGAGCATTCCGAACGTCTCCGCCGACGCCGCCCGGGAGCTGGTCGAGAAGGCCCACCAGGTGTGCCCCTACTCGAAGGCGACGCGCGGGAACATCACCGTGACGCTGGTCTGACCTTCGTCGTTGCGTACAGCGGCAGCCGCACCCTTGGACGTGGGGTGCGGCTGCGCCGCTTCGCAGGCGTCCGCCGGGTTCCCCCGGGCGCCGGGGGCGGAGCCGCGGATGGGGCGGCCACGCGGCTCTCCGCGCCCCTAGGGGACAGCCGCCGCCAGCCTGTTGTTCCCCTTTTCCGGACTGAGGAGTGGTCGCGGACTGGCCTGATTGCCGCCGTTCGACATCTACGGTGGCCGTGGCCTGCCCTGGGTGGACAGGACCTCGGGCAGCCAGAGGGGCAATTCGATTGCGGACGTAGCCGATGCCTTGGCACGGTTCAGGGCATCGTGCGCGTCTGAATCCTGGTCTGAGGAGGCACCCTCGTGGCTGTCGTTCCGGAACGTCGTTTGGCTCTCCTCGGTGGCGGCTTCTCCACCGACAACGACGGTCTGCTGGATGACTGGGTGCTCGATCAGGTGCCCGTTCCTCGCCCCAAGGTGTGCTTCCTTCCGACAGCCAGTGGTGACGCCCCCGCCTACATCGAGCAGTTCTTCGGGGCGTACCCATCACGTTCCTGCGAGCCGAGCGTCTTGCATCTCTTTCGGCGGGAGCTCGATGACGACGCCCTTCGCACGTTCCTACTCTCCCAAGACGTCGTCTACGCAGGTGGGGGCAACACCGCGAACATGCTGGCGGTCTGGCGCGCGCACGGCGTGGACCGTCTACTTCACGAGGCCTTCGACCGCGGCACCTTGCTGTGCGGCATCAGCGCTGGTGCCAACTGCTGGGCCGAGGGCTCGCACACCGACTCTTTCGGGCCGCTGACCCATCTCTCGGACGGCCTGGGTCTGCTGCCCGGCTCGGTCTGCCCGCACTACGACAGCGAGCCCGGTCGGCGATCGTCCTATCAGGCAGCCGTGGCAAACCGCGCGCTTCCGGCCGGCTGGGCAGTAGAAGACGGTGTCGGCGCCCTCTTCACGGGCGGTCTGCTGACGGACTCCGTGACGCGTACGCCTCGGGCCCGTTTGTATCGGGTAGAGCCCGGCAGGGATGGCGGAGTCGACGAGCAGGCCATGCAATGTCGCCTGCTCGTCGCAGCACAACAGCCCACTTCACCCGCATGAAGTGGTGAGAGAGCGGCCCCGCCTGGGGCGGGGCCGACGGCCGTGTCGGTGCAGAAGGAATCAGCCTTGACGCTCGTGTTCTGGTAGTCCCGGCGCAGGTGACGGTGCGTGGTCGGTGAAGACGGGCATGCCGAGGTCGACCAGCTGTGGCCGACCGGCGGCCCGGGTCCGGCTGAGGCTGTCGAGCTTGGCGGTGGCGGCGTCGAGGCTGACCTGATTCCTTCGACTTCGCCGAGCCAGCCATTGCCACGCGCTTCGCGGATGCGCTCGCGGAGGTTGTGGATGATCTCGATTCCTCATCGAAGACCAGCCAAGGCACCACACCTGGGTCCGTGGCAACCCGCCCCCACCGTGGAAGCTGGATGGTGCGGACGTCACGGGATTGCTCGTGCAACTCCGCTGCGCTCCTTCGTTCTCGGATGGCGCAACGTCTACCGACTAGGCCAGGCGGGGGATGCGCTCCGGCCCGGCGTGTCCTTCCGTAGTCCGGTCAACGACTCGGTGCCGCCCTCCTCGGCACAACGCCCCCGCCGGCTCGAGGTCGGTACGGCGGGACGCGCCTGTTCGACTCAACCGCCCTGACGGCCGGGGGGTGTCACGGCCTCCCAGACGGCGGCGGAGACGCAGAGGTGCGGGCGGGTGGGGCCCCGGAGGTCAGGTGCACCACCACAGGAAGCGGTCGCAGGTCTTGGTGGGCGTCGGCTCGGGGGTGGGGTCGGCGGTCGTCGGGGCCGCGGTCGGGGTGGCGGGCGGCGTGGTGGCCGGATCGGCGGGGGTCGTGGGGCTCGTGCCGGAACCCGTCGTGGCCGACTGCTGCGCCTTGTCGCTGCTGTGCGCGGAGGGCGAGGCGGAGCCCTTGTCCTTGTCCTTCTCCTTGTCCTTCGGGGACTTCGAGGCGGACGCGGAGGCCGAGGCGTCCGGGGAGGCGGAGGCGCCCGCGCCCGGGGCGGCGGAGAGGGCGTCGATCGGGGCGGCGGTGCGGTCCGGCGCGGTGGAGGCGGCACCGCCGTCCGCCGAGGCGCCCGCACCCGGGGCAGGGGTGTCGCTGGAGAAGGGCGAGAAGGGGGCGTCCGTGCCGAGTTCGGCGAGGCTCAGCCCGCCGGCGGCGAGCACGAAGCCGGCCGCGACCAGCACGGTACGGCGTCGGCGGCGCCGGTGCACGGCGGCCTTGCGGTCCCGCCGGCTGCCCTCGGCACGGGCGGCGGCACGGCTGCCGGCGCGGCCTCCGACGGGGGTGGCGGACGCGGAGGACTCGGAGGACTCGGAGGACTCGGAGGACTCAGGGAGTTCCTGACCGTCGTCCTCACCGGCCTCGTCCGGCCCATCCGGCCGGACCGACCCGGCCGGACCGCCCGGACCGTCCGACCCGCCCGGCGCGTCCGATGCGCCCTGGCCGCCGTACCGCTCCGCGTACTGCTCCTCGTACGGCTTCCCGGCGTACGGCCCCTCGGCGTAGGGCCGCTCGCCGTACGAAAGTTCGTGGGCGGGGACCCCGTATCCCGCCGTTGCCTGCTCGTACCCGTGTCCGTGTCCGTGCGCGTGCGCGGCCGGCGCCGCCGCGGTGACGGCGAGTCGGTCGGCGGGCGTTCCGCACCCAGGGCAGGCCAGGGCGCCGTTGAGGTGCCGTTGGCACGGGTGGCAGTAGTCCATGACGCGGGAAGACTAGAGTCCGCGCGGGCCCGGTTCGCGGCGAGCCTGTGAAGGTTTGGTGGGAGATCGAAAGAGTTCTCGAAAGCCGTGCCGAAACCGTTACCTGTTCGACCCATTGACACCCCCGCCGCCCCGTCCTTACTGTCACGCCAGCATTTCGAACGTGTGACGAAATCTCGAACAGCTGAGGGGCAACTGCCGTGCGCATCACCGGAATCAGCACACACGTGGTCGGCACGCCGTGGCGCAACCTGACCTACGTCCAGGTGCACACCGACGAAGGAATCACGGGAGTCGGCGAGACCCGGATGCTCGGTCACACCGACGCGCTGATCGGCTATCTGCGGGAGGCCGAGGCCAACCACATTCTCGGATCGGACCCGTTCGCTGTCGAGGATCTCGTGCGCCGTATGAAGTACGGCGACTACGGCCGCGCCGGCGAGATCGTCATGTCCGGCATCGCGGTGGTCGAGATGGCGTGCTGGGACATCAAGGGCAAGGCGCTGGGCGTGCCGGTGTGGCAGCTGCTCGGCGGCAAGGTGACCGACAGGGTCAAGGCGTACGCCAACGGGTGGTACACGACCGAGCGGACCCCGGAGGCGTACCACAAGGCCGCGCAAGGGGTCGTGGAGCGCGGCTACCGGGCGCTGAAGATCGACCCGTTCGGCACCGGGCACTTCGAGCTGGACCACCGGGAGACCCTGTACGCCGTCTCGCTCATCGAGGCCGTGCGGGACGCCATCGGCCCGGAGGCCGAGCTGATGCTGGAGATGCACGGCCGCTTCTCCCCCGCCACCGCCGTCCGGCTGGCGAAGGAGATGGCGCCCTTCAAGCCCGCCTGGCTGGAGGAGCCGGTGCCGCCGGAGAACCTCAAGGCGCTGGAGAAGGTCGCGGCCAAGGTGGACATGCCGGTCGCCACCGGTGAGCGCATCCACGACCGGATCGAGTTCCGGGAACTGTTCGAGAGCCAGGCCGTGGACATCATCCAGCCCGACGTCGGCCACATCGGCGGCATCTGGGAGACCCGGAAGCTGGCCGCCACCGCCGAGACCCACTACATGCTCGTCGCCCCGCACAACGTCGGCGGGCCCGTGCTCACCGCCGCCTCCCTCCAGGTCGGCTTCACCTCCCCCAACTTCAAGATCCTGGAGCACTTCAACGACTTCGCGGACGCGGAGATCAAGAAGGTGGTCAAGGGGGCGCCCCAGGTCGTGGACGGGTACTTCGAGCTGTCCGACGCGCCCGGTCTCGGCGTGGAGCTGGACGTCGACGCGGCGGGCGAGTTCCCGCAGCAGCAGGCCCGGTTCGACCTGTGGGCCGACGGCTGGGAGCAGCGCAGGCCGAAGGGGAGCAAGTGAGCCACCGCGTCCTGGTCGAGGCGCCCGGCGCGCACCGGGTGGCGGAGCACACGCCCCGGGACCCCGGTCCCGGCGAGGCGCTGGTCGCCGTGCACGCGGTCGGCATCTGCGGCAGCGACCGCGAGGTGTACCAGGGCAACCGGCCCGAGGGGTACGTGACCTACCCGCTCACCCCCGGTCACGAGTGGTCGGGGACGGTCGCGTCGGTGGGCGCCGGGGTGCCGGGCTCGCTCCTCGGCCGCAAGGTGGTCGGCGAGGGCTTCCGCAACTGCCAGGTCTGCGAACGCTGTCACGCGGGCGAGACCACGCTGTGCACCGCCGGGTACGAGGAGACCGGGTTCACCCAGCCCGGCGCCATGGCGGCCACCCTCACCCTGCCCGCCCGGCTGCTGCACGTCCTGCCGGACGACGCCGACCTCACCGCCGCCGCGCTGCTGGAGCCGGCCGCCTGTGTCGCCGCCGCCGCGCTGAAGGCGGGCGCCCGGCCGGGCGAGCGGGTCGCGGTGGTCGGCACCGGCACCCTGGGCATGTTCGCCGTGCAGTTCCTGAGGGCGGTCTCACCGGCGGAGTTGCTCGTCGTGGGCGTCCGGGACGACCGGGAGGCCCTCTCCCGGCGGTTCGGAGCGACCGGCTTCCGGATCCGGGACGACGAGGATCCGGCCTTCCCCGGCGACTTCGACGTGGTGATCGAGACCGCCGGGTCCGCGTCCGCCGCGCGCACCGCCGCCGCGCTGCTCCGGCGCGGCGGGCGCCTGGTCCTCACCGGGATCCCGGCACCGGGCGCGGACGGGCTGGACCCCACCGACCTCGTCGTGCGGCAGCTGGAGGTGCACACCGTCTTCGGGGCGCCGCCGGACGCCTGGGCGCACACCGTGCGGGTGTTCGGCGCCGGGCTGCTCGATCCGCTGCCGCTGGTCACGCACGAGTTGCCGCTGACCGAGTTCGCGCGGGCCATCGAGCTGGTGGGGTCCGGCGATCCGGAGGTGGGCAAGGTGCTGCTCCGCCCCTGACCGTGCGCCGGCCGGGGCGTGACCCGACGGCGCCCCGGCCGGCGTACAACCAAGGCTTTTCCCTGCCCAGAGCCGCGAACCTTGTCCGAAATACCGAACACGAAGGACAGCTTGTGACCGACGCTTCCGCCCCGGCAGCCCGCAGGCCCGGCGAGCAGGTGCTCGCCGCACTCGGCCTGGGCGCGCCCGCCCTCGACCCCGCCGACGCCTCCGCCCGCACCTTCCCGGGCGGCGGTCGCTGGCGCACCGAGATCCCCTCGTGCGAGGGTCCCGAAGCGCTCGCGGTCGTCCTGAAGGAGGCCTCGCGCCTCGACGTGCCGATCCACCGGATCAGCCAGGGCAGCGGCGTGTGGATGCTCACCGACGCCGAGATCACCGAGATGGTCGAGGCCACCGGCGAACGCGACATCGAACTCTGCCTGTTCACCGGCCCGCGCGGCACCTGGGACATCGGCGGCTCGGTGCGCTCCGACTCCCGCGGGGGCGGTCTGCGCGCCCGGGGCCACGACGCGGTCGCCGGCTGTGTCGAGGACGCCGTCCGGGCCACCGAGCTGGGCGTCAAGTGCCTGCTGGTCGCCGACGAGGGCGTGCTGTGGACCCTGCACCGGGCCCGCGAGGCGGGGATCGTCCCGGCCGACACGACCCTCAAGGTGTCGGCGCTGATCGGCCCTGTCAACCCGGCCTCGTACGCCGTCTACGAACGGCTCGGCGCCGACTCCGTCAACGTGCCCAGCGATCTGACGCTGGACCACCTCACCGAGATCCGCCGGGTCTCCGGCGCCCCCATGGACATGTACATCGAGGCGCCCGACGACCTCGGCGGTTACGTCCGGATGTACGAGGTCGCCGAGCTGATCCGGCGCGGCGCCCCGCTCTATCTGAAGTTCGGTCTGTCCAAGGCGCCCGGCATCTACCCCTGGGGCACCCATCTGCGGGACGTGACCCTGGACACCGCCCGGGAGCGGGTGCGGCGCGGCCGGCTCGCCCTGGACCTGCTCGCCCGGCACGGCGCGGACGGCGACATGGCGCCGCTCGGCTCCCGGCTGCCCGGGACCCTCAACCGCTTCCCCGTCGAAGCTTCCGCTCCTCTCAACGACGAGAACGACAAGGACTGATCCCCATGCGCAACCGCAGAGCCGCACTCGCCGTGCTGGCCTCAGCCGCCTCGCTCGCCCTCACCCTGACCGCCTGCGGCCAGAACGGCGAGGGCGGCAGCAAGGAGAAGTCGGGCGACGTCAAGGGCGCCACCATCGGCATCGCCATGCCGACGAAATCCTCCGAGCGCTGGATCTCCGACGGCAAGAACGTCGTCAAGGACCTGGAGGCCAAGGGGTACAAGACCAAGCTGGTCTACGGCGAGGACGACCCGGAGCAGCAGGTCTCGCAGATCGAGAACCTGATCACGCAGGGCGTCAAGGGCCTGATCATCGCGGCCATCGACAACAAGTCCCTGAACAGCGTCCTCCAGCAGGCCGCGGACGCCGACATCCCGGTCATCTCCTACGACCGCCTGATCCTCGGCAGCAAGAACGTCGACTACTACGCCTCGTTCGACAACGAGAAGGTCGGCAGGCTCCAGGGCCAGTACATCGTGGACAAGCTCGGGCTGGCCAAGGGCAGGACGGGCCCGTTCAACATCGAGCTGTTCGCCGGCTCCAACGACGACAACAACACCCGGTACTTCTTCAACGGCGCGATGAGCGTGCTGAAGCCGTACCTGGACAAGAAGCAGCTCGTCGTCCGGTCCGGCCAGACCGCGCTCAACAAGGTCGTCACGCTGCGCTGGGACGGCGCCACCGCACAGCGGCGCATGGACGACATCCTCACCTCCTCGTACAAGAGCGAGCGGGTCGACGCCGTCCTCTCGCCCTACGACGGCATATCCATCGGTGTGCTCTCCGCGCTGAAGTCGGACGGCTACGGCTCCGGGAACAAGCCGCTGCCGGTCATCACCGGCCAGGACGCCGAGCTGGCCTCCGTGAAGTCGATCATCGGCGGTCAGCAGACGCAGACCGTCTACAAGGACCTGCGCAAGCTGGCCGAGGTCGCCTCGACGATGGTCGACG
This sequence comes from Streptomyces sp. NPDC038200, assembly GCF_055600785.1. Lineage (NCBI taxonomy): Bacteria > Bacillati > Actinomycetota > Actinomycetes > Kitasatosporales > Streptomycetaceae > Streptomyces > Streptomyces sp. NPDC038200. The sequence continues at coordinate 156,773 of NZ_JBVJYH010000004.1, forward strand.
ACCTGCTGAAGAACAAGAAGCCCGAGGTCAACGACACCAAGTCCTACGACAACGGCACCAAGGTCGTCCCCGCCTACCTGCTCCAGCCGGTCAGCGTCGACAAGACCAACTACGAGGACGTGCTCGTCAAGGGCGGCTACTACACGGACGCCCAGCTCAAGTGAGTCCCGCCCACCCGACGACCCCACACTGATTGGAAGGCACGACCATGGCGGGACCCGTCCTGGAAATGCGCTCGATCGTCAAGACCTTTCCCGGTGTCACAGCGCTCTCGGACGTCACACTGACGGTACGTCAGGGCGAGGTCCACGCCATCTGCGGGGAGAACGGCGCCGGCAAGTCCACCCTGATGAAGGTGCTCTCCGGCGTCCATCCGCACGGCAGCTACGAGGGCGAGATCCTCTTCCGGGGGGAGCCGTGCCGCTTCCGGGACATCCGGGCGAGCGAGCAGCACGGCATCGTCATCATCCACCAGGAACTGGCGCTGGTGCCGTACCTCTCCGTCGCGGAGAACATCTTCCTCGGCAACGAGCACGCCACGCGCGGGTTCATCAACTGGAACGACACGCTCAGGCACGCCACCGAACTGCTGCGCCGGGTCGGCCTGACCGACCACCCCGAGACCCGCGTCGCCGACATCGGCGTGGGCAAGCAGCAGCTCGTGGAGATCGCGAAGGCGCTGTCGAAGAAGGTGAAACTGCTCATCCTGGACGAGCCGACGGCGGCGCTGAACGACGAGGACAGCGGCAAACTGCTCGACCTGATCCTGGAGCTGAAGAAGCAGGGCATCACCTCGATCATCATCTCCCACAAGCTCAACGAGATACGCCGGGTCGCCGACTCGGTGACGATCATCCGTGACGGGCGCTCCATCGAGACGCTCGACGTGAAGGCTCCGGAGACGACGGAGGACCGGATCATCAGCGGCATGGTCGGCCGCGACCTCGACCACCGCTTCCCCGAGCGCACCCCGCACCGGGCCGAGGAGGGCACGGCCCCCGCCCTGGAGATCCGCGACTGGACCGTGCACCACCCCATCGACCAGCAGCGCAAGGTCGTCGACAACGTGTCGCTCCAGGTGCGGCGCGGGGAGATCGTCGGCATCGCGGGTCTCATGGGCGCCGGCCGCACCGAGCTGGCCATGAGTGTCTTCGGACGGTCGTACGGCCGGTACGCGGGCGGCACGGTCCTCAAGGACGGCGAGGAGATCCGGACGAAGTCCGTCGCCGAGGCGATCGGGCACGGCATCGCCTATGTCACCGAGGACCGCAAGCACTACGGCCTCAACCTCATCGACACCATCAACCGCAACATCTCGCTGACCTCCCTCGGCAAGGTGGCCCGGCGCGGCGTGGTCGACGAACACGAGGAACGGCAGGTCGCCGAGCGGTTCCGCTCCTCCATGAACATCAAGGCGCCGACCGTCTTCGAGCCGGTGGGCAAGCTCTCCGGCGGCAACCAGCAGAAGGTCGTCCTCAGCAAGTGGATCTTCGCCGGTCCGGACGTCCTGATCCTGGACGAGCCGACGCGCGGTATCGACGTCGGCGCCAAGTTCGAGATCTACACGGTCATCGACCAGCTGGCGGCCGAGGGCAGGGCGGTCGTCTTCATCTCCTCCGAGCTGCCGGAGCTGCTCGGCATGTGCGACCGCATCTACACGATGGCCGCGGGGCGGCTGACCGGCGAGTTCTCCCGGGCCGAGGCATCCCAGGAATCGCTGATGCGCCAGATGACGAAGGACAAAGAGGTAACCCGATGAGCACGGACACGACCGCCAGGACCCCGGCCCCGGCGCCGCCCGGGAAGAGCGGCGCCCCGGCCTCCGGCGGCCTGCTTCAGCTGATGCTGAACGGCCTGCGCACCAACATGCGGCAGTACGGCATGCTGATCGCCCTCGGCCTGATCGTGGTCCTGTTCTCCGTGTGGACCGACGGCGACCTGCTGCTGCCCCGCAACGTCTCCAACCTGGTGCTGCAGAACAGCCACATCCTGATCCTCGCGATCGGCATGATGCTGGTGATCATCGCGGGCCACATCGACCTGTCGGTCGGCTCGCTGACGGCGTTCATCGGCGCGTTCGCGGCCGTCCTGACGGTGCAGCACGGGGTGGCCTGGCCGGTCGCCCTGGTGCTGTGCCTGCTGGTGGGCGCGGTGGCCGGCGCGGTACAGGGCTTCATGATCGCCTACTTCGGCATCCCCTCGTTCATCGTCACCCTCGCCGGGATGCTGATCTTCCGCGGTCTGACGGAGATCCTCCTGGAGGGCCAGACCCTCGGCCCGTTCCCGGGCGGTCTGGAGAAGATGGGCAACGGCTTCCTGCCGGAGACCGGCCCGAACACCAACTACCACAACATCACCCTGCTGCTGGGCATCGTCCTGATCGTCTTCACGGTCGTGCAGGAGTTCCGCGACAGGAAGCGGCAGCAGGAGTTCGCCCTGGAGGTGCCGCCGCGGAACCTCTTCCTGCTCAAGCTCGTCGCCATCAGCGCCGCGATCCTCGTCGTCACGATGCTGCTCGCCAGCTACAAGGGCGCCCCGATCGTGCTGATCATCCTGGGCGCGCTGGTGGTCGGCTACGGCTACGTCATGCGCAACGCCGTCTTCGGCCGGCACATCTACGCGATCGGCGGCAACCTGCCGGCGGCCAAGCTGTCCGGCGTCAAGGACAAGAAGGTCACCTTCTACGTCTTCCTGAACATGGGCGTGCTCGCGGCCCTGGCGGGTCTGGTGGTCGCCGCCCGCCTGAACGCGGCCTCGCCGAAGGCCGGCCTCAACTACGAACTCGAGGCCATCGCCTCGTCGTTCATCGGCGGCGCGTCCATGAGCGGCGGTGTCGGCACCGTCCTCGGCGCCATCATCGGCGGTCTCGTCCTCGGCGTGCTGAACAACGGCATGAACCTCCTCAGCGTGGGCACCGACTGGCAGCAGGTCATCAAGGGCATCGCCCTGCTGGTGGCGGTCGGGTTCGACGTGTGGAACAAGCGCAAGTCCGGTTCGTAAGCGCCCGGAAAAGGGAGCCGTATCCATGGAACTGAACAGACGCACGGTCATCGCGGGAGCAGCCGCGGTGGGCCTCGCCGCCACCACGCTCGGCACGACGCAGACCCCGGCCGCCGCCGCGGGCGGTGACCGGGCCGGCACGGGTCCGGGAGGCCGGAAGCCGGTGAGGGAACTCTTCGGCACACTCGCGGACGGCACGAAGGTGTACCGCTGGTCGCTGGAGAACGGCGGTACCCGGCTGAAGGTCCTCTCCTACGGCGGCATCGTCCAGTCGCTGGAGATCCCCGACCGGCACGGGCGGTACGCGAACGTCTCGCTCGGCTACGACGACCTCGCCGCGTACGTCGCCGGGACCACCTTCTTCGGCGCCACCATCGGCCGCTACGGCAACCGCATCGCGGGAGGCCGGTTCACCCTGGACGGCCAGACGTACCAGCTGTCCGTCAACGACGGCGCGAACAGCCTGCACGGGGGCGCCAAGGGCTTCAACACCAAGGTGTGGGACGTCGAGCCGTTCACCGCGGGCCCGGACGTCGGTCTGCGCCTGTACTACACCAGCGCCGACGGCGAGATGGGCTACCCCGGCACGCTGAGGACGAAGGTCACCTTCACGCTGAACCGGCACGGCGACTGGCGGATCGACTACGAGGCCACCACCGACAGGCCGACGGTCGTCAACCTCACCAACCACACGTACTACAACCTCGCGGGCGAGGGCACCGGCAGCATCGAGGACCACGAGCTGTGGCTGGCCGCGAGCCGCTACACCCCCACCGACGCGGGGCTGATCCCCACCGGCGAGGCGGCGAAGGTCGCGGGCACCCCGTTCGACTTCACCCGCCCCAAGCCGATCGGCCGCGACATCCGTGTCGGCCACGGCCAGCTGGTGACCGCCAAGGGCTACGACCACAACTTCGTGCTCGACAAGGGGGTGACCGCACGGCCGGAGCACGCGGCGACGCTCCGCGACCCGGCCTCCGGCCGTACCCTGAAGATCTTCACCGACCAGCCCGGCGTGCAGTTCTACTCGGGCAACTTCCTCGACGGCACCCTCGTCGGCCCGTCCGGGCGGACCTACCGGCAGGGCGACGGCCTGTGCCTGGAGACCCAGCACTTCCCGGACTCGCCGAACCAGCCGTCGTTCCCCTCCACCGTGCTGCGCCCCGGCCGGACATACCGGACGACGACGATCCACACGTTCGGGGCGTGAAGTCGCTCACTCCCCGCGTGAGTTGAACGCCACGGCCGTCCCTGCCGTATCCAAGGGCGGCCCGTGCTCCCCCGCACGGGCCACCCTGAACGGAGGTCCCCTTGGCCGGCAACGTCACCTCGTTGTTCCGCGGCACCGCCGCGCACAGCCCCTCCATGGCGGCGCTGACGCGGGAGGGCGGCGACGGGGCCGGCCCGGTGGACTTCTGCATCCCGTGCAACCCCTACTTCCCCACACCCGCCATGTTCGAGGAGATGGCGACCCGGTTGCGCGAGATCATCACGTACTACCCGAGCGGCGCCGACACCATCACGAGCGAGCTGTGCGGCCTGCTCCAGCTGCCGCCGCAGTGCGTGGCGATGGGCAACGGCTCCACCGAGCTGATCACCTGGATCGACCATCTGCTGGTCCGCGAGTCCCTGGCCGTCCCCGTGCCCACGTTCGGCCGCTGGACCGACCAGCCGATGGAGACGGGCAAGCGGGTCGACATGTTCCCGCTCCAGGAGGCGAACGACTTCGCCCTGGACCTCGGCCAGTACGCCGAGTTCATCCGCGCCCGGGGCACCCGGGTGGCCGTGATCTGCAACCCCAACAACCCCGACGGCGGCTATCTGCGCCGTCAGCAGGTGGTGCAGTTCATGGACGCCATGGCCGACCTGGACCTGGTGGTGATCGACGAGTCGTTCCTGGAGTTCGCCGACGCGGAGACCGAGCCGAGCGTCGTCCAGGAGGCCATGCTCCGCCCCAATGTGATCGTGCTGCGCAGCCTGGGCAAGAACTTCGGCCTGCACGGCATCCGCTTCGGCTACCTGGTCGCCAACCCGGCGCTCGCGGGCAAAATCCGTTCGATGCTGCCGAAGTGGAACCTCAACGCCTTCGCCGAGCACGTGGTGTTCATGCTGAAGGAACACGGCGCCGAGTACGCGCAGAGCCTGACGCAGGTCCGCCGCGACCGCCTGGAGATGGCCAGCCACCTCTCCGCGCTCCCCGGCCTCACCGTCTACCCCTCCCAGGGCAACTTCCTCTTCGTGCGCCTGCCCGTCGGCGCCGAGGGCACGGTGGTCCGGGACCGGATGCTCACCGAGCACCGGATCCTGGTCCGCGAGTGCGGCAACAAGATCGGATCCTCCAGCCGCTTCCTGCGGCTCGTGGTGCGCCCCCAGGTCGACGTGCGTCGCCTGGTGTCCGGCCTGGAACAGGTGCTCTACGGGTCCAGGAGGGGAGCCGCCGTGCCCGAGCTGGGCACCGGGACCAGCTACAGCTCGGGCACGGCGGCGGTCGACCGGCTGGTCAGCGAGACCAACGGGGCCGGCCTGCGGCTCACCGCGCCCGGCCCTTCCCCGGCCGCCGGCACCGGCATGCCGCTCCCCGCCGCCGTCGCGCCGGCCGGCGGCGGGATGCCGATGCCGGCGGCAGCCCAGCCCGCTCCGGCACCCCAGCCGGTCCCCGCACCCCAGCCGATGGCCCCGGCGGCACAGCCGATGACCCCGGCGCCCCAACCGTTCCCCGCGCCCCAGCCGATGACCCCGGCGCCCCAACCGGTCCCGGTGGCGCAGCCGATGGCTCCGGCGCCCCAGCCCGTCCCGGTGGCGCAGCCGATGGTCCCGGCACCGCAACCGGCGCAGCCGGCCCCGCCTCTGACCCCGGCCGTCACGCCGCCCCCGCTGCCCACCGCACCGGCGCCGATACCGGTGCCCGTAACCACACCCGCACCGGCGCCCGTCGCGGCGTCCGCGGCGGCGATGGCGCCCACCCCGCCCGGGGTCCCGGCCCGGGGCGGTCTCACCGCGGCCCAGGTCCGCGGGATGACGTCCCCGGCCCCCGCCGCGGGCCTGACCCCGGCTCCCGCGACGGGCTGGCCCAACGCCCAGAGCTGGCCGAGCGCCGCGGGGATGGGGCAGGCGGGATAGAAGTCCGCCTCGTCGAGCCACCGCCCCGCCGGGCCGGTGGCTCGACGGGGCGGTGGCCCGATGCGGGCGGGGATCGCCTACTTGATGTTCAGCTTGACGGTCTGATTCTCCGTGAGGTCGGTCTGCGGCAGCGACCGGTTGAACGTCTGGGGCGGCTTCCTCGGCGGCTTGCACGTGACCGAGATCGCCAGGCTGAAGCTGGAGTCGAGCGGGACCTCCAGGTTGGCGATCTCGTACCTCGCCCGACGGCCCTGCACGCCCGTGACCTTGACGGCGGCGTCGTCCTCGTCGCTGTCCAGGAACACCGCCTGGGGAACGGACTTGTTGGGGGCGGGGAAGGCTTTGTCACAGGACACGGTGCCCTTGTAGGTCACCTCTCCGGTGTCGACCGCCGACGACGCCGGTCCTGCCGTCAGGACGCCTCCGACCAGCGCCGCGGTGACGAGCGGGATTCCGGCCGCGAGCATGTGGGATCTGCGGGACGCATGTGTGAACATGGGACCACCTTGAGCGGAAGAGTACTTCTGCGTACGAACCGGCCCGGTATCCTCCGAGAACCCCCCGATCCTCCCCCACCACGCTGCTACAGCCGCACCTGGCCCGCAACTCGGCCGACGGGGCCGACGGCCCGGGTGCCGCTCCCGGCCGGGTACCCCCGCCCGGCGCCCCACGGGCCGGCCGGCCCACTGTGCCCGCGCGAACGCGCCGGTGAGCGAGCACGCTTGACGGACCGTCACCACGGAGCCCGCGCCCCTCCGCGAGGGGCGCGGGCTCCGTCGTGCTCTCGCCCCGGCTAGGAGCCCGGGCACTCCTTCCACGCCAGGTGGTACACCGTGCTGATGTCCCCGTCCGTCGAGTCCATCGTCATGAAGCTCACCTTGTCGGGGGAGGTGGTGCCCGCGGTCACCCGCAGCTCGGTGTTGATGTTGAAGTTGCGCAGGACGCCGCAGGGTGCCCAGACGAGCTGGGCCCAGTCGGTGTCGTCGGTGGCCTGCCAGTCGTCGTTGTAGGGGCCGGTGAAGGGGTGGGTCCGGGGCACGGTGTTCGACGAGCCCTGGAAGTAGTACGACGCCTTCTGCGTGCCGGTGGCGCCCTTCTGCAGCGAGGCGAAGCCCCGGTAGTCGGCGCTCGCGACCGCGTAGGTGAAGCCCTGGGGCACGTGGACCACCAGGTTGAGCTGACAGTTCTTGCGGAAGGCCGTGGGGTCGGAGCCACCGCCGGCCTTGGCCAGGTATTCGCTGTAGGTCACGGTGAACGCCGTGTTGTCCGGGGACACGGCCACGGCGGCCGTGCCCGCGGGACAGCCGGAGCCGTTCACCGTCGCCACGTCGATGACGATCTTGTCCGGGGGCGGGTTGTCGAAGACGGAGGACGGGCTCTGGGCGGGTAGCGCGGTGGTGAGGAGAGCGGCTACGGCACCGCTCAGGAGGAGTCCACCAGCCATGGTTTCTCCCGGTTGTCGGGTGGGGGGTGTACCTCACGCCAAGCCGTTCAAAGGTGAAGAACCTGTGTGCCATCTGTGAACCGCTGAGGGAGGCGTGGGCATCGTAGGAAGCCCCGCCCGGGGCCGGGAGGGTGAACTCCGGCCATTCACACCCTGGCTTTTCACGGCTCGCACCGGGCCTTTCACGGCTCGCACCGGGCTTTCCGCGGCCTCGTCCGGCGGACCGCCGGCGGCGCGCCCGCCTCGCTCAGGGGTTCTCCCAGGCCGCCGGTTCCGCGGCCAGCGACCGGACCGGCTCGGGCAGGGCGTCCGCCGCGAGGTCGGCGAGCGTGACACCCTCCAGGATCCGGCGGACATTGGCGCGCAGGGCGATCCACAGCGGCAGCAGGGGCCGGGCCGTGCCGGTGTAGGCGAGTCCGGTCGGGCGTTCGCCGCGCACGGACACGATGGGACCGTCGACCGCCCGGATGACGTCCGCCACGGTGACCGCGGCGGCGTCCCGCGCCAGCCGGTAGCCGCCGCCCCCGCCACGCCGGCTGTCCACGATCCCGGCCCGTCTGAGGTCGCCCAGGATGCCCTCCAGGAACTTGTGCGGGATGCCCTGCACGGCGGCGATTTCCTCTGCCTTCACCGGGCCGTTACCCTGCCGTACGGCCAGCTCCAGTACCGCCCGTACCGCGTAATCCGCCCGTGCCGAGATCCTCATGCGTCCATTGTGGGGCGTATCTCCGTGGAGAATGGCCGCACCCGCGCCCCGTAAGATCGCCCGGGAGGATCCACCTTGGCGCTCAGCAGACGTACCTTCAGTGCCCTGGCCGGCTCGGCCTCGCTCGGGCTCGCCCTGGGCGGCAGCGGCGGCCCCGGGGCCCCCTCGGCGTACGCCGGCGGCAGCGCGCCGACCGGCCCGGCGCCGGTCCCGCCGCGCGCCGACGGCGAGCGCCACACGATCGGCTACGACCGTTACTCGCTGCTCGTGGACGGGCGCCGGCTGGTGGTGTGGTCCGGCGAGCTGCACCCCTTCCGGCTGCCGAGCCCGTCCCTGTGGCGGGACGTGCTGCAGAAGATGCGGGCGCACGGCTACAACGCCGTCAGCGTCTACGTCGCCTGGAACTACCACTCCCCCGCGCCCGGCAGGTACGACTTCACCGGCGTCCGGGACCTCGGCCTGTTCCTGCGCACGGCCGCCGAGACCGGTCTGTACGTCATCCTGCGCCCCGGCCCCTACATCAACGCCGAGGTCGACGGCGGCGGCTTCCCCGGCTGGCTGACGGCGACCGAGGGCACCGCCCGGACCGACGACCCCACCTATCTGTCGCACGTCGACGAGTGGCTGACCCAGGTGAACCGGATCGCCCGCCGGCATCTGTTCACACAGGGCACCGGCACGGTCCTGCTGTACCAGATCGAGAACGAGTACGACGCCCACGCGCGCGACGCCTCCGGCCGGAACTACATGTCCCACCTCTACCGGAAGGTGCGGGCCGACGGGATCGACGTCCCGCTGTTCCACAACGACAAGGGCCGCAACGGCTACTGGGTCCCCGGCTCCTTCGACACCGCCGGCGAGCGGGGCGGCTGGCTGTACGGCTTCGACGGCTACCCCTCGCCGTCCCAGCCCCCGCCCGACTGGGGGCACTACGGCCCCGGCGGGGCGAAGGGCGGGGCCACCGCCTCGCCCAGCACGCCCGGGTTCGTGCCCGAGTTCGGGGGCGGCTGGTTCGATCCCTGGGGCGGGGCCGAGTTCGACGGCAAGGGGTACGCCGAGTCGCGGCGGACCCGGGACGCGGCCTACGAGCGCCGCTTCTACCTGACCAACCTCGCCAACGGGCTCACCCTGCACAACGTGTACATGACGTTCGGCGGGACCTCGTGGGGCTGGCTGCCCGCGCCGGTCGTCTACACGTCGTACGACTACGGCGCCGCGATCGACGAGGGCCGGGGCGTCACCGACAAGATCGCCCCGATGCACCAGCTCGGGCACCTGTTGCAGCGCGTGCCCGACTTCGCCAAGCTGGACCGGGCGGCGGACGTCGAGGCCGAGGGGCTGAAGGTCTACCACCTCACCAACCAGGACACCGGCGCGCACGTGTACGTCGCCCGCAACGACGGCACGGAGCCGGTCACCACCGGCCTGCCGACCGACGCCGGCGAGCTGCGCGTCACCGTGCCCGGCCGGGACGCCAAGCTGCTGACCACCGGACTGTCGCTGGGCAAGCGGACCCTGAAGTACTCCACCGCCGCGCCCATGCTGTGCCTGACGGCGGGCCGCCAGGACATCGCCGTGTTCACGGGCCGGCGCGGCGAGATGGCCGAGCTGGTGCTGGAGTGCCCGGCCGAGCCGTTCGTGCAGCGGCTGGACCCGGAGGGCGGCTGGGCCTACGACCGGGGCGAACTGCATGTGAACGCCCCCCTGGGGGAGGCCGGACTGACCCGGGTGCTGGTGCAGAAGGGCGAGACGGACACCCCGCTGCTGCTGCTCTTCGCCGACGACGCCACCGCCGTCCGCCTGTTCCCCTACGACACCCCGTCCGGGACGCTCCTGGTGTACGGCCCGGCGCTGCTGCGGCACGTCGAACTTCACGGCTCGCAGGTCCGTCTGACCGGTGACCTCACCGAGCGGACCGCCCTGGAGGTGTGGGGCCCGCGCGGCATCGACACCGTGGTGTGGAACGGACAGGAGGTGGCCACCCGGGTCACCCTCTCCGGCAGCCTGATGAGCACCGGGGAGCTGCCGGGGGTGCCCGAGGTGCGGCTGCCCGAGCTGGGCGGCTGGCGGATGCGGACGGAGAACCCGGAGGCGGGCCCGGGCTTCGACGACTCCTCGTGGAAGCGGGCGGACAAGACCTCGTCGTTCAGCACCACGGCGGTCCCCGACGGCCGGCCGGTGCTCTTCGCCGACGACTACGGCTTCCACTACGGGGACGTCTGGTACCGGGGCGGCTTCGACGACGCGACCGGCATCGAGGAAGTCTCGCTCGCCTACAGCACCGGCACGCAGGGCCTGCTGATGGCCTGGCTGGACGGCGAGCCGCTGGGCACGCACCGGATGCCCGTGCCGGACAAGAGCACGATCCGCAAGGGAAGCTGGGCGGACACGGCGGTCTTCCCGGTGCGCGAGCGGCTGCGCTCCCCCGGCCGGCACGTGCTGTCCGTGCTCGTGCGGCGCATGCAGCACGACCAGGACGGCAAGGCACTCGACACGCACAAGGTGGCCCGCGGCCTCACGGAGGTCGGCTTCACGGGCGCCGCGCCGAAGGTGAGCTGGCGCATCCAGGGCGAGGGCCCCGCCGACCCGGTGCGCGGGCCGATGAACAACGGCGGTCTGTACGGCGAGCGGGAAGGCTGGCACCTGCCCGGCTTCCGGGACCGGGACTGGGAGCGGGTGACCTTCCCGCGCGCCGAGCGGCGGCAGGGCGTGACCTGGTACCGGACCACGTTCCGGCTGTCGGTGCCGGCCGACGTCGACGCGTCGATCGGCCTGACCCTGGACGACGACCCGTACCGGGCCTACCGCGCCCAGATCTTCCTCAACGGCTGGAACCTCGGCCAGTACATCAACAACGTCGGCCCCCAGCACACCTTCGTCCTGCCGAACGGCATCCTGCGCACCCGGGGCACCAACACCCTGGCGTTCGCGGTGCTCTCGGAGTTCACCACGCTGTCGGGCCCCGGGTCGGCCCGCCTGACGCTGCTCGGCAGCGCGGCCGGCGGAGTGCCGGTCACGCCAGTCTGATCACGTTCCAGGACAGCGGCTCCAGTACGGCGGTGAGGGTGCCGTCCGTCAGGGCGGTGCCCTCGACGGGGTGCGGGGTGACGCGTTCGGGGTCGGCGAGGGTGTTGCGGGCGTCGGGATCGGCGTCCGCGAGCGCGGTGTGCTCGATGACGGACGTCGGCGCCGGACCGTTCAGGGTGACTTCGAGCGGCAGGGAGCCGGTCCGGCTGCGGTTGACCGCGAACACGGTGACGGCGCCGTCGGCCGCGCGCACGGCGGTGGCGTGCAGCAGGTCCGTCTCGCCGTACTTCTTCGTCTCGTACGTCGGCGAGTCCACGCGGACGTCCAGCACCCGGCCCCGGCCGTACCGGGAGGCCTGGGCGAACGGGAAGAACGTCGTCTGCCGCCAGGCCGGGCCGCCCGGCTCGGTCATGATCGGGGCGATCACGTTGACGAGCTGGGCGAGGCAGGCGACGGTGACCCGGTCGGCGTGCCGGAGCAGGGCGATGAGGAGCGAGCCGAGGACGACCGCGTCCAGGACGCTGTAGTCGTCCTCCAGCAGACGGGGGGCCTCCGGCCAGTCGGACCGGTCGGCGGTCCGGGCGTGCTCCTCCCACCTGGAGAGGTACCAGACGTTCCACTCGTCGAAGGAGAGGTTGATCCGCTTCTTGGACTTCAGCTTGGCGCCCACGTGGTCGGCGGTCGCGACCACGTTCTCGACGAAGGACTCCATGTCGACGGCGGAGGCGAGGAAGGAGTCCAGGTCGCCGTCGACGGGCTCGTAGTAGGCGTGCAGGGAGATGTGGTCGACCAGGTCGTACGTCTCCGTCAGGACGGTCGCCTCCCACGCGGCGAAGGTGGGCATGGCCTGGCTGGAGGAGCCGCAGGCGACCAGTTCGACGGCGGGGTCGAGCTGACGCATGGCGCGCGCGGTCTCGGCGGCGGTCCGCCCGTACTCCTCGGCCGTCTTGTGGCCGGTCTGCCAGGGGCCGTCCATCTCGTTGCCGAGGCACCAGAGCCGGATGCCGAAGGGGTCCTCGTCGCCGTGGGCGGCACGGAGACCGGAGAGGGCGGTGCCGGCGGGGTGGTTGGCGTACTCCTGGAGTTCGAGGGCTTCGGCGACGCCTCGCGTCCCGAGGTTGACCGCCACCATGGGTTCGGCCTGGGGGCCGAGCTTCTTCAGGAAGGCGATGTACTCGGAGAGGCCGAAACGGTTGGTCTCGGTGGAGTGCCAGGCGAGATCGAGGCGGCGGGGGCGTTCCTCCACCGGGCCGACCGAGTCCTCCCATCTGTGGCCGGAGACGAAGTTGCCGCCGGGGTAGCGGATGGTGGTGACGCCGAGTTCGCGGACGAGGGCCAGGACGTCGGTCCGCAGACCGGCCTCGTCCGCCGAGGGGTGGCCCGGCTCGTGGATGCCGGTGTAGACGCAGCGGCCGAGGTGTTCCACGAACGAGCCGAAGAGACGGGGATTCACCTCGCCGATGGTGAAGGCGGGGTCCAGGGTGAAGCGGGCGGGATGCATGCGCGCCTTCCGGGGTGGGGTGCGTGGGTGTCGTGGGCCGGTGCGGGCTTCGACGCGGTCCCCCGCCCCACCGTTCGATATGTCGGATACCGCTCGTGACTCCGAACGGGACCGTAGATTCGAAGCGCTTGCGCGTCAACGGGTCGTCCACCGGCCCGCAGGTGGTTCTCCGTTGAACAACGGTCGCCGGATCGCATGACGGGGGCGCGTCCGGGCGCGTACGCTCGGACCGGCCGCAACCGGCGGTGGGAAGGGAGCCAGATGAGTTTCGGGGGCGCGCGGGAGCGGGCGTCACGCCTCGCCGCACGACTGCGGCGCTCCGGCTCGGGCCCGGCCATGCGCTCCCTGGCCGGCGAACTCGCCGCCGCCGTCCACAACCGTCCCGAACCGCCCGAAGGCGTCCGCGCGTTGTGCCGGGCACTGTGCGAGGAGATGAGCGCACTGCGCGCGGGGCGGCCGGTGGAGCTGCGGTTCGAGCGGTTCCCGGACGAGATCGAAGTCACCGGCCTGTGGGTCGAGTTCGCCGACTTCGACCTGGTCATCGTGGAGGACCGGGCCGAGGCCGTGCAGCAACTGGTCATCCTGGGCCACGAGCTGTGGCATCTGCACGCCGGGCACCGGCACCACCATCTCGCCGGGGCCGCCGCGGCCCGCGCCCTCGCCGACACGCCCGGCTGGCGGGACATGGCCCTCACGGTGGCCGCCCGCAACGGCTCCCGCGAGTCCGACGAGGCCGAGGCCGACGACTTCGGGCACCGCCTGGCCACCCTGTTCCGCGACCGGCTCGCCGGGACCCGTCCCGCCCCGCCGGACCCCCTCCAGCGCTCCCTCGGCTATCGCGGCCGCGACCAAGTGAACGGGCCGAAGGGGTGACCCAGCCGGCGGTGGACCCCTCGGGAATCCTCGGCGAGTTCTACATCTCCTTCTGGATCCCCACGGCCGTGCTCACCGCCGCCCTGGTGATCAAGCTGCCCACGATCATCCGCCTGTGGCGGGACCCGCTGCTGCGCGCGGTCGGCGGGGTGCTGCTGCTCGCCTGCGCGGTGTTCGTGTTCTGCACGCCGTCCACCATCGCCCGGGTCAACCGGCTGACCGGCGTGCCCAACTTCTCGGCGCCCTGGTGCTATTCGCTCATCACCGCGTTCTGCGGCTCCTGCCTGCTGCTCATCATCACCTGGCGCAACGGCCTGTCCCACCGCTCGGCCGCCACCCGGCGCGCGAGGCGCTGGGTGGTCTCGGTGTACTCGGGGGTCATCGCCGCCCTGTGGGGGTGCTTCCTGTTCGCCGACGCCCCCGAGGAGCGGCTGCGGGACCTGGACACCCACTACGCCACCACGCCGTTCATGCGCGAGGAGATCCTGCTCTACCTCCTCGCGCACGCCGTGGCCTGCCTGATCACCTTCCGGCTGATCCGGGACTGGGTGCGCGCCGAGGGCCTGGACCCCTGGCTGCGGCGGGGGTTGCGGCTGCTCGGCGCGGGCTACGTCCTGAACCTGGTCCTCGGCGCGGCCAAGCTGACCGCCGTCGTCGCGCGCTGGTGCGGCCGGGACCTGGACTGGCTGAGCACCGATCTGGCCCCGCTCCTGGCGTCCCTCTCCGCCATCCTGATCGCCGTCGGCTTCGTCCTGCCGCACGCCGGCCAGTATCTGCGCGACCGCCGGCGGGTCCGGCTCGCCCACCGCGAACTGCTGCCGCTGTACCGGCTGCTGCGCGACGCGAGCGGCGAGGGGGTGCCGTTCGCGCTGCGCGCCACGCCCGAACTGCGGCTCACCCGCCGCGAGACGTTCATCCGGGACGTGCTGCTGCCGCTGGCCCGGCACCTCGACACCACGCTCGGCAGACGCGCGTACGACGCCGCCCTCGGCCTCGGCCATCCGCCCGAGCGGGCCCGGGCGCTGGCCGCTGCCGTGAGCATCCTCGACGCCGTCGGGACCAGGGCGCGTACGCCGGAGCCGCCCGGGCCGGCCGCCGACCCCGACACCACGGACCTGCTCCGGGAGATCGGCGCCGTCTCCCGGGCGCTGCGCCGTCCCGGCGACATCGAGGCGGTCCGCGCCCGAGCGGCCGTCCCGGCGGAGAGCGTGGCCGTGCCCGAGTGAGCACGGACCGCCGTCACGCTCGGCGGCGTCGCGCGCTCAGCCCGCGAACGCCGGCTGGGGCAGGCCCTTCCCCGCGCCCGGTACCACCAGCAGCGAGCCCGACAGGGGGTGCGGGGCCGACAGGCCCGTGCGGGCGGTGGTGATGTACAGGTCGGTCAGGCCGGCCCCGCCGAACGCGCACGCCGTCGTCCGCGGCGTCGGCAGGGTGATCACCCGGTCCAGTTCGCCGGCAGGCGTGTAGCGGCGGACCGCTCCCCCGTCCCACAGGGCCACCCACACACAGCCCTCCGCGTCGACCGTCAGGCCGTCCGGGAAGCCCGCGCCCTCCTCGATCTCCACCAGCGGGCGGCGCTCGTGGACGCCGTCGGCGTCGTGGTCGAAGACGTCCACGCGGCGGGTCGGGGTGTCGACGTAGTACATGAGGCGGCCGTCGGGACTCCAGCCGGTGCCGTTGCTGACGGTGACGTCGGGCAGGACCGTCCGCACGGCGCCGTCCCCCGTCAGCCGGGACAGCGTGCCGCCGCCCGTCGCCTCGTCGTACCGCATCGTGCCCGCCCACAGGGAGCCGTCGGGGGCCACCGCCGCGTCGTTGGCGCGGCGGCCCGCGACCGGCTCGTGGTGCAGCCAGCGGAACGTGCCGTCGGCGTCCAGCAGGCCGACGCCGTCCCGCAGGTTCAGCACCAGGCCCCCGCCCGCGCGGGGCTTGGCCGCGCCGACGTGCTGGGGCGTCGTCCGGACCGTACGGCGTCCGGAGACGGGATCGTAGGTGTGGATCCGCATGCCCAGGATGTCCAGCCAGACGAGCCGGTCCGTCGCCGGGTCCCAGGTCGGGCCCTCGCCGAGCGCCGCCTCCGCCCGCACCGCGACCTCGTACTCCGTCATGCCGCCCCCCTGTGACCCAGTCGTTCCGACAGTTCCGCCGCGCCCTTCGCGGCCAGTTCCTCCAGCTCGGCCCGGCGCTCCTCGCTCCAGCGGATCATCGGGACGGAGATGGACAGCGCGGCCACCACCTGGCCGGCGCGGTCGCGGACCGGCGCCGCCACGCAGGAGACGTCCGGGTTGGACTCGCGGCTCTCGACCGCGATCCCGCGCTGCCGGATCTCCGCCAGGGCCTCGCGCAGCGCGCCCGGTTCGGTGATGCTGTTCGGGGTCATCGCGGCCAGCTCGGTCCCGTCGGGGATCCGCGCGGTCAGCTCCTGCTCCGGCAGCGAGGCCAGCAGCATCTTGCCGACCGAGGTGCAGTGGGCGGGCAGCCGGCGGCCGGCCGCGGAGACCATGCGGACGGCGTGGGTGGAGTCGACCTTGGCGATGTAGATGACGTCGGTGTCCTCCAGGATCGCCACGTGCACCGTCTCGTCGCAGGTCTCGGCGACGGAGCGGGCCACCTGCTGGCCCTCGGCGGCGAGGTCGAGCTGCTCGGCGTACCGGCTGCCGAGCTGGTACGGGCGCACGCCGAGCCGGTACCGTCCGGGCTGTCCGGGCACCTGCACGATGTACGACCGTGCGGAGAGCGTGGTGACCAGCTCGTGCACGGTGGTGCGTGGCAGCTGGAGTCTGCGCACGATGTCGGGGGCGGAGAGCGTCCCGTCCCCGTCGAGGAACAGCTCAAGAATGTCGAGAGCCCGGGTCACGGCAGGCACGAGGCGTCCCACGTCCGGCCCCCTCCCTTGGGTCTAAGCGCCTGCGCGCGATATCGGGCCGTCAGGCGTTCGAGATATCAACAGGCGATCGGCATGACGAACACAGGCTAGTCAGGGAAGGTGGTGCGGGCAATGGCCCGGAAGGGCCGGGCACCATGGATGCCATGCGTCTCGACTTCCAGCTGGTGCTGCTGCGCCGCATGGCCGATCACAACCCGGACCTCGTGGAGCACGCCCGGCGGCGGCTCGGCGCCTCGGCCGCGGACCTGCGGGAGGCCAACAAGCGCTGGCAGTCCCTGGTCCGCTCGCCCCGGGCGCGCGGCGCCGCCGCCCGCTACCGGTCGGTGCTGGGCGAGCCCGAGTCCGTCCTGCCCCGCCGGCTCGGCGACGTCGACTGCGAGGCCCGGCGGTGGTCCCTGCCGCTCTGGCCCGAGCTGCGTTTCGAGGTGCTCGTCGGGCCCGACGGCGGGGTCTGGAACGAGTGGCTGGTGCGGGCGCCGGACGCCCCGGCGCCCGCCCTGCGCACCCTGGAGGACCTGACCCCCTGGTCCTGCACGGTCGACGAGGCCGCCCGCGCCTTCGCCCCGGCCCGCCCGCTGGAGGGCACGGCCCCCACCCGGTGGGGGCTCGCCCTCACCGCGCCCGACCGGGACGGCGTACGGCGCGAGGTGGTCGCGGAGTTCACCTGGGGGCTGCTCCAGCGGACGGCGGTCGTCGCCTGAGCGGCACGCGTCCTACGGCGCGTCGAAGCCCGTCGCCCGCGTCTGCTTCTCCCACTCGGTGACCTCCGAGCGGACCTGGTCGAGATGGGCCAGGACCGCGCTCACCCCGTCGTCGCCGAGCGGCAGCCTGAGCGGGGTCCGCTCGGCCTCCAGCGCGGCCAGGATCACGGCCGCCGCCCGGGCCGGGTCGCCGGGCTGGGTGCCGTCGCCGCCGGAGACGAAGGCCCGGGTCTCGCCCACCTTGGCGTACACCCCGCTGTCGGGGCTGGCCCCGGCCCGGCCGGTGCCGAACAGGGACGTCCGGAACGCGCCCGGCTCCACGATCAGCACCTTGATGCCGAACTCCGCCACCTCGTCCGCGAGCGCCTCGGAGACGCCCTCCAGCGCGAACTTCGTGGCGCTGTAGGCCCCGAAGCCCGCGAAGGACATCTGCCCACCCATGCTGCTCATCTGCACGATCGCGCCCGAGCGCCGCTCCCGCATGTGCGGCAGCACGGCCCGCACGAGCGCCACCGGGCCGAAGAAGTGCAGGTCGAACAGGTCCCGCAGCTCCGCGTCGGTGGTCTCCTCCACCGCACCGACATGCGTGCGGCCCGCGTTGTTGACCAGCACGTCGATCCGGCCGTGCCGGGCCACGACGTCACGGACCGCCGCGTCGACCGCGGCGGGGTCGGTCACGTCCAGGCGCAGCGCCTCCACCCGGCCGGGGTGGGCGGCCACCAGGTCGTCCAGGGCCTCGGGGCGGCGGGCCGCGCCGACCACCACGTCACCGGCGGCGACGGCCGCCTCCGTGATCTCCCGCCCGAACCCACTGGTCGCCCCGGTCACCAGCCATACCTTGTCCACAGCATCCCCCTCGTCGTCATGCGCTTTCGTACAGGCACCGTCGTCATGCGATTGCGTACAGGCACCGGTATACAGGCACCGGCCGGCCCACGCGTCGGCCGACCGCGGACCGGACCGGTCTAGGCCGCCGCCAGGATCGCCTCCGTCACCCGCGGCAACGAGTCCGGGTGCAGCCACAGGAACAGGTTCGGTTCGACCAGTTCCAGTTCCATCAGGCACGGTTCGCCGTCGTCGCCGTCCACCAGGTCCACGCGCGCGTACAGCAGCGCGGAGTTGTCGGGCACGGCCGCCAGCGCCTTCTCGGCCACGGCGAGTTCGGCCTCCGTGGGCTGCCAGCGCTCCAGGCCGGGATGGGCCACCTTGTCGGCGTCGTACGGGGTGCCGGGCGTCAGGACGGCGCCCTTCCGGCTGGCGTGCAGCAGCCGGCCGCCGAAGAACTGCAGCGCCCGCTCCCCTCGCACGTCGATGCCCGGCATGTACGGCTGGACCATCGCGGTGAAGCCCTCGGCGTGCATCCGCGCGAGCTGCCGTACGGCCGTGTCGTGCTCGGCGGGCGTGTAGCGGGCGGCGAAGCGGGCGCCCGCGCCCGAGGTCGGCTTGATCACGAACTCGTGCCCTGCGGGCAGGCCGGCCGGCTCACCGGGCGCCAGATAGCGGGTGGGGACGGTGGGCACACCGGCCGCCGCCAGCTCTCCGAGATACCGCTTGTCGGTGTTCCAGCGCACCACGGAGGCCGGGTTGGCCAGCCGGGTCAGCGTGCCGGTCCGCTCCACCCAGGAGGCGAACTCGGCGGCCCGCCAGCTGTAGTCCCAGGTCGAGCGGATGACCACCAGGTCGTAGCCGCCCCAGTCCGCCTCCGGGTCGTCCCAGTACCGGGCCTCCGCCCGGGCACCGGCGTCCGTGAGCGCCCGCACCAGCACGGGCAGGTCGGTGTCCTTGCTCGGCCCGGTTCCCGGGTCGTAGGTGGCGAGGGCGATCCGGGGCACGGCGGGCTCCCTGTCGTACGGCGGTCCGGCGGTCGGTGCGGCTGTGAGGCTAACAAGCGCCCCGGGAACCGGGACAGCCCCTTTGACCTTCACCTTCGGTCAAGCCCCGGCATCTCGACGAGGGGCGGCTGACACCGGAGGAGGCCGCCCGTCATCCCCAGCGGGCTCTGCTGCTGAAGTCCCTGACCGGTGCCCAGGCACACGTCCCGGATCTGCGGCTGCACGACGCCCGGCCCGGCGACCGGTATCTGCTGTGCTCCGACGGCCTGACCGGGGTCGTACCCGACGGGCGCGTCCGGGAGTTGCTCGCTGCCGCGGCCGGGCCGGACGCCGCGGTCCGCTCGCAGGTGATACCCGGTGCCCGTCCGCGGAACGCTCGGCTCCTGGTGTAGGAAGGGTGCTGTCGTCCCGGCAGTCGGCACCGCCGACAGTAAGGAGCACGCCGCGTGTCCTCTCTCTTTCCCGCCCTGGCGGACGGTCCGGGCGAGCGGGTCGCCCTGCGGTTCGGCCCCAGGACCCTGACGTACGGCGAACTCGCGGGCGCCGCGGGCGCCGTCGCCGCCCGGGTCCGGGACTCCGGCCGGGTCGCCGTGTGGGCCACCCCGGAGCTGGAGACCGCCGTCGCCGTGACCGGCGTGCTGCTCGCGGGGGTGGCCGCGGTGCCGCTCAACCCGAAGTCGGGTGAGAAGGAGCTGGCGCACATCCTCTCCGACAGCGCGCCGTCGCTCGTCCTCGCCGCGCCCGGCGCCGAACTCCCCCCGGCCCTCGACGTCCTGCCCCGGGCCGACGTGGACGCGTCGGCCGCCGGGACGCTCCCGGAGGAGCGGGCCGCGGACGGCGACCCGGCGCTGATCGTCTACACCTCCGGCACCACCGGCCCGCCCAAGGGCGCGGTCCTGCCCCGCCGGGCCCTGTCCACCACCCTGGACGCGCTCGCCGACGCCTGGCAGTGGACCGGCGACGACGTGCTGGTGCACGGGCTGCCGCTGTTCCATGTGCACGGGCTGGTGCTGGGCGTCCTCGGGCCGCTGCGGCGCGGCGGCTCGGTGCGGCACCTGGGGCGGTTCTCGCCCGAGGGCGTGGCCCGGGAGCTGAACGGCGGCGCGACCATGCTGTTCGGGGTGCCGACGATGTACCACCGGATCGCCGAGTCCCTGCCGGACGACCCGGAGCTGGCCAAGGCGCTGGCCCGGGCCCGGCTGCTGGTCTCCGGCTCGGCCGCGCTGCCGGTCCACGACCACGAGCGGATCGCGGCGGCCACGGGACGCCGGGTGATCGAGCGGTACGGCATGACCGAGACGCTGATGAACACCAGCGTCCGCGCCGACGGCGAGGCTCGGGCGGGCACGGTCGGGGTGCCGCTGCCGGGTGTGCGGCTGCGGCTGGCGGAGGAGGACGGCACGGAGATCACCGCGTACGACGGGGAGACCGTCGGCGAGATCCAGGTGCGCGGCCCCAACCTGTTCACCGAGTACCTGAACCGGCCCGACGCCACCGCCGCCGCGTTCACCGCCGACGGCTTCTTCCGCACCGGGGACATGGCCGTGCGCGAGCCCGACGGCTACGTCCGCATCGTCGGGCGCAAGGCCACCGACCTGATCAAGAGCGGCGGTTACAAGATCGGGGCCGGTGAGATCGAGAACGCGCTGCTGGAGCATCCGGGGGTGCGGGAGGCGGCGGTCACCGGGGAGCCGGACGCCGACCTGGGCGAGCGGATCGTGGCCTGGATCGTCCCGGCGGACCCGGCCGCCCCGCCCGGCGCGGAGGAGCTGGCGGACCATGTGGCCCGGCGCCTGGCCCCGCACAAGCGCCCCCGGATCGTCCGCTACCTGACGGCGCTCCCCCGCAACGACATGGGGAAGATCATGAAGCGGGCCCTGGCCGATGCCTGATCGGCTCTCGGCGCGGGAGACGCTGGCGCTGGTCGTGGACGCGGACAGCTTCCGTGAACTCCCCGCCCCGCAACGGGAGTCGGCGCCGGACGGCCCCCTGGGCTGGCAGGGCTACGACGCCTCCCGCGCCCGCGCCGCGGCCCGCACCGGCGAGCAGGAGTCGGTCGTCTGCGGCACCGCCACCGTCGAGGGCACGGCGGCCGTGCTGATCGCCTTCGAGTTCGGCTTCCTCGGCGGCTCGCTGGGCGAACGCACCGGGGACCGGCTGGAAGCGGCGTACGCCCACGCCCGCGCGCACCGGCTCCCGGTCGTGCCGTTGATCGCCACCGGCGGCAGTCGCATGCAGGAGGGCATGCGCGCGCTGACCCAGCTCCAGCGGGTGGCCCGGCAGTCCGCGCTGACCCGCCGGGCCGGCCTGCCCCAGATCGCGGTCCTGCGGGATCCGACGACGGGCGGCGGCTGGGCGACCCTCGGCGCGGGCGCGGACGTCGTCCTGGCCCTGCCGGGAGCCCAGGTCGGCTTCGCCGGCTCCCGGGTCCGCCCGCCCGCCGCGGACCCGGCCGCGTACACGGCTCAGGCGCAGGTGGCGGCGGGCGCGGCGGACGCGGTGGTGCCGCCGCAGGAACTGCGCGGAACGCTGGGGGGCTGGCTGCGGCTGCTCTCCCGGGGGGCGGCGGCCGGCCGCCCGGACGGCACTTCCGGTGGGGCGCCGACGCCGACCGAGCCCGGCAGCGCGACGGCGGACTCGGGTTCCGGCGGGTTCTTCGCGGCGGACGAGTCGCCGGCGCCCCGCGCCGACGGGCGGCACGTCGTGCCCGCGCCCGTCCCGGCCGCGCTCGGGGACGGCACGCTGCCCGCCACCGGCTTCGACGCCGTCCGGCGTGCCCGCTCCGCCGGACGGCCGCGGGCCCGGGCCTACCTGGACGCCTACTTCACGTACCGGACCGGCATCGGCGGCGACCGGTGCGGCGGTGCCGATCCCGAGGGGATGCTGTGCGGGTTCGGCGAGCGGGACGGCCGTACCGTGGCCTACGCGGCGCAGACCGGGACGGCGACCCGCCCCGCCGGGTACCGCACCGCCGCCCGGCTGATCCGGCTCGCGGACCGGCTCGGCATCCCGGTCCTGACGCTGGTGGACACCCCGGGTGCCGCGAACGACGCGGAGGCGGAGCGGCAGGGCGCCGGCGCGGCCATCGCCGAGGTGTTCGGCGCGGTGGCCGACGCCCGGGTGCCGATCACCACCCTCGTCATCGGCGAGGGCGGCTCCGGCGGCGCCCTCGCGCTGGCCGCCCCCGGCAACACCTGGGCCACGCCGGACAGTTACTTCTCGGTGATCGCCCCGGAACTCGCCGCGGCCATCCTGAAGCGTCCGCCGCAGGAGGTGGAGGCGACCGCGGGACAGCTGCGCATCCGGCCCCAGGACCTGGTGGAGCTGGGGGTGGTCCGGGGCATCGTGGACCACCCCCGGCCGTAGGTCACTTCACCGCCAGGGCCCGGACGATCTCCTGGGTCACCGATCCGCCCCTGTCGTCGCGGGCCGAGGCCCGCAGGGAGACATGGGCGGCGCCGCGGGGCACGGTCAGCGTGCCGTGCCAGGAGGCACCCCGGCCCGCGGTCAGCGGGACCGTCCGCCAGGTGGTGCCGTCGTCGTACGACACCTCCAGCCTCGCGCCGCCGAGGGTGCCGGTGCCGGTCGCGTGCGCCACGTACGCGGCGCCGAGGGCGATCGGGGTGCGCTGTCCGCCGCGCACCCGGCCCGCGAGGTCGGTGTCGAGGTCGTACCCGAGGTTGATCAGCGGCAGGTACGTCCAGTGGTCCTCGGGGGTGGCCGCCGAGCGGAAGGTCCACTCGGTGTGGCCCCGGGTGGCCAGCGGCCACCGGCCGGCGTCCAGGGCGGTGTCGGTGACCACCCGGTAGGTGTGCTCGTCGGCGGGCGCGTCCCCCACATAGGCGGCGGAGCCGGTCCGCCGGTCGACCAGTGTGCCGTCCAGGTGGACGGCGGTGGTCTGGCTCATTCCGCTGTCCTCGCTCCACACGTCGCCGAAGCCGGTGTGGTCGGGGCCCGAGTCCCCCCAGCCGGGCGTGTTCAGCTGGATCCGGTTCCCGGCGCGCTGCTGGCCCCAGCCGAGTCCGGTGCCCAGCCACGGATGCCACACCGGCCGGAACCAGTCGAGCGCGGGCCGGGTGCCGCCGTCGTAGCGGACGAGCCCGCTGCGTTCCTCCAGCGCGCCGTCGGCGGTGGTGACGGACTCGTGCCACCGCTGGCCGGGCCCGGTGGAGACGTAGTCGGTGCGCTTCGCGGGCAGGGCGACGCGCTCCTGGAAGCCGAGGCCGACGGGGAAGGCGTCGGTGAGGGAGTACCGGAACTCGCCGCCGCTCCCGGGCCGCGCCGCGTGGAACGCGACGTCCACCGCGGCGAGGTCCCGGCCGCGGGGCGTGTACGTGAGGTCCCGGTCCGGGATCGCGCCCCGGTGCCCCTCGGAGAGGTCGTACACGTACGGCGAGTTCGCGGTGCCGGTCATGTCGACCCGGCCCGCCGCGCGCAGGCGTGCCGCGTCCGCCCGGTCCACCGTGGCGATCGTCAGCGGCCGGTCGGCGTTGTCGTCGGTGCCCCACCAGGCCATCAGCCGGCCGGGCGTGTCGTCCGTGACGAACAGGGCCTCGGCGCCCGCCCGTTGCGCCGCCTCGGCGAGCGCGGCCGGGTCGGCGCCCTCGGCGAGGCGGGCGAGCACCGCCTTGCCCGCCGCTCCCGTGACGGGTCCGTCGCCCACGTCCACCAGCGGCAGCCTGGTCCGGCCCGCGGCGAGGGTGCCGCCCGGCTGGACGGTGGCCTCGCGGACGCCCGCGACCTCCAGCATGGGCTTGGCCAGCCGCCACACCGTCCGGTACTCGAAGGTGCCCCGCGTGACCTCGGGCGTGGGCGCGGCGAAGACGCTGTCGTAGGCGAGGGGGACCTGGACCGCGCCGAACAGGTCGGCGCCGTTCGCCTGCCGGTCGTACTCCATGAGGAGCTGGTGGGTCTCGGTGCGCCGGTCCACGTCCGCGCTGATCTCCCGCAGCTTCCGGCCGTCCAGGACGACGTCCCGGTCCCGGTCGAGCGTGATCTGCGGGGCCGCGAGGAAGCCGAGGCCGAGGGAGTCGGCGCCGTGGCTGCCGGGCACGTCGAGGAAGGAGGCGAGGGAGTAGGTGCCGGGCCTCAGGCGGAGCTTCAGGGTGCCGGAGCCGTCGACGTGGGCGGGCTGGGCGTCCTCGCCCTCGGCGAGCCGCTGCACGGTGAGGTCGGCGGCGGTGGCCTTCCCCGCCCGGTCCTTGACGTGGACGGTGAGCGTGTACCGCTCCTCCTCCTTGACCAGCCCGAACGCGGTGTGCGCGACCGTGTCGCCGGCCTGGTCGACGGCCACGATCCGCCCGCTGGTCTCGCCCACGGGCGCCTTCGCGCCGTCTGCGGTGACGGTGGTGGCGGCGGTGCCGTGGGCGGGGACGGTGAGGGTGTCCCGGTCGAGGGTGGCGACGCCGTCCGGCGCGCCCCGCACGGACAGCTTCAACGCGACCGGTTCGCCGGTCCGGTTGGCGTAGGTGACGGTCCGGGTGACCGGCTCGTCCGCCTCGTACGGCCAGGCGTGGAAGCCGAGATCGACGCTGCCGGTGGCGGTGACCGTCGCGCGGACCGCGTCCGGCACGCTGACTCTGCCCGCGCCCAGCACGTAGGCGGAGGCGTCGAGCTGCCGGGAGCTGGACATCAGCGCGTCCTTCAGCTCCGCGCCGGTCCAGTCGGGGTGTTCCTCCGCGAGCAGCGCGGCGGTGCCCGCGACCTGCGGGGTCGCCATGGACGTACCGCTCATGGAGGTGTAGTAGCCGGTGCCGGACAGGAGCTGGGAGCGGGCGGCGAGGATGTCGACGCCGGGGGCGGAGAGGTCCGGCTTGAGGGCGTGGTCGCCGTGGCGGGGTCCGGCGGAGGTGAAGTAGGCGGCCTGGTCGGCGGAGTCCACCGCGCCGACGGTGAGGGCGGCGTCGGCGGCGCCGGGCGAGCCGATGGAGGAGGGGGCGCCGGTGTTGCCGGCGGCCACCACGAACAGCGCGCCGGTCTCCTTCGAGAGGGTGTTCACCGCCTGCGCCATCGGGTCGGTGCCGTCGCTGGGCTCCGTCGACCCCAGGCTCATGGAGACGATCCGGGCGTGCACGTCCCGGGCCGCCCACTCCATCCCCGCGATGATCTGGGACTCGCTGCCCGAACCCTGGTCGCCGAGCACCTTGCCGACGGCGAGCGTCGCGCCCGGCGCCACCCCCTTCTCCTTGCCGTCGGAGGCGGCGCCGCTGCCGCCGACGGTGGAGGTGACATGGGTGCCGTGTCCGTTGCGGTCGGCGACCTCCTGTCCGTCGACGAAGCTCTTGGTGGCCCCCACCCGGTCCGCCAGGTCGGGGTGGGCGAGGTCGGCGCCGGTGTCCAGGACGGCGACGGTGACGCCCTTGCCGGTCAGCCCCGCGTCCCAGGCCGTCCCCGTGCCGATCTGGGCGTTGCTCTCGGCCAGTTCGGCGGTGACCCGCCCGTCCAGCCACACCTTGTCGATGCCGGACGCCCGGGTGAACGACCGCCAGAAGGTGCGCCCCTTGCCGGCCTCGACCGCCGCCCCGCGCAGGCTGGCCAGGGTGCGGGTCCTCTCGGCGCCTGCCGGGGTGGCGGTCCGCGCGCTCCTGCCGTAGGTCACGATCAGCGGCAGCGCGTCGGCCTCGGCGTCGGTGAGCCCCTGCCGGATCAGCCCGCTGACGTCGAACAGCCGCCGGTCCAGCGTCCCGGCGCGCAGATACGGCAGCGCCTCGTCGGGGACGACGGTGAGGCCGCCGTCGCTCGCCTGCGTCCGTACGGCACCGGTGGCTCCGCGGGGCCGCTGCACGGTGACCGTCCGCCTGCCGTGTCCGAGGTCGGTGACGGTCACCTTGTCGCCGGTGACGAGGGTGACGGTCGTGGTGGGGGCGGCGGGGGCCGGGGGGTGCGCCGCGGGGGTCTGCCGCGCGACGGCCGGGGCGGCCGGGAGCAGGGCGCTCACCAGCGCCGCCGCCAGCAGTGCCGTCCCGCGTCTGACTGGTCCTGTGCTCATCCACGCCTCTTCTCGTGTGTGTCGAGCGGGTCGCGTGCTGGGACGAGTGTGATGGGCCGTGCACCGCGGGGAAGTTGATCGAGGGTGACGGAAAGGCGCCCTGGCGGGTTCTCGCCAACCTCGGCGCCGTTCCTGCCACGGGTGTTCGACGATGTGACACCGGAAGCACCGTCCGTACCATGGGAGTTGTCAAGAGCCGGGACGAGGGGGAGCGAGCGTCGCCATGGACGGGTTGGTGGAGTTCAGGACCGAGGACGGGGCGCTCGTCGCGGTGGAGGACGTCGGCTCTCGGTCGGGCGCCCGGCTCGTGTCGCGCGGCGACGGGCCGGCGCAGGCCGCGCAGACCTTCGAGGGAGCGCTGGACGGTGTGCGGGCGGCGGCGGCGTCCGCGCTGCGGGTCTTCCGGGACAGCAGCCTGCGCCCCGACGCGGTGGAGATCGAGTTCGGCGTACGGATGTCCGCGGAGGCCGGTGCCGTCATCGTGAAGGGAACGGCGGAGGGCCACCTGGTCGTCAAGCTCAGCTGGTCCCCGGGACGGCAGCCGGAGCAGCCCGGCGCCGAGGGACACCACCCGCGGAACGCGCCGGAGCCGGCTCCGGCGCAGCGCACCGCGCCGGAGCCGGAGTCCGCCGACCGGTGATGCGCAGCGCCGCCTGGCACGCCCGGATCGCCTGCGGCGGCGAGGTGGGGGCCGGATTCCTGGTCGCCGGCCGCCGGGTGCTCACCTGCGCCCACGTCGTCAGATGGAGCGACCGGGCTGCGGTCACCGTCTCGTTCCCGCACGCCAGGGAGCTGGGCGAGCTGTCCGCCTCGGTCGTCGCCCACGGCGGCTGGGCGGGTGCGGACACCGACCCCGGCGATGTGGCCGTGCTGGAACTGGAGCGCGACGTCCCGCTGGCCCCGGCAGGTTTCGCACCGCCCGACGCCGCCTGCCGCGAGCCGTACCCCAGACTGATCGCGTACGGCTTCCCCGAGGGCTACGACGAGGGCACGCTCGCCGAGTACCAGGCGGTCTCGGGCCAGTTGATCGCCGGCGAATGGCTGGAGCTGGTGGCGTGGCACGGGCACGGGCAGCCGCTGGTGGCCGGGTTCAGCGGGGCGGCGGCGACCCTCCCGGACGGCAGGGTCGCCGGCATGGTGACGTCGGCCTCGGGATCACCGGACGTGCGCAAGGGCCGGATGCTGCCGCTGGACGTGATGGCCCGGTACTGGCCCGAGCTGGGCGAGCTGGTGCCCACCCCCGGCCACCGGGACGACGCCCGCCGGCGGCTGTACGCCCTGCTGCGCCGGGCCGCCGACGGCGCCGGCCGGGCGTGCGATCCGAACCGGATCTACGTGGACGCGGTGGGCGCCTTCGGGCCGCCCCTTCCCCCGGGCGGTTTCACCTCCCTGTGGGCGGCGGCCGCCTATGTGCAGTGGGAGGTCCCGGACCCGGAGGCGGTGCCCCGGTTCGCCGACCGGCTCCGGGACCTGGTGGACGGAGAACCGGCGTTACGGACCCCGTCGCCCCCGGCCGCGCCGTCGCCGTCCGCCGCGTCGGCCTGGTCCCCGGTGGTCGTCGAGATCGATCACAGCGGCGCCGGTCCCGACCAGGTGACCGTGGAGGTGTCCGCGTACCGCGACGGACGGCGCCGGCCGGTGGGCGCCCGCCGGCTGCCGCGGACCGGTGTCCGGGCGTACGTCCAGAACCGCATCGACGAGGCCGTCGCGCAGCTCGCGCCGGACGCCGACGAGCTGGTGACGTTCGTGCTGCCGCGCGAGTGGCTCAACGAAGCGGTGGCGCACTGGGAGTGCGGTGCGGACGACAGCACTCCGCTGGGCTGCGCCTATCCCCTCGTGGTGACCGACCGCGCGCGGCACCACAGCGGCCGGCTGCGCCACCAGCTGCGCAAGAAGTGGCAGAAACTGGACTCCGGGAACGGCATCGAGGTGCACCGCGTCGAGTGCGGCACCCGGGAGCGGCCACCGAGCCTGCGCAAGCGGCTGTGGGACGGCGAGGCCGGGCTGGCGGGCTTCGCGGCCCCGCCCGGGGCGGCCCGGCAGCACTTCGAGGTCGGGCTCACCGTGCCCGTGCCGGTCCTGCTGTGGCCCCGGGCCGGCTCCCCCTGCGCCGCGCACCCGGACACGTCCTGCCCCGGCCTGGCGCCCGAGGATCCGCCCCGCCCCGGCACCGCCCACGAGGCCCCGCCCTGCCCCGGTACCGCCTTCCTCGACCAGCTCACCGCCTCCGTCGCCGACGTGCCGCCCGCCGAACTCCCCCGGCACATCCTGTCGTTGCGGCTGACCGCGGACGCCGCGGACGAGCCCGGCCTGCACTGGGCGTCAGACCTGCAACTGCTCTGGGACGACCCGCGCTGCTTCCCGGAGACCACCGCGAGCCTGCACTCGCCCGTCGCCTGACCGACCGCACACACCATCCCCACGGAGAAGAAGAACCCATGCCCCTGTGGCCCGTCTACACCGGTACGAACGAGCCGCACGACGGCATCACCAGGCTGCCCGCGCCGCCGCCCTGGCGGGCCTTCGACGGCGGGCCGGTGCTCCCGGAGCCGGAAGCGGCCGCCGACGCCGCCGCCGTCTCCCCCGACCGCACCCACCGCGCCGAGACGTACCAGGCCACTCAGGAGACGGTCCAGCTGGTCAACGCGGCCCTGTATCTGCGCCGGCCGCTGCTGGTCACCGGGCCGCCCGGCACCGGCAAGTCCTCACTGGCGTACGCGGTCGCCCGGGAGCTGCGCCTGGGCCCGGTCCTGCGCTGGAACATCACCAGCCGCAGCACGCTGCACGACGGCCTCTACCAGTACGACCCGCTCTCGCGGCTGTACGCGGCCCGGCAGGACCGGGCGGAGGGCACGGACGACCGGTCGGGCATCGAGCACCACTTGCGTCTGGGCCCGCTCGGCACCGCCCTCCTGCCGTACACCCGTCCCCGCACGCTGCTCATCGACGAGATCGACAAGAGCGACCTCGACCTGCCCAACGACCTGCTGAACGTGCTGGAGGAGGGCCAGTACGAGATCCCCGAGCTGGTGCGCGCCGCCCGGCTCGCGCCGGACGGCGTGGCCGAGGTGCTGGCCGACGGCACCGACGAACGGGTCCCGGTGGCCCGCGGCCGGGTCCGCTGCCGGGCGTTCCCGTTCGTCGTCCTCACCAGCAACGGCGAGCGCGAGTTCCCGCCCGCCTTCCTGCGCCGCTGTGTCACGCTGCACCTGCGGCAGCCGGACGACCGGCACCTCGCCGAGATCGTCCGCGCCCACCTGGGCGAACCCGACGCGTACGCGCGGACCCTGATCGAGCGCTTCCTGTCCCGGGCGGGCGCCGGCGACCTGGCCACCGACCAGCTCCTCAACGCGATCTATCTGGCCCGCTCCGCCGACCTGGACGCCGGTTCCCTGGACCGGCTGGCCGAGCAGCTGATGCCGTACCTGGGGCAGACCGCGCAGTCCGATGTCTTCTGAGCGCCCCGGTTCCCCGGATCCCGTGGCCCGCCTGGCCGACGTCCTGGCCGAGGCGGCCCACGGGATCCGCCCGACCCCGCGCGAACTCGCCGAAGTGCTCTGGCTGGCCGGGCACATGAGTCCCGGCCCCGACGGCCACGCCCCCGCCGGCTCCCCGGCCCCGGCCGCGGTCCCGGCACCCTCACCCCGGCCGCCCCGCCCGCCCCGGGAGGAGCCCCCGGCACCGCAGCCCACCCCGCAGCCCGCCCCCGCGCGAGCCCCCGAACCACCCGCCCGCGTCCCCCTGCACCTCCCCTCCCGCCGCCCCGCCCCGGCGGCGGACCGGCCCCACACCACGCTCCTCGCCCCGGCGCCCCCGATGCTGCGCCACCCGCTCGCGCTGCAACGCTCCCTGCGCCCGCTGGCCCGCCGGACCGACGCACCCGTGGGCCACGAACTGGACGAGCGGGCGACCGCCGACCGCATCGCCCGCCTGGGCGCCGGCCCCGAGGGGTGGCTGCCGGTGCTGCGCCCCGCCCGCGAGCGCTGGCTGCGGCTGAACCTGGTGTACGACGCCGGCCCCACCATGCCCGTCTGGCGGCCCCTGGTCCGCGAACTGCACACGGCCCTGGCCCAGTCCGGCGCCTTCCGCACGGTCGCGCTGTACCGCGCCGCCGCCGACGGCACGGTCCGCGGGCCCGGCGCGCACACCCCCGCCGACGGCCGTACCGTCACCCTCCTGGTCAGCGACTGCATGGGCCCGCAGTGGCGGGAGGGCCCCGCCGGGAGCCGCTGGTACGCCACCCTGCACCGCTGGGCACGCCGGATGCCGCTGGCCGTCGTACAGCCGCTCCCCGAGCACCTGTGGCGGGACACGGCCCTGCCCACCGTCCCGGGCACCCTGTCGGCCCCGCGCCCCGCGGCCCCGACGGCGACACTCACGTTCACCCCGTACGAGCGGGACGAGCGGGACGAGCGGGACGACGTCCACGGGGCCGCCGTGGCCGGGGGCGCGGTCCCGCTGCCCGTGCTGGAGCCCGAGCCGCGGTGGCTCGCGCACTGGGCCGCACTGCTGACGACGCCCGGCGGCGCACGGTTCCCGGGCGCCGCCGCCCGGCTGGACCGTCCGCTGCCGGCGGACGCCGAGGACCGTACGGACGTCGGTCTGCTGTCCGCCGAGGAACTGGTCCTGCGGTTCCGGGCGACCGCCTCCCCCGAGGCGTTCCGGCTGGCCGGCCATCTCGCCGTGGGCCGCCCCGACCTGCCCGTCATGCGCCTGGTCCAGGCCGCGGTCGAACCGGATCCGCGGCCCCGGCATCTCGCCGAGGTCGTTCTCAGCGGCATGCTCACCGCCGTACCGGGCGGCCCGTCCGGCTCCTACGCCTTCCGGGACGGCGTACGCGAGCTGCTCCTGCTCGGCCTGCCGCGCACCGCCCGCAACCGCACCACCGAACTCCTCGGCCGCATGGGCGAGTTCATCGACCGCCGGGCGGGCCGCGCGCCGGGCGAGTTCCGGGCGTCGGTCCCCTCCGCGAAGGGCACGGGCGCCGGCGTGGAGGGCGATCCGTTCGCCACGGTCACCGAGGACAGCGTGCGGCGGCTGTCGACGACCGGCGCCGGCGGGCTGTTCGCGGGGCGGTACCGGCTGGTGCGGCAGACGGAGGCGGACGGGACGGGCCGGCTGGCCGAGGACACGCGGCGGGGGGACGCCCTCGTCGTGGTCCGCGCGTTTCCGCCGCCGAGGCTGCGCGCCTCCTTCACGGAACTGTGCCGGCGCCTGGGCACGGTGCGCCATCCGAGGATCGCGCCGGTCCTGGACCACGGCTTCGAGGACGGCACCCCGTACCTGGTGAGGGAGTTCGTCGCCGGCCGGACGCTGCGGCAGCTGCTCGACGCCTCCCCGGACGGTCTGCCCGCGCGCGAGACCGTCGCCCTGCTCCCCCCGCTCGCCGAGGCGGTCCTCGCCCTGACCGGACACGAGGGACCCCACGGCGTGCTGGACGCGCGCTCCGTCGTCCTCACGCCCGACGGGCCGGTCCTGACCTGTCTGGACTCCGCTCCGGCGGTCCACGGCAGCCGCGCGAAGTCCCTGCAGTCGCTCGGAGGGATCGCACGCGCCCTGTACCGCGGCTCCGACGCGCTCGCGGCGGAGCTGGACGCGGCGGCCTCCGCGCTGCTCTCCGGCGACCCGGAGGCGCAGCGGCGCGGCGTCGAACGGCTCCTCGGACTGGTCCCCCACCACCGCCCCGAGGGCCGCCCCGAGATCCACTTCAGGACCGACACGCTCACCGGCCGCCCCGAAGCCCGCATCGCCCTCGAGGCCGCGGTGCACGAGATCCTCGCGCGCGGCTCCCTCACCCCCCGCCAGTACGCGGTGCTCGTCCGCCCGGACGGCTACCTGGTGCGCACCGAACCCGGTGTCTTCCTGCTGCCCGTCCTGGTGGCCGTCCTGCGCGAACTCCCCCAGGCACTCTCCCGGCTGACGGATCCGCCGCCTCTGCAGGTGACGTTCGGGGCGCCGTTCCCCGCCCTGCCGGCGAAGCAGGCCGCGGACGCCGTGGTCGTCGTACCGACCGCGCTGTACGACGACTTCGCCGCCAGCTCCGCCGCCCAGGGCGCCGTGCGGTTCCGGCCGCTGTACGGGGACGACGCCCCGGACGCCCCGCCGGTCGCCTGGTACTGCGCCCTGGCGCCGGCGTCCCCGGACCCCGGGGCAGCCGACCTGGTCCAGGGCCCCTTCATCACCCGCGACCTGCGCGAGCTGGGCATTCCCGCCCCGGGCCGTACGGCCGTCGTGCACACCCGCTCCGACGGGCCGCTCACGCTGCTCAACCCCTTCCGGCCGGACAGCGGGCGTCCGCCCGGCCCGGAGACGTACTACTCGGTCGACCTCACCCCGCACCAGGCCCGGCACACCGTGTCCCTGCCGAGTTCCGGCTCGGGCGCGTTCGCCGCCGTGGTGGAGCTGACCTGGCACGTCGACGACCCGGTCGCGTTCGTCCGCGCCGACGTCACCGGCGTCGAGGGACTGCTGCTGGAGCATCTGCGCGGCGAGGCCGCCCGGCTCACCCGCCGTCACCCGGTGCGCCGGGCGGGCGCGGCCCAGCGGCAGGTGAACCAGGCGGTGCGCACCTGGCCGGTGCCGGGGCTGGCGGTGGCGTACTCCGTGCAGCTGGCCCCGGAGGGGAGCCCGCTGCCGATGACGGACGGGCGGTCGGCTCCGGCGCGGCGCCGGCTGGCGGCCCTGCTCGGCGACGCCGAGGCGGTGCTGATCGGGTTCGACGGGCCCCTCGCCCGGCTGTTCTCGGCGCAGACGGCGCGTGCGGCGGCGCTCGACCTGCTGTCCGTCGCCACCGAACACCGGGATCCGGCGGACGCGCTGGCGGGCCGGCCGCCGGCCGGCACCGGCGTCCGGGAGACCCTGGTGCACCCACTGGACGTGCTGCGCGCCTTCGCCCACGACCGGCTCGGCCCCCTGCTGCGGGCGCGCCTGGACGAGCTGGAACTGGCCGCCGTTCCCGACGCTCCGACGACCCACCGCTCCCTCGCGCTCGTCCGCACCCTGCACGGGTCCGGCCGCCGGGTCGGCGTGGTGACGGACGTGTCCCCGCACGCCGTCCGCCGCTACCTGGAGCCCTACCGCCTGCCCCTGTCCGCGAGTGTCCAGGGCCGCGGCGACGACCTCGGCCTGCTGACGCCCCACCCCGACTGTCTGCGGCGCGCCCTGGACGCCCTCGGCGCGCCGGCCGGCTCCGCCGTCCTGATCAGCTCCTCGGTCGCCGAACTCGCCGCGGCCCAGCAGCTCGGCGTCCGCTTCATCGGCTACGCGCCCACCGCGGCCGGCCGCCGGGGACTGCGCGAGGGCGGCAGCGAGGTGACCGTCTCGTCCCTGGAACCGCTGTGGGAGGCCGCCCGGTCGCTCTGACACGGCGGCACGGCGGAGCGCCCGGACAGCGGCGACACACCGGAGCGCCCGGAAAATACCCCCGTTCAGCGGCGCCCCGCCCGGCCGCGCACAGCAGGCGCCCGCCGCCCGGCCCCCGCAGGATTCCAGTGGGCCCGCGATCAGGCGGGGCCTCAAGCCCTGCGCACCCGGGAGGATCGCCGTGACCGTCAGTCTGGAGCAGTTGCGCCGCTGCCACTTCGCCGTCGACCTGGGCGCGGCCCGCACCCGGGTCTATGTGAAGGGCACCGGTCTGGTCGTGGACCAACCCTCGGTCGCCGCCGTGAACACCCGTACGGGCGCGCTCATAGCGGTGGGCGAGTTCGCGGAGAGGATGACGGGGCGCACCCCGGACTTCATCAAGGTCGTACGGCCCATCGCGGGCGGCACGGTGGTCGACATCGAGATGGCGCAGCGCATGCTGCGGCATCTGCTCGGCGACAAGATGCGCCGTGCCCTGCGCCGCAAGCCCCGGCTGCGCGCGGCGGCCTGCGCCCCGCACGACGCCGATCCGCTGGCCCGGCGGGCGACGATCGAGACGCTGGTCGGGCTGGGGGCGCGGCGGGTCGAGCTGGTGGACACGCTGATCGCCGCGGCGGTGGGGTGCGGGATGCCGGTGGAGCGGCCGGAGGCGTCCATGATCATGGTGTGCGGGGCGGCGGCCACCGAGGTCGCGGTGCTCTCGCTGGGCTCCATCGTCACCGCGGAGCGGATCCCGGTGGGCGGCGAGGCCGTGGACCACGCGATCGTGCAGCACCTGCGGCACACGCACGAGCTGATGCTGCCCGCCCAGTCGGTACGGCCGCTCCAGCTGGCCCTGTCCGGCAACGGCCTCACCCCGCACGGACCGGCGTCCACCGAGATCCACGGCCGGGACGTGGCGACGGGGCTCGCGCGCAGTGTGCGCGTGGACACCGCCGCGGTGCGCAACGCGATCCAGACCCCGCTGACGGCCGTCCTGGACAGCATCGGCAAGGTGCTGCGCGACTGCCCGCCGGACCTGGTGGCCGACCTCGCCGACCGCGGCATCGTGATGGTCGGCGGCTCGGCGCTGCTGCCGGGGTTCGACCAGATGCTGCGGCAGGCCACCCGGATGCCGGTACACATCGCGGAACGGCCCGACGTGTGTGCGGCGCAGGGCCTGGGCGCCATGCTGGAGGGCCGGATCGAGCCGCTGGTCCTGGACCCGCTGGCCGCCTGAGCCGGACCCCCGCCGTACGGCCGGCGGGACGCGAAGGGGCACGGCGTCAGCGGCGCAGAGAGCAGCGGACGGTCGTGCCTTCCGGGCCGGTGGGGATCCGCACCAGGTCCGCCACCGGATCGACCAGCAGCAGCCCGCGTCCGCCCCGCCGGTCGCGGGGAGCGGGGCGGCGGCCGGATCAGTACGGCAGGATGCGCCCCGAGGGGGTCCTGCGGTCGATCTCCTGCCCGCGCGGGGCGGAGGGCCGCCGGCTGACACGCACTCGGATACGGCGGTCCATGACGCCCTCCTCCTGCCGACATCGTCCGGCTGGACGCCGGTAGGAGGTCCGTGCCCAGGACATGACCGGTTCAAGCCTGGAAGAGCCAAGTCGTCATGTGCGCCGTGCGGTTGGCTCCCGGTTCCGCCGCCGGTGGCTCCCGGCGCCGCTACCGGGCGAGGTAGCGGCCGAGCACCGGGTCGAGTTGGGACAGCCAGGCGCGGAGCCGGGACTGGCGGCGGGCGTTCAGCTCACAGGAGTACACGGCGCCGTCCCACAGCCGCACGGTGATGGTCAGGCGGTTGCCGCGCCAGGTGCGTTCGACGTGTGCGATCTCGTTCCACGCGAAGTCCGCGGCGGCGCCGCCCACTTCGAAGAGCACACCGGCGGCGTTGACGACCGCGCCGGACACCGTGTCGGCGAGCACGACCTCCGGACCGCCGAACGGGATCGGCGGCCCGAAGCCGTAGGGGGCGGGCGGTGCGCCGGTCGGCTGGACGGGCGGGTGTGGCGGTGCGCCGGTCTGCTGGGCGGCCAGGTGCGGTGGGGTGGCGGCCGGCAGGTGCGGCGGGGTGGTGGGCCGGGTCGGCATCCGTGGGGGCGTCGCCGGCGGCGGGGGCACGGCGAACGCCTGCGGAGGCGTGGCGACGGCCCGCGGAGGTGTGGCGAACGCCTGCGGAGGTGTGGCGGGCCCCTGCGGGGGCGTGGCGGGCGGCTGCGGGGGCGCGGTGGCGGTCGGCGGGGGCTGCGGGGTCGCCGGGCGGGCCGGTGCCGGGCCGGTCAGCCGGTCCAGCAGCGCGGTGGGCGTCGGCCGGGCCGCCGGCTCCTTCGCCAGGCACTCCGAGACCAGCTCCCGGAGGCCGGCGGGTACGGCGGTCAGGTCGGGCGTCTCGTGCACGGAGCGGTACATCAGCCCCATCGGCGTGCCCTCGCCCCAGGCGCTGCCGCCCGCCGCCGCGACCAGCACCGCGCCGAGGGCGAACACGTCGGCGGCGCCGGTCACGTCGTGGCCGAGGGCCTGTTCGGGCGCGAGGAAACCGGGCGTGCCGAAGGCGGTGCCGGTGGCGGTGAGGCGGTTGGACTCCACGGCCCGGGAGATGCCGAAGTCGAGGACGCGCGGCCCGTCGTCGGCCATGATGATGTTGCCCGGCTTGAGATCGCGGTGCACCAGCCCACAGGAGTGGATGGACTCCAGCGCCTCGGCGAGCGCGGCGGCCAGCGCCCGCAGCCGGGGCTCGTCCATCGCGCCGTCGGCGGCGAGCCGCTCCGCGAGGGTCGGTCCGGGGATGTAGGCGGTGGCCAGCCACAGCTCGTCGCCGTCGACGTCGGCGTCCACCACCGACGCCGTGTGGAAGCCGCCCACCGCGCGGGCCGCCTCGACCTCGGTGCGGAACCGCTCCCGGAAGACCGGGTCGGCGGCCAGTTCGGCCTTGGCGACCTTCAGCGCGACGGCGCGTCCGCCGCGGGTCCGGGCGAGATAGACCGTGCCCATGCCGCCCTCGCCCAGCCGGCGCTCGACGAGGTATCCCCCGATGCGTTCCATGCGGACAAGTATGGCCGCCGGGCATGACCCGTCCATGCCCAGCCCGTGCCCGGCGGCCGGGACGGCTCAGAGCACGACGTCCACGTCGTACGCGCGCAGCCATGCGTCGAGCTGGAGGGTCGTCTCCAGCGCGGCCCGGCTCATGCCCTCCTCCAGTGCCGCGGCACCGTCCCGCCGTACCCGCGTCCTGAGGTCCGGGGAGAAGAAGGGGTCGAGCGGTCCGTCGCCGGTGCGGACGAGCCCGGCGAGGCGCTCGCGCAGGGTCCGGTTGTAGGCCTCGGCCCGGATGGAGGGGTAGGGCGTCTTGACGCGCTGGGCGACCGCGGTGGGCAGCAGGTCCTTCATGGCCGCGCGCAGCAGACTCTTCTCCCGGCCGTCGAAGCTCTTCATGGCCCAGGGGACGTTGAAGGTGTACTCGACCAGCCGGTGGTCGGCGAACGGCACCCGGACCTCCAGGCCGCAGGCCATGCTCATGCGGTCCTTGCGGTCGAAGAGCACCTGGGCGTGGCGGGTGAGGGCGAGGTAGGTGACCTCGCGGTAGCGGGCCTCGGCCGGGTCGTCCAGGTGGGTACGGGCGTCGATCTCGGCGACGGCGGCGCTGTGGCAGTCCCGTTCGTAGCCGGCCAGGTCGAGCTTGGTGAGCAGGCCGGGTGTGAAGACGACCTCGTTGCCCTGGTAGTTGTGGCGGCCCTCGTGGACCCAGGGGAAGGTGGTGGAGAAGACCGCGTCGGGGTCGCGCTGCCAGCGGTAGCCGCCGAAGACCTCGTCGCCGCACTCGCCGGACAGGGCGACCGTGGAGTGCTGCCGGACGATGCTGAACAGCAGGTGCAGGGAGGCGTGTTCGTCGCCCTTGGCGATGGGCAGGTCGTAGGCGCGCAGGACGGAGGCGCGCAGCTCCGGGTCGAGCAGGTCGGGTGCCTTGAGCGGGAGTTCGCTGTGGTCGGAGCCGACGTGTTCGGCGAGGATGCGGGCGTAGACGTGGTCCTCGTTGGCGTCGGGGCCCGCGGTGCCGTCCAGGTCGGGGTCGCTGACCGAGCAGGAGCGGATGCGTCCCCGGCCCTTGGAGCGGGTGACGTGGGCGGCGAGCGCGGTCAGGGAGCTGGAGTCGAGGCCGCCGGACAGCAGGGTGCACAGCGGGACGTCGGAGACCATCTGCTGTTCCACGGCGGACGCGAGGAGTTCGCGCACGGTGGCGATGGTGTCGTCCAGGGAGTCGGTGTGCTCGGCGATCTCCAGCTGCCAGTAGCGTTCCTCGGTGAGGCCCGAGCGGTTCACCCGGACCAGGCAGCCCGGCCGGACCTCGCGCATGCCGCGGAAGATCGCGTGGCCGGGCACCTTGGCCACCGACAGGATGTCCCGCAGCCCGTCCGCGTCGAGCACGGCGCGGACGGACGGGTGGGCGAGGATCGCCTTGGGTTCGGAGCCGAAGACGACGCCCGTGGGGGTCTCGGCGTAGTAGAGGGGCTTGACGCCCATGCGGTCGCGGACGAGCAGGAGTTCGTCGCGGTCGCGGTCCCAGACGGCGAAGGCGTAGATGCCTTCGAGCCGGTCGGCGAAGCCGGCGCCCCACTCCAGGTAGGCGCGCAGCACGACCTCGGTGTCGCTGCGGGTGGTGAAGCGGTGGCCGAGGCCGGTCAGGCGGGTGCGCAGTTCCTGGAAGTTGTACGTCTCGCCGCTGTAGGTGAGCGCGGCGCGGGCGCCGGGGCCCTCGTCCGCCGCCATGGGCTGGCAGCCGCCTTCGAGGTCGATGACGGACAGCCGCCGGTGGCCGATGGCGACATGGCCGTCGGTCCAGACTCCGTCCGCGTCGGGGCCGCGACGAGCCATGGTGGCCGTCATGGCGCGCGCGATGTCGTGGTCGACGGGGCGGGCGAAGTCGACCCACCCGGCGATACCGCACATGGAAGCACTCCTGGGGTGTGCGGGGCGTCATGCCCCGAGCAGCGGGAAGAGAACGAGGGAGCAGGACCGGCGTCAGAGGCGTTCGACGTGCGGCTGCGGGCGGGCCTGGCCGCGGGTGTCGAGGAGCAGCGGGGCGCGCCGCTGGATCTCGTCGAGGTCGAAGGCCGTGTGCCGCTGGAGGAGGATGGCCAGGTCGGCCGTCTCCAGGGCGGTCTCCAGGTCGGCGGCCGGCGGGACGGGCGTGCCGTCGACGGACCACTCGGGCACGTACGGGTCGTGGTAGGTGACGTCGGCGCCGCGGGCGCGCAGCCGTTTGACGACGTCGCGGGCGGAGGTCTCGCGCTGGTCGGCGATGTCCGCCTTGTAGGTGACCCCGAGGAGCAGGACGCGGGCGCCGCCGAGGGTCTTGCCGGCCCGGTCCAGGAGGTGCTGGGCGCGTTCCACGACGTAGCGCGGCATGCGCGTGTTGATCTCCTGGGCCAGTTCGACCATGCGGAAGGGGTAGCCGAGCGTCCGGACCTTGTGGGCCAGGTAGTTGGGGTCGATCGGGATGCAGTGGCCGCCGACCCCGGGGCCGGGCCGGAACGCCTGGTAGCCGAAGGGCTTGGTGGCGGCGCAGGAGATGGCGTCCCACAGGTCGATGCCGAGTTCGTTGCAGAACACGGCCATCTCGTTGACCAGCGCGATGTTGACGTG
Organism: Streptomyces sp. NPDC038200; assembly: GCF_055600785.1. Lineage (NCBI taxonomy): Bacteria > Bacillati > Actinomycetota > Actinomycetes > Kitasatosporales > Streptomycetaceae > Streptomyces > Streptomyces sp. NPDC038200. Next base: position 195,833 of record NZ_JBVJYH010000004.1, read on the forward strand.
CCGGTAGGTGTTCTCGATGAGCTTGGCCATCTCGGCCTCGCGGGTTCCGGTGGCCTGGACGACGGTGTCGACGATCTTGCCGTAGAAGGCCGCGGCGGCGGTGGCGCAGGCGGGGGTGTGGCCGCCGACGACCTTGGGGGTGTTGCGGATGCCGTAGACCTTGTTGCCGGGGTCGACGCGTTCGGGCGAGAAGGCCAGGTGGAAGTCGCGGCCGGCGGTGAGGCCGGAGCGTTCGAGGAGGGGGCGGACCACCTCGTCGGTGGTGCCCGGGTAGGTGGTCGACTCCAGGACGACGAGGGTGCCGGGCCGCAGCTGACGGCTGATCGCCTCGCAGGCGCTCTCGACCATGGTGAGGTCGGGTCCGCCGTGCGGGGAGAGCGGGGTGGGGACACAGATCACGACGGTGTCCGTCTCGGCGACGGCGCGTTCGTCGGTGGTGGCGGTGAAGCCCTGGGCGCGGACGCCGGTGACGGCGGCGTCGTCGATGTCGTCGACGTGCGAGACACCGTCGTTGAGGCGGGCGACGATCTCGGCGTTCTTGTCGAGGCCGACGACCGTCAGTCCGGAGCGGGTGGCTTCCACCGCGAGGGGCAGGCCTACGTATCCGAGGCCTATGACGACAAGGTCACTGCGCACAACGGTCCCTTTCGAGTGGGAGGGTGCGGGGCGGACGAGCGGAGGCGGTTCAGTCGCCGCGGGCACGGACGGCCAGCAGGGCGACCAGCAGGGTGGGCAGGAGCAGCAGCGCGAAGGCCAGGCGGTAGCCGCCGAGCGGGGTGGTGCCGGCGGCCAGGCAGGCGTTGAGGACCGCGGAGGCCAGCGCCAGCACGACGACCTGGCCGAGGTTCATGTTGGTCTGCATGGCGCTGGTGGTGTGGCCCTGTCGGTGCGGGGGGCTGTGCCGGAGGGAGAGCACGGTGACGCAGGGGTCGAGCAGGCCCATGCCGATGGCGGACAGCGGCATGGCCGCCGCGGCGGTGACCGGGGGCAGACCGCCGAAGCAGCCGGCCACGGCGAGGGCCACGGATGCGGTCATGACCAGGGCGCCGGCCGTGACGAGGCGGTGCCGGGCGACGTGCTGGAGCGTCTTGCCCTGCACCCAGGAGGCGCCGGCCCACAGCACCGCGGAGGCGGTGAACGCCACGCCGACCACGATCGCGGCGACCCGGCGTTCGGTGATCAGCATCAGCGGTACCAGCGCCTCGATGGTGAAGTACGTCCCGGAGGTCAGGCCGCGCAGCAGCACCGCGGTCGGCAGGCCGCGGGCGCTGCGCCAGGTGCCGCGCGGCAGGAGCCGCGGGGCGAACGCGACGAGCAGTGCGAGGCCGACGGCGACGAAGGCCAGGTGGCGCAGGTCCCAGTCGGAGACCCCGTACTGGCCGAGCGCCGCGCCCAGGCTGAGCATGGCCGCGATCAGCAGCGGGGGGCGGGCGGCCCGTTCGGCGGCGGGCGGTGCGTCGGCCGGCCCGTCGCCCCCGCCCGGGGCCGGGCGGCGCAGTACGACGACGAGGGCGACGGCGGGCAGCGCCGTCAGCACGGCCAGTCCGTAGAAGACCGCGCGCCAGGACCACCACTGGACGACCACGCCGGCCAGCGGCGGGCCGACCAGGGAGGGGATGACCCAGCTGGCGCTCATCATCGCGAGCATCCGGGGCCGCAGGTGCTCGGGGTAGGCCTGGCCGATGGCGGTGGTCACGGACACCGCGACCATGCCCGCGGCCAGTCCGTCCACGAACCGGCCGGCGGCGAGCTGCCAGACCGAGACGCTGGACGCGGACACCAGCAGGGTGAGCACCGACAGGACCATGCCGAGCGCCAGGGGCCGGCGGGCGCCCGCCCGGTCCGCCCAGTGCCCGCCCAGCACCCCGCCGAACAGGCTGGCGGCGACGAAGCAGCCGGCCACGACCGGGAACAGGGACACGCCGTCCAGTTCCCGGGCCGCCGTCGGCAGGGTGGGCACCACGGCCAGGGCGGCGAACCCGGTCAGGAACATCACCACGGCGAACGTCAGGGTGGCGGCGAGGTACGGCGGGGCGAAGATCCCGGTCTCCGTGGCCGACTCGGGCGCCGCCCGCCGCTCAGCCATCGGCGGCCTGTCGTGCGCCGGTGTCCTCCTGCGCGCTCCCGGCCGCGCCCGGGGTGCGCCACAGCCCGGTCAGGTCGTCGTGGGTGTCGCAGGCCAGCCACTGGGCCTGGGCCCGCGCGCCGTCGCGGACGGCGGCCGACGGCTGCCAGCCGGTCTCGGCGGTGATCAGGTCGGTGGACATGACCGGGGTGTGCGGTGCGGGGGCGGTCGCCCGCTCCCAGGGGGTGCGGCGGGCCGTCTCGGTGACCAGTTCGGCGAACGCGGTCTCGTCGTAGCCGGCGGACGCGACGTTGTAGATCTCGGCGCCGGCCGGGCGGGCGAGGAGCGCGGCGAGTGCGCCGGCCAGGTCGCGGTGGTCCACGACCTGGTGCCGGCGGCCCTCGACCAGGGTCATGGGGCGCCGGGTCCAGGCCCGCAGCATCCAGTCGGCGAGGACTCCGCCGAGCGGGGCGTGCGGTCCCACCGGTTCGGCGCGGCGCACGATCTGCACGGGCGTACGGGTCTGCCGGCCCCAGCTGCGGCACCGCTCCTCCGCGTCCCACCACTGCCGGGCCTCGGCGTCCTCGGGCCGTTCGCGGACGGAGTCCTCGGTGCGGTCCTCGGCGGCGCCCCCGCGGTAGACGGCGGCGGAGCCCACGTGGATCAGCCGTCGCGCGCCGAGCTTCTCGGCGTCGGCGAGCAGGTCGGGCAGGGGGTAGCCGGTGCCGTGCGGGGCGCCGAGGTGGACGACGGCGTCCGGGGTCCGCGGCATGTGCGGCGCGGCCGGGTCGAGCCGCTCGGCGTGCACGGCCGCGCAGCCCGCGTCGGTCAGCAGCCGCGCCAGCTGTGCGGCGAAGGACGGGTCGCCGCCGGTGACGACGACGCCGGGCGCGGGGGTGGGGCGGGGGGTGCCGGCGGTGGCGCGGTGGGCGGCCCGGCCGGCGGCGAAGGCGGTCAGGGCGAGTTCGCGGACGAGCGGGATCATCGGCACGAGTTCGGCGCCGGTGTACTCCTCGCACAGGCCACCGGGGCCGAGGGAGTCCATCACCGCCGCCGCCACGGCGGGCTCGGGGTCCCGCTCCGTCAGACCGGCCACCACGACACCCGTCGCGAAGGCGGTGAGCCACACCTGCCGGCACACCGTGCCGGGCAGGGCGGGGAGATCGGCCGCCGCGAACGCGGCGTCGCAGCGGTCGAGCAGCCCGATGCGCCGCAGATGGCGGTCGGTGTCCGGATACTCCCAGCCGTCGGGGTGCCGTACCGCGCACTTGGACTCGCCGTACTGATAGAAGGGGACCACGGAGAATTCCGGACACGCGCCGTTGTCCGTCTGTTCGGGGAAAAAGTCCGCGCGGTCGGTGAAGAATGTGGCCCTGCGCCATCCGTGGGTGCTGTTTCCGGCGATGCTCGGCACGTCGTCGTGGTCGACCGTACTGGGGACGGCGATGCGCACGCGAATGTCGAGTGCCTTGAGATACCGCTGGATCACCACGTCGTAGGGCCAGCCGTTGCCGTGTTCCGCCGCGAATCGTTCGTATCCGCGGGCGGCTTCGGCGGGCAGCATCAGCGCGAGCGACGGGACGTGTTCGTCGATGGCATAGGCCCAATGCGCGCCCGTGAGCGCTCCGAGGCGTACGACACCGCTGTTTCTGCCTTCCCAGCCCTCGTAAAAGGCGACCGCTTCACCGGGGACGGCGGCGGCGACCTTTTCCAGGTAGGGGAAGAAGTTCTCGGCGATCAGGACGTCGTCCTGGAAGACCACGTGGTGGGTGGCGTCCGCCCCGGCGCAGCTCCACGACGGATCGGCGGTGCGCAGGGCGGTGGGCGGCCCGGAGGGGTCCGGGTCGGCGACGACGCGGATACGCCCCCGCGGGTCCTTCGCCGCGATGGCCTCGGCCGCCGCGCGGCGTCGCGGGTGGGTCATCACGGCACCCGTCAGAATGACAGCGTTCACAACGTTCCCGTCTGGCTGTTGGGGGGCCGGGCCGGCGGGGGGCCGGCCCGGCGGTGGAGGTGTCGGCGACCTGGGGGGTCAGTCCTCGACGAAGCCCGTGTTGCGGACCTGCCGTACGTTCTCGTTGAGTCCGTGGTCCGCGCCCTGCGCCCGCTCGTGCCGGATCATGGCGGCGGGGCGGTAGTTGAGGATGTACGCGCGGCGCGTGCCGTCCGTGGTGTTGCCGCGGGAGTAGTGCAGCGTGAAGCCGGAGTGGGCCGCTGCCTCCCCCGCCCGCAGCGGCACCGCGGTGGCGCCCGGCTCGTCCTCGGAGCAGTCGCACTCGATGTTCCTGCCGTCGCTGGTGGGCCGGTGCGGGCGCAGCGGCTGCTCGTGCGAGCCGCGCACGTACCACATGCAGCCGTTGTCGACGTCCGCGTCGTCCAGTGCCACCCAGATCGAGACGGCCCGGTGGTCGGGCATGTCGACCCAGTAGGCCGCGTCCTGGTGCCAGGGCGTGGGGACGGCGGTGTGCGGATCCTTGTGGATCATCATGTCGAAGTCGAGTTCCGCGTCGTCACCGATGAGTTCGCGGGCGACGGAGAGCGCCTTCCGGTGCAGGGGGAGTTCCCGCAGCGGCGGATGGAGGGCGGACGGCCACATGATCTGGGTGATGTTCTCCCGTACGCCGTCCTTTCGCGGGACGTGGGAACCGAGATCGGATCGCTTGTCGCCCGCTTCGATGTCACCGCTCAGGAAACGGTCGTAGATGTCCCGGTAAACCGCGAGTTCACCGGGTGATACCAGTTCTCCGACGGCGGCGAATCCGTCGGCCGTGAACTTCTGCGCAAGGTCCGAAAGCACCTGCGTCGTCAAGACAAACATCCCCTTCGCCCCTTCTCCCAGCAGCCTGAGAGCACAGCGCGCACCCCGAGAAGGGGGATCGTCGAATGGAAAGCCCAGAGAGGCCCCGAAAGGCTGGTCTGGACCATTGATCATGACGGGACGGGAATCTACGTGCCCCTTCACCTCAAGGTCAACAGGGAATGCCGCCGCGCAGTCGATTCACAGGAACACCCTTCGGTGTCTGCCCAGTTGAGAGGGCTGTCAGGGCGTCAGAAGATCGCCGAAGTGGTCCAGACCTATAGCGCGCGGACGATCCGGAGGCTACGGTTCTCCGGGCCGCGCCACCGGGTGCGGCGCCCCTTCCGGGCCCCGGGTCCGGGCAGCGCAGCAAGGAGGAGACAGGCGTGACGAGCACGGCCGGCACACTCCGCGTCGAGGCGGCCATACGCCGCAACCCCTACACGTACATGCTCACCGACGGGGAACTGACCGACCTGCTGGCGGACCTGGGCCGCCGCCGGGCGGAGAGCATCCTGCGCAACCACTCCGCCCCCGAGGGCAAGGCCCCGCGCGGCCCCTACCCGCGCCCCGCGATGGGCTTCGTCGTCCTCGACCCGACGGCCGAGGCGGGCACCGGCCCCGCCGACGCGGTACTGGGCGCCGTCACCGTCGGGGACGACGCGCGCCGCTTCCTGCCGAAGGCCGCGGCCAAGGCCGTCGCACACCGGCGCCTCGGCACCGACAACGGCACGTCCGTGCACACCGACCCGCACCTGCTCGGCACCGGCGCCTTCCGCTACGGGCACTCGGCACAGGTGCGCGGCCTGATCGTCGCCGCCAGCTCCCAGAGCACCGACCAGGACCTCTACGAGGCCTCCCGGCTGGCCGCGGAACTCGTCGAGGAACTCGGCGCCCGCCACCACGCCTACGAGTGGCGCCGGGGCGAGACCGACTGGCTCTCCGACACCGACGAGCCGCCGGCGGCGTACCACGAGATGGTGTCCTGGTTCCCGGAACCGGCCGCGTGAGAGGCGTGCGCCGGGCCGAGTGATCGACATCACGCGGCCCCCGGGGCCCGGCGGCACGGTCCGCCCGCCAACGATCTCCGAAAACGCCGTAACCCCCTCCCATGGGAGGGGGTTAACGCTGTGGCACAGGTGAAAACGTTCCTGCGCCGAGGCGCCTGGGTGGGGCGGGTGGGACTCGAACCCACGGCCGACGGATTATGAGTCCGCTGCTCTAACCGGCTGAGCTACCGCCCCATAGCGGCGTGTCGCGTACAAGTGTGCGCGCCGTCTGCCGCAGCATAGCCGCTCATACGATCTCCTGCTTCGGATGGTCGGCTTCTGCGCTGCTCATGACCTTGAGGACATCCCCGCAGGCGCGGCGGTTCCCGCGGACATGAAAAAGGACCCCGGAGGGGTCCTCGTTCAGCGCTCCCCCGACTGGACTCGAACCAGTAACCTGCCGGTTAACAGCCGGCTGCTCTGCCAATTGAGCTACGGAGGACCGAAGCTCCCCCGACTGGACTCGAACCAGTAACCTGCCGGTTAACAGCCGGCTGCTCTGCCAATTGAGCTACGGAGGATCGCCTCGTTGCATCGAACGCACCTACCCGGGTATTCGCCAGGGGGCGGTCGCTCGCTGCGACACATACATTAGCGCAAGCAGGGGGGTGCTCCGCCAATCGGTACTCCCCGACACCAGCGCCGCACCACAGACCTACGCACGGGAAGGGTGGCAGCCATGCGTTACCGGCTCACGTTCCTCACCGGTCTGGCCCTCGGTTACGTACTCGGCACGAGGGCCGGACGCGAACGCTACGAGCAGCTGAAGAAGTCGGCCCGGCAGATCGCGCAGAACCCCGCGGTCCGCAACACCGCCGAGACGGCAGCCCAGCAGGGCCGCGTCTACGCCGGCAAGGCCTTCCACACGGTCAGCGACAAGGTCGGTGACCGGGTCCCGGAGTCCGTGGCCCAGCGGGTGCGGTCCCTGCGGGAGCGCGGCGTCAACGGAACGCCGGAGGACGACTGGGGCACGAGCAACACCTAGGGGGTCCGCGCGGCGCGGGTGACCGTCCCCTCCGGGGGAAGGGAGAACAGCGTGCCGGGCCGCCCCGGACCCGCGCCCGCGAACCGCGCGCCCCACCCCCCTCGGGCGCCCTCGGCCGACGCATGCGCAGGGATGCTGCAAAATTCTCCGCATGGGGATAGTCGCCGGCTTGGACAGCTCGCCCGATTTCACGCGCATCGTGGTCTGTGACACGGACACCGGCGCGGTGCTCCGGCAGGGATACGCACCGCACCCGGTCGACGCGCCGGACGGCGTGCGCCCGAGCGACGTCGACCCGCAGGCCTGGCTGCTGTCCCTGGGCGAGGCCGCGGGGGGCGGTCTGCTGGAGGGCGTGCAGGCCATCGGCGTGTCCGCGCAGCAGAACGCGCTGATCCCGCTCGACGCCCAGGGCAACACCGTCCGCCCGGCCATGGTCGGCGGCGACAAGCGCGCCCAGGTCGCGGCGGCCGACCTGGTGGACGCGCTCGGCGGCCGGGAAGCCTGGGCGCAGGGCGTCGGAAGCGTTCCGCAGGCGGCCCAGCCGGTCACCAAGCTGCGCTGGCTCGCGAAGAACGAGCCGGAGAACGCGCTGCGCACCGCCGTGCTCCTCCAGGCCCACGACTGGCTGGTGTGGCAGCTGCTCGGCCGCCCCGTCCGCCGGACCACCGACCGCGGCGGGGCCTCCGGCACCGGCTACTGGTCGGCGGCCACCGGCGCCTACCGGCCCGACCTGGTCGAGCTGGCGCTCGGCCACCAGGCGATGCTCCCGGAGGTGATCGGCCCCGCGGACGCGGCCGGGACGACCCCCGAGGGGCTGCTGATCTCCGCCGGCACCGGGGAGACCATGGCCGCCGCGTTCGGCCTCGGGATCGGGCTGGGGGACGCGGTCGTCTCGCTCGGCGCCTCCGGCTCCGTGATGGCGGTGCACCCCGAGGCGCTCGCCGACCAGTCCGGGATGATCACCTCCCTGGCCGACGCCACCGGCATGCACCTGCCGGTCGTCACCACCCTGAACGCCGTCCGCACCCTGCGCGGCACCGCCGAACTCCTCGGCCTGCCGGATCTGGAGAGCCTGTCCGAGCTGGCGACGAAGTCCACGCCGGGGGCGCACGGGCTGGTGCTGCTGCCGTACCTGGAGGGCGAGCGGACGCCGAACCTTCCGCACACCGCGGGGACGCTCGCGGGGCTGCGGCGCGAGTCGATGAAGCCCGAGCACCTGGCGCGGGCCGCGTTCGAGGGCATGCTGTGCGGGCTCGCGGACGCGCTGGACGTGCTGCGCGGGCGGGGCGTGGAGGTACGGCGGGTCTTCCTGCTCGGCCCGGCCGCCGAGCTGCCCGCCGTGCAGGCCTCGGCGCCGTCGCTGTTCGGCGCACAGGTGGTGGTACCGCAGCCCGCGGACTACGCGGCGATCGGCGCGGCCCGGCAGGCGGCCTGGGCGCTCGGCGCGTCGCAGGGCACCCTCGATCCGCGCACCCCGCCGGCCTGGCAGGGCGCGGCGGCGCAGGTGCTGGAGCCGGGCGAGGAACTGGCCGTGGGGCAGGCGGTACGGCAGCAGTTCACCGCGGTGCGGGAGCAGACCCACCCGGGGGCGTTTCACCCGTAGGAGTCGGAATGCGGCGCAACGCCGCGCAACCTCAGGGCCGTAGGAGCGCGCACCGTCGGGTTAATCGGTTGAGGTAACGCGGGTGGAGTGTTCGACGATAGGGGCCAAGGGCAACCGACCAGCCCCTGTCGCCGACTCCGAGAGACGTAGCGTGCTCATACGACTTCTGCGGACCTATCTCAGGCCCTACAAGAAACCCATAGCGATCCTGGTGCTGCTGCAGTTCCTGCAGACCTGCGCCACCCTCTACCTGCCCACTCTGAACGCGGACATCATCGACAACGGTGTCGTGAAGGGGGACACGGACTACATCCTGTCCTTCGGCGCCCTGATGATCGGCATCTCGCTCGCGCAGGTCGTGTGCAACATCGGTGCCGTGTACTACGGCGCCCGGACCGCCTCCGCGCTCGGCCGGGACGTGCGGGGGGCCGTCTTCGACCGGGTGCAGTCCTTCTCCGCGCGTGAAGTCGGTCACTTCGGGGCGCCCTCGCTCATCACCCGTACGACGAACGACGTCCAGCAGGTCCAGATGCTGGTCCTGATGACGTTCACCCTGATGGTGTCGGCGCCCATCATGTGCGTGGGCGGGATCGTGCTGGCACTCGGTCTGGACGTACCGCTGTCCGGTGTTCTGGTCGCGGTCGTACCGGTGCTCGGCATCTCCGTGACGCTGATCGTGCGCCGGCTGCGCCCGCTGTTCCGGTCGATGCAGGTCCGGCTGGACACGGTGAACCGGGTGCTGCGCGAGCAGATCACCGGCAACCGGGTGATCCGCGCCTTCGTCCGCGACGCGTACGAGCAGGGCCGGTTCGGGAAGGCCAACGGCGAACTGACCGACATGCAGCTGGCCACCGGCCGGATGCTCGCCCTGATGTTCCCGATCGTCATGACGGTGGTGAACCTGTCGTCCATCGCGGTGGTGTGGTTCGGTGCCCACCGGATCGACAGCGGCCAGATGGCCATCGGCGACCTCACCGCGTTCCTCGCCTATCTGATGCAGATCGTCATGTCCGTGATGATGGCCACCTTCATGTTCATGATGGTGCCGCGCGCGGAGGTCTGCGCCGAGCGCGTCCAGGAGGTCCTCCGCACCGATTCGAGCGTCGTGCCGCCGGCGGCCCCCGTCAGCGAGCTGCGCGCGCACGGGCACCTGGAGATCCGGGGCGCGGGCTTCCGCTATCCGGGTGCCGAGGAGCCGGTGCTGAAGTCCATCGACCTGACGGCCCGGCCCGGCGAGACGACCGCCGTGATCGGCTCCACCGGCAGCGGCAAGTCGACCCTGCTCGGACTCGTTCCCCGGCTCTTCGACGCCACCGAGGGCGAGGTCCTGGTGAACGGCGTGGACGTCCAGCGGGTCGAGCCGCACCTGCTCGCCCGCACGGTCGGACTCGTGCCCCAGAAGCCGTACCTGTTCGCCGGCACCGTCGCCACCAACCTGCGCTACGGCAACCCGGACGCCACCGACGAGGAGCTGTGGCACGCGCTGGCGGTGGCGCAGGCCAAGGACTTCGTGCAGAAGCTGGAGGGCGGCCTGGACGCCCCGATCGCGCAGGGCGGCACGAACGTCTCCGGCGGCCAGCGGCAGCGGCTGGCCATCGCCCGCACGCTGGTGCAGCGCCCGGAGATCTACCTCTTCGACGACTCCTTCTCCGCCCTCGACTACGCCACCGACGCGGCCCTGCGCGCCGCGCTGGCCCAGGAGACCGCCGAGGCCACCGTCGTCATCGTCGCCCAGCGGGTGGCGACCATCCGGGACGCGGACCGGATCATCGTGCTGGACGAGGGCCGGGTCGTCGGCTCCGGCCGGCACGCCGAGCTGATGGCATCGAACGAGACGTACCGGGAGATCGTGCTCTCCCAGCTGACGGAAGCGGAGGCCGCCTGATGGCCGGGCCCATGGGACGCATGATGGCCGGGGGCGGCCCCGACCAGCGCTCGATGGACTTCAAGGGGTCGGGCAAACGGCTCGTCGCCCAGTTCAGACCGGAACGGATCACGATCTACGGCCTGCTGGTGTGCGTGGTCGTCAGCGTGGGCCTCAACGTGATCGGCCCGAAGATCCTCGGCAAGGCCACCGACCTGGTGTTCTCCGGCATCATCGGCCGGCGGATGCCCGCCGGCGCCACCAAGGACCAGGTCCTCGACTCCATGCGCGAGCGCGGCCAGGGCCGGCTGGCGGACATGCTGAAGGGCACCGACTTCACCCCCGGCAAGGGCATCGACTTCGACGCCGTCGGGCACGTCCTGCTGCTCGCGCTCGGCACGTTCCTCGTCGCGGGCCTGCTGATGGCGATCGCGACCCGGCTGGTCAACCGGGCCGTGAATCGCACGATGTACCGGCTGCGGGAGGACGTGCAGACGAAGCTGTCGCGGCTGCCGCTGTCCTACTTCGACAAGCGTCAGCGCGGCGAGGTGCTGTCCCGGGCGACCAACGACATCGACAACATCGGGCAGACGCTCCAGCAGTCGATGGGCCAGCTGATCAACTCGGTGCTGACGATCATCGGCGTGCTCGCGATGATGTTCTGGGTCTCCTGGCTGCTGGCGCTGGTCGCGCTGGTCACCGTGCCGCTGTCGTTCGTGGTCGCCACCCGGGTCGGCAAGCGGTCCCAGCCGCACTTCGTGCAGCAGTGGCGGACCACCGGCAAGCTGAACGCCCACGTCGAGGAGATGTACACCGGGCACACCCTGGTGAAGGTGTTCGGCCGGCAGGAGGAGTCGGCGAAGCAGTTCGCCGAGCAGAACGAGGCGCTGTACGAGGCCGGGTTCAAGGCGCAGTTCCACAGCGGTGTCATGCAGCCGCTGATGATGTTCGTGTCGAACCTGAACTACGTGCTCGTGGCGGTCGTCGGCGGTCTGCGCGTCGCCTCGGGCGCCCTCTCCATCGGTGACGTCCAGGCCTTCATCCAGTACTCGCGGCAGTTCTCCATGCCGCTGACGCAGGTCGCGTCGATGGCGAACCTGGTGCAGTCGGGTGTGGCGTCCGCCGAGCGGATCTTCGAACTCCTGGACGCGGAGGAGCAGGAGGCGGATCCGGTGCCGGGCGAGCGGCCGGCCGAACTGCGCGGACGGGTGCGGCTGGAGCATGTGTCGTTCCGGTACGACCCCGAGAAGCCGCTGATCGAGGACCTGTCGCTCACGGTCGAGCCGGGGCACACGGTGGCGATCGTCGGCCCGACCGGCGCCGGCAAGACCACGCTGGTCAACCTGCTGATGCGGTTCTACGACGTGTCCGGCGGCCGGATCGCCCTGGACGGGGTCGACATCCGCAGGATGACCCGGGACGAACTCCGGGCCGGCATCGGCATGGTGCTGCAGGACACCTGGCTGTTCGGCGGCACCATCGCGGAGAACATCGCCTACGGCGCCTCGCGCGAGGTCACGCGCGGCGAGATCGAGGAGGCGGCACGGGCGGCCCACGCGGACCGCTTCATCCGTACGCTCCCCGACGGGTACGACACCGTCATCGACGACGAGGGCACGGGCGTCAGCGCCGGCGAGAAGCAGCTGATCACCATCGCGCGGGCGTTCCTGTCCGACCCGGTGATCCTGGTGCTGGACGAGGCGACGAGTTCCGTGGACACGCGGACGGAGGTGCTGATCCAGAAGGCGATGGCCAAACTGGCCGCCGGCCGTACGTCGTTCGTGATCGCGCACCGGCTGTCGACGATCCGGGACGCGGACACGATCCTCGTCATGGAGAACGGCTCCATCGTCGAACAGGGCGCGCACACCGAGCTGCTGGCGGCCGACGGGGCGTACGCCCGGCTGTACAAGGCGCAGTTCGCGCAGGCGGTCGCCGAGGTCGACTGAGCGGTGTCCTCGGCCGGCGCGGACGGGTTCCGCCCGCGCCGGCCGAGGCACCGGTGGCGCCCGCAGCGCCCCCCGCAGGGGCCCGGGGAACCGCGCGACCGGTCCCGCCGGTCCGCGCCCGGCGTCAGTCCAGATAGCCCCTCAGCTGGTCCGCGAAGGCATGGTCGCGGAGCTTGTTGAGGGTCTTGGACTCGATCTGCCGTATCCGTTCGCGGGTCACGCCGAAGATGCGGCCTATCTCCTCCAGGGTGCGCGGGCGGCCGTCGACCAGCCCGTACCGGAGCTGGACGACCTTCCGCTCCCGCTCCCCCAGCGTGGACAGCACCGCCTCCAGGTGCTCGCGCAGCAGCAGGAACGCGGCCGATTCGACCGGGCTCGCCGCGTCGCCGTCCTCGATGAGGTCGCCGAGGGCGACGTCGTCCTCCTCGCCGACCGGGGCGTGCAGCGACACCGGCTCCTGGGCGAGGCGCAGCACCTCGCCGACCCGCTCGGGCAGCAGGTCCAGATGGGCGGCGACCTCCTCCGCGGTCGGCTCGCTGCCCCGCTCCTGGAGCATCCGCCGCTGGACGCGGACGACCCGGTTGATCAGCTCCACCACATGGACCGGGACGCGGATGGTCCGGGCCTGGTCGGCCAGGGCCCGGGACATGGCCTGGCGGATCCACCAGGTGGCGTACGTGGAGAACTTGTAGCCGCGGGCGTAGTCGAACTTCTCCACGGCCCGGATCAGCCCGAGGTTGCCCTCCTGGACCAGGTCGAGCATGGTCAGCCCGCGGCCGACGTACCTCTTGGCCACGGAGACGACGAGCCGCAGGTTCGCCTCGATGAGCCGGCGCTTGGCCACCCGCCCCATCACGACGAGCCGGTCCAGGTCGAGGGCCAGCTCGCTGTCCAGGTCGGGGGTGCTGCCCAGCTTCTCCTCCGCGAACAGCCCGGCCTCCACCCGGCGGGCCAGCTCCACCTCCTCCGCGGCGGTGAGCAGCGGGATGCGGCCGATCTCGCGCAGGTACTGGCGGAACAGATCGGCCGAGGGGCCGCTCGTCTCGGCCCGGGCGGCGGGCACCTCGACGGGCTCGGCGCTCTCCTCGACCTCCTCGGGCTCCTCCGCGAGGACCTCGGCGGGCGGTTCCGCCGGATCGCCGGCCCCCGCCTCCGGGTGTGCGGCGGAACGGCTCTGCGGAGGCACGGCCGTCAGGACGTCCGTCTCCGCGTCCGGCTCGTCCACGGTGGTGCTGGTGGCACTCGTACTGCCGTCGGTCTGGGTGAGGGTCTGGGTCTGCACGGGGGGCGACCTCCAGGATGATCGCTGCTGAAGGTGTGCGGCAGCGGTACTTCGGGAGCGGAGAGTCGACGGCCTGCGCTCCGAGGACTCGGGCACCGCCCCCAGTGTGGGGTACGACACAAGGCCGCCACGAGGGGCGTGCGGTGACTTTTTGCGTCCGGTCCGTGACGGGGCGGTCATCCGCTCGGCCGGACTATGCGAACGGCACCTGCGGGCCGCGGCGGTCCGGCCCCCGGGGGGATCCGGGCCGTGGGGGTCCGGGCCGGGATCACCGCCCGCCGGAGCGGCCCGCCTGCCGAGCCTCCCCGGGCGGAGGGCCGGCCCGGTTCAGAGCGCCTCCGCGCCCCGCACCCGCAGAGCCTGGTCGTACTGCTGGAGGACCCACAGCTCGTTCTGCACGGCGGCCAGCTGGGCGGGGTCGCCGCCGGCGGCCAGGCGGGTCAGCTGGGACTGGATGTCGCGGATGCGGCGCTCCACGGCCCGGCGGCGGATCTGCACCAGGACCGTCCCGGCGTACGTCTCGTCCACCGTGCGGCGCAGGATCGGCTCCACGGCCAGCTCGGTGACCATCGCGCGGACCGTGTCGTCGGGCGCGGCCTCGCGGACCCGGACCAGATACTCCTGCGAATCGGGCACGCCGTACTCGGCGCCGCCCGCCTCCGCGACGGCCTGGCGCACGGCCGCGTAGGGCGGCGCGGTGAACTCGTCCGTCCCGTAGGCGTCGAAGGCGGGAGAGACCAGCTCGGGGCGCTGGAGGGCGAGTTTGAGCAGCTCGCGCTCGGCGGCGTGGACCGGGTTGCGCAGGGTCAGCGCCGGGCCGGAGTTGGCGGGGCGGGGCGCCTCGGTCCACTGGGGCCCGGCCGGACGGGACCGGCCCTGCTGCTGCGGGCCCTTGCCCTCGCGGGCCCAGCGGGCCAGCTGGGCGACCCGGCGGACCACGAACTGGGTGTCGAGGATGCCGAGCATGCCGGCCAGTTCGACGGCGACCTCGTGCTGCGCGCCGCTGTTCTTGATCCGGGCGACGATCGGGGCGGCCTCGTCCAGCGCCGCCGCACGGCCCGCCGGAGTGTCCAGGTCGTACCGGCCCACGATCTGGCGGAGCGCGAACTCGAAGAGCGGGGTGCGGGGTTCGGTCAGGTCGGCGACCGCCTCGTCGCCCTTGGCCAGCCGCAGCTCGCACGGGTCCATGCCGTCGGGCGCGATCGCGATGTACGTCTCGGCGGCGAACTTCTGGTCGTCCTCGAAGGCGCGCAGCGCGGCCTTCTGCCCGGCCGCGTCACCGTCGAAGGTGAAGATCACCCGGGCCGAGCCGTTGTCCATCAGCAGCCGGCGCAGGATCTTGATGTGGTCGCCGCCGAAGGCCGTACCGCAGGTCGCGATGGCCGTCGTCACACCGGCCAGGTGGCAGGCCATGACGTCGGTGTAGCCCTCGACCACGACGGCCCGGCTGGTCTTGGCGATGTTCTGTTTCGCCAGGTCGATGCCGTAGAGGACCTGGGACTTCTTGTAGATCGCCGTCTCGGGCGTGTTCAGGTACTTCGGGCCGTTGTCCGCCTCGTACAGCTTGCGGGCGCCGAAGCCGACGACCTCGCCGCCGATGTCCCGGATGGGCCACATCAGCCGGCCCCGGAACCGGTCGATCGGGCCGCGGCGGCCCTCCTGCGACAGTCCGGAGAGGGTCAGCTCCTTGTCGGTGAAGCCCTTGCCGCGCAGATAGCGGGTGAGGTGGTCCCAGCCCTGGGGGCTGTAGCCGACACCGAAGTGGACGGCGGCGGCCTGGTCGAAGCCGCGCTCGGCGAGGAAGATCCGGCCGGTCTCGGCCTCGGGGCTGGTGGCGAGCTGCTCCGCGTACCACTGCGCGGCGATCTTGTGCGCCTCGACCAGGCGGATCCGTTCGCCGCGCTGGTGGGAGGGGTTGTACCCGCCCTCCTCGTACCGCAGCGTGATGCCGGCCTGGGCGGCCAGCCGCTCGACCGCCTCCGAGAAGGAGAGGTGGTCCACCTTCATCACGAAGGTGATGGTGTCGCCGCCCTCCTGGCAGCCGAAGCAGTGGAAGAGTCCCTTGCTGGGGCTGACCTGGAAGGACGGCGACTTCTCGTCGTGGAACGGGCACAGCCCCTTGAGGTTGCCGCCGCCCGCGTTGCGCAGCTGGAGGTACTCGGAGACCACGGCGTCGATCGGGACCGCGTCCCGTACCGCCTTCACGTCCTCGTCGTTGATCCGTCCTGCCACGCGTGAATTCTACGGGGCCGCGGTGACAGTGCCGGCGGCCACGGACGTCAGGGAACCAGCCCGTCGAGCGGTACGTGGGGGTCGGCGAGGGCCTCCGTGTTCACCTGGGACCGGGTACGGATGAGGTTCTGGATCTGCTCTGTGACATCCCACACGTTCACGTTCATGCCGGCGAGCACGCGCCCCTCCTTCAGCCAGAACGCGATGAACTCCCGCTTCCCGGCGTCGCCCCGGATCACCACCTCGTCGTACGAACCGGGCGGCGCCCATCCGCTGTACTCCATGCCCAGGTCGTACTGGTCGGTGAAGAAGTACGGCACACGGTCGTAGGTCAGCTCCCGGCCGAGCATCGCGCGGGCCGCGGCCGGGCCGCCGTTCAGGGCGTTCGCCCAGTGCTCCACGCGGACCCGGGTGTCGAACGGGCCGAGCGGGAAGGACGCCACGTCACCGGCCGCGTAGACGTCCGGGTCGGAGGTGCGCAGCCGTGCGTCCACGAGGATGCCGCCGCCGTGCGCCCGGTCGGCGATCTCCAGGCCCGCCGCCTCCGCGAGTGCGGTCCGCGGCGCCGCGCCGATCGCCGCGAGGACGTCGTGCGCCGGATGCTCCTCGCCGTCGTCCGTGCGGGCCGCGAGGACCATGCCGTCCTGGCCGACGATCTCGGTGAGCCGCACGCCGAAGCGGAAGCGGACGCCGTGCTCGCGGTGCAGCTCGGCGAAGACGTTGCCCAGCTCGGGGCCGAGGACGCCGTGCAGCGGGGTCGGCTCCGGTTCGATCACCGTGACCTCCGCGCCGTACTCGCGGGCCGCCGCCGCGACCTCCAGGCCGATCCAGCCGGCACCGGCGATCACCAGGTGCCCGTTGTCCCGGCCGAGGTGCTGGAGGACGCCCTTGAGGCGTTCGGCGTGCGCGAGACGGCGCAGATGGTGGACGCCCGCGAGGTCGGTGCCGGGGATGTCGAGGCGGCGCGGTTCGGCGCCGGTGACCAGGAGCAGCTTGTCGTACCGCACGAGGGTGCCGTCGTCGCCGAAGCGGACGGTCTTCGCCGTACGGTCGACGCGGTCCACGGTCTGGCCGAGGTGCAGCTCGATGTCGTTCCGCGCGTACCAGGCGGGCTCGTGCACGAAGACGCTGTCCCGCTCCTCCTTGCCGAGCAGGTAGCCCTTGGACAGCGGGGGGCGCTCGTACGGGTGGTCGCGTTCGTCGCAGATCAGTATCACCCGGCCGCTGAAACCCTCCGCCCGGAGCGTCTCGGCCGCCTTCGCGCCGGCGAGGCCGCCTCCGACGATGACGAATGTCTGATCCGCGTCGACCACTTGATGCCTCCTCGTAAGGGTGCCGCCACATGCGAGCCTCCCGCACGCGGCGGCCTGCGGGAAGAGGGAGTGACCCGTTCAGGCCACGAGGGTCATGTTCCCTTTACATATGCCCGGTCCACGTGTGCCCGGTCCACAGGTGTCCGGTCCGCGTGTTGCCGGTGTACAGGTGCCCGGTCTACAGGTGTCCGGTCAGTCTCGCGTGCAGGGAGCGGGCGGAGGCGTCGGTGAGGGAGGCGATCTGGTCGACGATCACCCGCTTGCGCGCCCGGTCGTCCTCGGCCGCGTCGAACAGCGCCCGGAACTGGGGGTCCAGGCCGTCGGGGGCGCGGGCGGTGAGCGCCTCGGCCAGTTCCGCGACGATCACCCGCTGGTCGGCGCGCAGCCGCTCCTGCTCGGCGCGCTGCATGACGTACCGGTCGGCGACCGCCTTGAGCACCGCGCACTCCATGCGGGTCTCGCGGGGTACGACCAGTTCGGCGGCGTAGCGGGTGAGCCGGCCGGTGCCGTGGGCGGCGCGCGTGGCGGCCTCGGCGGCCAGGCAGAACCGGCCGATGAGCTGGCTGGTGGCGTCCTTCAGTCGGGCCTGGGCGACCGCGGTCCCGTCGTATCCGTGCGGCCACCACTCCTCCTCCTGGAGGCGGTCCAGGGCCGCGGCCAGCTCGGCCGGGTCGGTGTCCGCGCGGACGTACCGGCCGACGGCGACCTCGAACACCGCCTGCCGTTCGGGCTCGGCGTGCAGGCAGTTGGGGTCGATGTGGCCGGCGTGCAGGCCGTCCTCCACGTCGTGCACCGAATACGCCACGTCGTCCGCCCAGTCCATGACCTGGGCCTCGAAGCAGGTGCGGGTGCCGGGGGCGTGGGCCCGGACCCAGTCGAACACCGGGCGGTCGTCGGCGTACACACCGAACTTCGGGGACGTGGGGTCGGCGGGGTGGGTGCCGCGCGGCCAGGGGTACTTGGTGGCGGCGTCGAGGGCGGCGCGGGTGAGGTTGAGGCCGACGGAGCCCTCCTCGGTGAAGCGCTTGGGCTCGATGCGGGTGAGGAGCCTGAGGGACTGGGCGTTGCCCTCGAAGCCGCCGCAGTCGTCGGCGAACTCGTTCAGCGCGGTCTCGCCGTTGTGGCCGAAGGGCGGGTGGCCGAGGTCGTGGGAGAGACAGGCCGCCTCCACCAGGTCGGGGTCGCAGCCGAGGGCGGCGCCCAGCTCGCGGCCGACCTGGGCGCACTCCAGGGAGTGGGTGAGCCGGGTGCGGGGGCTGGCGTCCCAGGCACGGCTGCGGGTTCCCGGGGTGACCACCTGGGTCTTGCCGGCCAGGCGGCGCAGGGCGGCCGAGTGGAGGATGCGGGCACGGTCGCGTTGGAAGGCGGTGCGGCCTGGGCGTTTGTCGGGCTCGGGGGCCCAGCGTTCGACGGACGTGGGGTCGTAGTCGTTCTCGCGTGCGGTGCCTTCCATGATTCGACAGTACGGGTCGGCTGTGACATTCGGGGGGTGTCCGTCCCCGAGGGGCCGCCGGATCCTGCCGTTCGGCGGGTGCGGGTCCGTCGCGGCCGGTCGCTCCCGCCCGGCGCGGCGGCCGTGTCCGTCACGGCCCCGCGTCCCTCAGGCCGCTTCCCTCGACCTCGTCGTCAGGCTCTGGTCGTAGCGGTGCAGGACCAGGCGGGCCATCGCCTCGTGGGCTCCCAGGGGGTCGGCGGCGATCCAGGGGGCCGTCCGCGCGCACTGCGTCGCGAACCGCCCCGGGGCCGTGAAGTAGGACGCGATCGCCACCCGGTGCCTGCCGCGGGCGGTCAGGGCGCGCACGGCCGTGGGGACGTCCGGGGCCGCCGCCGAGGCGTACGCGGGGACCACGGGGACGCCCAGGCGGTCGGCCAGCAGACGGGCGGTGCGGCCGGTGTCGGCGGCCGAGTCGGGGTCGCGGGAGCCGGCGGCGGCCAGCACGACCGCGGCCGAGCGGCGGGCGGTGTCGTCCGGGGCGGAGGGCCAGCCGGCTTCCCGCAGGCGGGCGTGCAGGGCCTCGGCGAGCAGCGGGTGCGGGCCGAGCGGGGCGGCCACGCGCGTGGGTGCGGACGCGGCGGCGGCCATCTCGGGGATGTCCTGTTTGACGTGGTAGCCGCGGCCGAGGAGGAGCGGGACCAGGACGGCCGGGGTGTCGCCGAGGGCGGCCAGGGTGTCGGGGAGCAGGGGGTCGTTCAGCTCGATGTGGCCGAGGCGGACGGGGAGGGCGGGGCGCAGCCTCCGTACCCGTGCCATGAGGGCCCGAACGGTGGTCAGCGCCCGGGGGTCGCGGCTGCCGTGGGCGACCAGGACCAGGGCGGGCGGGGCCGGGCGGCGGCGGCCCATCGGGAGGACCTGCCGGCTGCCGGTGCTGAAGGGGGTCGCCGTCATGGAAGGATCCTCGCCGGGAGACGTTGCGCGCCCGTTGCACGGCCGTCACGGGTATTTTCCGCGCGTTCACCTCGCACGGATGCGCGATGTGAGGCGAACCGGATCGCCGGCGCTCGCGTCCTCCTTGGTCGGAACCGAATGGGTCGGGACCGAACACCGGGGGGCCGTATGAGGATCCGTCGACCGCGGCTGCCGCGCACGCGCAAGGGGTGGCGGCGGCTGGTGCAGGCCGTGATGGCCGGGTGCGTGCTGGCGCTGCTGCCGTCGACGTGGCTGTACGTCTCCACGGCGGACCGGCTGCGGACGACCGCGGACGCGCCGCGCGCCGAGGTGGCGGTGGTGTTCGGGGCCGGGCTGTGGGACGGCGGGCGGCCGTCGCCGTACCTCGCGCACCGGCTGGACGCGGCGGCCGAGCTGTACCGGAACGGGCGGATCGAGGTCGTCCTCGTCACCGGGGACAACAGCCGCAAGGACTACGACGAGCCGGACGCCATGCGCACGTACCTCACGAAGCACGGGGTGCCGGACGCGCGGATCGTCAGCGACTACGCGGGGTTCGACACCTGGGACTCCTGCGTCCGGGCCAAGAAGATCTTCGGGGTGGACCGGGCGGTGCTGATCAGCCAGGGCTTCCACATCCGGCGGGCGGTGGCGCTGTGCGAGGCCGCGGGGGTGGACTCCTACGGCGTCGGGGTCGACGCCAAGCACGACGCGACCTGGTACTACGGCGGCACGCGCGAGGTGTTCGCGGCGGGCAAGGCGGCGCTGGACGTGCTGCTCCGGCCCGATCCGCGCTTCCTCGGGCCGAAGGAGCCGGGGGTCGCCGAGGCCCTGGCGGGAACGCGGCACTGAACATGACGACCATGGAGCCGACGCCCGCCGAGCGCCGCGTCGTGGAGGCGTTTCCGCTCGGCGAGGGGGTCGACTTCCGGCAGGACGGCGACGATCCCGAGCAGGGCGCCTCGTGGGGCCCGGAGCGCACGCTGCGGGCGGAGGTGCTGCGGGAGCTGCTGCTGGACGGGCCGGTGCGGGAGGGCCGGATAGCCGGCCTGAAGGTGACGGGTGCGCGGATCACCGGACGGCTGGACCTCAAGTACGGCAAGGTCGGCCACCCCGTCCGGCTGCGCTTCTGCCACTTCGAGGAGGCGCCCGATCTGTACGGCGCGCAGATCGGCGCCCTGGTCCTGAGCGACTCGGTGCTGCCGGGGCTGACGGCCGGGAACCTGCGCGCCGAAGGGGTCGTGCGGATCACCTGCTGCCGCATCACGGGGCCGGTGCGCATGCAGGGCGCGAAGCTGTCCGGGGCGTTGTTCGCGAACGGTGTGCGGCTCGGCAGGCCCGGCGAGGTCCCCGAGGAGGCCGTCCTCCAGCTCAACCACGCCGAGATCGGCACGGACGTATGGGCCCCGGGCCTGGTCGCGCACGGAAAGGTCCTCCTGAACGGGGCGGTCGTCCGCAATCAGGTGAACCTCGACGACGCGGAGCTGAACGCCCCGGGAGAGACCGCGCTGCAGGCCGAGGTCCTGACGGTCGGCACCGACCTGCACGCCATGCGGCTGCGGACCCGCGGCCGGGTGAACCTGGGCGGTGCCCGGATCCCCCGTCAGCTCAACCTCGCCCATGCCCGCCTGTCCAACCCGGGCGGCCAGGCCCTGCGCGCCAGCAGCAGTGTGATCGGGGAGCTGTGGCTGCGGGAGGCCGCGCCCGTGGAGGGTGCCGTCAATCTGCGCCGCGCCCAGCTCGACCTGCTCCACGTGCCGCCCGAGGTGTGGCCGCGCCAGGTCCGGATCGACGGGCTCGCCTACCGGGTGCTGACCCCGCACCTGCCGGCCGAGCAGCGCCTGCCGCTGCTGGAACGCGAGCAGGACGGTTACCTCCCCCAGCCGTACGAGCAGCTGACCACCGCGTACCGCACGGTCGGCGACGACGCCGCCGCGCGCACCGTGCAGCTGGCCAAGCTCCGCCGCCACCGCCGTACCCTGCCGCCGTACGCCCGGCTGTGGGGCCGGCTCCAGGACGCGGCCGTCGGCTACGGCTTCCGCCCGATGCGGGCCGCGGGCTGGCTGCTGTTGCTGCTGTGCACCGGCACGCTCGCCTTCGCCCTGCATCATCCGCCCGCTCTCAAGCCCGCCGAGGCGCCGGCGTTCAACCCGCTCGTCTACTCCCTCGACCTGCTGCTGCCGATCGTCGACTTCGGCCAGGCGAGTGCCTTCGGGCCGCGCGGCCCGTACCAGTGGCTGTCGTATCTGCTGATCGCCACCGGCTGGGTGCTGGCCACCACGATCGCGGCGGGCGTCACCCGGTCCCTGAACCGGCAGTAGGAGGCGCGGGACCTCACGCCGCGCCCGGGCCGGCGGGGAGGTCGCCGTGCCGGGCGTGTAACCGGGCGCGGCCCGGGGACGTAACACGCCGGACGCACGCTGGGCGTATGGAGACGACCTCGACGCCCACCCACTGCCCGTACTGCGCCTTGCAGTGCGGGATGAACATCACGCCCCTGCCGCAGGGGGGCGTCGAGGTCACCGAGCGGCCCGACTTCCCCGTGAACCGGGGCGCGCTGTGCGGCAAGGGCCGTACGGCGGCACAGGTGCTGTCCCCGGCGGTGCGGCTGACCGCGCCGCTGGTGCGGGAGGGCGGCCGGCTGGTGGAGACGAGCTGGCCCCGGGCGCTGGACCGGATCGCCGAGCGGCTCGGGGCGACGCGGGAGCGGTACGGCCCGGACGCGCTCGGGGTGTTCGGCGGGGGCGGGCTGACCAACGAGAAGGCGTACGCCCTCGGCAAGTTCGCGCGGGTGGTGCTGGGCACCTCGCAGATCGACTACAACGGCCGGTTCTGCATGTCGTCGGCCGCGGCGGCGGGTACGCGGGCGTTCGGTCTCGACCGGGGGCTGCCGTTCCCGCTGGCGGACATCCCGAAGTCGGGGTGCGTGGTCCTCGTGGGGTCCAACCTGGCCGAGACCATGCCGCCGTCGCTGCGCTTCTTCACGGAGCTGCGGGAGAACGGCGGCACCTTGATCGTCGTGGACCCG
The DNA here is from genome assembly GCF_055600785.1 of Streptomyces sp. NPDC038200. NCBI lineage: Bacteria > Bacillati > Actinomycetota > Actinomycetes > Kitasatosporales > Streptomycetaceae > Streptomyces > Streptomyces sp. NPDC038200. The sequence goes on from NZ_JBVJYH010000004.1 coordinate 218,386, forward strand.
CGCCGCACCCGGACCGCCGAACAGGCCGACCTGCATCTGGCACCCCGGCCCGGTACCGATCTCGCCCTCGCCCTCGGCCTGTTGCACCTGGTGGTGGCCGAGGGGCGGACGGACGAGGAGTACATCCGGGAGCGGACCACGGGGTGGGAGGAGGCGCGGGCCGCGGCGATGGCGCACTGGCCGGAGTACGTGGAGCGGATCACCGGGGTCCCGGTGCCGCTGCTCCGCGAGGCGGTGCGGCTGTTCTGCGAGCCGGAGGCGGCGATGGTGCTCACCGCGCGCGGACCGGAGCAGCAGTCCAAGGGGACCGACACGGTGAGCGCGTGGATCAACCTGTGCCTGGCGACCGGCCGTCCGGGCCGCCCCCTGTCCGGCTACGGCTGTCTGACCGGGCAGGGCAACGGGCAGGGCGGCCGCGAGCACGGGCAGAAGGCCGACCAGCTGCCCGGCTACCGCAAGCTGGACGACCCGCAGGCGCGGCGGCACGTGGCCGGGGTGTGGGGCGTGGACCCGGACAGCCTCCCCGGTCCCGGTCGCAGCGCGTACGAGCTCCTCGACGCCCTCGGCTCGGAGGTCCGGGTGCTGCTGCTGATGGGCTCCAACCCGGTGGTGTCCGCTCCCCGCGCGGCCCATGTCGAGGAGCGGCTGCGGTCGCTGGACTTCCTGGCCGTGGCCGACGTCGTCCTGTCGGAGACGGCCCAGCTGGCGGACGTCGTGCTGCCGGTGACCCAGTGGGCGGAGGAGACGGGGACGACGACGAGTCTGGAGGGGCGGGTGCTGCTGCGCCGCCGGGCGGTCGCCCCGCCGTCGGGCGTCCGCAGCGACCTGGACGTCCTGCACGGACTGGCCGGCCGGCTCGGCGTGGAGAAGGGCTTCCCGGCCGACCCGGAGGAGGTCTTCGAGGAGCTGCGCCGGGCCAGCGCGGGCGGCCCGGCCGACTACTCGGGTATCACGTACCGCCGCCTGGCCGAGGAGAACGGCGTCTTCTGGCCGTGCCCGGAGGAACCGGCGGCGGGCGAGGCACCGGGCGAGCCGGAGAGCACCCCCGCCGCCGGCCGCGCGCATCCCGGCACGCCCCGGCTCTTCCTCGACCGGTTCGCCACCCCGGACGGCCGTGCCCGCTTCGTCCCCGTCGCCCACCGGTCCGCCGCCGAGGAACCGGATGCGGAGTACCCGTTGCTGCTGACCACGGGCCGGGTGGTGGCGCAGTACCAGTCGGGGGCGCAGACGCGGCGGGTGGCGGAGCTGAACGCGGCGGCGCCGGGGCCGTTCGTGGAGCTGCATCCGCGGCTCGCGGCCCGGCTGGGCGCGGCCGACGGCGACCCGGTGGCGGTGGTCTCCCGCCGCGGCCGGGCCGTGGCGCCGGCGCGGATCACCGATGCCATCCGCCCCGACACCGTGTTCATGCCCTTCCACTGGCCCGGCGAGGGCCGGGCCAACACGCTCACCAATCCGGCCCTGGACCCGACGTCCCGGATGCCGGAGTTCAAGGCGTGCGCGGTGCGGGTGGAGGTGCTGGGGCCTGCCCGGCGACGCGCGTCGTCGCCCGAAGCGCGGCAGACGGCGACGGCCGGACAGGTCCTGGGGCCAGGGGCGTAGCGCGGTTCGGTCCGCCGGACGCGGCGCGGGCGGGCCGGGCTCGCGTAGGTTCGACGGCATGTCCGACACCGAGCAGTACGACCTCGACGCCTATCTGGACCGCATCGGCTGGAAGGGCGAGCGGCGGGCCGACCTGGACACCCTGCGGGGTGTGCACCTGGCGCACGCCCTGTCGCTGCCCTTCGAGAACCTGGACCCGCTGCGGGGTTCGGCCCCCTCCCTGGCGCCCGCCGACCTGATGGTCAAGATGATCCACGGCCGGCGCGGCGGCTACTGCTACGAGCACAACACCCTGCTCCGGCTGGCACTGGAGGCGCTCGGCTTCCGGGTGACCCCGCTGGCCGCGCGGGTGACGGTGGGCGCGCAGACGCCGGGGAGCCGGCCGCGTACGCACGCGATGCTCCAGGTGGAGACCGAGGGCGACCCGCGGCCGTATCTGGCGGACGTCGGCTTCGGCGCGGCCGGCGCGCTGCTGCTGCCGGTGCCGCTGGTGACGGACACCGGGTTCGAGGGCGCCGGGCGCCGGCACCGGCTGGTGCGGCTGCCGCACCACGGGCCGCTGGAGCTGCTGGAGTTGCAGGCGTACGACGAGCGGGGCGGGGACTGGGCCGGCCAGTACGCGTTCACCCGGGAGCCGTTCGCCGCGCAGGACTTCGAGGTGTTCAACTGGTTCGTCGGCACCCACCCGCGTTCTCCGTTCACCCGGCGCCCCTATCTGCAGCGGACCACCGCCGGGCGCCATCTCGCCCTGGACGGCGACCGGTTCACCGAGACCCTCGCCGACGGGACGGTGACCGACCGCACGCTGACGGACGAGGCCGAGGCGCGCCGCGTGGTGGCGCAGGAGTTCGGCATCGAGGTGCCCGAGGGGGTGGCCCTGCTGGGCTGAGTCAGCGGCGGGAGAGCCAGTCGCCGCCCGCGATGCGCGTGCCGCCGTCGCGCAGCCGGGCGGCGACGCCGGGAGCGGCCAGGTAGACCCAGGCCCGGACGGTGCCGCCGGCGGTGCGTACGACGTCCCGGGCGGCGCGCTCGTAGAGGTTGCGGGGGTCGCCGGGCACGTACTCCTCCAGCCGGTCCAGGGCGGCGAGCAGGTCCTCGTACGCCTCCGGCCGGGCGGTCACCACGTCGCCGCGCACGGTTCCACCGGGTTCCTCGACGGCGTAGGGGTAGCCGGGGCCGGCGTACAGGACGGCGCCGGCGAGGTGTCCCGGTTCCTCGGCGAGGGTGCGGCCGCGCAGGAACAGGGCGTGGTTGGCCTCGCCGGGGCGGAGCGTGCCGTAGACGAAGAAGGGCAGGGGGCGGGCGTCCCCGCGGGGGTCCTCGGCGATCACGGAAACGATTCTGTACCCTCGCCGGCTCCCCACACATCTCCATGAAGAAGCTATGGACATGACATGTCATGCCCTCTTAAATCTCGGGACATCAGCGCCACCCCCACGTCCAGCCCGGCGCCTTCCCGAGGAGACAGATGAGCCGGATACGGCAGCACGTCCGAGGAACCCGCCGCACAGCCAGCGCCGGTGTCGCCGTCACCACCGCGACCCTGCTGGCCGTCGGCCTCTCCCCCGCCGCCCACGCCGACGGCGGACCGACCCGGGCCACCGCGGTCGCGAACGCGGCATCGGCACTTCTGGCCCACGCCACGACCCTGGGCCTCACCGCCCCCCAGGACACCGACGTCCGGGACGTGATCGTGGACCGGGACGGCACCCAGCACGTCCGCTACGACCGCACCTACCGCCGGCTCCCCGTCCTGGGCGGCGACTTCGTCGTCCACCTGGCCCCGGACGGCGGCTACCGCGGCGCCGACCGCGCCACCCGGCAGACGATCTCCCTGCCCTCCGTCACCCCGGCGGTCTCCGGCCCCAAGGCCGCCGGCCTCGCGGTGGGCGCGCTGCGCGCGGCCAACCCCGGCGCCACGCTGCGGCAGGTCAAGGCCAAGCCGGAGCTGGTGGTCGACGCCCTGCACGGCAGCCCGAAGCTGGCCTGGCGCACCAACGCCGTCGGCCATGACTCGCTCGGCAACCCCGTGGCCCGGACCGTGCTGACCGACGCGCGCACCGGCGCGCAGATCGACGCCTGGGACAGCATCGAGACGGCCACCGGCGACGGTTCGGCGCTCTACAGCGGGACCGTGCCGCTGGAGACCACCCCGTCCGGGTCCTCGTACCAGCTCAAGGACCCCACCCGCGGCAACACCTACACCGGTGACGCGGAGAACAAGACCGACCTGTGCATCTTCGGCATCTGCTTCAGCCGGGCCCCCGCCACCCTGTTCACGGACGCCGACAACCACTGGGGCTCGGGTACCACCGCGGACCGCGCCTCGGCCGCCGTCGACGCCCAGTACGGCACGAACGAGACCTGGGACTACTACAAGAACGTCCACGGCCGCACCGGCATCGCCGGCGACGGCAAGGGCTCGTACAACCGCGTCCACTACGGCAACAACTACAACAACGCCTTCTGGGACGACAGTTGCTTCTGCATGACGTACGGCGACGGTGACGGGACCACCTTCGGGCCGCTGGTCGCCCTGGACGTCGCCGGGCACGAGATGTCCCACGGCGTGACGTCCAAGACGGCCGCGCTGACCTACTCGGGCGAGTCCGGCGGGCTGAACGAGGCCACCTCCGACATCCTCGGCACGATGGTCGAGTGGTACGCGAACAACTCCTCCGACACCGGTGACTACCTCATCGGCGAGAAGATCGTGAAGCCCGGCTTCGGCAAGGCGGCCCTGCGCTTCATGGACAAGCCGTCCAAGGACGGCAACTCGGCGGACTACTGGAGCAGCTCGGTCGGGAATCTGGACGTCCACTACTCCTCCGGCGTCGCCAACCACTTCGCGTACCTCCTCGCGGAGGGCAGCGGCGCGAAGACCGTCAACGGCGTGAGCTACGACTCGCCGACGTACAACGGCTCCGCGGTCACCGGCATCGGCCGGGACAAGGTCGGCAAGATCTGGTACCGGGCGCTGACGGTCTACATGACCTCCTCGACGAACTACAAGGGGGCCAGGACCGCGACCCTCAGCGCGGCCAAGGACCTCTACGGTTCGGGCAGCACCGAGTACAACGCGGTGGCCGCGGCGTGGAGCGCGGTCAACGTGACCTGAACCCGCCACCGCCGTACAGCGGCCGTCCCGTGCCCACCGCACCGGGACGGCCGCTGCGCCGCGTCCCGCTCCGCGACGCACCGGCCCCGGTCCGCCCTGCCCCGCCCCGCGACACCCCGGCCCCGGTCCGCCCTGCCCCGCCCCGCGACACCCCGGCCCCGGTCCGCCCTGCCCCGCCCCGCGACGCCCCGGCGGCGGCCGTCGGCGCTGACGTCCCGTCACCCGTTCACCGCCACCACCGCTCCATTCGTGTTCTTTTCATACCGCAGCCTCCCGCTGACCCCGGCCCCGCCCATGACCTGCCACGACGTCGCACCGGCTAGCCCGTGCGGGTGGCGCGGCCGACACCCGTTCACCGCATTCCTGACGCCTCCTCAGGAAGCGGACCCGCTCCGGAGCCACTTATCTCGGAAGGGCAGGGGCGCACCCCTGGACGAGTCGGACAAGCTCTGGGGAGCACCATGCGACGCACTGCCCGTCTGCTGGCCGGTACCGCGTTCGCCGTGGCCGCCGCGGCACCCGCCCACGCCGTCGACGCCGGGCACCCGGCGGCTCAGCTCCGCGGCGCGGGAACCATCGGCTCCCCCGCCGGCCGTCTCGACGTGTACCCCTCCACCGTGACGCCCGGCGCACAGGTCACGGTGAACACCGCCGCGTGCGGGGACCCGGGCGCGGCGACCGGGGACGCGGGCGCGGTCGGCGCCGGTGTCTTCATGCTGGCGCCCAGCACGCACGAGGGAGAGGCGATCGGCCAGTTCCGGGTGCCGCCGAGCGCACAGCCGGGGACGTACGAGATCGTCGCCAAGTGCGCGGAGGGCGACCGGCAGGTGACGGGCGACCTGGTGGTGGCATTGACCGCGGCACACGAACAGGTGCAGCCGCGGGGAAGCGTGAAGACGGGGGTCGGCGGCGGACTGGGCCCCGACCCCGTACAGACCGCGGCGGGTGTGGCGGCGCTGGCCGTCGCCGCCGCGGGCGGTACCTGGCTCCTGCATCGCCGGGCGAGAGGCGACGGGATCTGACGGACACCCTCCGCTGTCCGTCCGCCGGTACCGCACGTCCCGCCCCCTCCGGGTCCGATGCCCCTCGCGGCCCGGAGGGGGAGGGGGCCTTCAGGGGGCTCGCCTCCGGAGAGGGGTTCGTATGGGCAGGAGCGCCAGGACCGCCCGGCGCGTGCGAGGCGCCAAGGCCGCCAAGCGGGCCGGGCGCGGCCGCAGTGCCCGGCTCGGGGACACCGCCATAGCCGCCGTCACCGTCCTGGCCCTCGGCTCGGCCGTGTGGCTGCTCGGCGGCTCCGGTACCCGCACGCCACCGCAGCCGGCGGCGGCCGAGGGCCGCCCCGACCCGGCCGGTGAACGGCGCTCGGCACCCGCTCTCGCGCCCTCCCCGCCGCTGCGCATCCGCATCCCCGCCATCCGCGTGAACGCGCCCCTCACGGGGCTGGCCCTGACCCGCTCCGGCAGCCTGGACGCGCCGCCCGCCGGGCAGAAGAACCTGGCCGGCTGGTACGAGGCCGGCACCACCCCCGGGGAGACGGGCACCGCGATCGTCGCCGGCCATGTCGACAACACCGAGGGCCCCGCCGTCTTCTACAACCTGGGCGCGCTGAAGCGGGACGCCCGCATCGAGGTGGACCGCCGGGACGGCACCGTCGCCGTGTTCACCGTCGACGCGGTGGAGGTGTACTCGGCCCGCGGCTTCCCCGACGACAAGGTGTACGGCGCGGCACCCCGCCCCGAACTCCGCGTCATCACCTGCGGCGGCGGCTACTCGAAGGCCACCGGCTACCAGGGCAACGTGGTCGTCTTCGCCCATCTGACGGGCAGCCGCTGAAACTCAGTGCGGCGCCGGTTCCCCGCCCAGCACGTGCACCCTCCCCCACACCCCGAGCGGCGCCAGCGCCTCGTTCAGCCGGGTACCGATCTCGGTGAGCGAGTACTCGACGCGGGGCGGCACCTCGGCGTACTCCTCGCGGTGCACGATGCCGTCGGCCTCCAGTTCGCGCAGCTGAGCGGCGAGCACCTTCTCCGTGACACCCGGCAGCTGCCGGCGCAGCTCGCCGAAACGGTGGGTGCGCTGCCCCAGCGCCCACAGGATCGTCACCTTCCACTTGCCCTCGATGATGTCCATCGCCGCGTCCGTCCCGCAGACGTACGCCCCCGGCCGCCGCCCCACCGGCATGGTGTTCCCCCTCCGACCTGAACTCTTTCCCGCCGGTAACCACCCACTCGAAAGTACGTACTTCTCCGCGGGGGTTCCCCCGGGCGAGCCTAGTCGCCATGACCCACAACTCCCCTTCCCCCGCTCCCCGTACGCCCCTGACCCTGCTCGGCACCGGCGCGATGGGCACCGCCCTCGGGCGGGCCTGGCTCGCCGCCGGGCATCCGCTGACCGTCTGGAACCGCACGCCCGAGCGGACGGCCGCGCTGGCCTCCGAGGGCGCGGTGGCGGCCCGCAGCGCGGCCGAGGCGGTGGCCGCGAACCGGCTCGTGGTGGCCTGTCTGCTGGACGACGCCTCGGTCGGCACCGCCCTGGAGGGCGCCGACCTCACCGGCCGGGACCTGGTGAACCTCACCACCGGCACCCCCGCCGACGCCCGCGCGCGCTCCGCATGGGCCGAGGAGCGCGGCGCCCGGTTCCTGGACGGCGGGATCATGGCCGTGCCGCCGATGATCGGCGCCCCCGGCGCCTTCGTGCTCTACAGCGGCCGGCCGGAGGTGTTCCAGGAGCACCGGGACACGCTCGCCGTGCCGGCCGGCACCGAGTACACCGGCGCCGACCCCGGCCTCGCCGCGCTGTACGACGTGGCCCTGCTGAGCGGGATGTACGGCATGTTCGCGGGCGTCACCCACGCCTTCGCGCTGCTGCGCGGCACGGACGTGCCGCCCAAGGACTTCGCCGCGCTGCTCGTGCCCTGGCTGCACGCGATGACCGGCATGGCGCACGGCACGGCCGAACGGCTGGCGTCCGGCGACTACACCACCGACGTGGTGTCGAACCTGGAGATGCAGGTCGCGGGCAGCGACACGCTGCTGCGCACGGCCGCCGAACAGGGCGTGAGCCCGGAACTGCTCTCCCCCTTCCTGGAGTTGATGCGGCGGCGCCTGGCCGACGGCCACGGCGCGGAGGACACCACGGGCCTGGTGGAGCTGCTGCGGGCCCCGTGACCGCCGGTCCGCCCGGAGCGGGGGCCGTTGTCGGTGGGGCGGTGAACGGGGCCGCACCCGGCCGCGACGCCCCCGTCCCCCCTCACACTCCCCGCCCCGGCCCGCTGAGGGCAGCGTTCCTCATGGGAAACAGGAGTGATGCCGCCGGGTAACGAAGGGACCGCACGCTCGGGGACATGACCTCGAATACGCGTGTGGTGGTGATCGGCGCCGGCCTCGCGGGCGTCCGGCTCGCCCGGCGGCTCGGCGAGCTGGGCACGCCCGCGCTGCTCGTCGGCGAGGAGGAGCACGCGCCGTACAACCGGGTGCTGCTCGCCGAGGTGCTCGCCGGCCGGTACGCCCCGGAGGTGATCACCCTCCCGCCGCCCGCCGGCCTGCTGCGCACCCGGGTGACCGGCATCGACCGGCCCGCCCGGACCGTCGCCTGCGCCGACGGCACCTCGATCGCCTACGACACGCTGGTGCTGGCCACCGGCTCCAACCCGGTGCTGCCCCCGCTGCGCGGGCTGTTCGGCCCGGACCACCGGCTCCCCGAGGGAGTCCACGCGTTCCGCACCATGGACGACTGCCTGGGGCTGGCCGCGGCGGTCCGGCCGGGGGTACGCGTGGTCGTCATCGGCGGCGGGCTGCTCGGCGTCTCCGCGGCCCGCGCGCTCGCCGTGCGCGGCGCCCAGGTGGTGCTCGCCCAGCAGGCCGAGCGGCTCATGGAGCGCCAGCTCGACCCGGACGCCTCCCGGCTGGTGCTGCGGCACCTCACCGACCTGGGCGTCGAGGTGCACACCGAGTGCCGGGTGCGGGACGTGCGCTGCGCCGGGGGTGCGGTCCGCTCGGTGGAACTGGCCGACGGCTACGCCCTGGACGCCGATCTCGTGGTCCTCGCCTGCGGCGTACGGCCCCGCACGGGCCTCGCCGAGCAGGCGGGCCTCGCCGTCCACAAGGGTGTCCTCGTCGACGACGAGCTGCGCACCTCCGACCCGCACATCCACGCCGTCGGCGACTGCGCCCAGCACGACGACACGGTCTACGGCCTGGCCGCCCCCGCGCTGGAACAGGCCGACGCGCTCGCCGAGTTGCTCGCGGGCGACGCCGACGCCCGCTACCGCGGCACCCGCTCCCTGACCCGGCTGACCCTCACCGGTCCCGACTCCCCCTTCGACCTCGCCGCGTTCGGCGAGACGGAGGCGCGCCCCGGCGACGACGTGGTCCGGCTCGCCGACGCCACCCGGGGCACCTACCGCAAGGTCGTCGTCCGTGACGACCGCCTGGTCGGCGGGGTCCTCGTCGGCGAACTCGGCACCGTCGGCACGCTCGCCCGTGCCTGGGAGGGAGCAGAGCCGCTCCCCGGTGACGGCCCCCTGCTCCACCTGCTCACCAACGATGGAGGCTCCTGAATGACCGCCACCCCGGGGGCCACCCCCACGATCGTGCTCGTCGGCCACGGCATGGTCGGCCAGCGCTTCCTCGAAGCGCTCGCCGAGCGCGGGCTGACCGCCACGCACCGCGTGGTCGTCCTCTGCGAGGAGCCGCGTCCGGCCTACGACCGCGTGCAGCTCACCTCGTACTTCTCGGGCCGGACCCCCGAGGACCTCTCCCTGACCGACCTCGGCTTCATCGAGGACCACGGCATCGAACTGCACCTCGGCGACCCGGCGGAGACGGTCGACCGCGCGGCGCGGAAGGTGACCGCCCGCTCCGGGCTGGTCGTGGACTACGACGTCCTCGTGCTGGCCACCGGCTCCTACCCGTTCGTGCCGCCGGTGCCGAACAAGGACGCCGCCGGCTGTTTCGTCTACCGGACCATCGAGGACCTGCTGGCGATCGAGGAGTACGCGCGGGCGAAGGCGTCCACCGGTGCGGTGGTCGGCGGCGGGCTGCTCGGCCTGGAGGCGGCGGGCGCGCTCAAGGGCCTCGGCCTCGACGCCCACATCGTGGAGTTCGCGCCGCGCCTGATGCCGGTGCAGGTGGACGACGGCGGCGGCGCGGCCCTCCTGCGGACCATCGAGGAGATGGGCCTGACGGTCCACACCGGTGTGGGCACCCAGGAGATCGTCACCGACGCGGCGGGCGCCGTCACCGGCATGAAGCTGTCCGACGGTTCGGAACTCGCCACCGACATGGTGGTGTTCAGCGCCGGTGTCCGCCCCCGTGACCAGCTGGCCCGCGATGCGGGCCTGACGGTCGGCGAGCGCGGCGGCATCGCGGTCGACGAGCGCTGCCGGACCGTCTCCGACCCGCACGTCTTCGCGATCGGCGAGTGCGCGCTGGCCGTCGACGGCCGGGTGTACGGGCTGGTGGCGCCGGGCTACGAGCAGGCCGAGACGGCCGCCGCCGCCATCGCCGCCGACGAGGCCGATCAGTCGACGTTCACCGGCGCCGACCTGTCCACCAAGCTGAAGCTGCTCGGCGTGGACGTCGCCTCCTTCGGTGACGCCCACGGCACCACCGAGGACTGCCTGGACGTCGTCTACTCCGACTCCCGCGCGGGCCTGTACAAGAAGCTGGTCATCGGCCGGGACGGCACGCTCCTCGGCGGCATCCTGGTCGGTGACGCGGACGCCTACGGCACCCTGCGCGCGCTCACCGGCTCGGTGCCCCCCGTCTCCCCCGAGTCGCTCGTCCTGCCCGCCGGAGCCGGCTCGGGGGCCCAGCTCGGCCCGTCCGCCCTGCCGGACGAGGCGGTCATCTGCTCCTGCCACAACGTCAGCAAGGGCACGATCCGCGGCGCGGTCACCGAGCACAGGTGCGTGACCGTGCCCGAGGTGAAGAAGTGCACCAAGGCCGGCACGGGCTGCGGCAGCTGCGTGAAGGTGCTCGGCCAGCTGGTCACCGCCGAACTGGAGGCGTCCGGCGTCGAGGTCGACAAGGGCCTGTGCGGCTGCTTCCCGCAGACCCGCGAGGAGCTGTACGAGATCGTCCTCGCCCTGCGCGTCTCCTCGTACCGTGAGCTGCTGGACCGCCACGGCCGGGAGGGCGCCCGGGGCGGTGAGGGCTGCGAGGTGTGCAAGCCCGCGGTCGGCTCGATCATCGCCTCCCTCGCCCCGTCGATCGGCGCGAGCGGCTATGTCCTGGACGGCGAGCAGGCGGCCCTCCAGGACACCAACGACCACTTCCTCGCCAACCTCCAGAAGAACGGCTCGTACTCGGTGGTGCCGCGCATCCCCGGCGGCGAGATCGCGCCCGAGAAGCTGATCGTGATCGGCGAGATCGCCCGGGACTTCGGCCTCTACACGAAGATCACCGGCGGCCAGCGGATCGACATGTTCGGCGCCCGCGTGGAGCAGCTTCCGCTGATCTGGGCACGGCTGGTCGACGCCGGCTTCGAGTCGGGGCACGCCTACGGCAAGTCGCTGCGCACGGTGAAGTCCTGCGTGGGCTCCACCTGGTGCCGCTACGGCGTGCAGGACTCGGTGCGGATGGCGATCGATCTGGAGCTGCGCTACCGAGGACTCAGGTCCCCGCACAAGCTCAAGTCCGCCGTCTCCGGGTGCGCTCGCGAGTGCGCGGAGGCCCAGTCGAAGGACTTCGGGGTGATCGCCACCTCCAACGGCTGGAACCTGTACGTCGGCGGCAACGGCGGTGCCACCCCGCGCCACGCCGATCTGCTGGCCCAGGACCTGTCCGACGCCGAACTGGTGCGGCTGATCGACCGGTTCCTGATGTTCTACATCCGTACGGCCGACCGGCTGGAGCGGACCAGCACCTGGCTGGAGCGGATCCCGGGCGGCCTGGAGCACGTACGGGACGTGGTGGTGCACGACTCGCTCGGCATCTGCGACGAGCTGGAGAAGCTCATGCGGGCGCACGTCGCCCACTACCGCGACGAGTGGGCGGAGACCGTGAACGACCCCGAGAGGCTGGCCCGGTTCGTGTCCTTCGTGAACGCCCCGGACACCCCGGACCCGGTCGTCTCCTTCGTCCCCGAACGCGACCAGATCAAGCCCGACCTGCCGCTGCTGTCCATCGGCCTGCGGCCCGCCGACGACGTCCTGGAAGGAAGCGCCCAGCGATGACCCTGGCACTAGAGACCACCGACCTGAAGGTCCAGCTCCAGCTGGCGGACGGCTGGTTCACCGTCTGCGACCTGGACACGCTGGTGCCGGGCCGCGGGGTGGCCGCCCTGCTGCCGGACGGCCGCCAGGTCGCCCTGTTCCGGGACCGCGCGGACCGGCTGTACGCCATCGACAACCGGGATCCCTTCACCGGCGCGGCCGTCCTCTCCCGCGGTCTGACCGGCACCGACCGGGGCCGCCCGTTCGTGGCGTCCCCGCTGCTCAAGCAGCGCTTCGACCTGGCCGGCGGGCAGTGCCTGGACGACGAGTCGGTGCGGCTGACGGTGTACGAGGTGCGGGCGCTGTAGCGGCGGCCCGCGGGCCGGGACGGGGAAACGGGCCTGCGGGACGGGGGCCGGGCCTGCGGGACGGGGGGCGGGCCTGCGGGACGGGGGGCGGGCCTGCGGGACGGGGGGCGGGCCTGCGGGACGGGGGCCCGGTGTTCAGGTCGCGTCCGGGCGCAGGACGACCCGGCGCCCCCGCAGCTCGCCCTTCTCCATCCGGGTGTGGGCCGCGGCGGCGGCGCTCAGCGGGAGCACCTCGACGCTCCGGGGCCGCAGCAGGCCCTGGCCCAGCAGGTCGTTGACGGCGACGGCGGCCTCGGCGAGTTCACCGGTCGTCGCGTGCGAGAGGGCGAACCCGACGACGGAGCGGTCGTTCATGTACAGCGGGCCGGCCGGCAGCACGGGCCGGGTGCCCGCCCCGGCCATCAGCACCACCCGGCCGCGGCGGGCGAGCAGGCCGACCGCGGTCTCCAGGTCGTTGACGCCCGCCGTGTCCAGGTACAGGTCTGCCCCGGCCGGCGCCGCCCGGCGCAGCTTCCCGGTCAGTTCCGGGTCCCGGTAGTCGAACACCTCGGCCGCGCCCGACTCGGCGCAGTACCCGGCGTCCCGTGCGGCGGCCGTGGCGAGGACCCGGGCCCCCGCCCGCACCGCGAAGGCCAGCAGGGCGCTGCCGACATTGCCCGCGGCGCCCGCGACCAGCACGGTCTCGCCGAGGCGGAGGCGGCCGTGGACGAACAGCGCGAGATACGCGGTGGCGGCCGGGTGCAGCGCCGCCACGGCGAGATCCGGGTCGGCCCCGTCGGGCAGGGGGTAGAGCCGGTCGGCCGCCACCACCGCCTGTTCGGCGGCCGCGCCCTGCCGCCCGTCGTGCCCGAGGCTGTTGCACCACACCCGGTCCCCGGCCCGGAAGCCGGTGACGCCGGGTCCCGTCCGCGCCACCGTGCCCACCAGGTCACGGCCGATGACGAACGGGAAGTCCAGCGCCGTACGGAACACGCCCGACCGGACGAAGGTGTCCACCGGGTTCACGGCCGTGGCGAGCACGTCCACCAGGACGTCGGTCGGGCCGGGCCGGGGCGCGGGCAGCTCGCCGTACCGGATGACGTCCGGAGGACCCGGCTCCTGAATGTACGCGGCCCGCATGGCATCCCATGCTGCCACCGGCGGCCGGGGTGCGCGCGGCCGGTCCGGCGGCGTGCCCGGCCGGAGCCGCCGGGGCGCGCGGCCCGTCCAGCGCGGCGTCTCCGGCCCCCCTTCTGCCCGGTCGGCCCCTCACTCGACCTTTCTTGACCGATCGGTCTGATAAACCTAGGCTGCACCCATGGCCAGGACCAAGGAATTCGACCCGGACGCCGCGTTGCAGGCAGCCCTGGAGCTGTTCTGGCGGCGCGGCTACGAGGCGACGTCGATGGCCGACCTGGTGCAGCACCTGGGCATCGGCAAGGCGAGCCTGTACGCCACCTTCGGCAGCAAGCACGAGCTGTACCTGAAGGCGCTGGACCGGTACGGGCAGGCGCAGAACCCACGGCTGACCCGCGACCTGTCCGGGCCGGGCCCGGCGCTGCCGGCGGTGCGCGAGCTGGTCCGGCGGTTCGCCGCCGAGGCCACCGCCGAGGCGACCCGGGAGCAGGGCTGCCTGGTCACCAACACGGCGGTCGAACTGGCCCCGCACGACCGGGACGTCACCCGCCGGGTGGAGCACAGCTGGGACACCCTGGAGACGCTGCTGCACTCCGCGCTCGTCCGCGCCCAGGCCCAGGGCGAGCTGGCCGGGGACCGCGATCCGCAGGCCCTCGCGCGCATGCTCCTGGTGCTGCTCCAGGGCCTGCGGGTGGTCGGCAGGGCGTCCGCCGACCCGGCCAGGGCCCGGGACGCCGCGGAAGCGGCCCTCACACTGCTGGACTGACCGGCGCGCCCGGGACCGGGCGCGCCTTTTCCTGCCGCGATAATGAACCGATCGGTCAAGAAAAAGGGGAGATCATGACCACCGCACCGACCTCGCGCGCCCGCTTCTCCGGCCGGACGGCCCTCGTCACCGGCGCCGGTTCCGGCATCGGCCGCGGGGTGGCCCTCGCCCTCGCCCGGGAGGGCGCCCAGGTCGTCGTCGCCGGCCGGCGCCGCGACCCGCTCGACGAGACCGTGGCGCTGATCGAGCGCGAGGGCGGCAAGGCGCTCGCCGTCACCGCCGACGTCTCCCGCGCCGGGGCCCCGCGGGCCCTGGTGGCCGCCGCCGTGGACCGGTTCGGCTCCCTGGACGTGGCCGTGAACAACGCGGGAGTGCTGGAGGGCCGGGGGCGGTCCGTGGGCGACCTCGCCGAGGAGGACTGGCGCCGGATGCTCGACGTCAACGTCACCGGCGTCTTCCTCGCCCTCCAGGCCCAGATCGCCCACATGCGCACCCGGCCCGACGGCGGCGCCATCGTCAACATCGCCTCCCGGATCGGCGTGCACAGCCGGCTGCCCGGCACCGCCGGCTACGCGGTCAGCAAGGCGGCCGTGTCGGTCCTCACCCGCGGCGCCGCCCTGGACCACATCGCCGACGGAGTGCGCATCAACGCCGTCAGCCCCGGCCCCACCGCCACGGACATGTCCTTCAAGCACGGCGAGACGGAGGCCGACCGGGCCGCGCGCATGCGCACCGAGGTGCCGCTCGGCCGGGTCTCCACCGTCGAGGAGGTGGCCGCCGCGGTGCTCTACCTGGCCTCGGACGACGCGGCCTCGGTGGTCGGCGCCGACCTGGTGGTCGACGGCGGTTCCACGGCCTGAGCCGGTTCAGTCGATCCCGGACCGCTCGGCCCCGGCCACGATCCACCGCTGGAAGCACAGGAACACCAGCAGCAGCGGCAGGATCGACACGGCCGCCGCCAGGAACAGCTCGTGCAGCCGGACGACCTGGGCGGTGGTGAACGAGGACAGGGCCACCTGCACCGTCCAGGCGCGGCGGTCCTGCCCGATCACCAGCGGCCACAGGAAGGAGTTCCACGCCCCGAGGAACACGATGGTCCCGACGGCCGCGAACACCGGACGGGCGCCCGGTACGACGACGAGCCAGTACGTCCGCCAGTACCCGAGCCCGTCCACCTGCGCGGCGTCCTCCAGTTCCCGCGGGAAACCGAGGAAGTACTGCCGGAAGACGAAGCAGGCGAACGCGGAGAACAGGGTCGGGACGATCAGGCCGCGCAGCGTGGAGATCCAGCCCAGCGACGACACCAGCACGAAGCTGGGGACGAAGGTGACGGCCGCCGGAACCAGCAGGGTGCCGAGGATGCCGTAGAACACCTTGTTCGCGTGCCGGTAGGGGATGCGGGCGAGGCCGTAGCCGGCGAGGGAGGCCAGGAGCAGGGTGCCCAGCGTGGTCGCGACGGCGATCAGCGCGGAGTTGAGCAGCGACCGGGCGAACGGAACGGACGGGTCGCCGAACAGCTCCCGGACGTTCCCCCACCGCAGCTCGGCCGGGAAGAAGGTCCATTCGGGCGAGGTGATGTCCTGCTCACTGGCCAGCCCGTTGCGCACGAGCAGATAGAAGGGGATCAGGAAGAGCAGGGCGAGCGCGACCAGCAGGACCAGTCGCAGGGCCCGCCCGGCCCGCACCAGGGCGTCATCCATCGCCGTCCGTCCTTCCCAGCCGCAGCCAGCGCGCCTGCCCCACCGTGACGACCACGATGACCAGCGCGAGGATCACCGCGCCCGCGCTGCCGAGGCCCAGGTTCTGCCCCTGCCCGAGCGCGACGTAGTAGAGGTAGACCAGCGGCGGCCGGGCGTACGGCGGATAGCCCCTGGCGTCGGACAGCAGGTTGTAGAACTCGTCGAAGGCCTGGAAGGCGTTGATGACGAGCAGCAGCACCACCGCGACCGAGGTGGCCCGCAGCTGGGGCAGGGTGATGTGGCGCAGCACCGTCCAGCCGGGCCGGGCCCCGTCCACGGCCGCCGCCTCGTACAGCACCGGGTCGATGCGCTGCAGTCCCGCGAGGAAGAGAATCATGTAGAACCCGGCCTGCAGCCACAGCCGTACGGTCACGAGGACCAGCCAGTACCAGGGTGGATCGGGGGTGGACAGCCAGGCGACGGGATCGCCGCCGAACCACCCCAGCACCGTGTTCGCCAGCCCGAACCGCACCCCGCTGAACAGGGACATCTTCCAGATGAGCGCGGCCACGACGTAGCTGCACGCGGCCGGCAGGAAGAACACGGACCGGAAGAAGGCGCGGGCGCGCCGGACCCGGTTCACCATCAGGGCGAGGGAGAGGGAGAACACGTAGGTGACGGGCACGATGAAGGCGGTGAAGACCAGGAACGTCTTCAGGCTGTCCACGAACGCGTCGTCCCGCAGCATCGCCGTGTAGTTGCCGAGACCGACGAAGTGCGTGGGCGTGACGGTGTTGTGCGCGTCGAAGAAGCTCAAGCCCACGCTCCACAGCAGCGGAACGTACGTGAACAGCGCGAGCCCGAACGCGAACGGACCGACGAACACCCAGAACCAGAGGGCTCGGCGCCGCCTCACGACGTCTTCTTCGCGTTCTTCACACGGGCGAGTTCGGCCGACACCTTCCCGAGGACGGACCGCAGTTCGCGCTCCGGACTCGCCCCGTTCCTGATGATCCGGCTGAGCGCGTCCTGGTAGGCGGTCTGGCTCGCCGGGGTCCACAGCAGTGGCTGGGCGTAGCCGTGGTCGGTGGTGAGGCGGACCGCGTCGGCGGCCGGGCCCCGCCTCAGCTTCGTGGCCTTCTCGGCGAGGGACACCCGGGCCGGGATGTGGAACCCGTACGACAGCGCGAAGTCCTCCTGGTAGTCGGTGCGGTCGACCCACAGCCACTTCACGTACTCCTTGGCGGCCTCCCGGTGCGTGCTGCGGGCGCTGACGGCCGCGCCGTAGGCGCCGACGGGCACGGAGGGCCGGCCGTGGCCGCCGTCCGCGGGGAAGGGCAGCACGCCGAAGTCGTCGCCGAGTTCCTTCCGCACCTGGGGAAGCGCCCACAGCCCGGACCACTGCATGGCCGTCAGCCCCTGGAGGAAGGCGGAGGGGTCCGACCAGTCGGAGGGCGCGCCGAGGAGCAGGGACTTGTCGGCGTACAGCCGGTGCAGCTTGCCGAGGGTGCGGGCCGCCGCGGGGTCGTCGAAGCCGGCCTTGCCGTCGTCGGTGACGAGCTGGAGGCCGGCCGCGTACAGGGGGGTCCCGCCGAGCACCCCGGCGCCGCCGTCGTTGCCGAGGAAGAGTCCCTTGACCTTGCCGTCGGTCAGCTCGCGGGCGGCGTCGACCAGGGCGTCCAGGGTGGTGGGCGGCTCGACCCCGGCGTCCCTGAGCAGGCTCTTGCGGTAGTAGAGCAGCTGCGTGTCGACGACCTGGGGAATGCCCCAGACCCTCCCGTCGTACGTCTTGGGGGTGAGCACGGCCGGGTTGAAGTCGTCCTTCACCCCCTCCAGCAGTTCGGTGAGGTCGAGGACCTGACCACCCTGGATCTGGTCGAGCGTGGGCCCGTTGACCTCGAAGACGTCGGGCCCGGAGTCGGTGAGCAGCGCGGCGGCGGTCTGCTGGTCGTAGTTGCCCGGCCGCCACTGGACGGTGACGTGCGCCTTGCGGAAGGCGGCGGCGTAGCGCTGTACGGCCCGCTCGGTGCCGGCCTCGCCGTACTGGTGGTACCACTGCGACAACTGCGGCCCCGAACCGCCGCCTCCCCGGCCGGTGTCGGACCCGCACGCCGTGAGCAGTCCGGCGCCCGCGCCCGCGGCCAGCAGCGTCCTGCGGCTGAAACTCCCCATCGTGTGCCCCCTGACGTTCGTCATCGATGCACGGCCCAACGATCAACCATGCGCGGCGATTACGAAAGGGGCGTTGCGGCCGTGTGTCGGACGGAGGCGGGCGGCCGGCGGGGACGACCCGGTCGGCGGGCCGTCCGCCGTTCACCGGTGTCCGTGCGGCTGAGCGCATGCCGAAGGGGCGGCATCCCCCGCACAGGGATGCCGCCCCTTCTCTTTCGTGCGCCGGGGCCGCCGTCGATCGGTGAGGGTCGGGGACCGTCGGCGGCTCCGGGGTCCGGTGCCGGGCAGGGCCAACGCGGCGAGGCGCGGTGCCAGACCCCGCGAGCCCGGCATGCTCCAAAGGAGCGGCCCTAGCGGTGGTCGCTGCCCGCCGACGTCGTGGCCGCGCGGCCCGCCTCCAGCCGGGCGACCGGGATGCGGAACGGGGAGCAGGAGACGTAGTCCAGCCCCACCTCGTGGAAGAAGTGGACCGACTCCGGGTCACCGCCGTGCTCGCCGCAGACGCCCAGCTTGAGGTCGGGGCGGGTCCGTCGGCCCGCTTCCGCCGCCGCCTTCACCAGGGAGCCGACGCCGTCCTTGTCGATCGTCTCGAAGGGCGACACGCCGAAGATGCCCTTCTCCAGGTACGCCGTGAAGAAGGAGGCCTCCACGTCGTCGCGGCTGAAGCCCCAGACCGTCTGGGTCAGGTCGTTCGTGCCGAAGGAGAAGAACTCCGCCGCCTCCGCGATCTGGCCGGCCGTGAGGGCGGCGCGCGGCAGCTCGATCATCGTGCCGATCGCCAGCTTGAGCGACGTACCGGTCGCCGCCTCGACCTCGGCGATGACCTGGTCCGCCTCCTCGCGGACGATCTCCAGCTCCTGGACCGTGCCGACGAGCGGGATCATGATCTCGGCGCGCGGGTCGCCCTTGGCCGACTTGCGCTCCGCCGCCGCCTCCGCGATCGCGCGGACCTGCATCGTGAACAGGCCGGGGATGACCAGGCCGAGGCGGACGCCGCGCAGACCCAGCATCGGGTTCTGCTCGTGCAGCCGGTGCACCGCCTGGAGCAGCCGCAGCTCGTTCTCGTGCGGCTCCTGCCGGGACTCGGCCAGCGCCACGCGGACCGACAGCTCGGTGATGTCGGGCAGGAACTCGTGCAGCGGCGGGTCGAGGAGGCGGACGGTGACCGGCAGGCCGTCCATCGCCTCGAACAGCTCGACGAAGTCCTTCTTCTGCAGCGGCAGCAGCTCCTGGAGGGCGGCCTCGCGCTCCTCCTCGGTGTCGGCGAGGATCAGCTTCTCGACCATCTCACGGCGCTCGCCGAGGAACATGTGCTCCGTGCGGCACAGGCCGATGCCCTGGGCGCCGAAGCGACGGGCGCGCAGCGCGTCCTCGGCGTTGTCCGCGTTGGCCCGCACCCGCAGCCGGCGCTTGCGGTCGGCGAAGGCCATCATGCGGTGGACCGCCTCGACCAGTTCGTCGGCGTCGTCGGCACCGGGGTGCATCCGGCCCTCGAAGTACTCCACCACCGGGGACGGGACGACCGGGACCTCGCCCAGGTAGACCTTGCCCGACGAGCCGTCGATGGAGATCAGGTCGCCCTCCTCCACGACGTGTCCGCCCGGGACCGTCATACGGCGGCGCTTGGTGTCGACCTCCAGCTCCTCGGCGCCGCAGACACAGGTCTTGCCCATGCCCCGGGCGACCACGGCCGCGTGGGAGGTCTTGCCGCCGCGCGAGGTGAGGATGCCCTCGGCCGCGATCATGCCGTCCAGGTCGTCGGGGTTGGTCTCCCGGCGGACCAGGATCACCTTCTCGCCCGAGCGGGACCACTTGACGGCGGTGTACGAGTCGAAGACCGCCTTGCCGACCGCCGCGCCCGGCGAGGCCGCGATGCCCCGGCCGACCTGCTCGGTCTTGGCGCTGTCGTCGAAGCGCGGGAACATCAGCTGGGCCAGCTGGGCACCGGTGACGCGCTGGAGGGCTTCCGTCTCGTCGATCAGGCCCTGGTCGACCAGCTGGGTCGCGATGCGGAAGGCCGCGCCCGCGGTGCGCTTGCCGACGCGGGTCTGGAGCATCCACAGCTGACCGCGCTCGATCGTGAACTCGATGTCGCAGAGGTCCTTGTAGTGGTTCTCCAGCGTCTCCATGATCTGCATCAGCTGGTCGTACGACTTCTTGTCGATCTGCTCCAGCTCCGCCAGCGGGACCGTGTTGCGGATGCCCGCCACCACGTCCTCGCCCTGCGCGTTCTGGAGGTAGTCGCCGTAGACGCCCTGGTGGCCGGAGGCGGGGTCGCGGGTGAAGGCGACGCCGGTGCCGGAGTCGGGGCCGAGGTTGCCGAAGACCATCGAGCAGACGTTGACGGCCGTGCCCAGGTCGTGCGGGATGCGCTCCTGGCGGCGGTACAGCTTGGCGCGGTCGCCGTTCCAGGAGTCGAAGACCGCCTTGATGGCGAGGTCCATCTGCTCGCGCGGGTCCTGCGGGAAGTCCCGGCCGGCCTCCTTCTTGACGACCTTCTTGAAGGTGGTGACCAGCTTCTTCAGGTCCGCGGCCTCCAGGTCGGTGTCGACCGTGACCTTCTTGGCGGCCTTGGCCTTGTCGAGGGCCTCCTCGAACAGCTCGCCGTCGACGCCGAGGACGGTCTTGCCGAACATCTGGATGAGGCGGCGGTAGGAGTCCCAGGCGAACCGCTCGTCGCCGGCCTGCTGGGCCAGCCCCTGCACCGACTTGTCCGACAGACCGATGTTCAGGACCGTGTCCATCATGCCGGGCATGGAGAACTTGGCGCCGGAGCGGACCGAGACCAGCAGCGGGTCGTCGGCCTGGCCGAGCTTCTTGCCCATCTTCGCCTCGAGGGCGTCGAGGTGCGCACTCACCTCGTCACGCAGTGCCGCGGGCTCCTCACCGCTCTCCAGGTAGACCTTGCAGGCCTCCGTGGTGATGGTGAAGCCGGGAGGGACCGGAAGACCCAGGTTGGTCATCTCGGCGAGATTGGCGCCCTTGCCGCCGAGCAGGTCCTTGAGGTCCTTGTTGCCCTCGGTGAAGTCGTAAACGAACTTCGCTACGTGGGGTTCTTTGTTTTCCGACACGGGTCTCGACTCCTTGAGGCCACGGTGGCTGCCCTGACGGCGAGGAACATACCCAGATCGAAGGTTCCTGGGTACGTCCACTTGCGCGTCATGCGCCTGTAACCACCCGTCCGCCAGTGGATCGAAAGTCAAAGCTTGGCAAGGGATGACGCCGTTATGTGTTCACTTCTTGAACGCATCAGGGCTTCCGGATGCGGCTTTCTGCTCACATGAGCGGGAGTGCTACACATCTGATTTCGATCGATGAACGATCAAGGGGTGGCACCGAGTGCCACCCCTTGGAGAAGTGCAGCCGCACATGATCCGCTCATCTGAGCGCTACCCCTATCAAGGGTGGCGAGAATCACGCTGCCACAGCGCACCGGATTTCACCATGCGGACCACCGTTCGAGACCGAAACAGCCACGTCACACCCCCAGGGCGCGCAGCCGCTCCTCCACCCGCTCCGGGGCGTACAGGTGCTCCACCACCAGTGCCCCGGCGCCGATCAGCGCCGCCCGCTCCCCGATCCGTGAGGTGACGACGTCCAGGCGGGCCGTGGAGCGCGGCAGCGCCCGCTGGTAGAGCAGCTCGCGCACGCCGGTCAGGAAGGGCGTCCCGGCCAGATCGCCCGCGATCATCAGCACGCCCGGGTTGAGCAGGGTCACGACCGTCGCCAGCACGTCCCCGACCCGGCGCCCGGCCTCCCGCGCCAGCGCGGCGGCCTCCGGGTGTCCGGCGGCCAGCAGGTCCCGCACGTCCGAGCCGGAGGCGGCCGGGACACCGGAGGCCGCCAGCCGCCGGGCCACGGCACCGCCGCTCGCGACCGCCGCGAGGCAGCCCCGGGAGCCGCACCGGCACAGCGCGTCGGCGCCGACCCGGATGTGCCCGATGTCGCCCGCGCCGCCGTCGACCCCCCGGTAGATCGAGCCGTCCACCACCACCCCGGCGCCGATACCGGTGGAGACCTTGACCAGCACGAAGGCGGTGCAGTCGGGGTGTCCGGTGCGCTGTTCGCCGTAGGCCATGAGGTTGGCGTCGTTGTCGACCAGGACCGGCACCGCACCGGCGCCGGTGTGCTCCGTGAAGGCCCGGGACAGCCGGCCGCGTATGTCGTACCCGTCCCAGCCCGGCATGATCGGCGGCTGGACCACCCGGCCGGTCTCGCTGTCCACCGGGCCCGGTACCGCGAGCCCTATCCCGCACACCTCCCCGGCCCGGTGCCCGGCCTCGGGCAGCAACTCGGCGAACCAGCGGCCCAGCTCGCCGAGGACCGCCTCCGGGCCGTCCTCCACCACCAGCGTGCCCCCGCGCTCGGCGAGGATCTCGCCGGTCAGGGTGAGGACGGCCGCGCGGGCGTGCCGGGTGTCCAGGTCGGCGGCGAGGACCACGGCGTGGGAGTCGTCGAACTCCAGGGTGATGGAGGGGCGTCCGCCGAGCGGCGAGTCCACCGGGCCGCCGGCGCCCTCGCGCAGCCAGCCGGCCCGGAACAGCCGGTCCAGGCGCTGGCCGACGGTGGCCCGGGACAGCCCGGTCGCCTGCTGCAACGCACCCCGGGTGACGGCCCGCCCGTTGCGCACGAGTGCGAGCAGATCACCGGCACCCGCCTGGCTTCCGCTCCGGCCGGTTCTTCCCGGACGTCCGGTCATGCGCACCCCCTTGTGTTTCTCCAGCTTGCATTACATATTGAGTTTTGCGTGTTAAATAGACGTAACCCTACGGTGGCCGGGGCCAAACCCGCTCGGCCGAACGTCTTCGGGGAGTCCCGAGTGGATCGCACCGCCCAGCTCACCGCCCGTTCCACCGCGTACGAGATCGCATACGATCCACCGGCCAAGCCGTCCGCCACCCCGGCGTCCGCGACGTCCCTGCACGTCAGAGCGGCCCGCGTGCTGGCGGCCAACTGGACGGGCGGTTCGACGGTCCCGTCCCGGAGGCTGTATCCGCACCAGTGGTCCTGGGACTCGGCGTTCATCGCCATCGGACTGCGGCACGTCTCGCCGCTGCGGGCCCAGACCGAGCTGGAGACGTTGCTCGCGGCGCAGTGGGCCGACGGGCGCGTCCCGCACATCGTCTTCAACCCCTCCGTCCCGCTCGACGCCTACTTCCCGAGCCCCGACTTCTGGCGCTCCGCCACCGCCGGACGCGCCGCGGGTGCCCCGCGCACCGTACAGACGTCCGGCATCGTGCAGCCACCGGTGCACGCGCTGGCGGCCTGGCTGGTGCACCGCGCCGACCCGGGGCTGTCCCGGGCCCGCGGCTTCCTGGCCCGGGTGTACCCGCGGCTGGCCGCCTGGCACCGGTATCTGCTGCACCGGCGGGACCTGGGCGGCGGCGGCCTGGCCGGCGTGGTCCACCCGTGGGAGCAGGGCATGGACAACAGCCCCTGCTGGGACGCCCCGCTCGCCCGGATCACCCCGGCCCCGGCCCGCTCCTTCCGCCGCGCCGACCTCGATCACGGCGCGCCCGAGGACCGGCCGACGGATCTGGACTACGGACGGTACGTGCGGCTGGCCGCCGACTACCGGGAGCGCGGATACCGGGACGGCGCGGGCGGGAACGGAGGCGTCGGCGCGGGCGGGAACGGAGGCGTCGGCGCGGGCGGGAACGGAGGCGCCGGGGCGGGCGGGAGCCGTGGGGCCGGGGCGGGCGGGGGCCAGGGGGGCGGCGGGGAGTTCGCCGTGGAGGATCCGGCGTTCAACGCTCTGCTCATCGCCTCCGAACTGGCCCTCGCGCGGATCGCCGAGGAGCTGGGCGTGGCCGCGGCGGCCCGGCGGGCCCGCGCCGGGCGGCTGACGGCGGCGCTGGTGGAGCGGCTGTGGGACGCGGAGGCCGGGATGTTCCTGTGCCGGGACCTGCGCGGTGACGGGCTCGTGCCCGAGCGCGGTGTCTCCGGGCTGGTGCCGCTGCTGCTGCCCGGACTCCCCCGGGACATCGCCGCCACCCTCGTCCGCACCCTGCGCGGGCCGCACTTCTCGCTCGGCGACCGCACCCGGCTGGTCCCGAGCTACGACCTGCTCGGCGAGGCATTCGACCCGCAGCGCTACTGGCGCGGCCCGGCCTGGTTCAACACGAACTGGCTGCTGGAGCGCGGGCTGCGGACCCACGGCGAGACGGCGGCGGCCGACGCCCTGCGCGAGGCGGTGCTGCACCTGGCCGGTGCCACGGATTTCGCCGAGTACGTCGACCCGTACACCGGCGCGGCCTGCGGCGCGACGGGCTTCAGCTGGACGGCGGCGCTCGCGCTCGACCTGTGCCACGAGCGACTCGCACCGCACGACCGTCAAAAGTTGGACAAGAGCACACAAAAGGACGTGTCTCTCTCGGGCACCGGCACGTTCGACCGGAGTGACAAAGGAGGGGACCGGGGATGACGGACCGGCATCATCTGCTCGTGCACGGCGCCAGCTTCGCCGCCGTGGGCGACCGTGGCGACATCAGCGGGGTGCGGGGCGGCAGTTCCCCGGACGGGTTATTCGTCCGGGACGCCCGGCACCTCAGCCGCTGGCAGCTCACCGTCGACGGTGCGGTGCCGGAGGTGCTCACCCCGGTGACCGACGGGGACGCGGCCCGCTGCGTCCTGGTCCCGCGCGGCGGCCGGCAGGAGCCCCCCGCGCACACCGTGTTCCGGGAGCAGGCCGTCGGCGACAGCTCGTTCGTGGAGTCCGTGAAGGTGACCAGCAACCGTCCGGTGCCCACCACCGTCCGGCTCGCGCTCACCGTCGACGCCGACTTCACCGACCAGTTCGAGCTCCGCTCCGACCACCGCACCTACGTCAAGGCCGGAGCCGTGCGCTCCCGCCACGTCCTGGACGACGGCATCGAGTTCACCTACCGGCGCGCCGAGTGGCGGTCCTGTACGACGATCACGTCCGCTCCGGCCCCGGACGCCGTGGAGGAGACGGGCACCGGCGCCCGTCGGCTGGTGTGGACCCTCGACCTGGCACCGCACGGCACGACGGAGTTGCTGCTGCGGGTGATCGCCCGGCCGCACGGCGAGAAGCGCGCGGTGCGCGTGCCCCGCGACCCCGCCGCCGTGCACGAGCAGCTCCTCGCCGCAGAAGGCGAGTTCGTGGAGGGCGTGGCCTTCCCGACCGGCTGGCCGGAGCTGGCCGCGGCCTGCGCCCGGGGTCTGGCCGACCTGGCGGCGCTCCAGGTCCCGGCCCTCGGGCCGGACGGCGAGGAACTGCGCGTGCCGGCGGCCGGCGCCCCCTGGTTCCTCACCCTGCTCGGCCGTGACGCGCTCCTCACCTCCCTCTTCGCCCTGCCCTACCACCACGGGACGGCCGCCGCCACGCTCCTCGCCCTGGCCGCCACCCAGGCGACCGGCACCGGCATGTCCCCGGTCGCCCAGCCCGGCAAGATCGTGCACGAGGTCCGGCACGGTGAGCTGGCCCACTTCGGCCAGGTGCCGTTCCGCCGCTACTACGGCTCGGTCGACGCCACTCCCCTCTTCCTCGTCCTGCTCGGCGCCTACGTCGAACAGACCGGGGACGTGGAGCTGGCCCGGCGCCTGGAGCCGCACGCCCGCGCCGCCGTGGGCTGGATGCTCGACCACGGCGGCCTGACCTCGCGCGGCTATCTCGTCTACCGCGCCGACGAGGGCGGCCTCGCCAACCAGAACTGGAAGGACTCCCCCGGCGCGATCTGCTGCGCCGACGGCACCCGGCCCACCGGCGCGGTGATGGCGGCGGGCGCCCAGGGCTACGCGTACGACGCGCTGCGCCGCACGGCGGGCGTGGCGCGCGCGGTGTGGGCCGACGAGACGTACGCCGCCCTGCTGGAACAGGCGGCGGCCGACCTGCGGGACCGGTTCCAGCGGGACTTCTGGATGCGGGAGCGGTCCTTCCCGGCGCTGGCGCTGGACGGCCAGGGCCGCCAGATCGACGCGCTGGCCTCCGACGCCGGGCATCTGCTGTGGTCGGGGCTGCTGGACAAGGAGTACGGCGAGGTGGTGGGCCGGCGGCTGCTGGAGCCGGACTTCTTCTCCGGCTGGGGCGTCCGCACGCTCGCCTCGGGGCAGCCGGCGTACCATCCGCTCTCCTATCACCGGGGCTCCGTCTGGCCGCACGACAACGCGCTGATCACGCTGGGTCTGGCGCGCTACGGGCTGCACGACGAGGCCCGTACGGTCGCCCATGCGCTGGTCGACGCGGCGACCGTGGGCGGGCACCGGCTGCCGGAGGTGCTGGCGGGGTACGGGCGGGACACGCACGGGGAGCCGGTGCCCTATCCGCACGCGTGCGGGCGGGAAGCCCGGTCCGCCGCGGCGCCGCTCGCCCTGCTGACGGCGGTCGGGGGTGCCTGAGCACTGACGGCGGCCCGGGGTGCCCGGGGGTGCTGGGCGGTCGGGGGTGCCTGAGGGGGACTGGACGGCGGTCGGGGGTGCCTGAGGGCCGGGGGCGTGCGGGTGCCGCGCGGCCCCGGCCGTATTGACCAGGTGTTTGCCCGGCGGGCGTGAACGGTGCTTCCCGGTGGGCCGTACGGGAGGGCATGAGCGCGCTCCAGTCGGCCGAGGAGACCGTCCCCGCAGAGGTCACCGCCCCCGCCCCGCACTCCTCCAGGCGGCCCTGGACCGCCTGGTCGGCGTGGCGGCGGCGGTGGCGGGAGCGGCATCCCACCGCCGCCCGCACCCTGTCCGTCGGCGTCACCGTGCTCGCCGCCGCGCTCGTCGTCGCGGCGCTCGTGATGCCCAACTCCGTCGTCCGGCTCGGACCCGCCGCGTTCCTGCGCATACCGGCGGAGGCCGTCGTCGGGGCCGCGGTGCTGCTCGCGCTGCCGCGGCGCCCGCGGGTGGTGGTGGCGGCGGTGTCCGGGGTGCTGCTCGGGGCCGTGACCGTGCTGAACGCGCTCGACATGGGCTTCAGCCAGTACCTCGGCCGCAAGTTCAACGTGATCCTCGACTGGAGCCTGCTCGGCGACGCGGAGTCGTATCTGGAGGACTCCCTCGGCCGTACGGCCACCCTCGCCGCCGTGGCCGGGGTGCTCGCCGTGGTCCTGCTGCTCTTCGTGCTGCTGGCGCTGGCCGTGGTCCGGCTGAGCGACCTCCTCGCCCGGCATCCCGGCACCGCGACCCGCGGCACCCTGGTGGCCGGGGTCGTCTGGATCACCTGTTCCTCCCTCGGCCTCCAGGCGGGGGGCCTGCCGCTCGCCTCCGACAGCACGGCGACCGCGCTGAAGGTCCAGGCCCGCCGGGTCTCGGACACCCTCAGGGACGAGGCCGAGTTCCGGAAGGTGGCCCGGGTCGACGCGTTCGGGAACACCCCGGCCGGCCAGTTGGTGCCCGATCTGCGCGGCAAGGACATGGTCTTCACGTTCATCGAGAGCTACGGTCGCAGCGCGATCGAGGACCCGGTCATGGCGCCGGGCGTGGACCGGACGCTCGACGCCCGCACCAAGGCGCTGGCCGAGGCCGGTTTCCACGCCAGGAGCGGCTGGCTGACCTCGGCGACCTACGGCGGCAGCAGCTGGCTCGGCCACTCCACCACCATGTCCGGCCTGTGGATCAGCAACCAGCAGCGCTACCGCACCGTCATGGCGAGCGACCACATGAGCCTGACGGACGCGTTCCAGAAGACCGGCGCGTTCGACACGGTCGGCGTCATGCCGGGCGTGCAGAAGGGGTGGCCGGAGCAGAAGTGGTACGGCCTCGACAAGGTCTACAACGCCTTCCAGCTCGGCTATCGGGGGCCCAAGTTCAGCTGGTCCACCATGCCCGACCAGTACGCGCTCCAGCAGTACCAGGAGCGGGTGCACAGCAAGCGGCCGGCCGACGGCAAGTCGCGGATGTCGCTGCTCATCCTGACCTCCAGCCACCAGCCCTGGGCGCCCATCCCGAAGATGGTGGACTGGGACCGGCTCGGTGACGGCTCGGTCTTCAAGGGCATCGAGGCGGCGGGCAACAAGTCGGCCGACGTCATCGCCGACACCACCAGGTCCCGCGAGGAGTACGGCAAGTCGATCCAGTACTCGGTGACCGCGCTGACCGAGTGGCTGGAGCGCTACGGCAGCAAGGACACCGTGCTGGTCTTCCTCGGCGACCACCAGCCGATCGCCCGGGTCAGCGGCAACCACGCCAGCCGTGACGTGCCGGTCTCGGTCGTCGCCAAGGACCCGAAGGTCCTCGACAAGATCGCCGACTGGGGCTGGACGGAGGGCCTGCGCCCCGCCCACGACGCGCCGGTGTGGAAGATGAGTTCCTTCCGGGACCGCTTCCTGACGGCGTACGGCTCGACCCCGCACCCCAGGAAGGGCTGATCAGCCGCCCGAGGTGTCCAGCTCGGCGTCCTCGCCGACGCCCGCGCAGTCGTACGGGTCCTTCAGCCAGCCGTCCGGCAGCACCACGCGGTTGTTGCCGGAGGTGCGCCCGCGGGGCCCGTCCGCGCCGGCCGGCCAGGCCTGGTCGAGGTCCAGCTCGTCCAGGCCGGCCCGCAGTTCCTCCAGCGAGGAGGTGATCGCGAGCCGCTTGCGCATCTCGGAGCCGACGGCGAAGCCCTTGAGGTACCAGGCGACGTGCTTGCGGAAGTCGACCACGCCCTTGGACTCGTCGCCGGCCCACTCGCCGAGCAGGGCGGCGTGCCGCACCATGACGTCGGCCACCTCGCGCAGGGCGGGCCGGGCGACGTCGCCGGGCCGGCCCTCGAACGCGGCCACCAGGTCCGCGAACAGCCAGGGGCGGCCCAGGCAGCCGCGGCCCACGACCACTCCGTCGCAGCCCGTCTCCCGCACCATCCGCAGCGCGTCCTCGGCGCACCAGATGTCGCCGTTGCCGAGCACGGGGAGCTCCGGGACGTGCTCCTTCAGCCGGGCGATGGCGTCCCAGTCGGCGGTGCCGCCGTAGTGCTGGGCGGCGGTGCGCCCGTGCAGGGCGATCGCCGTGACGCCCTCCTCGACGGCGATACGGCCCGCGTCGAGGTAGGTGATGTGGTCGTCGTCGATGCCCTTGCGCATCTTCATGGTCACCGGCAGGTCACCGGCGCCCGAGACCGCCTCGCGCAGGATCGCCCGGAGCAGGTTGCGCTTGTAGGGCAGGGCGGAGCCGCCGCCCTTGCGCGTGACCTTGGGGACCGGGCAGCCGAAGTTCAGGTCGATGTGGTCGGCCAGGTCCTCCTCCGCGATCATGCGGACGGCCTTGCCGACGGTGGCCGGGTCGACGCCGTACAGCTGGATCGAGCGCGGCTGCTCGCTCGCGTCGAACCTGATCAGCTGCATGGTCTTCTCGTTGCGCTCGACCAGCGCCCGGGTCGTGATCATCTCGCTGACGAACAGCCCCTTGCCTCCGCTGAACTCCCTGCACAGGGTGCGGAAGGGCGCGTTGGTGATCCCCGCCATGGGTGCGAGCACGACGGGCGGTGTCACGGTGTGCGGGCCGATGGAGAGCGGGTGGGTCATCAGACGGCTCCGGGACGGATGTGCGGGGGCTACGGCCAGGGACGAGGATCCATTGTCCCTCACTCGGCCGGCCGCTCGTCCGGCAGCTCCGCCAGCCGCTCCAGCCGCTCCTCGCTCTCGGCGCTCTCGGCGAGACCGACCGGCCGGCCGGCGCGGGCAGCGGCCTGGCGGCCACGCTCCAGCGGTGCTGTCCGGCGGGGCTGCCGGGGCCGGCCGTGCCCGGTGCCCGGCTGCCGAAGTTCATGGAGCAGTCATTAGTTAGACACACTATCGAAGTCGGCGTACGATGGCACGCATGCCCGAGTTGAGCCCTCGCCGACGCCTGCTCGTGCTCGCGATCTGCTGTATGAGCCTGCTGATCGTGAGCCTCGACAACACCGTGCTGAACGTGGCGCTGCCGTCCATGCAGCGCGACCTGCACGCCACCACGTCCGGTCTCCAGTGGACCATCGACGCCTACACGCTCGTCCTGGCGTCGCTGCTGATGCTCGCGGGCTCCACCGCCGACCGCATCGGCCGCAAGAAGGTCTTCATGGCCGGCCTGGTGGTCTTCTCCGTCGGCTCGCTGCTCTGCTCCCTCGCCCCCAGCCTGGAACTGCTGATCGTGTTCCGCATGGTCCAGGCGGTGGGCGGTTCGATGCTCAACCCGGTCGCCATGTCGATCATCACCAACACCTTCACCGACGCCCGGGAGCGGGCCCGCGCGATCGGCGTGTGGGGCGCGGTGGTCGGCATATCCATGGCGGCGGGCCCGCTGGTCGGCGGGCTGCTGGTGCAGTCCGTGAGCTGGCGCGCCATCTTCTGGGTCAACCTCCCGGTCGGCCTCGCCGCCCTGCTGCTCACCCTCCGCTTCGTCCCCGGGTCGCGCGCGCCCCGGGCCCGCCGCCCCGACCCGGTCGGGCAGCTGCTGGTGATCGCCCTGTTCGGCTCGCTGACGTACGCGATCATCGAGGCACCGGAGTCCGGCGCCGGCACGGTCGCCCCCTTCGCCGCGGTCGCCGCCGCGGCCCTGCTGGCCCTCCTGTGGTACGAGCCCCGGCGCGCGGAACCCCTCATCGACCTGCGCTTCTTCCGCTCGGCCCCGTTCAGCGGCGCCACGGTGATCGCGGTCAGCGCGTTCGCGGCCCTGGGCGGCTTCCTCTTCCTGTCCACCCTGTACCTGCAGAACGTGCGCGGCCTCGACGCCCTGCACGCGGGCCTGTGGATGCTGCCGATGGCCGTGCCGACGTTCCTGTGCGCCCCGCTGTCCGGCCGCCTGGTCGGCACCCGCGGCCCCCGCCTGCCCCTCCTGGTGGCCGGTACGGCGATGACGGCGAGCGGCGTCCTGTTCGCCGCGTTCGAGGCCGAGACGTCGGACTCCACCCTCTTCCTCGGATACGTGCTCTTCGGCATCGGCTTCGGCTTCGTCAACGCGCCGATCACCAACACGGCGGTGTCGGGCATGCCCCGGGCCCAGGCCGGGGTGGCCGCCGCCGTCGCCTCCACCAGCCGGCAGCTGGGCCAGACCCTCGGTGTCGCGGTGGTCGGCGCCGTCCTGGCCTCCGGCATCGGCTCGTCCCCGTACCGCGAGGTCTTCGTCTCGGCGGCCCGTCCCGGCTGGTGGATCCTCACCGCCTGCGGCCTGGCCGTCCTCCTCCTGGGCCTGCTGACCAGCGGACCCTGGGCCCGCCGGACCGCGGAGCGGACGGCCGGGCAGCTGGAGTCGGCGGAGATCCGCGAGGTCGTGGGGGCCGCGGAGCGGGCGTAGTGCCGGCGCCCCGCGGGGCCCCGCTCCGGCCCGTGCCGGGTCCGGCGAGACTACCGGCATGGACCTGCTGTCGCTCCGCTACTTCCGGGCCGTGGCCCGTCACCAGCACATCAGCCGGGCCGCGGAGGAACTCCGGGTCGCCCAGCCGTCGGTGAGCCGGACCATCATCCGGCTGGAGACCGAACTCGGCGCACCGCTGTTCGACCGCCAGGGCCGCCGCATCCGGCTCAACGAACGCGGCGCCGCCTTCCTGGCCCGGGTCGAACGGGCGCTGACGGAACTCGACGACGCCCGGCGCGAGGTGACCGACGCCGCCGGAGCGGGTCCGGGACGGGTCGCCGTCGCGGCCGAGACCCTGTTCCAGCTGTCCGGGGTGCTGTCCGCGTTCCGTGCCCTGCGGCCCGGGGTGCGGGTGCGCCTGTTCCAGGCTCCGGTGGACTCGATGCGGCAGCATCTGCGGGCGGGCGAAGTCGATTTCGCGATCGCCTCCCAGCCGTTGGCCGGACCCGAGGTGTGCTCGGTGGAACTGGTGCGGGAGGAGGTGCTGCTCGCCGTGCCGCCCGGACACCGGCTGGCCGGGCGGGAGAGCGTCACGGTGGCCGAGCTGGCCGGCGAGGACTTCGTCAGCACCCGCCCCGGACACTGGCAGAGAAACCTGCTGGAGCGGCTCTTCGCCCGGGAGGGGCTGACGCCGCGGGTGGTCTGCGAGGGCGACGAGGCCGCCGCCACTCCGGGGCTGATCGGCGCCGGTCTGGGCATCGGACTGATGCCGGCGGTCGCCCGGCGGGCCCTCGGCGGGAGCGGCCTGGTGACCTGGCTGCGGCTGGACGGCGCCGACTGCCACCGGACGCTGACCCTGGTGTGGCGCAAGGGCGCCTATCTCTCCCCCGCCGCCCGCGACTTCCGCCGGCTGGCCAGGGCGGGACTCATGCCCGACGCGCCATGAGCACATGGCGAGATCGGTCGTGGAAGGCATGAAGGGCCGGTACTAGCGTCGTCGTCGTCCACCGGGTCCGGACGAGGGAGAACAGCGATGGACCAGCGAAGCGCCACCGGGGAAGCCGGTTTCCGCAGCTATGTGGAGGCCGTCCTCCAGGCACTGTCCGCCGAGCCGGCACGGCCGGCCGTCACGACCGCCGAGGGGCGGGTGATCGGCGCGGCGGAATTACGGGACCAGGTGCTCCGCCTCGGCGGGGAGCTGGCGGCCCGCGGGACGGGCCGCGGCACCACCGTCGTGCTGCTCACCGGCAACACCGCCGAGGCCCTGGCCGCCCGCTACGCCGCCAATCTGGCCGGCGCCCGGGTGGTCTCCCTGTACGAGGGCACGAGCCCGCCGGTCATGGCCCGTGTGATGGAGAGCGTGGACTGCTCCCTGCTCCTGGTGGACGAGCCACGACACGACACGGCGCGGGAGCTGTCACGGCTCCCCGGCACCCCCCGGATGCTCTCCCTGGGGCCGAGCGGCTTCGCCGAGGACGTGCTGGCCGCGGCGGCCCGGCGGCCGGCCCGGCCGATGGGCCGGCTGGTGGGTCCGGACGACGACTGGTGCATCCGGCACACCGGCGGGACCACGGGCATCCCCAAGGGCATCCGCATGGCCCACGGCTCCTACCGGCACAGCCTGGAGCGAGGGCTCGCCGACGCCGGTGCCCCGCCCCGCTATCTGGCCTGCACCTCGCTCGCCCATCTCGCCGGGATCTTCGCCGACATGGCCCTGCTCCAGGGCGGCTCGGTGGTCCTGCGGCACGGATTCGAGCCCGGGGACGTCCTGGCCACCATCGAGCGCGAGGGCATCACCCACACCTGGCTGCTGCCGCCGCTGCTGTACCGGCTGCTGGACCACCCGGACCTGCCCGGCACCGATCTGTCCTGCCTGCGCCGGATCAGCTACGGCGGCACCGCCGCCTCACCGGCCAGGATGCGGCAGGCCGCCGAGGTGCTGGGGCCCGTGCTGTACGGCCTGTACGGGCAGGCCGAGGCCCAGCACATCACCGAAGCCGGCCCCGGCGACCTGGAGGTGACCGGCCCGGGCGGGCAGCTGACGGTCGGCCGGGCGCTGCCCGGCGTGGAGATCACCGTCCGGGACACCGAGGGCACCGTCCTGCCGCCCGGGCAGTGGGGGGAGGTGCAGGTGCGCTCGCCCCATGTGATGTCCGGCTACTGGAAGCAGCCGGAGCTGACCGCCGAGGTGCTGCGGGACGGCTGGGTGCGCACGGGGGACGTCGGCTGCCTCGACGAGGACGGATACCTGTACATCGTGGACCGGATCAAGGACATGATCGTGGTCGTCGGGGGTCACGTCTATCCGGCGGAGCTGGAGGAGCTGCTGCTGAGCCATCCCGCCGTCGCCGAGTGCGCGGTGTTCGGCAGCCGGGACGAGGAGTCGGTGGAGCACGTCCACGCCGCCGTGGTGCCCGCCGCCGGGCAGCACCCCACGCCGGCGGAGATCCGGGACTTCGTCACCGCCCGCAAGGGACGCCTCTACGCTCCCGAGGCCGTGCACCTGGTGCCCGGCATCCCGCTGACGGCTGCGGGCAAACCGGACAAGAAGCTGCTCCGCTCCCGGCTGTCCGGCTGAGTCCCGGCAGCCGCCCACCGGAACGGCCCCGGCCCCTCAGCGGGCCGGGACCCCGGAGGCGATCCCGTACAGCCGCTCCAGCCGCTCCCGGGTCTCGTCGTTCTTCGGGGTGTACGTCACCATCCGGGCGCCCAGCTGGGGGCTCAGCCACAGGTCGGTGTGTTCCAGGGTGAGGTGGCCGACGTACGGGTTGAGGAACTCCTTGGTCTTGGAGCGGGTGCCGACCACCTCGTAGCGCTGCCAGTTCTCGCGGAACTCCGGGATCTCCTCCAGCCGCCCGAGCAGCATCTTCCAGGCCGGCTCACCGAGGTGGCCGGCCAGCGAGGCGCGCAGCCGGGCGGCCATCAGGCGCCGGGTCTCCTCCAGGTTGACGCACGCCGCCTGCCAGTCCTTGTTGGTGTGGACGAGGATCAGGCAGTTGCGGTCCTCGGGCGGGATCGCGTCCAGGTCGCCCAGCAGGCGGGCGTAGGTGCGGTTGTAGGCGAGGATGTCGTACCGGCTGTTCTGGATGCAGGCCGGGATCGGCTCCAGCCGGGTCAGCATCTCGCGCAGGGCGGGGGTGACGCTCGGGCAGTTCGCGGCCGGGGTGGGGTCGGTCGCGCCGGCCAGCTGGAAGAGGTGGGCGCGCTCGCTGGCGTCCAGGCGCAGGGCGCGCGCGAGGGCGTCCAGGACCTGCACGGAGACCTGGATGTCGCGGGCCTGTTCGAGCCAGGTGTACCAGGTGACGCCGACCGCGGAGAGCTGGGCGACCTCCTCCCGGCGCAGTCCGGGGGTCCGGCGGCGGGCGCCGCGGGGCAGGCCCACCTGCTCCGGGGTGATGCGCTCCCGCCTGCTGCGCAGGAACGCGGCCAGCTCGTGCCGGCGGATCTCCGCTCCCCGGGCCGGCTGCGGCGGGGTCTCCTGGGCCGTGGTCGTCATCACCCCAGGGTGCCGCCTCAGCCAGACCGTTGCCAGGTGCTCGCGGTACCAGGACGGGAGCGGCCCGCCACCAGGGTGGGCGGGGGGCACGGGTCTCCGACGCTGTTGCCGGGTAGTTCCGCTACCAGGAGCCGGAGACTCTGGTACCAGGCTGAGCGGTCCCGCAGGCTCGGGGTCATGAGGCAAACCGTCACCCTCCCGGCCGTCCGGACGCCGGCCGCGCCGCCCGCGCTCGGCGGGCCCGGACTGTTCACCGTTCTGCTGGCCGCGGCGCTGCCGCTGGTCGACTTCTTCATCGTCAATGTGGCCCTGCCGGCCATCGGCACCGATCTCGCCGCGGGCGAGGCCGTGCTGGAGCTGGTCGTCGCCGGGTACGGCGTCGCGTACGCCGTGCTGCTCGTGCTCGGCGGACGGCTCGGGGACCTGTTCGGCCGGCGCCGGCTGTTCCTCGGCGGGATGGCCGCCTTCGGACTCACCTCGCTCGCCTGCGGTCTCGCTCCGGGCGCCGGGAGCCTGGTGGTGGCCCGGGTCGCGCAGGGCGCCGCGGCCGCCGCGATGCTGCCGCAGGTGCTCGCCACCATCCAGTCCGCCACGAGCGGCACGCGCCGGGCGAAGGCGATGAGCCTGTACGGCGCCACCGCCGGACTGTCCATGGTGGCCGGGCAGATACTCGGCGGAGTGCTGGTCGCCGCCGACGTCGCCGGGACCGGCTGGCGGGCGATCTTCCTCGTCAATGTGCCGGTGGTCGTGCTGGGGCTCGTGCTCGCCGCGCGGTTCGTCCCGGAGACCCGGTCGCCGCACCCGGAGCCCGTCGACGGGCCGGGCACGGTACTGCTCGCGGTGTCGCTGCTGACGCTGCTCGCGCCGCTCACCGAGGGCCGGGCCGCCGGCTGGCCGCTGTGGACCTGGCTGTCGCTGGCCGCGTTCCCGTTCGCGGCGGGCGCGTTCTGGGCGGTGGAGCGGCGGGCGGACCGGGCGGGGCGGACCCCGCTGGTGCCGCCGAGCCTGTTCCGGGTGCCGTCCATGCGGCGCGGCCTGGAGCTGATGGTGCCGTTCTCGATCGGCTTCAGCGGGTTCATGTTCATGATCGCGCTGGCGCTGCAGCAGGGCGCCGGGCTCGGCCCGGTGCGGGCCGGGCTCGCGCTCGTGCCGATGGCCGTGGCGTTCCTGTTCGTCTCGCTCGCCGGGCCCCGGCTGATCGCCCGCCACGGCACCCGGGTGGTCACCGCGGGGGCGGTGCTCCAGGGCGTGGGCGTGCTGCTGATCGTGCTGGCCGTCTGGCGGGACTGGCCCCACCTGGGCTTCGCCTCGCTGCTGCCGGGCACGGCCGTGGCCGGTGCCGGGCAGGCGCTCCAGCTGCCCAATGTGCTGCGGATCGTGATGTCCGAGGTGCCGGCCGCCCGGGCCGGTGTGGGCAGTGGCGTGATGGTCACCACTCAGCAGTCGGCGCTGGCCCTGGGCGTGGCCACGCTGGGCACCCTGTTCCTGACCCTCGTGCCGCACCTGGGCATGCGGGACGCGCTGGTCACCACGCTGCTGGTGCAGCTGGCCGGGATCGTGCTGACCGGCCTGCTGAGCCTGCGGCTGCCCCGGACGGTCGGCTGAGCGGAGGGCACGGCCCGGCCGTCTCGGCGGGCAGCCTCCCGGCCGGCGCCGGTCCTGCTGCACACTCCGTGCCCCGGACGCCGACAACCGCGCCGACCTGCTGTTTCACGGGAGAGGACGCGAAGTTCCGTCCCGTCCCGAGTGGCCGCCCGGCCGGACCCGGGTCAGCCTGGGAAAGGTTCATCGAGCGACGGGAGACGAAACATGACCTCCGTACTCCGCCATCGCCCCGGCCGTGCGCTCGGCTCCGGCGCACTCTGTGTGGCGCTGCTCTCCGCCGGCACGACCGGGGCCTTCGCCGCGAGCCCGAGCCCGAGTCCCTCGGCCAAGGCCTCGATCACCGTCAGCGTCGACAGGACCTCGGTGAAGGCCGGTGACACGGTGAAGTTCACCGGTCGCACCAAGGGCCTGAAGGTCGGCAGCCCCCTGCTGCTCCAGCACGAGAAGTCCGGCAAGTGGACGGCTCTGCGGGCGTCCGCCAAGGTCAAGACGGGCAACTCGTACGCCCTCCTGGCCAAGCTGAACACCAAGGGCACCGAGCATCTGCGGATCGCGAGCGCGACCCGGTTCGGCAAGGTCTACTCGCCCACCGTCACGGTGAAGGTGAACTGAGCCCTCGTACCAGCAGGTCCACGACGGCCGTGAACTCCTCCTCGATGCCCGGCTTCGCCCAGTCCCGGGCGTAGCAGGGGTCGTGGAAGCGGCCGGTGGCCTGGAAGACGGCCCGCGCCGCGGTGGCCGGGTCGGGCACCCGGAAGGCGCCCGACCCGGCGCCCGCGGCGATGATCCGGGTCAGCTGACCGGTCAGGTCGGCGATGTGCTCGTAGACCACGCCGCCGAGTTCGTCGGTCAGCACCGTGTAGGTGGCGAACAGTTCGGGGTCGTCGCCGGCCTTGTGCCGCTTGGCCTCGAACAGGCCCGCGAGCCAGGCCCGCAGCCGCTCCTCGGGGGTGCCGTCTCCGTCGACGATGCCGGCCAGCCGCTCCGACGTCCGGTCCAGCCACCGCTTGCTGACCGCCTCGCGCAGCGCGGCCTTGGTGCGGAAATGCCGGTAGACGCTGCCGTGGCTGACACCGAGCGCCCGGGCCACGTCGACCACGGTGGCCTTCGCCGGGCCGTGGCGGCGCAGCACCTCCTCGGTGGCTTCGAGGATGCGCTCGGCGGTCAGGGTCTCGCTGGTCGGTGGCATGGCTAGACCGTACCTGGCACCGGATTCAGCGCTCGCTGTCGAGGTGCGCCATCTGCGCCGCCGGGTAGCGGTCGCCGGCTGCCGCGTCCGCGGGGACGGCCTCCTCGATCGCCGCCAGGTCGGCCGCGTCCAGCCGGACGTCCAGCGCGCCCAGCGACTCGCCCAGCCGCTCGCGGTTGCGGGCGCCGACGAGCGGCACGATGTCCTCGCCGCGGGCGAGCACCCAGGCGATGGCGATCTGGGCGACCGTGACGCCCTTCTGCTCGGCGATCTTGCGCAGGGCCTCGACCAGGTCCAGGTTGTGGCGGAGGTTGTCCCCCTGGAAGCGGGGCGAGTGGGCGCGGAAGTCGGTCGCGGCCAGCCGCCGGTCGCGGGCGAAGTGGCCGGAGATCAGGCCGCGGGAGAGCACGCCGTACGCGGTGACGGCGATGCCCAGTTCGCGGGTGGCCGGCAGGATCTCCCGCTCGACGCCCCGGGAGATCAGCGAGTACTCGATCTGGAGGTCGGCGATCGGGGCGGTGGCGGCGGCCCGGCGGATGGTCTCGGCGCCGACCTCGCTCAGGCCGATGTGCCGGACGTATCCCTTCTCGATCAGTTCGGCGATCGCGCCGACGGTCTCCTCGATCGGCACATCCGGGTCGAGGCGGGCGATCCGGTAGACGTCGATGTGGTCGACGCCGAGGCGCTGGAGGGAGTAGGCGGCGAAGTTCCGCACGGCGGCGGGGCGGCCGTCGAAGCCGCTCCAGTTGCCCTCCGGGTCGCGCAGGGCGCCGAACTTGACGCTGGTCAGGGCCTGTTCGCGGAGGGCCGCGGGGGCGGTGCGCAGGGCCTCGCCGATGAGC
The DNA here is from genome assembly GCF_055600785.1 of Streptomyces sp. NPDC038200. NCBI lineage: Bacteria > Bacillati > Actinomycetota > Actinomycetes > Kitasatosporales > Streptomycetaceae > Streptomyces > Streptomyces sp. NPDC038200. Next base: position 256,680 of record NZ_JBVJYH010000004.1, read on the forward strand.
ATCTCGTTGTGCCCCATGGCGTAGAAGTCGCCGGTGTCCAGGAGCGTCACGCCCGCTTCCAGGGCGGCGTGGATCGTCGCGACGGACTCCGCGCGGTCGGTGTCGCCGTACAGCGCGGACATGCCCATGCAGCCGAGGCCGAGGGCGGAGACCTGGGGGCCGGTGGTTCCGAGGGTTCGGGTTCGCATCGTCATGGCTCCACCCTCGCATGACGAATGACAGATTTCAATATCTGTCATTCCATCTTCGTCACCCACTGCGCCGACATCGTCGCCAATTGGTCCAGACCTATTGACGAAAGGTCTGGACCAGAGCACTGTCGGAGGCGAAGCGAACTGTCATGCCTACGACACCTCACCGCACCCCCACCGGGAGGCCGCATGCTCCGCCGTACCCTGCGCCTGCTCACCGCCGCCCTCACCGCGGCCGTCCTCGCCCCGCTCGCCGTCGCCACCGCGCCCGCCGCCTCCGCCGCCGACACCTGCGCGGTGAAGTCGCGGCCGGCCGGCAAGGTGCTCCAGGGCTACTGGGAGAACTGGGACGGCTCCGCCAACGGCGTCCATCCGCCCTTCGGCTGGACCCCGATCACCGACTCCCGCATCCCCGCCCACGGTTACAACGTGATCAACGCGGCCTTCCCGGTGATCCGCTCCGACGGCACGGCGCTGTGGGAGGACGGCATGGACGCCGGCGTGAAGGTGGCCACGCCCGCCGAGATGTGCGCGGCCAAGGCGTCCGGCCAGACGATCCTGCTCTCCATCGGCGGCGCCGCCGCGGGCATCGACCTGTCGTCGTCGGCCGTCGCCGACCGTTTCGTGGCGACGATCGTGCCGATCCTGAAGAAGTACAACTTCGACGGCATCGACATCGACATCGAGACGGGCCTGGTCGGCAGCGGGAACATCGGCCGGCTCTCCACGTCCCAGGCCAACCTGATCCGCATCATCGACGGGATCCTGGCCCAGATGCCGTCCCACTTCGGCCTGACGATGGCCCCGGAGACGGCGTACGTCACCGGCGGCAGCGTCACCTACGGCTCGATCTGGGGCGCCTACCTGCCGGTCGTCAAGAAGTACGCGGACAACGGCCGGCTGTGGTGGCTGAACATGCAGTACTACAACGGCAGCATGTTCGGCTGCTCCGGCGACTCCTACTCCGCCGGCACGGTGCAGGGCTTCACCGCGCAGACCGACTGCCTGGACAAGGGCCTGGTGGTCCAGGGCACGACGATCAAGGTGCCGTACGACAAGCAGGTACCGGGTCTGCCCGCCCAGTCCGGCGCGGGCGGCGGCTACATGTCCCCGTCCCTGGTCTCCCAGGCCTGGCAGCACTACGGCACGTCACTCAAGGGCCTGATGACGTGGTCGGTCAACTGGGACGGCTCCCGGAACTGGACGTTCGGCGACAACGTGAGGGCGCTCCAGGGTCGTTGAACCGGCACCTGACGACACCGGCCGGTGGGCGGTGACGGGAGCGGTCCCTCCGTTGGACACGGTCCGTCACCGCCCGGAGAATGGAAACTGCCGGCGTGCAGCTTCCCAGGCGGCGCCTGCCGTCGGCCGTGCGGTGTTCCAGCGCCGCCCCCCAGGAGGCCGCGATGGCCGTCCGAATCGCCACCTTCAACACCGAGAACCTCTTCCGCCGCCCCTCCGTCTTCCGTCTGCCGGACGCGGAGCAGCGGAAGGAAGTCCTCGACGACTTCGACGAGTTGGTCGCCCTCCTGGACAAGGAGACGTACACCGACCAGGTCAAGCAGCAGATCTCGGCGCTCGTCCTGAAGCACCGGGCGTACAGCAGCGACCCCGAGAACCCCCCGCTCATCCACGTCAACCAGAACCGCCCCGGGCGGACGAGCGGGCTCTTCGACACACCCGCGCCGGGGGCCCAGCCGACGGAGCTGCCGATCCTCGCCGAGGGCCGCAGGGCGTGGGCCGGCTGGGCCGAACTCGGGCGGGACGACCTGGACATGACGGCGGTCCTCAACACCGGACGGGTCGTCAGAGAGGTGAACGCCGACGTCCTGCTGGTGCCCGAGGTCGAGGACCGGCTCACCCTGGACCGGTTCAACCAGCACGTCCTGGGCCTGGGCTGGCAGCCGTACCCCTTCAACCTGCTGGTCGACGGCAACGACCCGCGGGGCATCGACATCGGGATCCTCAGCCGCTTCCCGATCATCTCCGTCCGGCCGCACCTCTTCGACCCGGACCCCGCGGACCCGACGAAGCCCTTGTTCAGCCGCGACTGCCCCGAGTACGAGATCCTGCTCGGCCCGGACACCCTGGTGCTCCTCGGCAACCATCTCAAGAGCAAGTCCAACGACGACCCCGAGCTGCGCCTGGCCCAGGCGGAGCGGGTCGCGGAGATCCACCGGGCCGCGCTGGACCGCACCCCGAACGCCGTGGTCGCCGGAGATCTCAACGACGTCCCGGACAGCAAGCCGGTCGGGGTACTGCTGGACACCGGCCTGCGCGATGTGATGAGCCACCCCTCGTACCACGGTGAGCCCGGCACCCACGGCACCTGCCACCACGAGCGGGACAAGCTCGACTACGTCCTGCTGCCGCCCGCGCTGTGGGAGAAGGTGCGGAAGGTGGGCCTGGAGACGCGGGGCATCTTCGCGCACGCGAACCACTTCACGAGTGTGCACACGAAGGCCGACGAGGCCTCGGACCACGCCGCGCTGTACGTGGACCTGGACCTGGGCGGGTGAGCGGACGACACCCCCCACGAGAACGCCCGCCCTCCGCCCGGACGAGCCGGGCGGAGGGCGGGCGAGAGCCGGGGTCCGGGGGCGGGGCCCCCGGAGCGGCGGGTGCGCCGAGGGTCAGCAGCCCACCAGGCGGCCGGCCAGGTAGCCCTCGATCTGGTCGAGGGACACCCGCTCCTGCTTCATCGAGTCGCGCTCGCGCACGGTGACGGCGTTGTCCTCGAGGGTGTCGAAGTCGACGGTCACGCAGTACGGCGTACCGATCTCGTCCTGGCGGCGGTAGCGGCGGCCGATGGCACCGGCGTCGTCGAACTCGATGTTCCAGTTCTGCCGCAGCGCCTGGGCGAGACCCTTGGCCTTCGGGGACAGCTCCGGGTTGCGGGACAGCGGGAGGACGGCCACCTTCACCGGGGCGAGGCGGTGGTCGAGCCGCAGCACGGTCCGCTTCTCCATCTTGCCCTTGGCGTTGGGCGCCTCGTCCTCGACGTAGGCGTCGAGCAGGAAGGCCAGCATCGCGCGGCCGACACCGGCCGCGGGCTCGATGACGTACGGCGTCCAGCGCTCGCCGGCCTCCTGGTCGAAGTAGGAGAGGTCCTGGCCGGAGGCCTTGGCGTGGGCGCCGAGGTCGTAGTCGGTGCGGTTGGCCACACCCTCCAGCTCACCCCACTCGCTGCCGCCGAACTGGAAGCGGTACTCGATGTCGGCGGTGCGCTTGGAGTAGTGGGAGAGCTTCTCCTTCGGGTGCTCGTACCAGCGCATGTTCTCGGTACGCAGGCCCAGGCCCGTGTACCAGTTCCAGCGCTGCTCCATCCAGTACTCCTGCCACTTCTCGTCCTCGCCCGGCTTGACGAAGAACTCCATCTCCATCTGCTCGAACTCGCGGGTGCGGAAGATGAAGTTGCCGGGCGTGATCTCGTTGCGGAAGGACTTGCCCATCTGGGCGATGCCGAACGGCGGCTTGCGGCGCGAGGTGGTCTGCACCTGGGCGAAGTTGGTGAAGATGCCCTGGGCGGTCTCGGGACGCAGGTAGGCGACGGAACCGGAGTCCTGGGTCGGGCCGAGGTGGGTGGAGAGAAGACCCGAGAACTGCTTGGGCTCGGTGAACTGGCCCTTGTTGCCACAGTTCGGGCAGTTGATGTCCGCGAGGCCGTTCGCCGGGGCGTGGCCCTTCTTCTCCTCGTACGCCTCCTCCAGGTGGTCGGCGCGGAACCGCTTGTGGCACGAGGTGCACTCGGTCAGCGGGTCCGTGAAGGTGGCGACGTGGCCGGAGGCGACCCAGACCTCCGAGGCCAGGATGACGGACGAGTCGATACCGACGACGTCCTCGCGCGACGTCACCATGTAGCGCCACCACTGACGCTTGATGTTCTCCTTGAGCTCGACACCCAGGGGTCCGTAGTCCCAGGCGGCACGCTGTCCGCCGTAGATCTCACTGCACGGGAAAACGAAGCCACGGCGCTTGCTCAGGCTGACGATGGTGTCGATCTTGTCGGCGGCCACGGTGCTCTCTTCATTACGACGACGGGCGTTGAAGCGAGATGCTTCCAGCGAATGATTCAGGTTACCGGCGCATGCTCCCCCACGACCAAATCGGCCCCTGCCCAGACCACCTGATGAGCGTTGTTGACAACGGTTTCCATATTTGTTGAAAATGACTGTCATGAACGTACGACGACGCCTCATACCCGCCGCCGCGGCCGCCGCGGTCACCGCCCTCGGGATCGGCACCCTCTCCGCCTGCTCCGGCGACGGCGCGGCAGCGGCCGGCACCGGCAAGTTCGACGTCGTCGCGTCGTTCTACCCGATGACGTTCCTCGCCGAGCGGATCGGCGGGGACCACGTCCACGTCACCACTCTCACCTCTCCCGGCCAGGAACCGCACGACCTGGAGATCAGCCCCCGGCAGATCGGCTCGCTGGAGGAGTCCGACGCGGTCCTGTACCTGAAGAACCTCCAGCCCTCCGTCGACGACGCGGTGGCCCAGTCCCCGGTCGGGACCAAGATCGACGCGGCCGCCCTGACCACGCTGGAGAACCACGGCGACGAGGTCGGCGGCCACGCGGCCGAGCACGACGGCCACGGGGGCGAGGAGGGGGCGGGCAAGGACCCCCACATCTGGCTCGACCCGGTGCGCTACGCCCAGGTCGCCGAGGGGGTCGGCAAGGCCTTCGCGAAGGCCGACCCGAAGCACGCGGCCGACTACCGCAAGAACACCGCGGCCCTGGTGAAGCGGCTGGACGAACTGAACACCGCCTTCCGCGACGGCCTCGCGCACACCAGGAGCAAGGTCTTCATCACCACGCACGCCGCCTTCGGCTACCTCGCCGAGCGCTACGGCCTCACCGAGGAGGCCATCAGCGGCCTCGATCCCGAGTCGGAGCCGAGCGCCGCCCGGATCAGGGACCTGGAGAAGACGGCCGAGGCCGACGACGTCGGCACCGTCTTCTACGAAACGCTCGTCAGCGACAAGACCGCCCGGACCGTGGCGGGCGACACGGGCCTGAAGACCGACGTCCTCGACCCGATCGAGGGCATCACCGACTCGTCCCGCGGCACCGACTACTTCGCGGTCCAGGAGGCCAACCTCAAGGCGCTCCAGCGGGCCCTGGGCGCCCGGTGACCGGCATGGAGGACACGACCATGACAGAGCCCGTCATAGCCCTGCGCGGGGTGACCGCCGAACTCGGCGCGCGTCCCGTGCTGCGCGGCGTCGACCTCACCGTCGGCCGCGGCGAGGTGGTCGCCCTGCTGGGCGCGAACGGCTCCGGCAAGTCCACGGCGATCCGCACGATCATCGGCCAGGTGCCGGTCAGCGGCGGCACCGTCGAACTGTTCGGCACCCCGCGCCGGTCCTTCCGGGACTGGGCGCGCGTGGGCTACGTACCCCAGCGGACGACCGCCGCGGGCGGAGTCCCGGCGACGGTCACCGAGATCGTCTCCTCGGGCCGGCTCTCCCGCACCCGCTTCGGCGTCTTCCGCAAGGCGGACCGGGAGGCCGTGCACCGGGCCCTGGAGCTGGTCGGCATGGCGGACCGGGCCAAGGACTCCGTGAACGCCCTGTCCGGCGGCCAGCACCAGCGGGTGCTGATCGCCCGCGCCCTGGTCGCCGAGCCGGAACTGCTGATCATGGACGAGCCGATGGCGGGCGTCGACCTGGCCAGCCAGGAGGTGCTGGCACGCACGCTCCGGCAGCAGGTGGAGGCCGGTACGACGGTCCTGCTCGTGCTGCACGAACTGGGCCCGCTGGAGCCCCTGATCGACCGGGCGGTCGTCCTGCGCGACGGCTGCGTGCTGCACGACGGCCCGCCGCCGCGGGCGGTCGGCCAGCACGCGCTGCCCGGCCACGACCACGTACACCCGCACGCGCCGGCGGGCACCGAACCGATCCGCACGGGACTGCTGAGCTGATGGACTTCCTGAACTACGCATTCATGCAGCGGGCGCTCCTCGCGGCCGTCCTGGTCGGCATCACCGCGCCCGCGGTCGGCATCTACCTGGTCCAGCGCCGCCAGGCCCTGATGGGCGACGGCATCGGGCACGTGGCCATGACGGGCGTCGGCCTCGGCTTCCTCCTCTCCACCTCCCCGGTGTGGATGGCGACGGCCGTCTCCGTCCTCGGCGCGGTCCTGATGGAGCTGATCCGCTGGTACGGCAGGACGCGCGGCGACATCGCCCTGGCCATGCTGTTCTACGGGGGTATGGCCGGCGGTGTGATGCTGATCAACCTCGCGCCGGGCGGCTCCAACGCCAACCTGACGTCGTACCTGTTCGGCTCGCTGTCCACGGTGTCCCGGTCCGACGTGACCGCGATCTGCGTGCTCGCCGGCTTCGTGCTGCTGGTCACGCTGGGCCTGCGCCGCCAGCTGTTCGCGGTGAGCCAGGACGAGGAGTTCGCGCGGGTCACCGGCCTGCCGGTGCGGGCCCTGAACCTGCTGACGGCGGTCACCGCGGCCGTGACCGTGACGGTCGCCATGCGGGTCGTCGGCCTGCTGCTGGTGTCCGCGCTGATGGTCGTGCCCGTGGCGGCGGCGCAGCAGCTCAGCCGCAGCTTCACCGTCACGTTCGTGATCGCGGTGGCGATCGGGGTGACCGTGGCCGTCAGCGGCACGATCACCTCGTACTACCAGGACGTCCCGCCCGGCGCCACGATCGTCCTGCTGACGATCGCCGCGTTCGTCGCGCTGACCGCGCTGTCCGCCCCGCTGGCCCGGCGACGCGCCCGCGCGGCGGCCGCGGCCCAGCCCGCCGGGGACCCCGCGGAGTGCTCGATTCCGGCCTCACGGGGGGCCGGGGACGAGGTCGGCGTCTGACCGCCGGCGGCCCGGACTGGCACAATGGCCCGGGCAGTAGCGAGACGTGAGGAGACAACGGTGACGACCGCTGGACCGCCCGTGAAGGGCCGCGCGACCCGCCAGCGTGCAGCCGTGGCGGCGGCCCTGGACGAGGTCGACGAGTTCCGCAGCGCACAGGATCTGCACGACATGCTCAAGCACAAGGGCGACTCGGTCGGGCTCACCACCGTCTACCGCACGTTGCAGTCCCTCGCCGAGGCCGGCGAGGTCGACGTCCTGCGCACGTCCGACGGCGAGTCCGTGTACCGCCGCTGCTCGACCGGTGAACACCACCACCACCTCGTCTGCCGTGCCTGCGGCAAGGCGGTGGAGGTGGAGGGCCCGGCCGTGGAGAAGTGGGCCGAGGCGATCGCCGCGGAGCACGGATACGTCAACGTGGCCCACACGGTGGAGATCTTCGGCACGTGCGCGGACTGCGCCGCGGGGTGAGCCGGGCCGCCGGAGCGCCGTCGGGCTGCGGCGCGGTCGGCGACCACGGCTGCGTCGTGGCCGGTCGCGCGGGTTCCGCGCCCCTGCGGAGCGCGGGCCCCGCCCGTTGCTTCGGGCGGGGCGCCGGCCGCGGCACGAACAGCGCCCTCGCGGTCCCCGCCTCCCCGTGGACCGCTAGTCCCGGCCGAAGCAGTGCTCCAGTTCGTCCAGGTCGTAGAAGGCGCTGCCCTTCCTGATCGGGCGGCAGCCGTCCTTGAAGGCCGTCTCCTTCTCGTTGTAGAGCATGCGGACCAGGACGCGGTCGCCCTTTCGGAACACGTCCCACTGGATGTTGGCGCCCAGCGGGGAGACGGCGGCGCCCCGCCAGGGATTGCCGGCGTACGTGTACGCCTTCCCGGGCGCGGCCGGCTTCGTGCTGCCCGGCAGCCCCATCAGCGCGGCCAGCGGAATGATCTCCTCGGCGTGGGTGAAGCGCAGCTCGGCGCCGAGTCCGCCGGTGCCGGCGCGCTTGGCCTCCACCTGCTTGAAGAGGTCGTCGAGAAGGACGCCCGCCATCTTGTAGGTGATGTCGCTGTCCGAGAAGCCGGGGCCCTTCTCGTAGAAGTCCTCGGCGTCGGAGAGGTAGCCGAACCAGTCCGCGTCCGTGCGGGAGATGAAGCGCTCCATGCCCCAGCCCGCGCCGTCCGGGCTCTCCTCGCTCATCGCCGGGGCGATGGCGTACAGGTTGTAGACGGCCCGCGCGGCACCGGTACGGTCCGTGATCCCCGCGACGAAGGGCTCCTTGAAGATCCGGCGGAGGACACCGCGGGCGGCCTCCTGGGTCCTCGGCTGGTCGGTGACGCCCTTCAGGGTGTCCTTGAGGCGCTGGTCGTTCTCGATGTACTCGCGGTAGGCGGCACCGCCCGCGGCCTTGTGGAAGTACAGCAGGTCCTTGTCGATGCGGGCCGGCCCGATCAGCGGCTTCAGCGCGGGGTCGGCGGCGGCCAGGGCGTCCGTGAACACGGTGCCGCTGTCCACCGCCCGCCCCTGCCCGGAGCTGACGACGTCGATCTTCTCCCCGTCCTCGGCGATCCTCGCGAACAGCGACGGCAGGCGCCGCTCCAGGCGCACCGCGGTGTCCGCCAGCTCCTGCCGGCCGCGCCCGCTGAGGTTGCCGTAGCCGACCTTCGCCATCGCGGCTTGCAGGGCGCGCACCTTCGGCCCGAACTCCTCGCCGGTGCGGGTGAGTTGCCCCTCCGCCTCGGCCTTGTCCCACAGCGCGAGGATCAGGTCCCCGTCCTCGCTGTCGGACGCCGCGCGCGACCCGTGCCGCGAGACGTTCTCGGTGAAGACGGGCTCGAAGCCGGCCGGGGGCTGCTGATAGCGGTGCGGGTTCTGCCGGGGCGCGTACGGCGCCTTCGTGCCGTAGCTCTCGCGGTGCGAGGGGTCCTGGGCCGCGTGCGCGGGCAGGGCCGTGAGCAGCAGGGCGCCGAGGGCGAGGACCGGGGTGAAACGTCTCATGAGACCCGCATCCTCGGCGGCCCGTGTGAAATCCCGGTGGCTACGAGGTGGAATCGCCCTTCATGGCGGCTTCCATGGCGATCAACTCCTCGTTCGGGACGGCCCCGCCGAACCGACGGTCCCGGGAGGCGAACTCCAGGCAGGCCCGCCACAGGTCACGCCGGTCGAAGTCGGGCCACAGCACGTCCTGGAAGACCATCTCGGCGTACGCGCTCTGCCAGAGCAGGTAGTTGGAGGTGCGCTGCTCACCGCTGGGGCGGAGGAAGAGGTCCACGTCCGGCATGTCGGGGTAGTACAGGTACTTCTGGAGGGTCTTCTCGGAGACCTTCGACGGGTCGAGCCGGCCCGCCTTCACGTCCTCGGCGAGGCGCTGCGCCGCGTCGGCGATCTCCGCGCGCCCGCCGTAGTTCATGCAGAAGTACAGGGTGAGCAGGTCGTTGCCCTTGGTCTGCTCCTGGGCGACCTGCAGTTCCTTGGCGACCGACTTCCACAGCTTGGGCATGCGGCCCACCCAGCGCACCCGGATGCCGAGTTCGTCGAGCCGGTCGCGGGTCTTGCGGATGAAGTCGCGGTTGAAGTTCATCAGGAAGCGGACCTCGTCGGGCGACCGCTTCCAGTTCTCGGTGGAGAAGGCGTACAGGGAGATGTTGCGCACGCCGACCTCGATCGAGCCCTGGAGGACGTCCAGCACCCGCTCGGCACCGACCTTGTGCCCCTCGGTGCGCGGCAGGCCGCGCTCCTTGGCCCAGCGCCCGTTGCCGTCCATGACGATCGCGACGTGGTTCGGCACCAGCTCACCGGGGAGCTTGGGTGCGCGGGCACCGGACGGGTGCGGCTCCGGCGCCTTGTACTCGCGCCGCTGGCGCCCCAGGATCCCGCGTACGACCATGTGCTTCTCGTCTCCTCGACCGTGGACTACTTCTCTACGTACCGGAGGGAGCGCAGTCCGCGCTCCAGATGCCAGTGCAGGTAGGCGGACACCAGCCCGCTGCCCTCGCGGACGTACCGCGCCTCGCACGCGTCCGCCGTCTCCCAGTCTCCCGTAAGCAGCGCCCCCAGCAGCACCAGGGTCTGCGGGGACGGCACGACGCTGCCGGGCACCCGGCAGTCGACGCAGACGGAGCCGCCGGAGGCCACCGAGAAGAACCGGTTGGGGCCGGGCATCCCGCACTTCGCGCAGTCGCCGAAGCTGGGCGCGTAGCCGTTGACGGCGAGGGAGCGCAGCAGGAAGGCGTCGAGGACGAGGTGGGGTGCGTGCTCGCCCCGGGCGAGCGTCCGCAGCCCCCCGACCAGCAGCAGATACTGCTGGACGGCCGGCTCGCCCTCGTGGTCGGTGAACCGCTCGGCCGTCTCCAGCATGGCGGTGCCCGCGGTGTACCGGGCGTAGTCGGTGACGATCCCGCCGCCGTAGGGGGCGATCGTCTCGCTCTGGGTGCACAGCGGCAGCCCGCGCCCGACCAGCTCGCTGCCCCGTGCGAAGAACTGCACGTCGACGTGGGAGAAGGGCTCCAGCCGGGCCCCGAACTTCGACTTGGTGCGCCGCACCCCGCGCGCCACGGCCCGTACCCGCCCGTGACCGCGCGTGAGCAGCGTGATGATCCGGTCCGCCTCACCCAGCTTCTGGGTGCGCAGCACGATGCCGTCGTCGCGGAACAGACTCATGGCACCCATTCTCGCCCATGGCGGCGGGGCTCCCGCCCGGCTGGGGGAACCACTCGGGACGACGCCGGTGGAGATCGCCGAACAGCGGCAGGAAGACGAGGAGGGCCTTCTGCACCGCCCCCGGGAGGTTCTCCCGGAACTCCAGGGTGTCCTGCCCGATGGTGAGACGGGTGACGACGTCCAGGCTCTGGTCCGAGATCCCCGTCAGGTCCGTGACCGTGGTCGTGGTGACCTCTTCGTACGCGGTCTCCACGGAGGCGCTCCAGAGCCGCCCGTAGGGGATCTGCCACCGGGTGCCGGAGCGCAGATACAGATGGGTGTCCGTGAAGACCATCGCCCGCGGACTGGCGTAGGGCGACTTGAGGTGTCCGATCAGGCGCTCCGTCCGATGCAGGCCCACTCTCCACTTCCGCCATCTCGTCCGCCGGTCTCCGGCGTCGCCGTCGGGCACGAGGGTGATGCCCGCGCGCAGCAGGAGCAGGCGCAGCGCGTCCACGAAGTCCATGGGTTCGGCGTACTGCCGGGGCGGCGGGACCGGGGCGGCTCGGCCGTCCTCGCGGGCGACCGGGGCGGCTCGGCCGGCCTCGGGGGCGCGGTTGCGGACCCAGGGTTCGTCCCCCATGAGATTGCGGTCGCCGCAGTGGGGCCGGGGGACGGGACGGCCCTGGTGCTCTCGTGTCCTGAGCCGCTCGATGACCTCCTTCGCGATGCGGTCGAGGCTGAGCGTCGGGCCCGCTTCGCGGATGCCGTTGTCCAGGACGTCGATCAGCGCCCCGGTGAAGTAGGGGTATCCGCCGGGCGAGGTGAACGAGCGCTCCGTCCCCGACGCGGACGTCATGATCCAGCTGCCGGGGCCGCTGTAGCCGTCGCTCAGCGGCCGGGCCGGGTCGGGGCGCTCCAGGACGGCGGCGGAGCCGCCCATCGAGATGGCCAGACCGCTGTAGCAGCAGTCGAGGAACGTGACGCGACGGCGTGCCCGGGACGCCGTCCGCTTCGCGAGGTCCAGCAACGTCCGGTAGGGCAGCGTCCCGATCGCCACGTCGTTCTCGTCGGCGTCGGCCGTCGCCAGATACAGCTCGGTCCGCTCGCGTCCCCGCAGCCCGTGCCCCGCGAAGTACACGAGCAGGGTGTCGGTCGTCGCCGCCCCGGCGTCGCGCACCGCCGTCAGGATGTCGTCGGCGGAGGGCCGGGCGTCGAGCACGGTGACATGGTCCCGGGGCAGGCCCCAGACGCCGGGGTCGCACAGCAGGTCGGCCAGTCTGCGGACACCGGCCACCACCCCGGGCAGGGGGACCAGCGGCCGGTAGTCCTCCACGCCGACGAGGACGGCCCGGCTCCCTGCCGGATCAGGAAGCGGCACCGTCGCCGCCGCTTCCCGGCGTCGGCTGCGGCACGATGCCCAGCGCCAGTGCCGCGCGGGCGGCCTCCTCCGCCGTGTCGCCGTGGATGACGTAGCGATGTCCGCCGTGCTCCACGACCAGGCGCACGGAGGGGCGCTCCGCGGGGCGCAGCGAACCGCGGAAGTCGCCGAACAGGGAGACCAAGGCGGCGAGGAAGGCACCGGAGTCGACGGCGAGGCCGATCCAGGGCAGCAGGTCCGACGACATCCCGCCGTCGCCGGACGGCACCCGCTCCCGCCGCACGACGGCGGACCGGGCCAGCCGGGGGTCCTCGGTGATCCAGTCGGCGAACGACTCCGTCCACCCCTCGGTGTCGCCCGACTCGTCGGTCACGCCGTCGCCGGACGGACGAGCGCGCGCGACTCTGACGCGTAACTCCATGCGTGAGGCCCCCCTCGGTGCTCCCCGGTCCCCCTGACCGGGCGTCCGGCTCAGGTTAGGGCGCCCCTGTCGCCGATGTCTCGACATCTGGCGGGATCAAGGATTTTTCCGGGGCACCGCCTGGCTAGAGCGTCTCCCCGCGGCTGCGGGCGTTGGCCCGGGCGGTCGCCGCGCTGAGCCGCTCGGCGGCGGTCGCGGCTCGCAGCGCACCCGGCTCGGCGTCCCACTCCCGGCCGCCGCCGTAGGGTCTCAGCTGGACGTAGGGCCCCTCGTGCCCCATGACGATGCCGACCCGTCCGGTGCGGGTGTCGACCACATGGCTGCCGACGGGAGGCTTCACCGCACCGCTCCCGCCGACGACGACAGAACGACCCCTGCCTCTTCGCGAGCCGACCGCACGTGCTTCACCGTCTCCTCCGCCTCCTCGACGACCTTCAGTCTGCTCCCCTCCCCCTTCGGATTTCACGCTTCGCACACCCTGCGTGACGCTCCGCCTCTACACTCGGCAGGAGTCTGCGCCTGGCACATGCCGGCGGTGCACGGCGGTCGCCGCCGTACCCGGGGCCCGGGGCGCGAGCGTGCGATGGTCCGGGACCCAGGCGCGGTGTCGACGGCACGCTGCCGGCCGATGCCCTGAAGGACCGCGCGGGTACGGCGGGCGAGGGCGGTCGCACGGCGAACTCCGGTCGTACGCGCCGGTCGCCGGCCGGCGGCTGGGCCATTCGTGTGCGCTGTCTTGACCGCCCCCACGACCCCTCTTATGGTCGCGCTACCGACCGGACGTAGGACGTAGGACGTCGTATCTCCCACCCCCTCCCCCCACCTACTTGCTGGAGGACCCGTGCGCGAGGACGTGACCCCCGACGTACCGGCACCGTGCCGCCGGTCGTTCCTGAAGTACACCGGCGCCCTGGGCGCGGCCGCCGCTCTGCCGCCCGTACTGGCCGGCTGCTCCGCAGGGCCGGAGTCCACGAACGACACCGGGGACGGCGGGAGCGGCAAGGACCGGACGCTGACCGCCGTGATCGGCTACGGCAACGACGGCAGCTGGGACCCGACCCAGACCGCGTCGGCGTTCGCGATGGCCGCCAACAACCACGTCTACGAGGGGCTGCTGGACACCGACCCGATCACCCGGGTGCCGTATCCGGCGCTCGGCACCGAGGTGCCGAAGGACGCGAACGCCACCGCCTGGCGGTTCACGCTCCGCCCGGGCGCCACCTTCCACGACGGCAAGCCCGTCACCGCCGACGACGTCGTGTTCGTCTTCGACCGCATCCTGGACCCGAAGACCCAGACCCTCGCCAAGGGGTTCTTCGGCAGCTGGCTGGAGAGCGTGCGGAAGACCGACGCGCGGACCGTCGAGCTGGTGCTGAAGTTCCCCTTCCCGGACGGGCTGTCCCGGCTCACCCTCGCCAAGATCATGCCGAAGCACGTCTTCTCCGCGCCCGGCGCCTGGGACGACGCGATCAGGGGGCTGGCCGTGGGGTCGGGGCCGTACCGGCAGACCGCGCACCACCCGAAGTCGAACACCACCTTCGAGGCGTTCGCCGCCTACAACGGGCCGCGCAGGCCCGCCTTCCGGAAGATGAACTGGCTGACCATCGTGGACGCGGCACCGCGCGTCGCGAAGATCTCCGGGTCCGGCGCGGGCGCGCAGATCTCGGACAACATCCCCTACGCCAACGTCTCCCGGCTGGAGCAGGGCGGCCTGCGGGTCGCGGGCGGTGCCGGGATGAACAACCTCTTCCTGATGTTCAACACCCGGCACACCCCCTTCGACGACGTCCGGGTCCGACAGGCGCTGCACTACGCCATCGACACCGAGAAGATGGTGCGGGTCGCGCTGAAGGGACACGGCAAGCCCGCGTCCTCGTTCCTGAACGAGGCCAATCCCGCCCACCGGCGGGCCGGAACCGTCTACGACCACGACCCCCGGAAGGCGAAGGCGCTGCTGAAGGCCGCCGGGGTGACGGACCTGACGGTGGAACTCCTCGCGGTCAACGTCAGCTGGATCGTGGACTGCCTGCCGACCATCAAGTCCTCCTGGGACGCGATCGGCGTGCGGACCACCCTGGCGCCGCAGGAGACCACGGCCGTCTTCACCAAGATGGACCAGAAGCAGGACTACCAGGTGGTGGCGGCGGCCTCCAACCCGAACCAGTTCGGGCTCGACGCCGACCTGATCATGCACTACAACTACGGGCCCGGGAACCTGTGGATGCAGTACACGCGCTGGGCCGGCCACCCCGTCGCCAGGCAGCTCTTCAAGGACATGGACCGGGCGACCCGGGAGCCGGATCCCGCGAAGAAGAAGGCGATGATCCAGGACTACATCGACGTCGTCGCGGAGCAGGCCGTGCTCTACCCGGTCGTCCACAACGAGCTGATGACCGCCTGGGACGCGCGCGAGCTCAGCGGGATAAGGGCCCAGCCGTACCCCGGCATCAACCTGCTCCAGGCCCAGTGGATCTGACGGTATGACGACCGTCCTACGGATCCTGTCGCGCCGGATCGCCCTGCTCGTCCCGCTGCTCCTCGGCATCGTGCTGTTCGTGTTCCTGGTGATGCGGTTCTCGGACGTCGACCCCGCGTCCGCGTTCTTCCAGGGCGCCAATCCCACCCCGCAGCAGCTCCACGACTTCCGGGAGCGCAACGGCCTGCTGGACCCGCTGCCCGTGCGCTACGTCCACTTCGTCGGCGCTCTGCTCCACGGCGACCTCGGCACCAGCGCCCTCACCCGTGCCCCCGTGGTCGACCAGGTCACCACCGCCCTGCCGCTCACCCTCCAGCTGACCTTCCTCGGCCTCGGCATCGCGGTGGTGCTGGCGCTGGCCGGCGGGGTGACGGCGGCGGTGTACCGGGACCGGCTGCCGGACCAGGCGATCCGGGTCGTCTCGCTGGTCGGGGTCGCCGCGCCGGGCTTCTGGCTGGCCCTGCTGATGATCCAGTACCTGGCCGTGGACCAGGGCTGGTTCCCCACCGGCGGTTACATCAACCCCGCCGACTCCGTCACCGGCTGGCTGAAGACCATGGCCCTGCCGGCCTTCGCGCTGTCCCTGCCGGTCGCCGCCCAGCTGACCCGGATCGTACGGACCTCGGTGGTGGAGGAACTGGACAAGGACTACGTGCGCACGGCGATCGGGAGCGGGCTGCCGCCCCGGGTCGTCGTCGGCCGGAACGTCCTCAGGAACGCCCTGGTCAATCCGCTGACCGTGCTCGGGCTGCGGGTGGGCTATCTGCTCGGCGGCGCGGTCGTCATCGAGACGATCTTCTCGCTGCCCGGCATGGGCAAGCTGATGATCGACGCCGTGCAGAACGGCGATCCGGCGGTGGTGCAGGGAGTCGTCCTCACCACCGCCACCGGGTTCGTCGTCGTCAATCTCGTCATCGACATCCTGTACCTGCTGCTCAACCCACGACTGAGGGCGGGCTGATGGTCACGCGCGCGAGCCTCGTGAAACGGCTGTCCCGGCCCGGCGTACGGCTGCGCGGCCGGCGCCGGCTGCCCCTGCTGTCGAAGGTCGCCGTCTGCTTCCTGGCCGTCGTCGTCCTGGTCGCCGTACTCGCCCCGGTCCTGGCCCCCGACGATCCGCTCGACCAGCAGGACCCGGCCGGCGGGACGGGGGCGCCGTCCGCCGCGCACTGGATGGGGCAGGACAGCCTGGGCCGGGACGTGCTGAGCCGGCTGATGTACGGCGCCCGGTGGTCGCTGGCGATCGGGCTGGGCGCGACCGCGCTCGCCCTGGTCGCCGGGGCCGTCGTCGGGGCGCTGGCCGCCACCTCCCGCAAGGCCGTGGACGAGACGCTGATGCGCTGTCTGGACGTGGTGATGGCGTTCCCGGGCATCGCGCTCGCGGCCGTGCTGGTCGCCGTGTTCGGCGGCGGCATCGGCGTGCTGATCTGCGCGATCGCCTTCCTGTTCACCCCGCCGGTGGCCCGGGTCGTACGGGCCAACGTGCTCGACCAGTACGGCGAGGACTACGTCACCGCCGAGCGGGTCATCGGCGCCCGCACCCCGCACATCGTGCTGCGGCACGTGGCCGTCAACTGCGCCGCCCCGGTGCTGGTGTTCTGCACCGTCCAGGTCGCCGAGGCCATCGTCTTCGAGGCCTCGCTGTCCTTCATCGGCGCGGGCGTCCGGCCCCCGGACCCCTCCTGGGGCAGCGTGATCGCCGACGGCAAGAACATGGTGCTGACCGGCGGCTGGTGGGCGACCGTCTTCCCCGGGCTGCTGATCCTGCTCACCGTCCTGTCGCTGAACATCCTCTCCGAGGGCGTCTCGGACGCCTGGGCGGCACCCGCGCCGAGGGAGGTACCGGCCCCCCAGGACCGGCTGGAGACCCCGGAGCCCGGTACCGGCGAGGTGCTCCCGCTGCCCGGTCTCGCCGAGGCCGCCCGGCGGCTGCGCTCCCGGGCCCGGCCGCTGCCCGACCGGAGCGGGCAGCCGGTGCTCGCCGTGGAGAACCTCGTCATCGGCTTCCCGGACCGGCACCGGGGCGTGGACATCGTGGCCGGCGTCAGCTTCGAGGTGCATGCCGGGGAAGTGCTCGGCCTGGTGGGCGAGTCGGGCTGCGGCAAGTCGCTGACCGCGCTCACGGTGATGGGGCTGGCGCCGAAGGGCGCCCGGATCGGCGGCCAGGTGCGGTTCCGGCAGCGGGACCTGCTCGCCGAGCCGATGCGGGCGCGGCGGCGGCTGCTCGGCCACGAGATGGCCATGGTCTACCAGGACGCCCTGTCCTCACTGAACCCCGCCATGACCATCCGCGCCCAGCTGAAGCAGCTCGTCCGGCGCGGCGGCCGCCGCGGCCCGCGGGAGCTGCTGTCCCTGGTGGGGCTCGACCCGGAACGCACCCTGCGCAGTTATCCGCACGAGCTGTCCGGCGGGCAGCGTCAGCGTGTGCTCATCGCCATGGCCCTCTCCCGCGACCCGAAGCTGATCGTGGCCGACGAGCCGACCACCGCCCTCGACGTCACCGTGCAGGCCCAGGTCATGGAGCTGCTGCTGCGGCTGCGGGCGGAGCTGGGCTTCGCGCTGATCCTGGTCTCGCACGACCTGGCACTGGTCTCCGACATCACCGACCGGGTGGTGGTGATGTACGGCGGGCAGATCGTGGAGACCGGGGTGACCGCCGACCTGGTGGCGGCACCGGCCCACCACTACACGCGCGGGCTGCTCGGCAGCGTGCTGTCCCTGGAGTCCGCCGAGGAGCGGATGACCCAGATCAGGGGGGTCGTACCGGCGCCCGCGGACTTCCCGGCGGGCTGCCGGTTCGCCGACCGCTGCCCGCTCGCCACCGAGGTCTGCGTGCGGACCGCGCCGGTCCTCGCGGGCACCCCCACGCACACGGCCGCCTGTCACCATCCGGCGGTGGAACCGACGTCCGCGGAGAGCGAGGAGGCCCTGCAGTGACCGCTGTCGTCGAGGTACGGGACGCGCACGTCGTCCACAAGGCGCGCAGCGGCGGCCTGTTCCGGCGGGACCGGGTGTACGCCCTGACCGGTGCGGATCTCAGTGTCGCGGCCGGTGAGACGGTCGGTGTGGTCGGGGAGTCGGGGTGCGGGAAGTCGACGCTGGCGAAGGTGCTGGTGGGCATCCAGCGGCCGGTCTCCGGGTCGGTGTCGTTCGGGGGCCGGGATCTGTGGGCGATGCCGCCCGCCGAGCGCCGGGCCGCGATCGGCGCGGGCACCGGCATGATCTTCCAGGATCCGTCGACCGCACTGAACCGCCGGCTGACCGTCCGCCGTGTCCTGCGCGACCCGCTGGACGTCCACCAGCGCGGCACCCGGCCCGAACGGGAGGAGCGGGTACGGGAACTGATGGGTCTGGTGGGGCTCCCCCGGGCCCTGGCCGACGCCCTGCCCGGGCAGCTCTCCGGCGGCCAGCGCCAGCGTGTCGCCATCGCCCGCGCGCTCGCCCTGGACCCGGCGCTGGTCGTCGCCGACGAGCCGACCAGCGCCCTGGACGTCTCGGTCCGCGCGCAGATCCTCAACCTGCTGCTCGACCTGCAGGAGCGCCTCGGGCTCGCCCTGGTCTTCGTCTCGCACGACATCCAGACGGTACGGCGGATGAGCGACCGGGTGATCACCATGTACCTCGGCCGGATCGTGGAGGAGACCCCGGCCGGCCGGGTCACGGACGCCGCCCGGCACCCGTACACCCGTGCCCTGTTCTCGGCCACCCCCGGTCTGCTGGACCCGATCGACCCGATCCCGCTGACCGGGCCGGTGCCCTCGGCGACCCGCCCGCCGAGCGGCTGCCCGTTCCGCACCCGCTGCTGGCGGGCCGACGAGCTGTGCGCCCGGGTGATGCCGGACTTCTCGGCCGCGTCGCAGCCCGGACATCGCTACCGTTGTCACCATCCTGTGGAGGAGGACACCGCGACCCGAGACCTAGCTCGCCAGGAGCCCTGAATGACCTTCCCCGCCCCCCTCACCGGCGTCGTACCGCCCGTCTGCACGCCCCTGACGCCGGAGCGCGAGGTGGACGTGCCCTCGCTGCTGCGCCTGGTGGACTTCCTGGTGGAGGGCGGCGTGCACGGCCTGTTCCTGCTCGGCTCCACCTCGGAGGCGGCGTTCCTGACGGACGCGCAGCGCACGCAGGTGGTGGCGGCCGTGACCGCCCACGTGGGCGGCGAGCTGCCGGTCCTCGCCGGCGCCATCGACATGACCACCCCGCGCGTCCTGGAGCATGTCGCGGCGGTCACCGCGGCCGGCGCGGAGGCCGTCGTCGTCACCGCCCCGTTCTACGCCCGCACCCATCCCTCGGAGATCGTCCACCACTACCGCCGGATCGCCGCGGCCAGCCCGGTCCCGGTGATCGCCTACGACATCCCCGTCGCCGTGCACACCAAGCTCCCCGCCGACGTGGTGCTGGGGCTCGCCGGAGACGGCGTGCTCGCCGGGATCAAGGACTCCAGCGGGGACCTGGCGGCCTTCCGGGAGATCGTCACGGGCGCCCGTGGCCTCGCCGGGTTCAGTGTGCTGACCGGCTCCGAGCTGGTCACGGACTCCGCGCTGGCGCTGGGCGCCGACGGGGCGGTGCCGGGTCTGGCCAACGTCGACCCGCACGGCTACGTCCGCCTGTACCGCCAGTGCCGGGCGGGCGACTGGGAGGGTGCGCGGGCCGAACAGGACCGGCTGTGCGCGCTGTTCGGGATGGTCGGCGCGGGGGACCCGGCGCGGATGGGCGGCAGCTCGTCGGCGCTGGGCGCGTTCAAGGCGGCGCTGCATCTGCGCGGGGTCATCGACTGCCCGGTGACCGCAGAGCCGCAGGTCCCGCTGTCCGGCGAGGAGACCGAGAAGGTCGGCAAGTTCCTCGCGGCGGCCGGACTGCTCGGTCTGGACACTCCTGGGCGCTGACCCCGGCCCGCGGGCGGTCAGAAGAGGCGGATCCTGCGGAACTCCAGGGACTCGTACGGGCCCTTGGTGCCGGTCTCGTAGAGGACGCCGACCGTGTCCTGGGCGAGCTGGACCAGGTCCGAGTAGGCGGCCCGGCGGTCCGTGAGGGTGAGGGCCCGGGTGAAGGTGCGGCCGGCGTCGGCGCTGGTCCACAGGGCCAGGGCGCGGCGGGCGGTGGGCACGGAGGGCGCGGAGAACAGCAGGGGGGTGCCCGGGAACCGGGGCTGGAGAACGCTGCCCTGGACCACCGGGACGGCGTTCAGGGCCGGCTGGACGGCGAAGGGGCGGTCCAGGGTCCGGCCGCCGTCGCTGGAGTAGGTGTCGAGCCGGTTGCCGGGGGCGGTGCCGTTCTGGTCCCGGGAGGCGAAGTAGACGCGGCCGTCGGGGAGCTGGGCGGCACTGGTCTCGTTGGCGTTGGTCACGCCGTCGTAGCCCGCGTCCACGAAGCCGAGGTGCCAGCTCCGGCCGCTGTCGTCGCTGTAGAGGGCGTGGCCGCCGTAGTACCTGGGTTCCTGGCCGGTGTCCCGGGAGCCGGCCGGCGGGGCCGCGGAGTGGTTGGCGGGGATCAGCAGCCGTCCGGCGTGCGGGCCCCGGGTGAGCGCGAGCGCGTGGCCGGGGCCGGTGGCGTACCAGCGCCAGCCCGGCCGCGTCACCTCGGCCGTGATGTCCCGCGGGGGCGTGAAGCGGCGGCCGTCGTCCCAGCTGCGCTGCACGAACACCCGGCGGCCCCGCTGCGGGGTGACCTCGCCGCGCATGATCTGCCCCTCCGTGGACTTCCCGTCGTTGGCGCAGGTCACCAGGACGACGGCGCCGGTTCGCGGGTCGATCACGGGCGCCGGGTTGCCCCGGGTGTGTCCTCGCCCGGCGGCCACCACGGTCAGCCGCCCCCAGGTGCAGCCGCCGTCGGTGGAGCGGCGCAGGACGACGTCGATGTCCCCGGTGTCGCCGGCCCCGCCGCGCCGGCCCTCGGCGAAGGCCAGGACGGTGCCGTGCCGGGACCGCACCACGGCCGGGATGCGGTAGACGGCGTAGCCGCCCTGCCCGGCGGTGTACGGCACCGAGGAGCCGCAGCCGCCGGGGACGGCGTGCGCGGGCTGCCGGGCGGTGAGCGAGGTGAGGATCGCCAGGCTGGTCAGCAGGGAGCGGCTGCGCGGGTTCACGCCCTGATGCTGCCCACCGGCACCGGGGCGGTGTTACTCCGTCCGGGGGAAACACCGTGAGGGCCGGCGCCGGGCCCGCCGGGCGTCGGCGGGTGGTGTCACGGTGTCCCCGGGGTCACCAGTCCCGACTCGTACGCCACGATGACCAGTTGCGCCCGGTCCCGCGCCCCCAGCTTTCCCATGATCCGGCTGACGTGCGTCTTCGCGGTCAGCGGACTCAGGCCGAGGGCCTCGGCGACGCCGGTGTTGTTCAGGCCGCGGGCGACGAGGGCGAGCACCTCGCGTTCGCGTTCCGACAGGCACTCCGGTCCGCCCGTCGCCGGCACCGGCGGAGTGCGCAGGAATCGCCGGATCAGCCGTGCCGTCGGCCCGGGGGACAGCAGGGACTCGCCGGCCGCGACCGTACGGATGGCGTCGAGGAGTTCGGCCGGGCGGGT
Organism: Streptomyces sp. NPDC038200; assembly: GCF_055600785.1. NCBI lineage: Bacteria > Bacillati > Actinomycetota > Actinomycetes > Kitasatosporales > Streptomycetaceae > Streptomyces > Streptomyces sp. NPDC038200. The sequence continues at coordinate 278,109 of NZ_JBVJYH010000004.1, forward strand.
GTCCTTGACCAGGAACCCGGAGGCGCCGGCGCGCAGCGCCTCGACGATGTGCTCGTCGGTGTCGTAGGTGGTGAGGACGAGGACCCGCACCCCGGCGAGGGCCTCGTCGGCCGCGATGAGCCGGGTGGCCTCGATGCCGTCCAGATGGGGCATGCGGATGTCCATCACCACCAGGTCGGGCCGGGTGGCGCGGGCCAGTTCCACGGCCTCTCGGCCGGTGCCCGCCTGACCGACGACCCGCATGTCCCGCGCCGACTCGACGAGCATCGCGAACGCGGCCCGTACGAGCGTCTGGTCGTCGGCGAGCAGCACGCGGATGGTCATCCGGTCCCTTCCCAGGCGGTCAGCGGCAGTGCGGCACGCACGGCGAAGCCGCCTGCCGTGCGCGGCCCGGCGTCGAGTGTGCCACCCACGCTGCGGGCCCTCTCCCGCATCCCCACCAGTCCGAATCCGGGGGTGCCGCCCGGGGCGGGCCCGGTGCCGTCGTCGGTGACCGACACGTGCAGGGCGCCGTCGGTCTCGTGCAGGTCGACGCGGACGGCCGGTCCGGGACCGGCGTGCCGTACCGCGTTGGTCAGTGCCTCCTGGACGATGCGGTAGGCGGCGGCGCCCACGGCGGGCGGCGCCTGGCCGACGCGTACGCTCTGCTCGACGCGGGCACCCGCCAGCGTCGCGGCCGCCACCAGGTCGGGCAGGCCGTCGAGGCCGGGCAGGGGGCCGCGGGGGTCGCCGTCCTCGTTGCCGCGCAGCACCTCCAGGGTCGTCCGCAGCTCCCCGCGGGCGCCGCGGCAGGTCTCGGCGATGTCGTCGAGCGCCCTGGCGACCGTCTCCCGGTCGAGCCGCTCGGGGTCGGCGGCCAGGACGTGCGCGGCGACCGAGGTCTGCACACCGATCAGGGTGATGCTGTGGGCGAGCAGGTCGTGCAGGTCGCGGGCGACGCGCAGGCGTTCCTCGGCGACCCGGCGGCGGGCCTCCTCCTCGCGGGTGCGTTCGGCGCTCTCGGCCCGTTCGACGATCGCGGCGACGTACCGGCGGTAGTAGCGGACGTCCACGCCGCCGAAGAGCACCGCTATCACCCAGCCGGAGATGCGCAGCTGCTCGACCGCCTGGCGGGTGTCGATCATCAGCATCACGGTGACGACGACCGCGAGGACGGTGACGCCGGTCAGGATCGTGCGCAGGGGCCGGCCGGTGACGGCGACCGTGTAGAGGGCGGTGACGGCGACCGGGGCCGCCGCGTGGTGGTTGTTGTCGAGGGCGTGGTAGGGCAGGAGGAGGGCCGCGGTCGCGGCGAGCACGAGCAGCGGGCGCCGCCGCCGCCACACGATCGGCAGGTGGGCGGCGAGCAGCAGCGCCCAGCCGAGCGTGTCGGGGCGGCGGCCGGCGTCGGTCAGGGTGGCGAGGCCCACGGCCGCCGCCGCGAGGACGGCGGCCAGGATCGTGTCGTTGCGGGTGCCGTGCGGGGCGGTCCGCGGGTCGCGGCTGATCGCGGCCATCACCCGCTCGGCTCTTCTGGTGTGCTGCACGGGGTTCATCCTCCGGCATGCGGCCCGCGGTTCACACGGGCTCCGGCTGCCGCCGCGGCGGTACCGGCTCCGGGGCCCGCGACAGCCGCCCCGGCCACCACACCCGGCGCTGGAGCAGCACGCTCGCCGTCGTCACCAGGTACGTCCGCACGAGGAAGGTGTCCAGCAGCACGCCGACCGCGATGACGAACCCGAGCTGGACCATCCCCACCAGCGGCAGGGTGCCGAGCACGGCGAAGGTGGCCGCGAGGACGGTGCCGGCGGACGCGATCACCCCGCCGGTGGTGCGCAGGGCGGTGAGCGCGGCCGGCCGGGGTTCGGCGCCGGCCAGGGACTCCTCGCGCATGCGGTGCATCAGGAAGATGCCGTAGTCGACGCCCAGCGCCACCAGGAAGACGAAGGACAGCAGCCCGAGGCCCGGGTCGGTGCCCGCGAAGCCGCAGACGGGCCCGAAGACCAGCCCGCCGATGCCGAGTGCCGCGCCCCAGACGGCGACGACGGCGACGAGGAGCATCAGCGGCGCGACGAGGCTGCGCAGCAGCCCCACCAGGATCACGAACACGGCGGCGAGCACGAGCGGTACGACGACGTTGCGGTCCCGGGCCTGGCTGTCGGCCATGTCGAGCTGCTGGGCGCTGGGGCCGCCGACGGAGGCGCCGTAGGTGTCGTCCAGCCTGTCGCGCAGGGCCTCGATGGTGCGGGTCTCCGCCGCGGTCTCCGGGGCGGCGGTGGCGCGGACGGAGATCTCGGTCCAGCCGGACCCGCTGCGGCCGGCCGTCGCCCCGGCCACGCCGTGCGTCGCGCGCGCCGCGGCGAGCACGGCGTCGGTCCGTGTCGTGGGGGCCATGACGGTGAGGGGCCGGCTGCCGCGCCCGGGATAGGCGCGGGCCAGGGTCTGGGCCGCGGTGACGGACTCGGGCTTCTCGGTGAAGGAGTCCTCCTGCCGCAGGGTGCCGGGCAGGCCGAGGGCGCCCAGGGCGAGCGCGCCGAGGAGCACGGCCCCGCCGGCGAGGACGGCGACGGGCCGCCGGGTGGCGGAGCCGCCCATCGCGGCGAACAGTGACCGCCGCGCCGTGACGTGGCTGCCGAAGGCGGGGATCAGCGGCCAGAAGACCCGGCGGCCGAGGAGGACGAGCAGCGCGGGCAGCAGCGTGGTCATCGCGACGAGCGCCGCGAGGACGCCGACCATGCCGACCGGTCCCATGCCGCTGCTGCTGTTGAGGTCGGCGGCGAGCAGGCAGAGCAGTCCGGCGGCCACGGTGCCGGAGGAGGCGAGGATGGCGGGACCGCAGCCCCGCAGCGCGGCGCGCATGGCGTCGTACGGCCGCTCGTGGCGCCGTAGCTCCTCGCGGTGGCGGGAGATGAGCAGCAGGGCGTAGTCGGTGCCCGCGCCGAGCACGAGCACCGTCATCACGCCGCCGCTCTGCCCCGTGACGGTGATGCCGAAGGCTTCGTGGAGGCCGTAGGCGGCGGCCATCGCCAGGCCGGCGGCGACCCCGGCGACGGCGAGCGGCACGAGCCACAGGAAGGGGCTGCGGTAGATGAGGACGAGCAGCACGGTGACCACCCCGAGGGTGGTGTACAGCAGGGTGCCGTCGATGGTGCCGAACACCTTGCCCATGTCGGCGTTGAGTGCTCCGGGGCCGCCGACCTCGACGCTCAGCCCGGCACCGCCGTCGGCGATGTCCCGGACCCCGTCGACGAAGGCGTTCCGCCGGTCGTCGTCCTGGCCGGGCTGTGTGCTGGAGACGGGGTACATGAGCGTGCTGCCGTCCCGGGACGGGACGGCGGTGGGGCCGGCCGTCAGCCGGTAGGTCCGGCCGATCTCGGCGACCTGTCCGGCGGCCGTCGCCCGGTCGGCGGCGGTGAGTCCGCCGTCCCGGTGGTAGACGAGGACCAGGTCGGTGGCCTGTCCGCCGGGCAGCTCGTCCTGGATCCGGGCGACCCGGGTGGAGTCGGCGCTGTCGGGCAGGTAGTCGACGGACCGGTTCTGCTGGACGGTGCCGAGCTTCCCGGCGAACGGCCCGACGAGCGCGAGCGCGGCCACCCACAGTCCGAGCACCAGCCAGGGCACGGCCCGCCCGCGTCGTCCGCCCGCGCGCGCGGTTCCCGTCCGCGTGGCACCTGTCTTCGCGGCCCCCATGGACGTGTCTCCCTCCGGTCGGTCGTCTGGGTCGGTTCCAGACTTCCGGCGCGCGGCGGGCGAATCGTCGGGCCCGAGGGCGAGTCGGGGGCTACTGCCGGGGGTGGCTCGCGTGCGGTGTTACTCCCGCGGGAGTATCAGGACGGTGTGCGCGCGGCCGCCAGCAGCCGGGTCACGTCGTCGGCGCAGATGGTCAGCGCCGCGCCGACGGTGGCGAGGGCGTCGCGTTCGGCGGGGGTGTAGGGGCCGTCGGCGAGGGCGATGCGGGCGGCCTGGAGGAGCAGGGCCTCGCGGCCGGCGGGGGCGAGGTGCGGGGCGAGCGGGTCGAGCGCCTCGTGCAGCTCTATCGTCAGCCCGGCCCCGCACGGCTGCTCGAAGTACCGGCCGGTGTCGGCGGCGAGGGCCTCGACCAGGGCGGCCAGTTGGTCCTCGGTGCAGTCGGCGAAGCCGGCCGCGCGGACCGTGGCGGCGGCCGTCTCCAGGGCCGTGCGCGAACCGGTGCCGCCGGCGGCGAGCACGGCGAGGGCGACGGTGTGCACGGCGTCGCGGAGCATCGCGGAGAAGCGGCGGGTGGTGGGGTGGTCCAGGACCTCGGTGCCGAAGTGGTGCCGGCAGGCCGCGCACTCCACCACGGGTCCGGCCGTCCCGCGCGGCAGCAGGGGCACGCCGAGGAACGTGAGCCGGCGGCGGCCGGTGAGCCGCTGGTAGTTGCGGTCGCCGCCGCAGCCGGGGCAGTAGAACTCGCCGTCCCCGACGGGTGTCCATGCGGTGCGGGTGCCCAGGATGCGCACAGCCCTGGTGGCACGGCCGTCTCGTCCCCGTACTGGCAGCACGTCGCACCTCCGTAACGGCGCGGCAACATCGCCGCGCTGGCGTGATGTTAGCCACATCACCGAGGTGGAGTCAGTACCCCGTAAGAGACCTTTCCGTGACCTGAGGGGCACGATGGCCGATACATGACGGCGCCCCGACCGCCGTATCCGGCGGTCAGGGCGTCGAACGTGCCGGTCAGAGGGGGGTCAGCGGGTGGCGCGGTTCACCGCGGAGACGACCGCCTTCAGCGACGCACGCGTCGTGTTCGCGTCGATACCGATCCCCCACAGGATCTTGCCGTCGATCGCGCATTCGATGTAGGAGGCGGCCTGTGCGGAGGCGCCCTCGCTCATCGTGTGCTCCTGGTAGTCCAGCAGGCGTACGTCGATGCCGATGGACTGCAGGGCGTCGAAGAAGGCCGAGATCGGACCGTTGCCGGAGCCGGACAGGACCCGGTCCTCGCCGTCGACCGTGGCCTCGACGGTGAGGCTGTCCACGCCGTCGGTGTCGGTGGTCGACTGGCCGGTTTTGACCTGGATGCGGCCCCACGGGTTCCCCGGGTTGGGCAGGTACTCGTCCTGGAAGACCGCCCAGATGTCCCTCGGCGTGACCTCGCCGCCCTCGGCGTCGGTCTTCGCCTGGATGATCCGGGAGAACTCGATCTGCATCCGGCGCGGCAGGTCCAGCTTGTGGTCGTTCTTCAGGACGTAGGCGATACCGCCCTTGCCGGACTGGGAGTTGACGCGGATGACGGCCTCGTAGGAGCGGCCGACGTCCTTGGGGTCGATCGGCAGGTACGGCACCGCCCACTCGATGTCGTCGACGGTGACGCCCTTGGCCGCCGCGTCGGCCTCCATGGCGTCGAAGCCCTTCTTGATGGCGTCCTGGTGAGAGCCGGAGAAGGACGTGTAGACCAGGTCGCCCACGTACGGGTGGCGCGGGTGGACCTCCATCTGGTTGCAGTACTCCCACGTACGACGGATCTCGTCGATGTCGGAGAAGTCGATCTGCGGGTCCACGCCCTGGGAGAACAGGTTCATCCCCAGGGTGACCAGGTCGACGTTGCCGGTGCGCTCGCCCTGCCCGAACAGGCAGCCCTCGATGCGGTCGGCGCCGGCCATCAGGGCCAGTTCGGCCGCGGCCACGGCCGTGCCGCGGTCGTTGTGCGGGTGGACGGAGAGGCAGACGTACTCGCGGCGGGACAGGTTGCGGTGCATCCACTCGAAGCGGTCCGCGTGCGTGGAGGGGGTCGAACGCTCCACGGTGGCGGGCAGGTTGAGGATGATCTCGCGGCCCGGACCCGGCTGGTAGACGTCCATGACCGCCTCGCAGACCTCCAGCGCGAACTCCAGCTCGGTGTCGGTGAAGATCTCCGGCGAGTACTGGTAGCCGAACTCGGTCTCGGGGCCCAGCAGCTTCTCGGCGTACTCCATCACCAGGCGGGTGCCGTCGACGGCGATCTGCTTGATGTCGTCCTTGGAGCCGCGGAAGACGACCCGGCGGAAGACCGGGGCGGTGGCGTTGTACAGGTGGACGGTCGCGCGCCGGGCGCCCTTCAGCGACTCCACGGTCCGCTCGATCAGGTCCTCACGGGCCTGGGTCAGTACGGAGATGGTGACGTCGTCCGGGATCGCGCCCTCTTCCTCGATGATCGAGCGCACGAACTCGAAGTCGGTCTGGCCGGAGGCGGGGAAGCCGACCTCGATCTCCTTGTAGCCCAGCTTGACCAGCTGGTCGAACATCCGGCGCTTGCGCTCGGGGGACATCGGGTCGATCAGGGCCTGGTTGCCGTCGCGCAGGTCGGTGGAGAGCCAGCGGGGGGCCACGGTGATCCGCTTGTCGGGCCAGGTGCGGTCCGGGATGTCGACCTGCTCGTAGCGGCCGTACTTGTGGGTCGGCATGGGGCTGGTCTGCTGGCGGTTGGCCATGATGCGTAAGGCTCCTCAGGGTGTCCGGAAGGACGGCCGACGACGCAACGCCAAGCTCCGCGGGGAGGGAGTCGGCCTCGACTACAGGCCCTCGCCGCGGCAGCTAAGAAGAAGCAGCCAGGAACGCATGATGTTCCGCAGCCTAGCCGAGCCGTTCCGGATGCGCGGGCCTGTCCCAGTATGCGGGACCGCCCCACGAAACCGGACAAAAAGTGCGCCGTACCACATCGCCGTACCACATCGTCACGGAGCGTCGCGCTCCGTGTCCCGGTATTTCACCAATCATGGTGGCAGGTAGTGACACCACCGTCACGGAGTGCGAAGGTGCCGAGCATGACGACCAACGGGGGCTCCGAGCCCGTCTTCTGCACGATCGTGCCGCCGCACGTCCTCGACAAGCTCGCCCGCAACGAGGACCCCGCGCTCTCCAGCCCGGCCCGCCGGTCCCTGGAGCACGACGCCTACCAGCGCACCAAGCGCCGCCTGACCACGGTGATCGGTGCGACCGCCGTCGCCCCGCCGGCCGGCGCCGCAGCCGACCGGCCGCACCGCACCGTCTACGACGCCGAGCACACCCAGGACCTGCCCGGCACCAAGGTCCGCGAGGAGGGCTCCGAGCCCGGCTCCGACGCCACCGTCAACCGCGCCTACGCGGGCCTCGGTGCCACCTTCGACCTGTACCTGAAGGCGTACGGGCGGCACTCCATCGACGACAACGGGCTCCCGCTGGACGCCACCGTGCACTTCGGCGAGGGCTACGACAACGCCTTCTGGAACGGCGAGCAGATGGTGTTCGGCGACGGCGACAACGAGATCTTCCTCGACTTCACCATCCCGGTCGACGTCATCGGGCACGAGCTGACCCACGGCGTCACCCAGCACACCGCCAACCTGACCTACTTCGGCCAGCCCGGCGCGCTCAACGAGTCGCTCTCCGATGTCTTCGGCTCGCTGATCAAGCAGTACACGCTGGGCCAGACCGCCGCCGAGGCCGACTGGCTGATCGGCGCCGGGCTCCTCGCCCCGCGCGTCACCGGCACCGCCCTGCGCTCGATGAAGGCCCCGGGCACGGCGTACGACGACGACGTCCTCGGCAAGGACCCGCAGCCGGCGACCATGGACGGCTACGTCCGCACCGGACGCGACAACGGCGGTGTGCACATCAACTCCGGCATCCCCAACCACGCCTTCTACCTGGCCGCCACGGCCCTCGGCGGCTACGCCTGGGAGAAGGCCGGCCAGATCTGGTACGACGTGCTGACCGGCGGCGAACTGCGGGAGAAGGCCCTGTTCGCCGACTTCGCCACACTGACGGTGAAGGCGACCCGGGAACGGTTCGGCGCCGGGGACGAGCTGCAGGCCGTGCAGAAGGCGTGGGAACAGGTCGGGGTGCGGACCCTGTAGATCTGTACTACACATCGGACCCATGCGAATTCGAGTGCGGCGCACGGGCGGTTTCGCGGGCATCGAGCGCCGGGCCGAGGTGGACACCTCGGGCCGGCCCGACGCCCTCGAGTGGCACATCCTGGCCGAACGCGTCCTCGCGTCCGGCCGGGCCACACCTCCGGCAGGGGTACCGGACGGCTTCGGCTACGAGATCACGGTGGATGGCCGCACGGTCTACGCGGCGGATCCCCGGCTGACCGAGGAACAGCGGGAGCTGGTGTCCCGCGTGCTCAAGGAAGGCGCCTAGCGGGCGGGCCCCCGCGCCACCCGAGCCCCTTCAGGGCCGGGCCGTGGCGCGCCCCACGCTCAGGCAGGTGTACCCGAGCCCGGCCAGGATCCGCGGATCGAGCAGGTTCCGTCCGTCGAAGACGACGGGGGTGCGCATCAGGCTCCGCGCCGCCGCCCAGTCCGCATCGAGCAGATCCCGCCATTCGGTGACGACGACGGCGGCATCGGCGTCCGTGAGGGCGTCGAGGACGGTGGGCCGCCGCTCGGCCTGGTTCCAGGGTGCGGCGTCGGCCGGCCGGGCCATGGGGTCCCAGCAGGTGAGGGCGGCCCCTTCGGCGAGGAGACGGGCGGCCAGGACGGTGCTGGGGGCTTCCCGCATGTCGTCGGTGCCGGGCTTGAAGGTCATGCCGAGCAGGGCGACGCGCTTGTCGCGCAGGGTGCCGAGTTCGGCCTTGAGGCGCTGGACGGCGCGGCGGGGCTGGAGGTCGTTGACCTCGATGACGGCGTTGAGGAGCTGGAAGGAGTAGCCGGAGTTGCTGGCCATGGCCCGCAGGGCGCGGGAGTCCTTGGGGAAGCAGGAACCGCCGTAGCCGAGGCCGGCGTCGAGGAAGTGGCGGCCCAGGCGGTGGTCGAGGCCGATGGCGTCGGCGACCCGGGTGACGTCGGCTCCCGTGGCCTCGCAGACGGTGGCGATCTCGTTGATGAAGGTGATCTTCGTGGCCAGCAGGGCGTTGGACGCGAGCTTCACCATCTCGGCGGAGGCGATGTCCATGACCTGCAACGGCCCGTCGATACCGGCGTGCAGGCCGGCCACCAGCTCGACGGTGGCGGGGTCGTCGGCGCCGATGACGATGCGGTCGGGGTGGAGGAAGTCGGTGACGGCCCGGCCCTCGGCCGTGAACTCGGGGTTCGAGGCGTAACCGACGTGCCGCAGGCCCGCGTTGTCCAGTGCCGTGCGGACGCGGGCTCCGGTGCCGACGGGAACGGTGGACTTCACGACGACCGCCGCCAGGTGGGTGGCGCCGCGGAGGCTGTCGATCACGGACCAGACCCGGGAGAGGTCGGCGTCGCCGGAGGCGGTCGGGGGCGTGTCGACGCAGATGTAGGCGGCGTGGGCATCCCGCACCGCCTCGTCCGCGTCGAGCGTGTAGGTCAGCGACTCCTTGTGTTCGGTGAGCAGTTCACCGAGACCCGGTTCGTAGATGGGCACGTCCCCCGCCCGCAGCAGCCGGATGCGTTCGGGCTGGATGTCGCGGACGGTGACGCGGTGCCCCAGGCGGGCGAAGCAGGCGGCGGTGACCAGGCCGATGTAGCCGGCGCCGAAGACGGCGATGTTGCGGGCGCTGCCCTTCATGAGGAGGCTCCAGAGCGATGTGAAGGCGGGATGGAGGAGCTTACGGGGCCTCACAGCGCCGTTACCTGCAAGGTTGTCTCTCCGTGACCTCGCCGTGACGAAGTATCACCTTCAACTACTTGCATGCTATACACATCCCTTACAGGATCTTCACATGGCTTGATTCTGACGTTCTCTGATTCCTTGGGGGGAGTCATGTCCGGACACGGACAGCTTGCGCAGACCGGTATGCCCGCCATCGTCATCGGCGGCATCACCTATCCGCTCGGGGGCTGGATGGTCGCCGCCGCGGTCGCCGTCGTCCTGGGCGCCATCCTCGTGGTGCGCTTCCGTTACCGCCGCGGCCTGACGGCCGGCCAGGGCGCCGACGCCCAGGGCGGTGCGGTGCAGAATCGTTCCTTCCGCCGCCGGTGAGCGATCGGCCCACCGTGGAGCCGGTGCTGTCGGCCCATCAGCACCGGTCCGCGACGGTCCTCATGGGGATCGTCGTCATGCTCGCGGCCGCCGCCTGGGCGGGGTACCACGCGCTCAGCGCGTTCACGCACGACGAGCACAGCCAGAACCGGCTGACCGTCGTCTGGGTCTCCCTGTTCCTGATCTTCCTGCTGCAGACGTTCATGTACCACCTGGAGCGTCCGCGCAGGCTCACCTCGCGCATCGCCCGGCAACTGGACGCCCTGCACGTGGCGATCCTGGTTCCCGTCTACAACGAGGACCCCGGATACTTCCGGCTCGGGCTCGAGTCCTTCCTGCGCCAGACCCGCAGACCCGACTCCGTCCACATCGTCGACGACGGCTCCACCAACACCGACTACGCCGAGGTGCGAGCCTGGTGGGAGCAGGCCGCACAGCACGCGGGCATCGCCACGACCTGGCAGCGCGTACCCAACGCGGGAAAGCGCCACGCCCAGGCGCACGCCGTCCGGGTCAGCCCCGAAGCCGACATCTACGTCACGTGTGACAGCGACAGCTGCTTCGCCCCGGCCGCACTGGAAGAGGCCCTGATCCCCTTCTCCAGGCCGCGGGTGCAGTCGGTGGCGGGCATCGTCATCGCGACGAACAACCGCGCGAACTGGCTCGTGCGCATCACCGACCTGTGGTTCGTGGTGTGCCAGCTGGTGGATCGCTCGGGCCAGTCCGCGGTCGGCGCCGTCATGGTCAACTCCGGACCGCTGGCCGCCTACCGGGCGGACGTCATCCGGGACAACCTCGACGGCTACCTGAACGAGACGTTCATGGGACGGCCCGTGAACTTCTCGGACGACAGCATGCTCACCCTCTACGCCCAGGAACGCGGACTGACCGTCCAGCAGCCCTCGGCCATCTGCTTCACCGCCATGCCGGAGAAGTGGTCCCACTTCAACCGCATGTACCTGCGCTGGATGCGGGGCTCCACCATCCGCTCCATCTGGCGCATGCGCTACCTCTCCCCCGCCCGTCCGGCGTTCTGGCTGCACACCATGCGCTGGGTCCAGATGGTCCTCACCCAGATGGTCACCCTCTGGATGCTCGTGGTGGAGCCCCTCGCCTACGGCAACCTGCCGCCCCGCAGCATGCTGGTCGTACCGTTCCTCATCGGCTGGGCCCAGGGCCTGCGGTACCTCGGCATCATCCGCTCCGACGAGCGCATCCGCTCCCGCGCCGTGACCTGGCTCGCCATGCCCGCCGCCATCGTCCTGGCCTGGACCGTGCTGCGCTGGCTGCGCTGGTACGGCATCGCGACGTGCGCCAGGACCGGATGGGGAACCCGTCAGAACGGCGCCGAGGTCACCCTCGCCGGCGCCGCGCCGACCAGCCCCGCCTGACCGCGCGGGCCCCGGTACGAAGCGCCCGTCCCGCCCGGGACGGGCGCTTCGGCGTGCGGCGCCCGGGCGACGGCGCGGGCATTGACTTCCGTTACCGGGGGTACGGATGATCCCGCCATGGCGACTGACGCAGGCACCGAGATCCCCCGGTTCCCGGCCGGCTTCCTGTGGGGCGTGTCGACCTCGGCCCATCAGATCGAGGGGGCGGCGGAGGAGCGGGAGCCGTCCGTCTGGGACGTGTTCACGGCCGAGCCCGGGCGGGTCAAGGACGGCTCGACGGCGGCGGTGGCGTGCGACCACTACCACCGCTACCCCGAGGACGTGGCCCTCCTCGCCGGCCTCGGCGTGGACGCGTACCGCTTCTCCGTCTCCTGGCCCCGGGTGAACTCCCCCGGCGGACTGGACTTCTACGACCGCCTGGTGGACGAGCTGTGCGCGGCCGGCGTACGGCCGGTGCCCACCCTCTTCCACTGGGACCTGCCCGCCGAGCTGGACTGGCTGGACCGGGACACGGCGGCCCGGTTCGCCGACCACGTCACGGTGGTGGCGAACCGGCTCGGTGACCGGGTGAAGAAGTGGATCACTCTCAACGAGCCCGCGGAACACACCCTGCTGGGGCACGCCCTCGGCGCCCACGCCCCCGGCCGGCAGCTCCTTTTCGACGCGCTCCCGGTCGCCCATCACCAGTTGCTGGCCCACGGCCTGGCCGTACGGGCGCTGCGCGCGGCCGGCGCGAGCGACGTCGGCATCGCCAACTCCCACGGCCCGACCTGGCCCGCCTCGGGGGAACGGGCGGACGTGGAGGCGGCCGATTTCCACGACGTCCTGCTCAACCGGCTGTTCGCCGAGCCGGTCATCCTGGGCGAGTACCCCGAGGGCATGGGCGACCTGATGCCGGGCGACGTGCGGGACGACCTCGAGACCATCGCCGAACCCGTGGACTGGTACGGCGTCAACTACTACGCCCCCACCCGTGTGGGGGCTCCCGGCGGCGGCGACACCGAGTACGGCGGACTGACGCTCCCCGCCGAACTCCCCTTCTCCGTGCGGGAGATCGAGGGGCGGCCGAGGACCGACTTCGGCTGGCCGGTCGTCCCGGAGGGCCTGACGGAACTGCTCACCGGCTTCCGCGACCGCTACGGCGACCGGCTCCCGCCCGTCGTCATCACCGAGAACGGCTGCTCCTACGAGGGCATCGACGACCAGGACCGGATCGCCTACCTGGACGCGCACATCCGGGCCCTGCACAAGGCGATCGAGGCCGGGGTCGACGTACGGGGCTACTTCGTGTGGTCCCTGATGGACAACTTCGAGTGGGCCGAGGGCTACGCCCGCCGGTTCGGCCTGGTGCACATCGACTACGCGACGCTCCGGCGCACCCCCAAGGCCTCCTACCACTGGTTCCGGGACCTGCTCCGGGCCCAGCGCTGAGCACCGCCGGCGCGGGGCCGACCGCCGCGTCAGAGCGCTCCGGCGTCCCGGGCGGCCCAGACACTCGGATAGAGGGGCCGGTATCCGAGGTCGCGGCGGATCTTCTCGGTGGACATGATCCCCAGCCACGGGTCCGGGTCGGTCCGGGTGTCCATGTCGGCGGGCACCTCCGCACCGTTCAGCAGGTGCAGCTCGACCGCCGTGACCGGGGCGTCGTCGGCGATGTTGTGGACCGCTCCGCGCACCGCCGGCGCGTGCAGCAGGCGCAGCAGCCCCTGGGCGACATCGGCGTGGTGGCCCATGTGCAGCCGCTGGGTGGGCGCCCAGTGCGTGGCCCAGAGCAGGGACTGGGCGAGGTGCGGGTCGCCCTCGCCGTAGACGAAGGGCAGCCGGGCCACGCGCACGTCCAGGCCGTCCAGCGCGAGCAGTTCCCGTTCGGCCGCCGCCTTGGACTCGGGGTAGGCGCCCCACATCGCGCCGCCGGGCCGGGTCTCGTCGTCCTCGGTCAGCGGGCGTCCCCGCCCGACGCCGTACACCAGCCCCGTGCTGACCTGCACGAAACGCCGTACCCCCGAGGCCAGCGCGGCCCGGCCCAGTGCCACGGCCGCGTCCCGGTTGACCGCCCACGCCTCGTCGTCCGGCACCCCGCGGAAGGACGCCGCGATGTTCACGACCGCGTCCACCCCGGCCACCGCCTTGCCGAGCGCCTCCTCGTCCCGCAGGTCGCCGACCACGATCCGGGCGCCGAGTTCCGCGAAGCGCTCGCCGCGCTCCGCGTCGCGCACCAGGACCCGCACCTCCTCGCCCGGCCGCCGCCCCGCCAGCAGCCTCGGCACGAAACGCCGTCCGACCTGCCCCGTCGTACCCGTCACCAGTGTCACCATCGTCTGCTCCTCTCGACTGGTGCCCCCACTGTCGGACGGAGCCGCGCCGGCCGGGAGAGACCTTCCGATCAGGGGACCGGCACTCCCTGGATAAGCCCGCCGGTGTGCCGCACCCTGAAGGGGTGAACCGAGCCGAACTCGCCGACTTCCTGCGCCGGGGCCGGGCCCGTCTGGAACCGTCCGACGTGGGCCTCGTCGCCGGCACCCGCCGCCGCACGCCCGGACTGCGCCGGGAGGAGGTGGCGTCGCTGGCCGGGATGTCGGTCGACTACTACACGCGCCTGGAACAGTCCCGCGGCCCGCGCCCGTCCCGTCAGATGCTCACGGCGCTGGCCCGCGCGCTGCGGCTGAGCGACGACGAGCGGGACCACCTGTTCCATCTGGTGGGCGAGGAGCCGCCGCGCCGGGACACGGCCTCCACGCATGTCCGGCCCGGGCTGCTGCTGGTGCTGGACCGGCTGTACGACTCACCGGCGCAGGTGGTCACGGACTGCGGCACGGTGCTGGCGCAGAACGCGCCGGCCAAGGCCCTGGTGGGCGACGCGCTCGCCCGTCCGCCGCGCGAGCGGAACCTGACCCGGCGGTTCTTCCTGGACCCCACGGCGCGTGCCCTCTTCCCGGCGGAGGACCTTCCGGCGCACGCCCGGGACCACGTGGCCAACCTGCGGGCGGTGGCCGCGGCCCGCCCCGACGACCCGGAACCGGCCGCCCTGGCGGCCGAACTCCGGTCGGCCAGCGAGGAGTTCGCCCGGCTCTGGGAGACCCACGAGGTGTCCCTGCGCCGGCCGGCCAGCAAACGCTTCCTACATCCGGTGGTGGGGCTGCTGGAACTGGACTGCGAGGTCCTGCTGAGCCACGAGGCCCACCACCACCTCATCATCCACACGGCCCGCCCGGGTACGGAGTCCTACGAGCGGCTGCAGTTGCTGAGGGTCCTGGGTCTGCAGGACATGACACCACGCCCCACGGCCGACCGCACCTGACCCACCACGCCACCGCACGGCTTCCGCCCGAACCCCACCGGGACCACCGCACGAGGCCCCGACCGCCCCCGAACCCACCGCGTCACGCCACCGCACCACGACACCGCACGGGGTCCGGGGCGGAGCCCCGTGGCGGTGGGTTCCCGGCCGACCGAGTCGGGTGGGCGGGTGGCGGGTGGGCGGGAAACGCTAGAAGCCCAGCTTGCGGAGCTGCTTCGGGTCCCGCTGCCAGTCCTTGGCGACCTTCACATGCAGGTCCAGGAAGACCGGCGTCCCCAGCAGCGCCTCGATCTGCTTGCGGGACTTGATGCCGACCTCCTTCAGGCGCTTGCCCTTCGGCCCGATGATGATGCCCTTCTGGCTGGGCCGCTCGATGTAGACGTTGGCGTGGATGTCCAGCAGCGGACGGTCCGCGGGCCGGTCCTCACGCGGGAGCATCTCCTCCACGACCACCGCGATGGAGTGCGGCAGCTCGTCCCGGACGCCCTCCAGCGCGGCCTCGCGGATGAGTTCCGCGATCATGACCTGCTCGGGCTCGTCGGTGAGGTCGCCCTCGGGGTAGAGCGCCGGTCCCTCCGGCAGCAGCGGAACGATCAGGTCGGCCAGCAGGCTCACCTGCTTGTCCCCGACCGCCGACACCGGGACGATCTCCGCCCACTCGAAGCCCAGCTCCTTGCCCAGCTGGTCGATCGCGATCAGCTGCTCGGCGAGGGTCTTGGAGTCCACCAGGTCGGTCTTGGTGACGATGGCGACCTTGGGGGTCTTCCTGATCCCGGCCAGCTCCTTGGCGATGAACCGGTCGCCGGGGCCGATCTTCTCGTTCGCCGGCAGGCAGAAACCGATGACGTCGACCTCGGCCCACGTCGTCCGCACGATGTCGTTGAGCCGCTCGCCGAGCAGGGTGCGCGGCTTGTGGAGCCCGGGGGTGTCCACCAGGATCAGCTGGGCGTCGGGCCGGTGCACGATGCCGCGCACCGTGTGCCGCGTGGTCTGCGGCTGGTTCGCGGTGATCGCCACCTTCTGCCCGACCAGAGCGTTCGTGAGGGTGGACTTGCCCGCGTTGGGGCGGCCCACGAAGCAGGCGAAGCCGGCGCGGTGGACGGACTCGGCCGGCTCTTCGGGTGACGGGGTACGAACGCTCATGGCGACCATTCTCCCTGATCCACGAAGCCCCGCCGCACCAGCCGCGGACACCCCCTTTCCACGTGAGCTTCCGGAAACCCGCACGCAACGAAACGTCACGGAAACACACCCGTACGCGACCGGAAACGCACACCGGTGACCCTCTGACGCAGCCCCCACACCGTTGGAGACTCCCGTGACCCTCGCCGCCGCGCACGTGAACACCGGCGACACCGCCTGGCTGCTCGCCGCGACCGCCCTCGTCCTGCTGATGACCCCGGGGCTGGCCCTGTTCTACGGCGGCATGGTCCGCACGAAGAGCGTCCTCAACATGCTGATGATGAGCTTCGTGTCGATCGCCCTGGTGACGGTGGTGTGGCTGGCGGCCGGCTACTCCCTCGCCTTCGGGGACGACGTCGGCGGCGGACTGATCGGCGGGCTCGACCACGCCGGTATGCGCGGTCTCGGCCCGGACAGCGTCCACGGCTCGGTGCCCACCCTGCTCTTCGCGACCTTCCAGCTCACCTTCGCGATCATCACGGCCGCCCTGATCAGCGGCGCGGTCGCCGACCGCACGAAATTCTCGGCGTGGCTGGTCTTCGTACCGGTCTGGGCCCTCCTCGTATACGTTCCGGTCACCCACTGGGTGTGGGGCCCGGGCGGCTGGATCGTGGACCGGCTCGGCGCGCTCGACTTCGCGGGCGGTCTGCCGGTCGAGATCACCTCCGGCGCCTCCGGGCTCGCCCTGTGCCTGGTCCTCGGACCCCGGCTCGGCTTCAAGAAGGACGCCATGCGCCCGCACAACCTGCCCATGGTGGTCCTCGGCGCCGGTCTGCTCTGGTTCGGCTGGTTCGGCTTCAACGCGGGCTCCGCGCTCGGCGCGAACGGCCTCGCCGCCGCCGCGTTCCTCAACACGCTCGCCGCCGGCTGCACCGGTCTGCTCGGCTGGCTCTTCGTCGAGCAGAAGCGCGACGGCCATCCGACCACCCTGGGCGCGGCCTCCGGCGCGGTGGCCGGCCTGGTCGCGATCACCCCGTCCTGCGGCACGGTCTCCCTGCTCGGCGCCCTCGTGGTGGGCCTGGCCGCCGGTGTCGTCTGCTCGTACGCCGTGAGCTGGAAGTTCCGGCTGAACTACGACGACTCCCTGGACGTCGTCGGCGTTCACCTGGTCGGCGGGATCATCGGCACCGTGCTGATCGGCCTGTTCGCCGAGAAGGCGATGACCGGCGGCGCGGAGGGCCTGTTCTACGGCGGCGGGCTCGCCCCGCTCGGCAAGCAGCTGCTGGCCGTGGTGGTCGTGGCCGGGTACGCCTTCGCCGTGACGTACGGCCTGGGCAAGCTGATCGACAAGACGCTGGGCTTCCGCGCCGGCGAGGAGCAGGAGCACACCGGCCTGGACCTTACGGTGCACGCCGAGACCGCATACGATCACGGCGTCCTGGGCCATGGCGCCCCGGTGGCCCACTCCGTCCTGCCCTCCGCTCAGAAGGTCAAGTCCCAGGCATGAAGCTCATCACCGCGATCGTCAAGCCGTACCGTCTGGACGAGGTCAAGACCGCCCTGCAGGAGCTGGGGGTGCACGGTCTGACCGTGACGGAGGCGAGCGGCTACGGCCGGCAGCGCGGCCACACCGAGGTGTACCGGGGGGCCGAGTACCGGGTCGACCTGGTGCCGAAGGTGCGCATCGAGGTCGTGGTGGAGGACGCCGTCGCCGAGGACGTGATCGACGCGATCGTCAGGGCCGCGCAGACGGGGAAGATCGGGGACGGGAAGGTGTGGTCCGTGCCCGTGGAGACGGTCGTCCGGGTGCGGACCGGCGAGCGCGGACCCGACGCGCTCTGACCAGCACCGCCCCGCTCGCCACCCCCGCGGCGAACACCAGTGCCACCGGCAGCCAGGGCACCGCGAGGAAGCCTGCGCCGGCCGACTGGCGGGTGCCCGGCGCGCTCGCGGTGAGCGTCACGTCCCCCCGGTCGAACTGGGGCGCCCCCCGCCAGGTCTCGGTGAGCCGCACCCGTTGCCCCGGCAGCAGTTCGGCGGGCACCCGGGTGAGGTCCCGGTCGAGCAGCGTACGGCCGAACAGCCCGCGCGCCGTCAGCTCCACCTGGGGGCTGAGGGTGACGTTGCCGGTGTTGCGCAGGGTGTAGGAGACGGTCGCCGTGCTGTCGCCGAGGCCCGGGACCAGCGGCTGGTGGTGGCTGATGTGCACCTGTCCGACGGAGAGCGCGGGGAGCGCGGGCCCGCCGACCCGGAGGTAGACGCGGGCGCCGACGGCCCGCCGCACCCCGAGCGCGAGCCTGCCGCTGCCGGGGGCGGTCCGCTCGTCGAGGGCGACGACGGCCCCCGGGTGGTCACCCGGCTCGGCGCCGTCGGGGACGTGCAGGGTGAAGGGCACGGTGACGGTTCTGTGTCCCGGCACGGTGATCCGGGACTTCGCGGGTCTGGCCCAGGCGCCCACCCCGCGCATGCGTTCCCCGGCGGTCCGTACGGCGAACCCGCCGTCCCGGGCGGTGTTGTAGGCGTCGGCCGCGTACAGCCGGAAGGTGAGCGGCGCGTCCGTCCTGTTGCGGACGGCGACCTTGTCGGTGAGGGTCTGACCGGGTTCGGCGGAGAGGGCGAAGTAGGGCCGCGCGGCGATCTTCGAGGCGACCGGGTAGACGGACCAGCTGCCGTTGTCGGCGGCGCGGGCCGTTCCCGTCGGCAGCCAGAGGAGGCAGCACAGGCTCAGCAGGAGGGCGTACGGCTTGCGCACGGGTGCGGACCCCCATGGGCTCGGGCGGCGGTGGCGGTCGGGCGGGTGCGGCCCGGGTCGTACGGCGGGGCGCCCGGCCACCGGTGCCGGAGTTCGGTCGGTCAGGTGAGGGTGAGGGTCAGCACGCCGGAGTACGCGCCCGGAGACGTGAACGCCGGTACGTCCAGGGAGAGTCCGGCGTCGACGGTGAACTGACCGCCGGTGAGGGTGCCGTTCGGGGTCGACGCGAGGGTCGCTCCCGAGGTCCCCACGGTGCCCGCCGAACCGGCCTTGCAGGTGCTGGGGCTGCCCGCCTTGGTGGCGCAGGCCGGCGTCCAGCTCAGCTTCCCGGCGTCGATCTTGGCGCCGGGACCGGTGAAGTCGGTGACCTTGCCGGTCAGGGACCAGCCCGCGGGCCCGCCGCGGAAGTCCTTGACGGTCACCGTGTCGAGGTTGCCGGTGGAGGCCCCGCCCTGGCCGAAGTCGACCGCCGACAGGGCGACGGAGTCCCCGGCCTGGGACATGGACAGGGTGCCCGCCTTGACGGTGGTGGTCAGTTTCTGGCTGCCGTCCGGGACGGGCGTGTCGTCGTTGACGACGTAGGCCGCCGGCCCGGCGCCCTTGTCCGCGTTCCAGGAGCCGCCCTCGTAGGCCACGATCCCGGTCGTCGTCCTGTCGCTGACGACGAGGGAGCCGGTGAAGGAGCCCTGGGCGTTCGCGGTCACGGTCGCGGTGTCCTGGGTCTGGGTGCCGCCGGACCGCCCGGCCAGGGTGACGGTGGCGCCCGGGGTGAAGTTCGTCCCCTTGACGGTGACCTGGGCTCCGGGGTCACCGGAGGCCGAACTCAGCGAGATGGAGCGGGTGTTGGCCGGGGTGCCGTCGGTCGCGGTGATGGTCTGCGAGGCCGGGGCGGGCGGGGTGATGACCGTGCAGGGGGTGTCCAGCTCCAGGATGTAGCTGGTGTGGATGTTGTAGTCGCCGGGCGAGAGGGTGATCTGCCCGGCCTTGGTGACCGTGAACGTCCCCGTCATGGAGAAGGACGGGAAGGCGGCCTTCCCCGGCACCGGCGGGTTCTTCTTCGGCCCGGTGACGGTGACGTCACCGCTCTGGGCGCCGCCGAGCGTCACCTTGCCCGTCGGCGTCATGATGTCGGCCGGCAGGGCCAGGTCGGTGGGGTTGCTGGCGGCGGCCGTGACCACGGTGTACGTCACCGTGACCGTGTCGCCGACCTTGGGGCTGGTGTGGTCCACCGACACGTTCGCGGTGGTGGTGCCGTCGATGGGCGGGATGCCCGCGACGGCCGGCGGAATGCAGTGCGTGGCGAAGTCCACGTTCGTTCCGGCGGCGCCGGCCGGACAGGCCAGCGCGCCGCCCGCGGTGACCGCGAGGGCGGTCGCCCCGAGCAGTGACGCCCAGCGCCACCGCCGGGTTCTTAGGGGTGTCGAACCCATGGGCCCCCTCCTGAGGGTTGCGGGCGCAGCGGCTCGTCTGCGCCGACAGGGGGCATTGATGTGGAGCGGGGGTGAGAAGTCAATGGAGATGCCGCAGAAATCTGACGGATCATCAGTTTCCGCGGCATCCAGGGGAGTTACGGCACGATCCGGAACAGATCGCTCAACCGGTCGGTCAGCTGAAGACGAACGGGCCGGGCGACTGCTTGGCCGTGGCGGTACAGGTCACGGTGACACCGAAGATCACCATCTTCAGCGAGCCGCCGTACGTCTCCAGGCTGTCGCCCGGGGCGACGGTGCCGGGGAGGGGGCCGACGGAGACGGGGTCGCCGCCGGCCATGGCCGGGTTCTTCGTCCCGCTGAAGACGGTGGTGCCGCCGCTCGCCTTGACCAGGGTGAGCGTGGAGGCGATGGAGTCCTTGGCCACCGCGACCGGCGCCTTGATCGCGGTGGAGGTGAGGGTGATGGTGGCCGAGGTGCCGCTCTGGGTGGCGGTGAGCGTGGCCGCGCCGCCGCCGAAGATGCCGCAGCTCGCGGTGATGGTCGCCGTCTGGGGAGTGACGGCGGCCGCGGTGGGCGCGAAGGCGAGTCCGGTGACCGCGAGGGCCCCGGCGGCCAGTGCCGCACCTGTTGCCGTGCGCTTGCCTCTCATGGGGATCCGCTTCCCTTTCCTTGGGGGGTGCCAGGTGGGGGACACCGACGGACGGAGAGGCCTGCGCAGGCGGGTGCGGGCACGCTGCGCGGCGGTGCGGATCTGACGGTCCGTCGGGTGGTACGAGGTCCATTGACGCGGACCGGCAAGGCCCCAACAAGGTTGAAATCCAGCCGACCTTTCGTTCGGCCACAAAACAGGGCCCCCCACGCCCCCCTCACAGCCGCCCAAGCCTCCGAGCCGACCGGCGCCGTCTCGACCGCCCGAGCCTCCGAGCCGGTCGCTGGCCTTCTCAGCCGCCCGAGCCTCCGAGCCGGTCGGTGCCATCCCAGCCGCCCGAGCCTCCGAGCCGGTCGGTGTCATCCCAGCCGCCCGAGGCTCCGAGCCGGTCGGTGCCTTCCCAGCCGCCCGAGCCTTCGGGCCGGTCGGTGCCTTCTCGGCCGACCGAGTCGGGTGGGCGGGTGGGCGAGCGGGGGTCCAGGGGGCGGAGCCCCCTGGTACGTCAGCCGGCGGAAACGGTCGCCCGTACGACCCCGTCGGCCCCGGCGAGCAGCACCGGCGTCCCCGCACCCCCCAGGTCGGCGACGGCGGCCAGATCCTCGGCCGGAACACCCTCCGCGTCGCTCACCACAGCCGCCGCCTCCAAGGACGCGGCCCCCGAGGCCACCGCCATCGCGACGGCCGTCCGCAACGCGCTGAGCTTCAGCGAGGCCAGCTCCACCGACCCGGCGACATACGTCCGCCCGGTCTCGTCCCGTACGGCCGCCCCCTCGGGCACACCGTTGCGGGCCCGCGCGGAACGGGCCAGCGTGACGATCTTGCGGTCCTCGGGGTCAAGCGCGCTGCTCTCGGTCATGCCCAGAGCATACGAACCCCGGGCCGGTTCACCCCGCCACGGGGTACATCGCGCCCCGCCGGCCCTCGGGAGAGGCCAGCCATTCCAGTTTCTCCGCCGTGTTCGCCTCGTCCAGGGGCGTATGCAGCACGATCATCAGATCGGGGCGGGCCGGCACCTTCATCGCGGTCGACTCCACGACCAGCAGCCCGACCAGCGGATGGTCCAGCTCCTTGCGGATCTGCCCCTGGTCCTCGATGTCCCGCTCGGCCCACAGCGCCCGGAACTCGGGGCTGCGGGCCGACGCCTCGGCGAGCACCGTCTGGAACCCCTCGTCGTCCGGCCGGGCCGCGCACGCCGCCCGGAACTGGGCCACCACCGTCCGCGCGTTCCGCTCCCAGCTGCCGCTGCGCGACCGGTACAGCGGATCGACGAAGAAGTCGATCAGGCAGTTCTGGGTGTTGTCCGGCCGCATCCCGAGCACGAGCGCCGCCGCGTCGTTGTACATCACGCAGTTGTAGTACAGGTCCATGATGTGCGCCGGGTACGGCATCCAGGTGTCGATCAGCCGCCGCAGCCCCTCGCACATGTCCCGCCGGTCGGCGACGACCTCGGGTGTCGGCGGGTTCAGCCCGGCCAGCAGGTACAGGTGCCGGCGTTCGGCGTCGCTGAGCCGGAGCACCCGGCCGACGGCGTCGAGGACCTGAGGGGAGACGGAGATGTCGCGCCCCTGCTCCAGCCACTGGTACCAGGAGGCACCCACCCCGGCGAGCACGGCGACCTCCTCCCGGCGCAGTCCCGGCGTACGGCGCCGGCCGCCGCCGCCCGGCAGTCCGGCCGCCTCGGGACTGACCCGGGCCCGCCGGCTCATCAGGAACTCACGCAGCTCGCTCCGCCGTTGACTCTTCATCGGCCCCGCAGCAGGCACGTGCCGCTCCTCCCCCGTCGTGTCTGGTGGTACCACCACCACCATAAGTTCCGACTCCCCACCCGTATTCCGATCGTTGGAAGCTCATTGCCATGGCGATCGACACCACCACCCACCCGTCCGCTTCCACGGACGAACCGCTCGGCACCCCACGGCTGTCGACGCGCGACAAGCTCGTCCTCTTCGTCCTGTGCGCCGCCCAGTTCATGGTCGCGCTGGACTTCTCGGTCCTCAACGTGGCCCTGCCCGACCTCGGCGGCGACCTCGGCATGAGCCAGTCCGCCCTGCAGTGGGCGGTCACCGCGTTCGCGCTGCCCTCCGGCGGCTTCCTGCTCCTCTTCGGCCGCATCGGCGACCTGTACGGCCGCCGCAGGCTGTTCCTGACCGGCCTGGCCCTGTTCGGCGCGGCCTCGCTGCTGGCCACACTGGCCTGGGACCCGGCGTCCTTCCTCGCCGGGCGCGCGGTGCAGGGCCTCGCCGCGGCGGCGATCGTGCCGACCGGCATGTCCCTGCTGACCACCACCTTCCCGGAGGGCCCGGCCCGGGACCGCGCCCTCGGCATCTCCGGCACGCTGCTGTCGCTGGGGTTCACCGTCGGCATGATCGCGGGCGGTGTGCTGACGGACACCCTCGGCTGGCGCTCCACGATGGCCCTGCTCACCGTGTTCGCGGTGATCGTCCTGCCGCTCGCACCCGGCCTGCTGCCGGAGTCGCGCACCCCGGAGCGCCCGCGCCTGGACGTGCCCGGCGCGGTGACCGTCACCACCGGTCTGCTGTCACTGATCTACGGCCTGTCCACCGCCGCCGACCAGGGCTTCGCTCACGCGGACGTCGTCACGGCACTGATCGCCGGGCTCCTGCTGCTGACCGCGTTCGCCGTGATCGAGTCCCGCTCGGCGGCGCCTCTGGTCTCGCTGCCCATGCTGCGCCGCCGCACGGTGGCCTGGGGCAATCTGGCCGGTCTGGTCACCTTCTCGATGATGTCGACGGTGATCTTCGTGCTGACCCTGTACCTGCAGGAGATCCTGCGGCTGTCGGCCTTCGAGACGGGCCTGGTCTTCGGCGTCCAGGGCGTCCTCTCGGCGGTCGCCGGCAGCCTCGCGGCCAAGGTCATCGGCCGCTTCGGCACCCGCCGCACCCTCGTCGGCTCGCTGGCCGGTCAGGGGGCGCTGGTGGCCACCCTGGTGCTGCTGAACGCCCACACCTGGTCGGTGTGGCTCGCCACGGCCGCCGTGTCCCTGGCGAGCATGTGCCACCTGGGCGCGATCGTCTCGTACGGGCTCACCGTCACCTCCGGTGTCCCGAACGAGGAGCAGGGCCTGGCCACCGGCCTGGTGACCTCCACCCAGCAGGTCGGTCTCACGGTCGGCATCCCGCTGCTGGGCGTGCTGGCCACCACCTCGGGCGACCTGCTGACCGGGACGCGCACGGTCCTCGCCCTGGACGCGGGCGTGGTCCTGGTCGCGGCCGTCCTGGTCGGCCTGGGCCTCAGGTCACGGACGGTCGAGCCGCAGCCGCTCGGCACGCGGTAGACCGGCGACCACCAGGTCGTACGAGTCCTCGACCAGCTCCCGGACCAGCCGGTCCGGGAGCTGTGCGTCGGCCGTCACCGTGTTCCAGTGCCGTTTGTTCATGTGCCAGCCGGGGACGACGAGCCCCTCGTGCTCGCCGCGCAGCCGGATCGCGTCCTCCGGATCGCACTTGAGGTTGACCGTCAGCGGCCGCGCGCCCAGGTTCGTCAGTGCGAACATCTTGCCCAGCACCTTGAAGACCGAGGTCTCCGGGTTGAACGGGAAGTCCTCCACGGCCGCGTTGAAGGACAGGCACAAGGCGCGCAGCTCCTGGGGGGTCACTCGGGTCCGTCCTCCTCGGCGACGGGCCGGCGCACCGGCTCCACCAGCACCGTGACGATCTTGTTCCGGCGGCCGGCGGCGGCCTCCGCGGTCAGCCGCAGGCTGCGCCCGTCGGGCAGGTCGACCGTGGCGGAGGCACCGGCGATGGGCACCCGGCCGAGCGCCTTGGCGAGCAGCCCACCCACGGTCTCCACGTCCTCGTCGTCGTACTCCTCCAGGCCGTACAGCTCGCCGAGGTCGGTGATGTCCAGGCGGGCCGTGACCCGGAAGCGGTCGTCGCCGAGGTCCTCGACGGGCGGGAGTTCCCGGTCGTACTCGTCGGTGATCTCGCCGACGATCTCCTCCAGGATGTCCTCGATGGTGACGATCCCGGCGGTGCCGCCGTACTCGTCGATGACGACGGCGACGTGGTTGCGGTCCTTCTGCATCTCGCGCAGCAGGTCGCCGGCGTTCTTGGTGTCGGGGACGAACACGGCCGGGCGCATGGCCGTGGAGATCAGGTCGCTCTCGGCGTCGCGGCTGATGTGCGTCTTGCGGACCAGGTCCTTCAGATACACGATCCCGATGATGTCGTCCTCGCTCTCGCCGGTCACCGGGATCCGGGAGAAGCCGGAGCGCAGGGCGAGGGTGAGGGCCTGCCGGATGGTCTTGAAGCGCTCGATGACGACCAGGTCGGTGCGCGGCACCATCACCTCGCGCACCAGGGTGTCGCCCAGCTCGAAGACGGAGTGCACCATGCGGCGCTCCTCGTCCTCGATCAGCGACTCCTTCTCGGCGAGGTCGACCAGTGCGCGCAGCTCCGCCTCGGAGGCGAAGGGGCCGCGCCGGAAGCCCTTGCCGGGCGTGAGCGCGTTGCCGATGAGGATCAGCAGGGACGGGATGGGCCCCATGATCCGGGCCAGCGGCAGCAGCACGTACGCGGCCACGGTCGCCGTGTTGAGGGGGTGCTGGCGGCCGATGGTGCGCGGGGAGACGCCGACGGCGACGTACGACACGAGCACCATCACACCGATGGCGATCAGCAGGGCCTGCCAGGTGGCGGCGAACTCCTGGAGGCAGGCGTACGTCACCAGTGCCGCGGCGGCCATCTCGCAGGCCACGCGGACCAGCAGGGCCACGTTCAGGTAGCGGGTGGGGTCGGCGGCGATCTGGGCGAGCCGGGCGCTGCCGCGCCGGCCGGACTTCACGGCCTCCTCGGCGCGGAAGCTGGAGACGCGCGCGAGGCCCGCCTCCGCGCAGGCGGCGAGCCAGGCCACGACGACCAGCGCGATCGCGCCGACCACGATCTGCGGAGACATCGGCCGCCTACGAGACGGTCGGCGCCGGCGACGGCCCGGTCAGGCCGTGCTCGGCCCGCCAGCCGTCCACGATGGCGGCCTGCAGCCCGAACATCTCCGCCTTCTCGTCGGGCTCCTCGTGGTCGTACCCGAGCAGGTGCAGCACACCGTGGACGGTGAGCAGCTGGAGCTCCTCGTCCATGGAGTGCTGCGTCGGGGCCTCGGCCCCCTGCTTGGCGGCGACCTCCGGGCACAGCACGATGTCGCCGAGCAGCCCCTGCGGCGGCTCGTCGTCGTCCTTGGAGGGCGGGCGCAGCTCGTCCATCGGGAACGACATGACATCGGTGGGGCCCGGCAGGTCCATCCACTGGATGTGCAGCTGCTCCATGGCATCGGCGTCCACGACGATCACCGAGAGTTCGGAGAGCGGGTGGATGCGCATCCGCGCGAGCGCGTAGCGGGCGATGTCGAGGATCGCCTGCTCGTCGACCTCGGTACCGGACTCGTTGTTGACGTCGATCGACATGGTCGTGCTGGTCTACTTCCCCTGGGGAGCCTTGGCGCCGGTCCTGCCACGGGCGCCCTTGTGGGTGCCGTTCTCGGTGCCGTGCTTGCTGTCGTACAACTCGTACGCGTCGACGATACGGCCCACGAGCTTGTGCCGGACGACATCCTGGGAGGACAGCCGGGAGAAGTGGACGTCCTCCACGCCCTCCAGGATCTCCTGCACCTGCCGCAGACCGCTCTTGGTGCCGTTCGGCAGGTCGACCTGCGTCACGTCACCGGTGATCACGATCTTCGAGTCGAAGCCGAGGCGGGTGAGGAACATCTTCATCTGTTCGGGGCTCGTGTTCTGGGCCTCGTCCAGGATGATGAAGGCGTCGTTGAGCGTACGGCCGCGCATGTAGGCGAGCGGCGCGACCTCGATCGTCCCGGCGGCCATCAGCCGCGGGATGGAGTCGGGGTCGAGCATGTCGTGCAGCGCGTCGTACAGCGGGCGCAGATACGGGTCGATCTTCTCGTAGAGCGTGCCCGGCAGGAAGCCGAGCCGCTCGCCGGCCTCGACCGCCGGACGGGTCAGGATGATCCGGTTGACCTGCTTGGACTGCAGGGCCTGCACGGCCTTGGCCATGGCCAGGTAGGTCTTGCCGGTACCGGCGGGGCCGATGCCGAAGACGATCGTGTGCTTGTCGATCGCGTCGACGTACCGCTTCTGGTTGAGGGTCTTGGGGCGGATCGTGCGGCCCCGCGAGGACAGGATGTTCTGCGTCAGTACCTCGGCCGGGGTCTCCGGGCCGTCGCTCGTCCCGTTCTCGCTCGCCTTGAGCATGGCGATCGAGCGTTCCACTGCGTCCTCCGTCATCGGTTGCCCGGTGCGGAGCACCAGCATCATCTCGTCGAACACGCGCGAGATCAGGGCGACGTCCGCCGGGTCGCCGACCGCGCTGATCTCATTGCCCCGGACGTGGATGTCGGCCGCCGGGAAGGCCTTCTCGATCACGCGCAGGAGAGAGTCGCCGGAACCCAGTACGGTCACCATGGGGTGCTGGGCGGGGACGGTGAGCTGCGCTCTCGCCTGCTCCTGCGCGGGGGTGTGAGCTGTGGGTGTCTGTGTCATGGGCCGGCGCTGAAGGCCTGCGCTTCCTCCTTGTGACGGCCGCCTAGCTGAGGGCGGCCTCGCGCTATCAAGAGTACGACGGGGGGCTGACAAGCCCGTAGGGCTTTTCCGCGGAACGCCTCTCAGCCGGCCCGGCCGAACCCGATGGTCGGCACGGCCCGCCGCAGCGGCCAGGGCCGGTCCAGCACCTCCGGCACCAGCCCCTCCAGGAACGCGTACCTCTGCAACGCCTTCGGTTCCTGGCCCGGCAGGGACTGCACGCGCCGCCACCACGCCCCGATCTCCGACCACCCCGGCGCCGACAGGGACCCACCGAACTCCTGCACCGACAGCGCGGCCGTCAGCCCGGCGAAGGCCAGCCGGTCCGCCAGCGGCCATCCCGCCAGGGAGCCCGTGACGAACCCGGCGACGAACACGTCGCCCGCTCCGGTCGGGTCCAGGGCCTCCACGGCGATCGCGGGCACCTCGGCGGCCTCTCCCGTGCGGCGGTCCACCGCGTAGGCCCCCTCCTCCCCGAGGGTCACCACGGCCACCGGCACGTGCTCGGTCAGGGCGTGGGCGGCCAGCCGCGGGCAGTCGGCGCCGGTGTACCGCTTCGCCTCCTCCGCGTTGGGCAGGAACGCCTCGCAGTGCTCCAGGTCGGCGAGGCCGGACAGGTCCCAGGCGCCCGTCTCGTCCCAGCCGACGTCGGCGAAGATGCGGGTGCCCGCGCGGGCGGCCTCGGCGATCCACGGCGCGCTCCGGCCCGGGGTGAGGGAGGCGACGGCGGCCCGCGCGCGGGGCGGGCGGGCGGGGGCCCCGTCCTGGAGGAACACGGCCTCGGGCGGCGGCTCGTGGCCGTGGGAGACCATGGTCCGCTCGCCCTCGTAGGCCATGGAGACGGTCACCGGGGAGTGCCAGCCGGGTACGGTCCGCGAGGACGAGAGGTCGATGCCCTCGCCCCGTTCCAGCGCGTCCCAGCAGTACTCGCCGTAGTGGTCGTCGCCGAAGGCCGCGGCGAGCGCGGTCCGCAGGCCGAGCCGGGCCAGGGCGGCGGCCATGTTGGCGACCCCGCCGGGGCTGGAGCCCATGCCCCGGGCCCAGGACTCGGTGCCGCGCACCGGCGCCGAGTCCAGGCCGGTGAAGATGATGTCGAGGAAGACCGTGCCGGTGAGATAGACGTCCCAGGGCGGATCGCCGGGGGCGCGCAGTGCGGCGAGCGGGTCGACCTGGGACTGGCAGCGCCGCGCTGCCTGTGTGAGGTGTTCCGGTTCCTCTCCGGTCAGCATGTGCGACGGCGTCACGGTGCGCTCCCTGGCGTGGTGCGGTTCTGGCCAGTGTGCACCAGGTGACCCACCGGGATCCCGCGCGGCGCCCTTCATCGACGGGGCGTCACGGTGACCACGCCCCCGATCGCCCGCGGGGGTACGGCCGTTGCGCGCCCCGGACGTCGAGCGGCGGCACGCCGGCGACCGGGATCCGCGTCCACCGTGCCTCCGCGAGGAGGAGGTCGGCCGGGACGGGGGCTTCTTTTTGCGCAGATCGTCGGCATACAAGAAGAAGCGCCGATCACTTCTACCCTCCCCCGCCATCCTCAAACACTTCCGTGTCCTGGATCACACCCACCGGTCTTCTTCCGGAACCACGTGCTTGATACAACTTGCTCGCGCGTTCCTGTCCGTCGACGGTCGTCGCCCATCCCCCTTTCCGAGCCGCTTCTTTCGCCTGCCCTGGGAACGCCCGTGTCCGCCCCCCGCACCCTGCCCTGGCCCCTCGTCGCCCTTTTCACGGCCGGGTACCTCGCCCCCTATCTGCTGCCCACCACCGTCGGACGGCTCGACAGCGGGCTGCCGCTCACCGCCACCCAGGCCGGCGCCATCGGCAGTGCCCTGCTGCTGAGTTCGGCGACCGCCGGCTTCCTGCTGGCCTCCCGGGTGGACCGGATCGGCCCCCGCGCCCTCGCCCGCGCCGGCCTCGCCCTCGCCGCCCTCGGCTACGGCGGCGCCGCCCTCACCGGCTCCGTACCGGCCGTCGTCGCGGGCGCGGTCGCGGGCGGATTCGGATCGGGCACGGTCACCGCGGTGGCCGCGAGCGGCATCGCCGGCCAGCGTGACCCGCACCGGGTCACCACGCTGGGCCTGCTGGGCGTCTCCGCCCTCGCCGGTGCCCTGTATCTGACGATCCCTCACCTCGGCCCCGGCCACGGCTTCCCCCTGGCCGCCATCGCGCTGACCGCGCTCGCCGTCTGGCCGCTCACCGCCCGGCTGTCCGGCAGTACGGCACCGGCCCGTACGGCCGTCGCGCAGGGCCGGCTCCCGCATCCAGGGGCCGGGCTGCTGCTGGCCGCCATGATGCCGTTCTGGTCCCTGACCCAGAACTCCCTGTGGGGGGTCAGCGGGCGGATCGGGCTCGATCAGGCCGGTCTCTCCGAGGTCACCGTCGGCGCGGTGTTCGCGGTCGCGCTCGGCGCCGGACTCGTCGGGGTCGTCGGCGCGGGCACGCTGGGGCAGCGGCTGGGGCGGGCCATGCCCATCGGCGCCGGTACGGCACTGATCGCGGGCTGTATCGCGCTCAGCGCGTCCGCGCGGGACCTCCCGGCCTTCGCGGCGGGCGAGATCTCCTGGAACCTGCTGTACCCGATCGTCCTGTCGTACGTCATCGGCCTCGCCGCCTCCCTCGACCCGCGCGGTCGCTGGGCGGTCCTGGTCGGCTCGGCCTCCTCCCTGGGGACGGCGGCGGGGCCGCTGACCGGGAGCGTGCTGGCGGCGGGCGCGGGCTTCCCGGCGATGGGAAGGGTGCTCGGCGCCGGGTTGCTGCTGGTCGCCGTACCCATGACGGCGGTGGCACTGCGGGCCGGCAGGCGCCCCCTGACCGTCCCGGAGATCCCCCTCGCCGAGATTCCCGTCGCCGAGATTCCCGTCGCGGACATTCCCGTCGTGGAGATCCCCGTCGTGGAGATCCCCGTGGAGACGCCCGTCGTGCCCGCGCGGCGCGCCTACGACACCGCGTCGCCGAACACGTAGGCGTCGACCTCGGCGAGGTAACGGGCCCTGCGCTCCTCGTCGTCCTCCAGGAAGGAGGCGAGGAAGGAGTTGCGGGCCAGCTCGCGCAGCCGGTCCTCGCCCAGGCCCAGGGTCTGCCGGACCGCCGTGAAGTTGTCGCCCGCGTACCCGCCGAAGTACGCCGGGTCGTCGGAGTTGACCGTGCACAGCAGACCGGCGTCGAGCATGGCCGGCAGCGGGTGGTCGGCCAGGGTCTCCACGGCGCGCAGCCGGACGTTGGACAGCGGACACAGGGTGAGCGGAATCCGCTCCCGGACCAGCCGCTCGACCAGCTCCGGGTCCTCCAGACAGCGCAGGCCGTGGTCGACGCGCTCCACGCCGAGCACGTCCAGCGCCTCCGTGATGTAGGCCGGCGGCCCCTCCTCGCCGGCGTGCGCGACCCGGCGCAGCCCGAGCGCGGCGGCGGTCGCGTAGACCTCCCGGAACTTCGCCGGCGGATGCCCGACCTCGGCGGAGTCCAGGCCGATGCCGGTGATCCGGTCCAGGTACGGCGTCGCGGCCTGCAACGTCTCCAGCGCCGAGTCGGCGGACTCGTCGCGCAGGAAGCACATGATGAGCTTGGTGGAGACGCCGTGGTTCCGCTCGCTGCTGCCGAGCGCCCGCCACAGCCCCTCCACGACCGTGCCGAGGCTCAGGCCCCGCGCGATGTGGGCCTGCGGGTCGAAGAAGATCTCCGCGTGCCGCACGCCCTGCGCGGCGGCCCGGGCGAGGTAGGCGTTCGCCAGGTCGGCGAAGTCCTGCTCGGTGCGCAGGACGGCCATCAGCTCGTAGTAGAGGTTCAGGAAGGACTGGAGATCCTTGAACCGGTAGGCCGTGCGGAGTTCGCCGGTGTCCGCGTACGGAAGGGTCACACCGTTGCGGGCGGCCAGCTCGAACGCCAGCTCCGGCTCCAGAGTGCCTTCGATGTGGAGGTGCAGTTCTGCTTTCGGGAGGGGCATCAAAGCATCGTACGGGTGCTTTACCGCCGTTTCGGAACCGGCACTCGCTGCAGGTCGTACGCCACGGTCAGCTCTCCGGTGAACCCCGCCGCCCGCGCCTGCCGCTCGAACTCCTCGGGGTCCGGGTAGCGCTGGCTGAAGTGGGTGAGGACGAGGTGCCGGACACCGGCGTCCCGGGCCACGGCGGCGGCCTGCCCGGCCGTCAGATGCCCGTGGTCGACGGCCAGTTCGACGTCCTCGTCGAGGAACGTGGACTCGATGACGAGCAGGTCGCAGCCCTCCGCGAGCGCGTGCACGCCGTCGCAGAGCCGGGTGTCCATGACGAACGCGAACCGCTGCCCGCGCCGCACCTCGCTGACGTCCTCCAGCGTGACGTCCCCGATCCGCCCCTCGCGCTGCAGGCGGCCCACGTCCGGGCCGGCGACGCCGTGCGCGGCGAGCCGGTCGGGCAGGATGCGGCGGCCGTCGGGCTCGATCAGGCGGTAGCCGTAGGACTCGACCGGGTGGGAGAGCCTGCGGGCTTCCAGGGTGTACGAGGGGGTCACCGCGAGGATGCCGTCGGCGGCGACCGGGGCCTCGGTGAGGGCGACCGTCTCCCGGTAGGCGGTCGCGTGGCGCAGCCGCTCGAAGAAGTGCTGCCCGGAGCGCGGGTAGTGCGCGGTGACCTCGTGCGGCACCTGGTCCAGGTTGATCCGCTGGATGACGCCCGCGAGGCCGAGGGAGTGGTCGCCGTGGAAGTGCGTGACGCAGATCCGGTTGAGGTCGTGGGCGGCGACCCCGGCGCGCAGCATCTGCCGCTGTGTGCCCTCGCCGGGGTCGAACAGGAGGCCCTCGCCGTCCCACCTCAGCAGGTAGCCGTTGTGGTTGCGGTGCCGGGTCGGGACCTGGCTGGCGGTGCCGAGGACCACCAGTTCACGGACGGACATGAGGAGTTACCCGGGCGGCCACTGCAGGCCACGGCCGCCGAGGACGTGGGCGTGGGCGTGCCAGACGGTCTGGCCGGCACCGCTGCCGGTGTTGAAGACGAGGCGGTAGCTGTCCAGCTTCTCCTCGTCGGCGACGGCCTTGGTCTCGGCGAGGACGTCGGCGGCCACCTGCGGGGCGCTCGCGGCGAGTTCGGCCGCGTTCTCGTAGTGCGCCTTGGGGATCACCAGGATGTGCGTGGGCGCCTGGGGGTTTATGTCCCGGAAGGCCACGGTGGTCTCGGTCTCGCGGACGATCGTCGCCGGGATCTCGCCCGTGACGATCTTGCAGAACAGGCAGTCGTTCTGCGCTTCGCCGGCCATACGCTGCGCTCGCTTTCGCCGATGATCGGTACGGGGGGCAATCGTAGTCGTTCGGGTGGGGCCCGGCGGGGCGTGATCCCGCTCCGCGGCGGGGCCGCGGCCCGGTACGGCCCCGCGCCTCTCAGGAGGGCATCGCCGGCGGTGTCTTCGCGGGGCTGTCCTCCAGTGCCTCCAGCGCGAGGGCGATCGCCGCGTCCAGCTGGGCGTCCGTGCCGGACACCCAGTCCTGTGGCCGCTGCACGACCTCCACGTCCGGGTCCACGCCGTGGTTCTCCACGTCCCAGCCCTGCCCCTCCAGCCAGATCGCGTACTTCGGCTGGGTCACCAGCGTGCCGTCGACCAGGTGGTAGCGGCTGTCGATGCCGATGACACCGCCCCAGGTGCGGGTGCCGACGACCGGGCCGATGCCGAGGGCCTTGATCGCCGCGTTGACGATGTCGCCGTCGGATCCGGAGAACTCGTTGGCGACGGCGACGACCGGACCGCGGGGGGCGTCGAGCGGGTAACTGGTGGGGCGCATGCCGCGCGGGAGGTCCCAGCCGATGATCCGGCGGGCCAGCTTCTCCACGACGAGCTGGGAGGTGTGGCCGCCGCGGTTCTCCCGGACGTCGACCACCAGGCCCTCCCGGGTCACCTCCACGCGCAGGTCGCGATGGATCTGGGCCCAGCCGGGGGCCTGCATGTCGGGGACGTGCAGGTAGCCGAGCCGGCCGCCGGAGGCCGCGTGGACATGGGCGCGGCGGTCGGCCACCCAGGCGTGGTAGCGCAGGGGTTCCTCGTCGGCGACGGGGACGACGACGGTGTGCCTCGGTTCGCCGCCGCCGGCCGGGGAGACGGTCAGTTCCACGGGGTGGCCGGCCGTGCCGACGAGGAGCGGGCCGGGGCCCGTCACCGGGTCCACGGCGTGACCGGCCACGGCGACGATCGCGTCACCGGGGCGTACGGCGACCCCGGGCGCGGCGAGCGGGGAGCGGGCGTCGGGGTCGGAGGTCTCCGACGGGAGGATCCGGTCGATGCGCCAACTGCCGTCCGGGTGCCGGGAGACGTCGGCGCCGAGCAGGCCGTGCCGGGCGCCGCCGGAGCCGCCGCGCGGGGTGACGTAGGCGTGCGAGGTGCCGAGTTCGCCGTGCACCTCCCAGAGCAGGTCGACCAGGTCGCTGTGGGTGGCGAGGCGGCGCAGGAGGGGGCGGTAGCGGTCGAGGACGCCGGTCCAGTCGACGCCGCCGAGGTCGGGCCGCCAGTAGTGGTCGCGCATGAGGCGGCCGGTCTCGTCGTACATCTGCCGCCACTCGGCGGCCGGGTCGACGGTCTGCCGGACCCGGGCGAGGTCGACGGTGACGCTGGTGTCGCCGTCGTCGTCGCCGCCGGTGCGCCGGTCGCTGGGCACGACCCGGAGCCGGCCTTCGGTCCACAGCAGGACGCGTTTGCCGTCGCCGCTGACCTCGAAGTGGTCGGCGGCGGAGGCGAGGTGCTCCAGGCGGCGCTGGGCGAGGTCGTAGCGCTCCAGCTCGGTGTGCGGGTCGGGGTCCTCGGGGTGGGCGCGGGCGGCCCCGAGGACGCCCTGCACGGGGTGGCGCAGCCACAGGACTCCGTCCTTGGCGGCGCGCAGGGTGGAGTAGCGGCCGGCCTCCACCGGGAAGGGCACGATCCGGTCGGCGAGCCCCTCGGGGTCGATACGGGTGGCGGGGGTCCCCTCGCCGTCGGGTGTCTCGTCCTTGTCGGGGGCCTCGAAGGGGCGGCCGTGGCGTTGCGGGCCGAAGGGCGAGGGCGTGGTGGCGGCCAGGGTGATCAGGTGCGGGCGGGCGCCGACCACGAACGCCAGATCGAAGACGTGTTCGTCGTAGACCGGGTCGAAGGCGCGGTTGGAGAGGAACGCGAGGTGTTTGCCGTCGAGGGTGAAGGCGGGCGCGTAGTCCTGGAAGCGCAGCTGGGTCGCCTCGGTGACCGAGAGGTCGGTGGTGTGGGCGATGCGCAGCTGGGAGAGCGGTCGGGGGCCGGGGTGGGCCCAGGCGAGCCAGGCGGAGTCGGGCGAGAAGGCGAGGCCGGAGACCTCGCCGTCGTCGCTGCGGTCGACCTCGCGAACCTCGCCGGTCTCCCGCTCGACGAGCAGCAGCCGGCCGTCGTGCGCGGCGACGGCGGCCCGGCTGCCGTCGGGTGCCACAGCCAGCTCCAGGACCCGGCCGAGCTGTCCGGCGGCGAGCCGGCGCGGCGGGGCACCGAGCACGGTGCCGGTGGCGGGGGCGAACTCCAGGGCGTCCTCGCCCTCGGCGTCGGTCACCCACACCGCCCATTCCTCGCCCTCGGCGCGGAAGGCGCGCGGCATCCGGGCGCGGACGCCGGGGGTGGCGGACAGGGCGCGGGCGGGACCGGAGCGGTGGGTGACCCAGTGGACCCCGCCGCGCACGCACACGGCGCTGCCGCGTGCGGTGTGGTCGGGAGACGCCTCGCCGAACCAGCGGGGGGCGTTGACCGGGTACGGCCGCAGGTCGACGCGGGGTCCGCCGAGGCGTACGTCGAGCCGGCGCGGCTCGGCGCCCTCCAGGTCGTCCAGCAGCCACAGTTCACCGCCCGAGCTGTAGACGACCCGGGTGCCGTCGCCGGCCGCGTGCCGGGCGTAGAAGCCGTCGAGAGGGGTGTGCCGGCGCAGGTCGGAGCCGTCGGCGAGGGAGGAGTACAGCGCGCCGGTGCCCTCGTGGTCCGAGAGGAAGGCGATCCGGTCGCCCGCCCACACCGGGAACTCGATGTTCCCGGCCAGGTCCTCGTGCAGCCGCGCGAACTCCCCGTCCCCCTCCCGGTCGATCCACAACTTGCCCGCGGTGCCGCCGCGGTAGCGTTTCCAGTAGGCGGCCTCGCGGCCCATCGGCGCGGACAGCAGCACGGTGGCCGGCCCGAAGGCCACGCTGCCGACCGGGCCGTACGGCAGGGCCTCGGCCGGTCCGCCGTCCAGCGGGACGGCGTGCGCCCAGGTCTGCCGGAAGCTGGGCCGGCCGTGCGCGCCCAGCGCGAGCACCCGCCCGTCCGGGGTCCAGCCGCGCACCTCCGTGCGGCGGTTGCCCCAGTACGTCAGCCGCCGCGCGGGGCCGCCTTCGACCGGGGCGACATGCACCTCGGGGGCTCCGTCGCGGGTGGAGGTCCAGGCCAGGTGCCGTCCGTCCGGTGATATCCGGGGCAGGGTCACCGGCGTGTTGTCGGCACTGACCCGCCAGGCCCGGCCGCCGTCGAGCGGTGCGAGCCAGACGTCGTCCTCGGCGACGAAGGTCACCAGGTCGCCGTGCAGATGGGGGTACTGGAGATAGGCGGAGTCCGCCGTGTCCCGTGTGGTTGCCGTCGTTGCCGTGGTTCCCGTCGAAGCGCCCTGAGTCACCCCGTCACTCTACGCAGCGACCGGCACGGCCCGCTCCCGGTTTCCGATCACTTGCCCGGCACGGGCCACACCGTCCGTGCGACGGTGACGGTCACGGCGGGCGTCGGCTGTCCCGCGGTGGGCGGGTGGTACGTCGCTCCGGATCCCGCGGCGCAGTTCCCGAGCCCGCCGACGTGGAACACCCGTCTGCCGTCGACCTCGCCCGTCAGGTCCCCGCGCACCCAGGCACCGTCGACGGCCCCGTCACCAGCCCGGTGACGACGATCTTCCGCCCGTCGTCCGTCTCGCCCCGGCGGTCGACGGAGACGACGGTGGCCCCGGTCGGCGCGGGCCGGCCGCCTGGGCGTCGCGGCCGGCCGTCAGCCGCGCAGCAGCAGCCACTCCTGGAGCTCGACCAGGTTGCCCTCCGGGTCCTTGAGGTGGGCCACGCGCATGCGGTCGGTCATGGGGGCCGGGCCGTGCAGCAGGACCGCGCCCCGGGACACGATCTCCGCGCAGTAGGCGTCGAGGTCGTCGACGCGCAGGACGACCAGGGAGCGGTGACCGGTGGCGGTCTCCCCCAGCTCGTTCAGGACCTCGGCCATCATCACCCGGTCCTGCAACGCGATCCCGGCGGAGCCGGTGTGCGGGCTGAACTTCTCGTACGGGCCCTCGGTCGCCCCGGACTGCGGCTTGAGCCCGAGGACGTCGGCGTAGAAGCGGTAGCAGGCCGCGAAGTCGGTGACCAGGAGCCGGACTTGGGCGAGTTCCACGATGTCCCCCTGACGGTTCAGGACCAGCGGCCGGTGCGGCCCAGGAGCAGGGCCGCGGCGGCGGTGCCGGCGGTGGATGTGCGCAACACGGTGGGCCCGAGGACGTAGGGCCGGGCACCGGCCTCCGCGAAGAGCGCCAGTTCCTCGGGGGCGACGCCGCCTTCGGGACCGACGACCAGCACGATCTCCCCCGCGGCCGGGAGTTCGGCGGTGGCGAGGCGTTCGTCACCGCTCTCGTGGAGCACGGCGGCGAAGTCCGCCCGGGCGAGCAGCGCGGCCACCTGCTTGGCCGTCGCCGCGTCCGCGACCTCGGGGAAGCGGACCCGGCGGGACTGCTTGCCGGCCTCGCGGGCGGTGGCCCGCCACTTGCCGAGCGCCTTCAGTCCGCGCTCGCCCTTCCACTGGGTGATGCAGCGGGACGCCTGCCAGGGCACGATCGCGTCGACGCCGACCTCGGTCATGGTCTCGACGGCGAGTTCACCGCGGTCACCCTTGGGCAGGGCCTGCACGACGGTGATCCGCGGGGCCGGCGGCGGCTCCTCGTGCACGGACTCCAGGTCCGTGACGACCAGCCGGTCCTTGCCCTCGGCGGCCTTGACGACCCCTTCCGCCCAGCGTCCGCGCCCGTCGGTGAGGACCACGTCCTCGCCCGGCCGGAGCCGCTTCACGGAGACGGCGTGTCGTCCCTCGGGACCGTCGAGCACGAACTCGGGCCCGATCGGGTCGAGTCGGTCCACGACGAAGACGGGAGCGGTCATCGCGGGCCGCCTCCGGTCCGCGGCAGGTCGGACAACGCTGTCCCGGCTTCGGCGAGTTCGGCCGCCAGCACCTCCACCAGTTCCCCGGCCGGCAGATCCCGGGCCAGCCGGTGGCCCTGTCCCGCCCACAGCGCCATGCCCTGCGCGTCCCCGGCCTTGGCGGCGGCCTTGCGCAGCGGCGAGGTGAGGTGGTGGACCTCCGGGTAGGCGGCGGGGGCGTACGGGCCGTGCTCGCGCAGGAAGCGGTTGACCAGTCCGCGGGCCGGGCGGCCGGAGAAGGCGCGGGTCGACTCGGTGCGCGCGAACAGGGGGTTGGTCAGCGCCTGCTTGTGCAGGGCGTGCGCGCCGGACTCGGGGGTGGCGAGGAACGCGGTGCCCAGCTGGGCGGCGCTCGCGCCCGCCGCGAGGGCGGCGGCGATCTGGCTGCCGCGCATGATGCCGCCCGCGGCGACGATCGGGATGCGCACGGCCTCCCGGACCTGCGCGATCAGCGACAGCAGGCCGATGCCGGAGCCGTCGTTCTCCGGCAGATCCCGGTGGGTGCCCTGGTGGCCGCCGGCCTCCGCGCCCTGCGCGATGACCGCGTCCGCCCCGGCCCGCTCGACCGCGCGGGCCTCCTCGGCGGTGGTGGCGGTGACCAGGGTGACGGTCCCGGCCCGGCGCAGCTTGTCGAGCACCTCCCGGCTCGGCACCCCGAAGTGGAAGGAGACCACCGGGACGGGGTTGTCGAGCAGGACGGCGAGCTTGGCGTCGTAGCCGTCGTCCCGGCCGCTGTCCGGGTCGCCCAGCTCGGTCTCGTACCACGCGGCCTCACCGGCCAGCTGGTGCGCGTACACCTCGACGGCCCCGGACTCGGCGTGCTCCGGCTGCGGCATGAACACGTTGACGCCGAAGGGACGGCTCGTGAGCCCCCTGAGCTGCTTGATCTCCTGGTACATGCCGTCGGCGGTCTTGTAGCCGGCGGCGAGGAACCCGAGGCCGCCGGCCTCGGAGACGGCGGCGACGAGCTGCGGGACGGAGACACCGCCCGCCATGGGGGCCTGCACGATCGGGTGGGGGCAGAGACCGGTCAGCGCGGAGGACATGACCGCATGTTGTCACGTCCTCCGTACAAGTCCGAATCCGGGCTTCCATGGGCATAGGACAGAGGCATACGGGGTGCGGAAGCACCCCGTATGTCACGGCTCAGCGCCCGTTGAAGGCGTCCTTCAGCCGGGAGAACAGCCCCTGCTGACCTGGCTGGAACTGTCCCTGCGGCCGCTCCTCGCCCCGGAGCTTGGCCAGCTCGCGCAGCAACCGCTCCTGCTCGGGGTCGAGCTTGGTCGGGGTGGTGACCTCGACGTGCACGATCAGGTCGCCCCGGCCGCCGCCGCGCAGATGCGTGACGCCCCGGTTGTGCAGCGGGATCGACTGGCCGGACTGGGTGCCGGGCCGGATGTCGACCTCCTCCAGGCCGTCCAGCGTCTCCAGCGGCACCTTGGTGCCGAGGGACGCCGCGGTCATCGGGATGGTGACCGTGCAGTGCAGGTCGTCGCCGCGCCGCTGGAACATCGGGTGCGGCAGCTCGTGGATCTCGACGTACAGGTCGCCGGCCGGTCCGCCGCCGGGGCCGACCTCGCCCTCGCCCGCGAGCTGGATCCGGGTGCCGTTGTCCACACCGGCCGGGATCTTGACCGTGAGGGTGCGGCGGGAGCGGACGCGGCCGTCGCCGGCGCACTCGGGGCACGGGGTCGGCACGACCGTGCCGAAGCCCTGGCACTGGGGGCAGGGCCGGGAGGTCATGACCTGGCCCAGGAAGGACCGGGTGACCTGGGAGACCTCGCCCCGTCCGCGGCACATGTCACACGTCTGGGCGGACGTGCCCGGGGCCGCGCCCTCACCGTTGCAGGTGTTGCAGACGACCGCGGTGTCGACCTGGATGTCCTTGGTCGTCCCGAAGGCCGCCTCGTCCAGCTCGACCTCGATCCGGATCATCGCGTCCTGGCCGCGCCGGGTGCGCGAGCGCGGGCCGCGCTGCGACGCCGTGCCGAAGAACGCGTCCATGATGTCGGAGAAGTTGCCGAAGCCGCCCGCGCCGAAGCCGCCCGCGCCGGCCCCTCCCGACTGGGAGAGCGGGTCGCCGCCGAGGTCGTAGACCTGCTTCTTCTGCGGGTCCGACAACACCTCGTAAGCGGCGTTGATCTCCTTGAACCGCTCCTGGGTCTTCGGGTCGGGGTTGACGTCCGGGTGCAGCTCGCGCGCGAGCCGACGGAACGCCTTCTTGATCTCATCCTGCGACGCGTCGCGGCGCACGCCGAGAACGGCGTAGTAGTCCGTGGCCACTTACGACTCCGCCAGGATCTGTCCGACGTACCGTGCCACTGCGCGTACCGCTCCCATCGTTCCCGGGTAGTCCATGCGGGTCGGTCCGACCACGCCGAGCTTGGCGACTGCCTCGCCGCCCGAACCGTAGCCGACCGACACGACGGAGGTGGAGTTGAGTCCTTCATGGGCGTTCTCGTGGCCGATGCGCACGGTCACGCCCGGGTCCTTCGCCTCGCCCAGGAGCTTGAGGAGCACGACCTGCTCCTCGAGGGCCTCCAGGACGGGCCTGATCACAAGGGGGAAGTCGTGCCCGAAGCGGGTGAGATTGGCGGTACCGCCGATCATCAGCCGCTCCTCGTTCTCCTCGACGAGTGTCTCCAGCAGAGTGGAGAGCACCGTGGAGACCGTACCGCGGTCCTCCGCCTCGAAGGCGTCCGGCAGGTCCTCGACCAGCCTCGGCACATCGGTGAACCGGCGGCCCGCGACCCGGCTGTTCAGCCGTGCCCGCAGATCCGCCAGCGAGGCCTCCCCGAACGGCGCCGGGCAGTCGACCATCCGCTGCTCGACCCGGCCGGTGTCCGTGATCAGCACGAGCATCACGCGCGCGGGAGCGAGCGAGAGCAGCTCCACGTGCCGGACGGTGGACCGGATCAGGGACGGGTACTGCACGAC
Organism: Streptomyces sp. NPDC038200; assembly: GCF_055600785.1. Taxonomy (NCBI): domain Bacteria; kingdom Bacillati; phylum Actinomycetota; class Actinomycetes; order Kitasatosporales; family Streptomycetaceae; genus Streptomyces; species Streptomyces sp. NPDC038200. The sequence continues at coordinate 318,232 of NZ_JBVJYH010000004.1, forward strand.
CGCGACCTGCCGGGTCAGCTGCGCCAGCAGCCGCACCGTCCGCGCGACGACGTCGTCGAGGTCGACGGCGCCCTCCAGGAAGTTCTGGATCGCGCGGCGCTCGGGCGCGGTCATCGGCTTCACGCCCGCAAGCTTGTCCACGAACAGCCGGTAACCCTTGTCGGTGGGGATGCGCCCCGCACTCGTGTGCGGCTGCGCGATGTACCCCTCGTCCTCCAGGGCCGCCATGTCGTTGCGGACGGTCGCCGGGGAGACACCGAGGTTGTGCCGCTCGGTGAGCGCCTTGGAACCGACCGGTTCCTCGGTGCCCACATAGTCCTGGACGATGGCGCGCAGTACCTGAAGCCTGCGTTCACTCAGCATTCGCGCGCACCTCCAGCACGTCGTCCCCTCGTCCCTGCGGATCGTCCGCCTGGCACTCTTCGCATGTGAGTGCCAGCATTCCCCGGCCCAGTGTACGGCTGTCGGGTACACACTGGGCAAGGTCGGGCCGCCGTTCCGGCTCGTACCGCTAGCGTCGCCGGTATGACCGTGACTTGGGAAGAGCTGGGGTGGGAACGGCTGGCCGCCGGGGTGGGGCGGTGCCGGCTGCCCGGCTGGGACTGCACCGCGGGGCTGGTGCTGGGCGGGGGCACGGCGCTCATGGTGGACGCGGGGTCGAGTCTGGCCGAGGGGTCCCGGCTGCGGGCGCAGGCGGAGGAACTGGCCGGCGGCCGTGTGACCCATCTCGCGCTGACGCACCCCCATTTCGACCACGTCTTCGGGGCGCCGGCGTTCGCCGGCGTCCAGGTGTACGCGGCGGTGGGTCTGGACGCGGTGCTCGCGTACGAGCGCGAGGAGCTGCGCCTGGACGCGGTCAGGAACGGTCTGGGGGCGGCGGACGCGGACGAGGCGGCCGAGACGCTGGTCCCGCCCGGCCATCTGGTCTCCGGCGAGTGGACGCTCGACCTCGGCGACGGCCGGCAGGCGCTGCTGGCCAACGTGGGTCCCGGGCACACCGCGCACGATCTGGCGGTCCTGGTGCCGGGGGATCCGGAGGTGGTGTTCTGCGGCGACCTGGTGGAGGAGTCCGGGGAGCCGCAGGCGGGTCCGGACGCGGTCCCCTCACGCTGGCCGGACGCGCTCGACCGGCTGCTGGCGCTGGGCGGCGAGGAGGCGCTGTACGTGCCCGGACACGGGGCGGTGGTGGACGCGGGGTTCGTACGGCGGCAACGCGACGCGCTGGCAACGCGGTTCGGCGTGAGCTGAGCCACTCCCGGCGTGTCGTGGGCGCCGGTGCGCGGCTTCTCCTATCGTCATCCGAATGCGCCAGTACTCCGCCGACCTGACCCCGCCCTGGAAGAAGCCGACGCCCGTGCCGGAGGTTCCGGCCGAGCCGGGTCTGGTGGTGGAGGAGCCCGGCACCGGGTTCTGCGGGGCGGTGATCCGCTGCGAGGCGGGCACGGTGACCCTGGAGGACCGCTTCGGCAAGCACCGGGTGTTCCCGCTGGAGCCGCGCGGCTTCCTGCTGGAGGGCAGGGCGGTGACGCTGGTCCGGCCGTCCTCGGCTCCGGCACGGCCCACCCGTACGGCTTCCGGCTCGGTCGCCGTCCCGCAGGCACGCGCGCGGGTGGCCCGCGCCGGCCGCATCTACGTCGAGGGCCGGCACGACGCCGAGCTGGTCGAGAAGGTGTGGGGCGACGACCTGCGCATCGAGGGCGTGGTCGTGGAGTATCTGGAGGGCGTGGACGACCTGCCGGCGATCGTGGAGTCCTTCGCCCCGGGCCCGGACGCCCGTCTGGGCGTGCTGGTGGACCATCTGGTGCCGGGCAGCAAGGAGTGGCGGATCGCGGAGTCGGTGACGAGCGACCACGCGCTGGTGGTCGGCCACCCGTACATCGACATCTGGCAGGCGGTGAAACCGGCCTCGCTGGGCATCGCGGCGTGGCCGGACGTGCCCAGGGGGCAGGACTGGAAGACGGGCGTGTGCCGGGCGCTGGGCTGGCCGCCGGAGAACACCGGGGCGGTGTGGCAGGCGATCCTGAAGCGGGTGGGCTCCTACAAGGACCTGGAGCCGGAGCTGCTGGGGAGGGTGGAGGAACTGATCGACTTCGTCACGGGCAGCGGTGGGGCGTGAGTCGTCCCCGTGGCCTGACCGTCCGCAACGTCCCGTCGGCGGCAGCCCACGAACCACACGGGGGCCGCACCGGCGTTCCGGGGGACTCACTCGCCCGAGTGATCAGTCCACCAGATCCCGCACCACCGCGTCCGCCAGCAGCCGCCCCCGCAGCGTGAGCACCGCCCGCCCCTCGGCGTACGGCCCCTCCTGGAGCAGTCCGTCCGCCAGCGCCCGGCGGGAAGCCGCGTGGCCGTCCTCCTTCAGCAGGGACAGCGGCACCCCCTCCCGCAGCCGCAGCTCCAGCAGGATCCGCTCCACCCTCCGGTCCTCGTCGGACAGCAGCTCACGGCCCGCGCCCGGGGAGCGGCCGGCGGCGAGGGCGGCCGCGTAGGCGCCCGGGTGCTTGACGTTCCACCAGCGCACCCCGCCCACGTGCGAGTGCGCGCCCGGTCCGGCGCCCCACCAGTCGGCACCGCGCCAGTACAGCTCGTTGTGCAGGCAGCGGCCCGCCTCGGAGGTGGCCCAGTTGGAGACCTCGTACCAGTCGAAGCCCGCCTCGGCCAGCCTCTCCTCGGCGATCAGATAGCGGTCGGCGTGCACGTCGTCGTCGGTCATCGGCACCTCGCCGCGGCGGATGCGGCGGGCGAGCTGGGTGCCTTCCTCGACGATGAGCGCGTAGGCGCTGACATGGTCGGGGCCGGCCGCGATCGCCGCGTCCAGCGAGGCCCGCCAGTCGTCGTCGCTCTCCCCCGGTGTGCCGTAGATCAGGTCCAGGTTGACGTGGTCGAAGCCCGCGGCCTTCGCTTCCGCGACGCACGCCTCGGGGCGGCCGGGGGTGTGGGTGCGGTCGAGGATCCTCAGCACGTGCTGCTTCGCGCTCTGCATGCCGAAGGAGATCCGGTTGAAGCCGCCCTCGCGGAGGGTGGCGAGGTAGGCGGGGTCGACGGACTCCGGGTTCGCCTCCGTGGTGACCTCGGCGTCCGGTGCGAGCCCGAACTCGTCCCGGATCACGGCCAGCATCCGGACGAGGTCGTCGGCGGCCAGCAGGGTCGGCGTACCGCCGCCGACGAAGACCGTACGGACCTCGCGCGGGTCGTCGCCCAGCACCTTCCGCGCCAGCCGGACCTCGTCCGCGAGGGTGTCCGCGTAGTTGTCCCGGGAGGCCAGCACCCCGCCCGTGCCGCGCAGCTCGGTCGCGGTGTACGTGTTGAAGTCGCAGTAGCCGCAGCGGGTGGCGCAGTACGGGACGTGCAGGTAGAAGCCGAGCGGCCGGTCGGCCGCCCCGGCGAGCGCGGGCGCGGGCAGCGCGCCGTCGGCGGGGACGGGCTCGCCGTCGGGGAGTGCGGAAGGCATGCCTTCCATTGTCCAGCACCGGGGGCGTTACTCCGCCTGGAGCACCAGCAGGGCCAGATCGTCCTCGGGCAGGCCGCCGCCGAAGTCGTGGACCAGGCGGCGGATCCTTTCGGCGATCAGCTCGGCGCTGAGCCCGGCGCAGCCGGACAGGGCGCGGGCGAGGCCGTCGCCGTCGTCGAACTGGCGGGAGCCGGAGCGCCGCTCGGTCACCCCGTCGGTGACGCACAGCAGGCTGTCACCGGGCCGCAGCTCCAGGGTCTCGCTGGTGTACGTCTCGTCCTCCACGACGCCGAGGAGGGTCTGCGGGCGGGCGGCGGTGCGCACGGTGCCGTCGGGGCCGAGGACGAGCGGCAGCGGGTGGCCGGCGGAGGCGAGGGTGCAGCGGACCCCGCCGTCGTGAGGGGTCAGCTCGCCGTAGAGCAGGGACAGGAAGCGGGTCTGCGCGCCGTCCCCGGAGGCCAGGGGCCGGCCGCCGGCGGCGACCAGGGCGCGGGCGGCGGCGTCGGCGGCCTCGGTGGCGTCGTCCAGCAGGAGCTGGTTGAGGCGGTCCAGGACGTCGGCGACCCGGTAGCCCTCGCGGGCGAGGAGACGCAGCCAGGGGCGGGCGAGGCCGATCACCACGGCCGCCTCCGGTCCCTTGCCCTGGACGTCGCCGACGGCGAAGCACCAGCGGCCGTCGCCCGCCGGGAACAGGTCGTAGAAGTCGCCGCTCGGACCGCCCTTGTCGCAGGGCTCGTAGACGAGTGCGCTGCTCACACCCGGGATCTCGGCGACCGCGCCGGGCAGCAGTCCGCGCTGGAGGACGGCGCTGATGGTGGCCTGGCGGGCGTACTGGCGGGCCGCGCCGATGGCCAGGGCGACCCGTCGGCCGAGGTCCTCCACCAGGCCGGTGACCTCGTCGGGGAAGCCCATCAGGCCGCACCTGCCGATGACCAGCGTGCCGAGCGGCCGGCCGCCCGCGATCAGCCGGTACGACAGCGCCGTCCCGTGGGTGCCCTGCGGGCCGAGCGCATGGCCGGGCCAGGGGTAGGGCTCGGGGCCGGAGCGCACCCCGTCCGGCGGGCCCGGCGGCTCCTTCTCCAGGGCGCACCGCAGCTCCTCGATGCGGGCCTCGCTGGCGTGCCACACCCGGGCGGGCCCGCCGCCGGCGCCGCCGCGCACGGACGCCTCGTCCTCCAGCCACACCGCGCACCAGTCGGCGAGCCGGGGCACGATCAGCTGGCCGGTGAGCGCGGCGACCAGGTTCTCGTCCAGCTGTCCGGCGAGCAGGTCGGAGGCCTCGGCGAGGAAGGACAGGGCGCCCCGGCCGAGCCAGTCCCGGTCGCCGTCGGCGCGGTGCGGCTGGGGGGCGAGGTCCTCGGCGACCTCCAGGGCGGGATCCGGGGCGGGGCCGTCGAGTGCCTCGCTGCCGCCCGGGGGCAGCCGGGCCCACACGGTCTTGGCGCCGGTGCGGTAGGTGACGCCCCAGGACTCCGCGAGGGTGGCGACGAGGCGCAGGCCGCGCCCGTACTCGGGGGTGTCGTACGGTCCCTCGCCGCTCGTCGCGTCCCGGGGGGCGCGGGAGGGGTGCTGGTCGCACACCTCGACCACGAAGGCGCCGGTCTCCTCCAGCCGCCAGTCGACCTGCACGTCGGTGCCGGCGTGCACGACGGCGTTGGTCACCAGCTCGCTCACCACGGCCAGAGCGTCCTCGGCCAGCCGGACGGAGACCCCGGGCGCCTGGTCCAGCGCGGCACGCACCAGCGCGCGGGCCGCACCCGGGGCGAGGGGGCTCCCGGGCAGTGTGGCCCGGCCCCGCGTCTCGCCGGGCCGGGTCTCGCTCTCCCGCTGCGTCGGTATGGCCGCCATGTCCATGGCGCCACGATGACAGAGCGCGGGCGCTCATATGCGCTGAGTCAACGAAGTGGGCAGAAATGGCAAGCTTTCGAGCGCCGGTGAGCGCAAATTCCCACGGGTGCGGGGGCCGCACGACCACCCGCGAACGGGCCGCCGACGAGCCGCGGACGAGCCATGAACGCCCCGCGGCCGACGGCGGGCCCTCGGCCGGTGGGCCCCTGCGGCCGGTGGCGGGCCCTCGGCCGGTGGGCCCCTGCGGCCGGTGGCGGGCCGAGCCGAGGGCCGCTGGGGGCCGCCGGCCGCCCTCTCGCGGGTCGGCGCCATGCCTTCCGCGAGCCGGCGCAGGCCCCTGCGAGGCCCGGCGCCGGCCCTTACCGGGGTCGGCTCTAGGCCTCCCGCGTGCCGGAGTACATCTCCTCGATGAGGTGCTTGTACTCGCGCTCCACCACCGGCCGCTTCAGCTTCAGACTCGGCGTGATCTCGCCGTGCTCCACATCGAGGTCCCGCGGCAGCAGCCGGAACTTCTTGATGGTCTGCCAGCGCTGCAGCCCCTCGTTGAGCTGCTTGACGTACCCGTCGACCATCTCGACCGTCTGCGGCGCGGCGACGATCTCCGCGTACGGCCTGCCCTCCAGGCCGTTCCCCTTCGCCCACTCCTCGATCGCGAGTTCGTCCAGGGCGATGAGGGCGGTGCAGTAGTTCCGGTCGGCGCCGTGCACGAGGATGTTGGACACGTACGGGCACACCGCCTTGAACTGGCCCTCGACCTCGGCGGGAGCGACGTACTTGCCGCCGGAGGTCTTGATGAGGTCCTTCTTGCGGTCGGTGATGCGCAGATAGCCGTCGGGCGACAGCTCGCCGATGTCCCCGGTGTGGAACCAGCCGTCGGACTCCAGCACCTCGGCGGTCTTGTCGGACAGCTTGTGGTAGCCCTCCATGATGCCGGGGCCGCGCAGCAGGATCTCGCCGTCCTCGGCGATACGGACCTCGGTGCCGGGCAGCGGCTTGCCGACCGTGCCGGTGCGGTAGGCCTCGCCCGGGTTGACGAAGGAGGCCGCGGAGGTCTCGGTGAGGCCGTAGCCCTCCAGGATGTGGATGCCGGCGCCGGCGAAGAAGTAGCCGATCTCCGGGGAGAGCGCGGAGGCTCCGGAGACACAGGCGCGCAGCCGGCCGCCGAAGGCCTCGCGGAGCTTGCCGTAGACGAGGGTGTCGGCCACCTTGTGCTTGGCGGCGAGTCCGAAGGGCGCCGAGGCGGTGCCGGTGCGACGGAAGTTGTCCTGGGTGACCTTGGCGTACTCGCGGGCGACCTCGGCGGCCCACTGGAAGATCTTGTACTTCGCCGGACCGCCCTCACGGGCCTTCGCCGCGACGCCGTTGTAGACCTTCTCGAAGATGCGCGGCACGGCCGCCATGTACGTCGGCTGCACGACCGGCAGATTCTCGATGATCTTGTCGACCCGGCCGTCGACGGCGGTGACGTGCCCGACCTCGATCTGGCCGGAGGTCAGCACCTTCCCGAAGACGTGGGCGAGCGGCAGCCACAGGTACTGCACGTCCTCCATGGTGACCAGGCCGGTCGCGGCGATCGCCTTCGCCATGTACGCCCAGTTGTCGTGCGGCAGGCGCACGCCCTTGGGCCGGCCCGTGGTGCCGGAGGTGTAGATGAGGGTGGCGAGCTGCTCCTTGGTGATCGCGCCGACCCGCTCCTTGATCAGCTCCGGGTGCTCCTCCAGGTAGGCGGTGCCGCGCTGCTCCAGCTCCGCGAGGGTGATCACCCAGTCACCGGTCTCCGCGCCGGCCGGGTCGATCACCACGACCTTGGTCAGGTCGGGCAGCTCGGCACGCTTCTCCAGGGCCTTGGCGAGCTGGGCCGCGTCCTCGGCGATCAGCACCCGGCTCTCGGAGTCGGAGAGGATGAACGCCGATTCGTCCGCGTTGGTCTGCGGATAGACGGTGGTGGTGGCGCCACCCGCGCACATGATGCCGAGGTCGGCGAGGATCCACTCGACCCGGGTGGAGGAGGCGAGCGCCACCCGCTGCTCGGCCTGGACGCCCAGCTCGATGAGCCCGGCCGCGATCGCGTACACCCGCTGCGCCGCCTCGGCCCAGCTCAGCGACTTCCAGTCGTCGGGTCCCTGGCCCGCGGCCGGCGGCACCGGGTAGCGGTAGGCCTCGGCGTCCGGTGTGGCCGCCACTCGCTCCAGGAAGAGGGCCGCCACGGACGGCGGACGGTTCTCGATCAAGGTCTGTGTGTCGGTCACAACATCCTCCGGGGCCCGCGACGGCGCGGCTGACTCGGTGCGGCTGGGTTAACTCACGGTGGGGGTTTCGGGCTGTTGTTTAACTCGCGAGTAACTATCGAGCAGGGATCAGGGTAAGGCGCGACCGCCCGCTGCGTAAGGGGCTTCGGCCTGTCACTTTCCACGCAGAGCGACGCTACGCACGCGTAGGGGCCCACCGCACTTTCGCACGGCGAGCCCCCACATGACCGGTTTGCGGACGTGACCGGTTGTTACCTCTGGTTACTTCTTGCCCTTGGCCGACCCCGCGCTGTCATCGCTGGACAGGACGGCGATGAAGGCTTCCTGCGGAACCTCCACGGAACCCACCATCTTCATCCGCTTCTTGCCTTCCTTCTGCTTCTCCAGCAGCTTCCGCTTGCGGGAGATGTCACCGCCGTAGCACTTGGCGAGGACGTCCTTGCGGATGGCGCGGATGGTCTCGCGGGCGATGACCCGGGAGCCGATGGCGGCCTGCACCGGCACCTCGAAGGCCTGCCGCGGGATCAGCTCCTTGAGCTTGGCGACGAGCCGTACGCCGTACGCGTACGCCTGGTCCTTGTGGGTGATCGCGGAGAACGCGTCCACCTTGTCGCCGTGCAGCAGGATGTCGACCTTGACCAGGGAGCTGGTCTGCTCGCCCGTGGGCTCGTAGTCCAGCGAGGCGTAGCCGCGGGTCTTGGACTTCAGCTGGTCGAAGAAGTCGAAGACGATCTCCGCGAGCGGCAGCGTGTAGCGGATCTCGACACGGTCCTCCGAGAGGTAGTCCATGCCGAGCAGGGTGCCGCGCCGGGTCTGGCACAGTTCCATGATCGAACCGATGAACTCGGTGGGCGCGAGGATGGTGGCCCGCACGACCGGCTCGAAGACATCGTCGATCTTGCCCTCGGGGAACTCGCTCGGGTTGGTGACCGTGTGCTCGCTGCCGTCCTCCATGACCACGCGGTAGACCACGTTGGGGGCGGTGGCGATCAGGTCGAGGCCGAACTCGCGCTCCAGGCGCTCCCGGATCACGTCCAGGTGCAGCAGGCCGAGGAAGCCGACGCGGAAACCGAAGCCGAGGGCCGCGGAGGTCTCCGGCTCGTAGACCAGGGCGGCGTCGTTGAGCTGGAGCTTGTCCAGGGCCTCGCGCAGCTCGGGGTAGTCCGAGCCGTCCAGCGGATACAGACCGGAGAAGACCATGGGCTTCGGGTCCTTGTAGCCGCCGAGCGCCTCGGTGGCGCCCTTGTGCTGGCTGGTGACCGTGTCACCGACCTTGGACTGCCGGACGTCCTTCACACCGGTGATGAGGTATCCCACCTCACCGACGCCGAGGCCGTCCGCCGGCAGCATCTCCGGCGAGCTGACGCCGATCTCCAGCAGCTCGTGGGTGGCGCCGGTCGACATCATCCTGATGCGCTCGCGCTTGTTGAGCTGGCCGTCGATGACACGGACGTACGTCACGACACCGCGGTAGGAGTCGTAGACCGAGTCGAAGATCATCGCGCGGGCGGGCGCGTCGGCGACCCCGACCGGCGCCGGGATCTCCTTGACGACCTTGTTCAGCAGGGCGTCCACGCCGAGGCCGGTCTTCGCGGAGACCTTGAGCACGTCCTCCGGGTCGCAGCCGACCAGGTTCGCCAGCTCCTCGGCGAACTTCTCCGGCTGCGCGGCCGGCAGGTCGATCTTGTTGAGCACCGGGATGATCGTGAGGTCGTTCTCCATCGCCAGGTACAGGTTGGCGAGGGTCTGCGCCTCGATGCCCTGGGCGGCGTCGACGAGGAGGATGGTCCCCTCGCAGGCGGCCAGCGACCGCGAGACCTCGTACGTGAAGTCGACGTGCCCCGGGGTGTCGATCATGTTGAGGATGTGGGTCGTGCCCTGGTCGGGGCCCTCGGTCGGGGCCCAGGGCAGACGCACCGCCTGGGACTTGATCGTGATGCCGCGCTCGCGCTCGATGTCCATCCGGTCGAGGTACTGAGCACGCATCTGCCGCTGCTCGACCACACCGGTCAGCTGGAGCATCCGGTCGGCGAGCGTGGACTTGCCGTGGTCGATGTGCGCGATGATGCAGAAATTGCGGATCAGAGCCGGGGCGGTACGGCTCGGCTCGGGCACATGGTTAGGGGTCGCGGGCACGCAGGGTCCTGTCTCTTGAGGCGCCTTATGCCTCGGGTCGGATCGTTACGTAGTCTCCATGGTCCCACGGGGAGGGACCGGGGGCCGTTTTGGGAGGTCCGGAGGGCCACTGGTACTGTAGATGGCTGTGCCTCATGCCCTCTCAGCACGAGGCGCGACAGGAAATTTTGGACTCACCGGTACGGGACCTCTGCGGCCCCGCACCAGAACCTGAAAAGGCTCCTTCGTGGCGAACATCAAGTCCCAGATCAAGCGGATCAAGACCAACGAGAAGGCTCGGCTGCGCAACAAGGCCGTCAAGTCCTCCCTGAAGACCGCGGTCCGCAAGGCCCGTGAGGCCGCTGCCGCGGGTGACGTCGAGAAGGCCACCGAGCTGCAGCGCGCTGCCGCGCGTGCGCTCGACAAGGCCGTCTCGAAGGGCGTCATCCACAAGAACCAGGCCGCCAACAAGAAGTCGGCGCTTGCTTCCAAGGTTGCGTCCCTCAAGGGCTGAACTCCTTTCTGATCTGACCGCCGGGAGGATTCAGAGCGGGCCCTCTCTCATCCGCTCCCACCCGGCATTCCCGAGCCTGTACGCGGCCTGCGTTCGCCACGCGGGTACGGGCTCTCCAGCTTGATCCGAAGGCCCCGACACCTCTCCTTTCCCCAAGGCCGGTGCGGGGCCTTCGGCATGCATGGACGCCACGGGCATGCCGGGCGTCGCGATCGGCGTGGGCTGAACGTGCACGGCGGTGATCGGCGTGCCCGGGGTGCGATGGGATGCCGTCGAGGGATGCCGTTCGACGGGAGTGGGAGCGGTCGGGTCACGACCGTGGGTGGGTGCGCCGGCCGGGTCACGACCGTGGGTGGGGCGGCCGGTCACGATCGTGAGTGGGACGCCGCCGGCCGGGTCACGACCTTGGGCGAGGAGCCGCCGCGGCTCGCCGCCTTGCCGGCGGTCTGGCCGCCCCGTCCGTGGGCCGATCGCCGGCTTCCGGCGACGCGTCCGGCCGGGGCGGAGGAGCGGCCGCGTCAGCCCCGGCCCCTGGACCTCGCGGCCCGCGCGATCACCACGACCGCCTTCTCCAACGCGTACTCGGGGTCGTCGCCGCCGCCCTTCACCCCCGCGTCCGCCTCGGCGACCGCTCTGAGCGCCACCGCGACCCCGTCCGGCGTCCAGCCCCGCATCTGCTGCCGCACCCGGTCGATCTTCCACGGCGGCATGCCCAGCTCACGTGCGAGATCGGCCGGCCGCCCACCCCGGGCCGAGGAGAGCTTCCCGATCGCCCGCACACCCTGCGCCAGCGCGCTGGTGATCATCACCGGCGCCACGCCCGTCGCCAGCGACCATCTGAGCGCCTCCAGCGCCTCCGCGGTACGCCCCTCCACGGCCCGGTCGGCGACCGTGAAGCTGGATGCCTCGGCACGCCCGGTGTAGTACCGCCCGACGACCGCCTCGTCGACCGTCCCTTCCACGTCGGCGACCAACTGCGAGACCGCCGAGGCCAGCTCTCGCAGATCGCTCCCGATGGCGTCGCAGAGCGCCTGGCACGCCTCCGGTGTGGCCGACCGCCCGAACGAACGGAACTCCCCCCGCACGAAGGCCAGCCGGTCCGCCGGCTTGGTCATCTTCGGGCAGGCCACCTCCCGCGCCCCCGCCTTGCGCGCGGCATCCAGCAGCCCCTTGCCCTTGGCGCCGCCGGCGTGCAGCAGCACGAGCGTGATCTCCTCGGCGGGCGAGCCGAGATACGCCTTCACGTCCTTGACCGTGTCGGCGGACAGGTCCTGCGCGTTGCGTACGACCACGACCTTGCGCTCGGCGAAGAGCGACGGGCTGGTCAGCTCGGCGAGCGTGCCGGGCTGCAGCTGGTCCGGGGTCAGGTCACGTACGTCCGTGTCGGCGTCGGCGGCCCTGGCGGCGGCCACCACCTCCTGCACGGCACGGTCGAGCAGGAGGTCCTCCTGGCCCACGGCGAGGGTCACCGGGGCGAGAGGGTCGTCATTCGCAGTCTTCCTGGCCATCGCTCAAAGCATCCCACGCGGCACTGACAACGAAGCGGCCCCGCCACCCTGACCGGACCCGGAGCGACCCCCGAACCCGTCTCGGGGGTCACGGCTCCTCACCACAGAGTCGCGGCTTCCCGCACCGAGGCCATGGCTCTCCGCACCGGCCTCACGACTCCGCACGCCAGGACTCACGACTCCGCACGCCAGGGCTCACGGCTCCTCGCGCCAGCCGTCCCACTCCCCCGCGAACGCGTCCAGCTCGGCGGCGTCGAGCCGCTCGCGCTCGTCCCGCAGGACCACCAGCCACTGGGCGTCCTCGGCATCGTCCTCGCCCGCCAACGCGTCCCGGACGAGCTGCGGCTCCTCGTCGAGCGCGAACCGCTCCCCGAGCGCCTCGACCGCCTCCTCGGCGGCATCGCGGTCGGGCAGCACCAGCACGTGTCTCACATCGCTCACGTGCCCATTCTCCGGTACGGGCCACGAGCGGAAGGCCCGGGTCGGGGCCGACGCGAGGCGGGCGGCGGCGGGCCGCCCGGGGCGCGTCCGCGGGCAGGTCGTGGGCCGGTCGCGCGGTCCGGGAGTCGGCCGTGCGACGCGCCGGGTGCGTCCGTGCCGCGCGGCGCGGGCTGCGCCTCAGCCCTTCGGCACGATCTGCACGTCCAGGTCGACCCGGATGCTCGGGCCGACCACGGCGATACCTCGCGCCAGCATGGACTGCCAGCTGACCGTGAAGTCGTCCCGGTGCAGTTCGGTGGTGGCCCGGCAGGCGGCCCGCGTCTCGCCCTCCATGCCGCTGCCGAGCCCGAGGTACTCCGTGTCGAGCGTGACCGTCCGGGTCACGCCGTGCAGCGACAGCGCCCCGGAGACCGCCCACCGGTTGCCGCCCTTGTGCACGAACCGGTCGCTGTAGAACTCCAGGGTGGGAAACCGCCGCACGTCCAGGAAGTCCCCCGACCGCAGATGGTCGTCCCGCATCCGGACGCCCGTGTCGATGGACGCCGCGTCGATCACGACATGCATCGCGGACTGCTCCACCCGCTCGGCGATCCGCAGCACTCCGGCAAAGGAATTGAACCGCCCGTGGATCCGGGCCAGCCCGATGTGCCGCGCGGTGAAGCCGATCGAGGAATGCATGGGCTCGATCTCCCAGTCGCCCGGCGCGGGCGGCTCCGGCGGCTGAGCCACCTGCAGAGTCACATCGCCCAACGAGGCGAGGGAGTTCTCGCCGACGAGCACCGTGGCCCGGTAGGGGGCGTAGCCCTCCGCCGACACCGCGAGCCGGTACTCCCCCGCAGGCAGCGTGGCCACGAACGAGCCATAGGGGTCCGTACCACCGGACACCACCCTGCGGCCCATGGCATCGCTGACCGCCAACTCCGCACCCGTGACGGGCTCGTTGACGGGGTCGACCACCCGGCAGCCGAGCACTCCGGCGTCCGGCGGCGTCCGGACCGCCGCCAGAGGACTCACCCTTTGCATCCGGTTCGTCCGGTTACCCAGCCAGCGGCCGAACATCTACGACACCCCTGTACGCCTCGACATCATCCGTTGCCGAAGATCCATTCGATCACCGATGTGGCTTTCGAGGCAACACGGACCAACATCACGGGAATCAAGCACATGCGCCGGGACTGGGCGAATTAGTCCTTCAGATCAGGGTTTCGCACAGTCGGCACACAGCTCAACTCGATCCCGAAGCACTCCCGGTAGACCTTCAGCACCTCCTCGTCCGTCTCCAGCTCCCGCGTCTCACGCGTGCCGTCCGCTGCGGTCGTCTTCAGTTTCCGCCCGCTGAGCGTGATCCGCCCTCCGTCCTCGGTGACCCGTGAGCAGACCAACGACCGGGTGAAGTGCGACAGCGGCGAGGTGCTGTGCCACCAGGCGCCGGCCGCGAAGTCCCCGAGCGCCCGGGCGCGGGTCTCCAGCCGGTACTGCGGCTTGCCGTCCCGCAGGACGTCCAGGTCCCCGGCGTCCGACGCGTCACCGCCGCGTACCCCGGCCGGGTCCGGCCCTGCCTCCACCACCTGGAACCTGCCCCCGGGGTCCTCCTGGTCCCCGCGCTCCGCATAGACCAACGGGTGGTGGCTGTGCGCCCCGAACCCGACGTCGGCGAGCCACGTGTCCCCGTCCACCGTCCGCACCCGCAGCGCGAGATGGTCGTACGGGATCCCGAGCCTCCCCTCGTCGTCGTACACGCGCCCGGCGAGCAGCTCCACCTCGTAACCGAGGTCGGCCAGCAACACCCCGAAGGCGCCGTTCAGTTCGTAACAGAAGCCGCCCCGCCGCGCCTCGGTCACCTTGTCCAGCAACCGCGTCTCGTCCAGTCCGATCTCCTCTCCGCGGTGGACCGACAGGTTCTCGAAGGGCACGGTCCGCAGATGGCGCACATGCAGCTCGCGCAGCACCTCGCTGGTGGCCCGCTCCGGGCGATCGATCCCGAGTCGGCGGAGATAGGCGTCGACCTGTGCTGATGTCATGAACCCAGTCTGACCTCACCGGCGCCCCGGCCCCCTCCGCTCCCCCCGTACTCGCTAGTGCTCTGCGGTCACCTGTAGCTCCGCGTGCTTCCCTCCGCTCCGGGTGATCGCCAGTGCCCCTTCCCGGTCGGTGCGCAGGACCACCGCGCCGCCCGTCCGCAACGCGGCCACCGTCGTCGGCGCCGGGTGGCCGTAAGGGTTGCCGGCACCGGCGGAGACGAGCGCCGCCCGGGGGGCCGCGAGGCGTATCAGTTCGGGGTCCTGATAGGCCGAGCCGTGATGGGCCACCTTCAGGACGTCCACTCCGGTCAGGTCGGCCGCGGCCGGGGACCGCAGCATCGCCTGCTGGGCGGGGGGTTCCAGGTCGCCGAGCAACAGCAGCCGCAGCCCGCCGGTTCGCACGAGCAGCGCGACGCTGGCGTCGTTCGGGCTCTCCGGCCGGGGGCTCTGCGGCGGGGGCCACAGAACTCGCCAGGCGAGTGGTCCGGTGCGTCGCTCCTCTCCCGCGACGGCTGTCGTGACGGGGATGTGCCGTTCGGCCGCCGTCCTTCGTACGAACTTCGCCTGGTCCGCCGGTTCCGCGAACCCCGTCGTCTCGATGGCGGCCACCGAGCGGCCGCGCAGGACGCCGGGGAGTCCCGCCACGTGGTCGGCGTGGAAATGGGTGAGGACGAGCAGGGGGATCCGGGTGATGCCCAGCTGCCGCAGGCAGTGGTCGACCAGCTCCGGATCGGGTCCGGCGTCCACGACCACCCCGGCTCCCTCGCCCGCCGCCAGCACGCTCGCGTCGCCCTGCCCGACATCGCACATCGCGAACCGCCAGCCCGGCGGCGGCCAGCCCGTGATGACCCGGGTCAGCGGCGCCGGCCGTGTCACCAGAAGTAAGACCAGCACTCCGAGCAGCCCGCACCAAGCCGGGTGCCGCAGCAGTCTCCGGCCCGCCAGGACCACGGCCACGGTGACCGCCCCGAGCATCAGTGCCCCCGGCCAGCTGCCCGGCCAGTCCACTCCCGCGCCGGGCAGCGCCGCCCCGGCCCGGGCGACGCCGGCGATCCACCCGGCCGGCCAGCTCGCGCACCAGGCCAGCGCCTTGGCCGCCGGCATCGCCACCGGTGCCGTCGCGAGCGCCGCGAACCCCAGTACCGTGGCCGGCGCCACCGCCACCTCGGCCAGCAGGTTGCACGGCACGGCGACCAGGCTCACCCGGGCCGACAGCACCGCCACGACCGGCGCGCACACGGCCTGCGCCGCGGCCGCCGCCGCCAGTGCCTCGGCGAGCCTCGGGGGCACCCGGCGCCGCCGCAACGCCTCGCTCCACCCCGGCGCCAGCACCAGCAGCGCGCCGGTGGCCAGCACGGACAGCAGGAAGCCGTAACTGCGGGACAGCCACGGGTCGTACAGCACCAGCAGCAGAACGGCCGTGGCCAGCGCCGGGATCAGGGATCTACGGCGTCCGGTGGCCAGGGCGAGCAACGCGATCGCGCCGCAGGCCGCGGCCCGCAGGACACTGGGATCGGGTCGGCAGACGACCACGAATCCCAGCGTCAGCGCTCCCGCGAGCAGGGCCGTCGCCCGTAGCGAGAGCCCCAGGCGTGGGGCCAGGCCACGGCGCTCGGCCCGTTGCGCCAGGCCGGGCGGCCCGATGAGCAACGCGAGCAGGACGGTGAGGTTGCTGCCGGAGACGGCGAGCGTGTGCGCCAGGTCCGTCTCCTGGAAGGCGTGGTCCAGCTCGGGCGTGATGCGCGAGGTGTCGCCGACGACCAGCCCGGGGAGCAGCGCACGCGCGTCTCCGGGCAGGTCCTCGGTCGCTTCCCGCAGGCCGGCTCTGAGCCGCCCCGCCAGCCGTTGCGGCCCGCTCGGTCCCGCCACGATCCGGGGCGGCCCCGGCCGGCCGCGCACCCGCAGCACGGCCGCGGTGCGGTCGCCGCCCGTCAGCGCGGGCGCCAGCCGCCCGCCCACCCTCAGCCGCGTGGACGGCAGCAGCCCGAGCCAGCCGGCCCGCCCACCGGGCCCGTGCGGTGCGGCGCCGGCCGGGGGCGGCTCGGCACTCCGGTTCCGCGCATCCCTTCCTTCCGGGGCCGGGACCTCCGTGTCGACGATCAGCAGCACGGGCGTCCTGGTCCGCACCCGCGTCCCGTCGGCCTCCTCGACACTCACCACATCGGCCCGTGCCAGCACCGCCGCCGGCGCCGCGTGATCGCCCCGCACCCGGGGTCTGCTCAGCCAGGCATCGCCGGTCAGCTCGGCCTCGACGGTCACGGTCGCGAAGCGCCGAGCCAGCTCGGGCACCGGCCCGCGCCGTACGTCGGCCCCGTGCAGCCCGGCCGAGGCCGCTGCCGCGGAGACGCAGAGCAGCACCGCGGCGACGGCGGCACGTGCCCAGCCGAACCGGGCGCGCGCCCATCCGGCTCGCTCCCCAGGTCGGCCGGCCGCCGCCGTCCCGGTCGACGGCACCGGCCCCGCTCGCCGGGCCCCCCGAGTGACGTCCCTCCCCTCGGCCGGCGAACGCGCCCCGGCCGGCCCGGCCTCCCCGGCCCGCCCGTCCTGTCCTGTCCGCCGTACCGACAACAGGAGAGCCCCGCCGACCAGGCAGACCACGGCTGTCCAGGTGGTCCAGGCGGCCGGCGCGTCCAGGGTCAGGGCCGCCGTGGCCCAGGCCGCGAGTGCGGGCGGGACCAGACGCAGGTCCATGGGACCGCTCCGGCCGGTCTGCGCGGTCTCCGGCTGCGCCGACTCCGGATCCGGCTCCGAGCGCGCGACGCCCTCTTCCGGTGCGGGGCTCATGGCCGTACCAGGTCACGCAGGTCGGTGAAGCGGCGGTCGCCGATGCCGTTGACCTCGCGCAGTGCGTCCACCGAACGGAAACCGCCGTGCTGGGTGCGGTAGTCGATGATGTGCCGGGCCAGTACCGGGCCGACTCCGGGCAGGGCGTCGAGTTGGTCGGCGGTGGCGGTGTTGAGGGAGACCGGCGCCGTCGGACCCGTGCCGGCGGATCCGGACGGCGGCCCGGGCGCCGAGCCGGGCGCGGCGACGGCTCCGGCGGGGGTGCCGACGACGACCTGTTCGCCGTCGACCAGGAAGCGGGCGCGGTTGAGTCCTTCCGTGCTCGCACCCGGCCGGACCCCGCCCGCCGCGCGCAGCGCATCGGCCACCCGGGCCCCGGCCGGCAGCCTCCGGATCCCCGGTTCGCGGACCTTGCCGCTGACGTCCACGACGATCTCCGTGCCGGGCGTCGCCGACGTGCTCGCGGCCGCGCCGGCCGTCGCTCCCTCACCCTTCTTGGCGAACGGGGCCTGCGCGCGCACCACCTGAGGGGCGCTCACGGACTGGGGCCGGCCCGCCCAGAAGTGCTGCACGGCGAACACGGCTGCGGCCACGAGCACCACGACGAGCGCCACGGCTCCCCGCCGCTCCACTCCGTACCGCGCCTGCAGCCACACCGGCATCCGCTCCCGCAGTGCCAGCCCGGCCCGCTCCCGCCAGTCCGGGACCGGGCGCACCACCGGTTCGCCCGGCTCCTCCAGTTCCCGCTGTTCCTCCGGTTCCTGCCGTGCCGGCCGGTCTCGGTGCTTCCGCTCCTCCCGCTCCGCCTGCCCCGACGGCTCCGCCGCACCGGCCCGTTCAGGCCCCCTGGGACTGCCCGGCGCCACCCTGCTCCCGGTCCACGCCGAACCGGCTCCAGCCGCCCGGCCCATGGCCGCTGACGGCTCGGTCGACGCCTGCGCGAGGTCGGTCGACGCTTCCGCGAGGTCGTCCGAGTCCGGCGGTGCCTTCCCCGACTCCCGCCAGAGCGCGTCCCGTTCGCCGAAGAGGGCTTCCGCCCGGCGGCGCAGTTCCTCCGCCGGCGCGGACGGGCGGTGGCCGGTGCGGCGGCGTCCGGCGGCGCGTCGGGGGTCGGTTGTGCGGCGGGGGTCGGTTGTGCGGCGGGTGCCGGCTGTGCGGCGGTGGCGGACGCGGCCGTCGGAGGCAGGGCCGCGGCCGGGGCCGCTGGTCGGAGTCGCGGTGCGCGAGCGAGATCGAAGTGCCATGCGACGAGGATGGGACATTCCACCGAACGACGATGATCTTGGTGGATTTCCGTGGACGACCGCCCGGTTGTGGACAACTCCGCCACCCACACGGGGGAGTCCCGCCCACCGCCGGCGGCCAAGGGGAGGGCCCGGCCGGGGAGTCCGGGTGTCAGCGAGGCGAGACGACCGCGCCCAGCAGCCCCGGCCCGGTGTGCGCGCCGATCACCGCTCCGACCTCGCTGACGTGCAGCTCGGCCAGTCCCGTGACGCGTGACCGCAGCCGGTCGGCGAGGGCGGCGGCACGGTCGGGGGCGGCGAGGTGGTGCACGGCGATGTCGACCTCCGCGCCGCCCGCCCGCTCGACGGTCAGCTCCTCCAGGCGGGCGATCGCCTTGGACGCCGTGCGGACCTTTTCCAGCAGTTCGATACGGCCGCCGCCCAGTTGGAGCAGGGGTTTGACGGCGAGTGCGGAGCCCAGCAACGCCTGCGCGGCGCCGATACGGCCGCCGCGGCGCAGATAGTCGAGGGTGTCGACGTAGAAGTAGGCGGACGTACCCGCGGCCCGCTTCTCGGCCGCCGTGACGGCATCGTCCAGCGTGCCGCCCGCCTCCGCGGTCTCCGCCGCGGCGAGCGCGCAGAAGCCGAGCGCCATCGCGACCATGCCCGTGTCCACGACCCGCACGGGCACCGGTGCCTCACGCGCCGCGAGGACCGCCGCGTCGTAGGTGCCGGACAGTTCCGCGGACAGGTGCAGGGAGACGATGCCGCTCGCACCGGCCTCGGCGACCCTGCGGTAGGTCTCCGCGAACACCTGGGGGCTGGGGCGGGAGGTGGTGACGGAGCGCCGCTTCTGCAGCGCCTGGGCGAGGGAGCGGGTCGAGATCTCGGTGCCCTCTTCGAGGGCTTGGTCGCCGAGGACCACGGTCAGCGGGACCGCGGTGATGCCATGACGGTCCATCGTCCGGTGCGGCAGGTAGGCCGTTGAATCGGTGACGATCGCGACATGGCGGGACATGAGCTGGAGGTTACCTGCCGTAGCGTTCGCACGGCAGCCCGGCCCCTGCGGCGCGGGCCCGGAGCGGCTCGCTCAGGTGGTGCTCTCGGGGCGGGGCTTCTTCTGCCACGGGTAGGCCGGGCGCCATGACGGCGGGGTGATCGCCTCGGGAGCAGGCTCCCCGGCGGCCGTGGACCC
The DNA here is from genome assembly GCF_055600785.1 of Streptomyces sp. NPDC038200. Lineage (NCBI taxonomy): Bacteria > Bacillati > Actinomycetota > Actinomycetes > Kitasatosporales > Streptomycetaceae > Streptomyces > Streptomyces sp. NPDC038200. The sequence goes on from NZ_JBVJYH010000004.1 coordinate 337,581, forward strand.
GGCCTGCGGACGGGTGCGGTCCGCGGCCGGGGCGTCGGCGGGGGTGGAGCCGGACGCGTCGGGCCACGGCGGGGGCGCCTGGCCGGGCTCGGTCCTCGTCCAGTGGCGCAGGGCACCCGCCTCGATGTCGATCTGGGCGCTGAGGGTGCCCAGGTCGTCGTCGGCGAAGCGGCGGGCCCGGTCGCGAGCGGCCCAGCGCAGGGAGTCCGCGGACTTGGTGATGCGCTCGGTGCGACCGCGCAGCTCGGGCAGGCGCGCGGCGAGCGTGGTCCGGTCCGGCTCGGACTCCAGTCGCTTGAGGTCGGCGTCCAGCTCGTGCCCGTGCACGCTGAGCCGCTCGAAGAGGCCGAGGGACTCCTTCAGCGACTCGTCCTCGGCCACCCCCGCGTGCAGCGCGTCCTGCGTGGCGCGCATGGAGGTGCGCAGCGAGAGCCGCAGCTGGGCGATCTCGCCGGCCGGTCCCGTCTGGGCGAAGGACCTGGCACGCAAGGTGTGGTCCTCGACGGTGCGGCGGGCCTGCGTGATGGTCCGGTCCACCCCGCGCTTGGCGGCGCCGATCGCCTTGACCGTGGCGTACGCGCCCAGCCCCACGAAGAGCAGGAAGAGCAGGGCGAACACGGTCAGCACTACTTCCACGACGCTCCTCCTCGGCCGGCACGGCACAAGCCGCTGTGCTCTCCACGGTAAACGCAGCGGGCAGGCCCGGAGTTCCGGAAGAACCCCGAACCTGCCCGTAGGGGACTACCCCGACGCCGGATCCGGCCGGTGCGCGAGCGTCACGCCGGGACGATGTTCACCAGCTTCGGCGCCCGCACGATCACCTTGCGGATGGCCGCGCCGTCCAGCGCCGCGACGACCTTCTCGTCGGCCAGGGCCACCTTCTCCAGCTCCTCCTCGGAGATGGCGGGCGGCACCTCCAGCCGGGCCTTGACCTTGCCCTTGATCTGCACGACGCAGGTCACGGTCTCGTCGACGACGTAGTCCGGGTCGGCGACCGGGAAGTCCTGGTGGACGACCGAGCCGGTGTGACCCAGCTTGCGCCACAGCTCCTCGGCGACGTGCGGGGCCAGCGGGGCCACCATCAGCACCAGCGGCTCGGCCACGGACCGCGGCACCGCGCCGCCGGCCTTGGTCAGGTGGTTGTTCAGCTCGGTGACCTTGGCGATGGCGGTGTTGAAGCGCAGGCCCTCCAGGTCCTGGCGGACACCGTCGATGGCCTTGTGCAGGGCGCGCAGGGTCTCCTGGTCGGCCTCGGCACCGGTGACGGTGACCTCGCCGGTGTTCTCGTCGACGATGTTGCGCCACAGCCGCTGCAGCAGCCGGAACTGGCCGACCACCGCGCGCGTGTCCCACGGGCGGGAGACGTCCAGCGGGCCCATGGCCATCTCGTACAGACGCAGCGTGTCCGCGCCGTACTCGGCGGCGATCTCGTCCGGGGTCACCGCGTTCTTCAGGGACTTGCCCATCTTGCCCAGCAGGCGGCTGACCTTCTCGCCCTGGTAGTAGTAGGCGCCGTCGCGCTCCTCCACCTCGGCGGCCGGCACCGCGATGCCGCGGCTGTCGCGGTAGACGTAGGCCTGGATCATGCCCTGGTTGAACAGCTTGTGGAACGGCTCCGCGGAGGAGACGTGCCCCAGGTCGTACAGCACCTTGGACCAGAAGCGCGCGTACAGCAGGTGCAGCACGGCGTGCTCGGCGCCGCCGACGTACAGGTCGACACCGCCGTGCGGCTGGCCCTCGCGCGGGCCCATCCAGTACCGCTCGATCTCCGGGTCGACCAGCTTGCGGTCGTTGTGCGGGTCCAGGTAGCGGAACTCGTACCAGCAGGAACCGGCCCAGTTGGGCATGGTGTTGGTCTCGCGGCGGTACTTCCTGGGGCCGTCACCCAGGTCCAGGGTGACGTTGACCCATTCCTCGTTGCGCGACAGGGGCGTCTCGGGCTGGGTGTCGGCGTCGTCCGGGTCGAAGGTGCGCGGGCTGTAGTCCTCGACCTCGGGCAGCTCCAGCGGCAGCATCGACTCGGGCAGCGCGTGGGCGACGCCGTCCTCGTCGTAGACGATCGGGAACGGCTCGCCCCAGTAGCGCTGGCGGCTGAACAGCCAGTCGCGCAGCCGGAAGTTCACGGTGCCCTCGCCGATGCCCTTGCGCGCCAGCCACTCGGTGATGCGCGCCTTGGCGTCGGCCACGCCCAGGCCGTTCAGCCGTACGTCGTCGCTGTCGGAGTTGACGATCTTCGCGTCGTAGGAGACGAAGGCGTCGTCCCAGGTGGACGGGTCGGTGCCACGGCCGTCGGTCGGCTCGACCACACAGCGGATGGGCAGCTCGAAGGCGCGCGCGAAGGCGAAGTCGCGGGTGTCGTGGCCGGGAACGGCCATGATCGCGCCGGTGCCGTAGCCCATCAGGACGTAGTCGGCGATGAAGACCGGGACCTGCTCGCCGTTGACCGGGTTGGTCGCGAACGCGCCGGTGAAGACGCCGGTCTTGTCCTTGGCCTCGGCCTGCCGCTCCACGTCGGACTTCGAGGCGGCCTGCGCGCGGTAGGCGGCGACGGCCTCGGCCGGGGTGGCGTGGCCGCCGGTCCACACCTCGTGCGTGCCCTCGGGCCACGCCTCGGGGGTGAACTTGTCGACCAGCGGGTGCTCGGGCGCCAGCACCATGTAGGTCGCGCCGAACAGGGTGTCCGGGCGGGTGGTGAAGATCGTGATGCGCTCGCCGTCGATCGGGAAGTCGACGCGGGCGCCCTCGCTGCGGCCGATCCAGTTGCGCTGCTGCAGCTTGATGGCCTCGGGCCAGTCCAGCTCCTCCAGGTCCTCCAGCAGCCGGTCGGCGTAGGCGGTGATGCGCATGTTCCACTGGCGCAGCTTGGCCTTGAAGACCGGGAAGTTCCCGCGCTCGGAACGGCCGTCGGCGGTGACCTCCTCGTTGGCCAGCACGGTGCCCAGGCCCGGACACCAGTTGACGGGCGCGTCGGAGGCGTAGGCCAGGCGGAACTCGCCCAGGATGTCGGAGCGCTCGGCGGCGCTCAGCTCGTTCCACGCGCGCGTGGTGCCCGGAACGGCGCGCTCACCGGACTCGAACTGGGCGATCAGTTCGGAGATCGGACGGGCCTTGCGCGCCTCGTCGTCGTACCAGGAGTTGAAGATCTGCAGGAAGATCCACTGGGTCCACTTGTAGTACTCCGGGTCGATCGTGGCGAACGACCGGCGCTTGTCGTGGCCCAGGCCCAGCCGGCGCAGCTGGGCCTTCATGTTCTCCATGTTGGCCTCGGTGGACACGCGCGGGTGCGTGCCGGTCTGCACGGCGTACTGCTCGGCGGGCAGGCCGAAGGCGTCGAAGCCCAGGGTGTGCAGGACGTTGTGGCCGGTCATGCGCTGGAACCGGGCGTAGACGTCGGTGGCGATGTAGCCCAGCGGGTGGCCGACGTGCAGGCCCGCACCCGAGGGGTAGGGGAACATGTCCATGATGAACTTCTTGGGCTTGGCGGCCAGCTCGGCGTCGCCCGCCAGGTCACCCGTGGGGTTCGGGGCCGCGTAGGTGCCGTCGGCGTCCCAGAAGTCCTGCCAGCGTGCCTCGATCTCGGCTGCCAGCGCGGCCGTGTAGCGGTGCGGCGCGGTCTCCGCCGACGCGGCAGCGGGGGCAGCGGGGTTCGTCTCGCTCATGATCCTCAAAGCTCCATCGATCGTCTCTGCCTGCGGAAATGAAAAAGCCCCTCGCACAGGAGGGGACGCCGCGCCGATGCCGACCTCACGGCTTGACCGGGGTCGGTGCTGATCAGCGCGGCCCGCTAAGCAGAAGGCGTACGGCACGCATGGCGCTAGGGTACCGCAGCCCTTGAGCAAGCGGCGACGCGCTTCCGTATCCCTATGGACATGTCACGAAGCCCGCCGCAACTGAACAAAGGTCAACAACTACTTCACGTACCGTCCCCTACGGGACACCGCCCCCGTCGCATTGTCCGTTGATAACAACGCAATAACTCAAACCCCGTACTGATCGGTATGGCGCCACTTAGAGTGCGGCAGCGGGACCGCTTTCCCGAAACTGCTCGGAGTTGCCCCCATGAACCCTCGTCGTAGTACCAGCTCGCTCCCCAAACCCGGCCGGTCGGCCTATGGGGTGGCGTCCGCTGTCGTCCTGCTGCTGATACCCGTGGTCGTGCTGGTCGGAGGCAGCCAGTTCCGCGACTTCCTGAACTTCGGCGCGGGCGTGCTGTCGCTCGTCTCGCTGAGCTGCTCGGTGATCTGGGGCCTGTTCGCCCAGGACCGGATCTTCCTGAACACACGCCAGCGGATCGTCGGCCAGGCGGTGCACCGGACGACCGCGGTCGCCTCGATCGCGTTCCTGTTGCTGCACATCACCACGAAGATCGCGCTGGACCACACCCAGCTGATCGCCGCGATCATCCCGTTCTCGCTCGGCTTCACCGGAATCGGCGGCCTGATCGGCCTGGGCTCGCTGGCCGGCCTGCTGATGATCTTCGTGGGCATCACCGGAGCCCTGCGCAGCAACTTCGCCACCCCGGCTCCGGTCGCCGCCCGCTGGCGCGCCATGCACATGCTGGCCTACCCGGCCTGGTGCGCGGCGCTTCTCCACGGCCTCTACGCGGGTCGCTCGGCCAAGCCGATCTTCGTGATCCTCTACAGCCTGTCCCTGCTCGGCGTGATGGGCGCGCTCGCGCTGCGTGCCGCACCGCGCCCGGTCAAGCGCAGGGTCGCCGACCGGCTGGTGGCCCTGTTCGGCAGCTCGGAACGGCCCGGGCTGGACGATCTGGACGCGAGCCGCTCCCGGGTGGCCGACTCGGCGGTGCCCGGCTTCGAGAGCCGGCGGGAGCGTCGGCAGTCGCCCGCCGGCACGGCCTCGGCCCCGCTCTACCAGACCCCGGCCGCCCCGGCCGCCGAGCCCGCGTCCGGCTTCGCGGCGGCCTACCGCGCGGTGTCCACGCCGGGCCGTTCCCAGCAGCCCTTCCCGGCCGACCAGACCGCCCGCATGAACCTGCCGCTGGATCTGCAGCCCACGGAGGCCATCCCGCGCGTGGACGGCCCCTCCAGCACCTCGGGCAGCTGGCCGATCCCCTCCCCGCCGCCGGTCGGCGAGGCCCCGCCGTCCGCGTACGACCCGCTGCAGGACACCGGATACACCATCCCGGCCTACGGCAATCCGGGCACCGGCGGATACGGCGGAAGTGACGTGTACGACACCGGTGAGACAAACGGCCTCTATGGCACGTACAACCCGAGTGACACGTACAACAGCGGTCCCGCCACCGAAACGCTGCCCGGCTCGTCCTACGAGACACCGGGTTCGGGCGAACCTTGGAACACGCCTTCCGGAGGCTTTAAGTGAACGAGGCCCTGCCCGACGTCCCCGAAGTCCGCGTGGTCGGACTTCCCCAGCTCACGTCGGGCTTCGACCTTGTGGAGCGGCTCGATCTGCCCATGCATCTGAAGGTGCACGGGCCACTCGACCCGCTCGGCGGCGAGCAGCTCGCCCAGCTCGCCGAAGCCATCAACCTCAAGGGCCGCGGCGGCGCCGGCTTCCCCTTCCACAAGAAGCTGCGCGCGGTCGCCGAGTCGGCGATCAAGCGCGGGGTGCGGCCGGTCGTCGTGGTCAACGGCAGCGAGGACGAACCGGCCTGCCGCAAGGACACGGTGCTGATCAACCGTGCCCCGCACCTCATCCTGGACGGCGCGCTGCTGTGCGCCGAGGCGCTCGGCGCGCGCACGCTCGTCATCGGTGTCACCCGGGAGTCCACGCAGCGCTCCATGGAGGCCGCGCTCGCCGAACGCGGCCTGAGCAACAGCCGTAGATCGGCGCTGCGCGCGTGGGTGCAGCGCAATCCGGTGCGCATGGTCACCGGCGCCGCCGCCTCGCTGATCCGCTCGGTCGACGGCGGCCCCGCGGTCCCGCCCGGCCGCAAGATCAGCGCCTCGCAGAGCGGCGTCGGCGGCGCGCCCACCCTGCTGTCCAACGCGGAGACGTTCGCGCAGCTGGCCATCGCCGCCCGCATCGGCCCGGAGCGCTACGGCAACACCGGCCTGTACGACGAGCCGGGCACCGTGATGCTCACCGTGTCCGGCGCGGTCGCCCGCCCGATGGTGATCGAGGTCCCCACGGGCGTGCCGCTGCGCTACGTGCTGCAGCTGGCGGGCGCCCCGCCGGTGCCGCAGGGCGTGCTGACCGGCGGCTATCACGGCAAGTGGATCGACGCGGCGACCGTCGACGAGGCGGTCGTCTCCCGCAACTCGCTGGACGCGGTCGGCGGTTCGCTGGGCGCGGGCGCGATCCTGCCGATCAGCCAGGAGACGTGCCCGCTGGGCGAGTCGCTGCGGGTCGCGCAGTGGCTGGCCGAGGAGAGCGCCGGCCAGTGCGGGCCCTGCTATCTCGGACTGCCCGCCGCCGCGCGCGGCATGGAGGACATCCTGAACGGCGGCGGGCCGGCCGCGCTGGAGGCGCTGAAACAGGTCGCGAAGAACGTGAAGCGGCGCGGGGCGTGTTCGCACCCGGACGGCTCGGCGATGTTCCTGGAGTCGACCATCAAGGCGTTCACCGACGACCTGGCCGCCCACGTCCTCGGAAACGGCTGCGGACGGCCCGTGGAGGGTGTTCTGCCGCTCTTCGAGGGCGGCAGGGCCCCCGCGGGCGTCGCGGGCGGCGGCGAGCCCGAGGAGGCCGGCGGCAGCCGTCAGAAGATCTACGTCGACTGGACGCTCTGCCGGGGCCACGGACTGTGCGCGGACATCCTCCCGGAGGTGTTCGAGCTCGGGGCCGACGGTTTCCCGACCGTCGCCCAGGCGCAGGTGCCGCGCTACGCGGAGGCGAAGGCGCTGCGCGCGGTGCGCCGTTGCCCGGCGCTCGCCCTGCGCATCGAGGAGGACACGCGCGGGCAGGCCCCGTCGCGCAATCTGCCGGTCCTCTCCCAGGGGCGCGGCCGGCGCGCACTGGGACGCTGAGGACGGCGCGAACGGACCGGACCGACGACGACGACGCGAACGGACCGGACCGCCGAGGCGGCGCGAACGGCGGGTCACTCGATTCGAGTGGCCCGCCGATTCGTTCGCGCGTGTCGCGTTCCGCGTGTCCTGTGTTCCGGAACACGCCGAAAGCGGACCATCCACCAGGATGATCCGCCTTCGATTTCTGTGGAGCTAAGGAGAATTGAACTCCTGACCTCCTGCATGCCATGCAGGCGCTCTACCAACTGAGCTATAGCCCCTTGTTTTGTTGTTTCGCCCGGTTCCCCCGGCGACGTCGTAAACATTACAGGCCCGGGGGCGCAGCTCCAAATCGGTTTCGGCTTCGCGTCGATACGGCAGCTAATGTCGGTTTCATGACCATGATCGCCTCGTCCGCAGCCCGCCGCCGGGTCTGGGTCGCGCCGGCCGTGTGCCTGGCGTCCTTCGCGGCGTTCTGGGCCGCTCAGCGGGCGGCGCACGTGTCGATGATCGACCTGATGGTCTACCGGGCCGAGGGCGCCGCCGTGCGCGCCGGTGGCGACCTCTACGCCCTGCGCGCGACGGCCGCGCACCTGCCCACCACCTATCCGCCGTTCGCGGCCCTGCTGTTCACCCCGCTGCCCCTGCTGGACACCGCGCTCCTGCGCGCGCTGGCGACGGCGGGCAACCTCGCGCTGCTGGTGGTGTTCGTCCGGCTGTCGCTGAAACTCGTCGGCCACGCGCGCGGGGAGTCCGTCTGGTGGGTCTCGGCGCCGGCGGTGTGGTGCGAGCCCGTGTGGACGACCGTGCGCTACGGCCAGATCAACCTGCTGCTGGCCGTCCTGGTGCTGTGGGACCTGACCCGCCGCCCCGCCGGCGGGTACGACCGCTGGACCGGGGTGGGCCTCGGGCTGGCCGCGGCGGTCAAGCTGACGCCCGCGCTGTTCCCGGTGCTGCTGCTCGCCTCGGGTCTCGCGGCCCGCCTGGGGAGCGGGCGCGGAGGGCCGTGGCTGCGGCACGCGCGCGGGGCGGCCGTGGCGTTCGCCGGGGCGACCCTGCTGGCGGCGGCCGCCCTGCCGTGCGACTCCTGGCGGTTCTGGACGGACACGGTGTACCGCGCGAGCCGGGTCGGGCGCCCGGAGGACACCGCCAATCAGGCCCTGCGCGGCGCCCTGGCGCGTCTGCTGCACACGCCGGACCCGGGAGCCCTCTGGGCGGTCCCCGCGGCCGGGCTGGCCGTCCTGGGCCTCGCGGTGGCCGTGCGGGCGGAGTTGCGGGGGCTGCGGGCGTGGGCGGTGTGCGCCTGCGCCGTCACCGCCCTGCTGATCAGCCCGGTGTCGTGGACCCACCACTGGGTGTGGTGCGTGCCACTGGTACTGCTGTTGTGGACACACGGGCACCGGGCGGCGGCCCTGGGCACCGCGCTGGTGTTCTGCTCGTACGCCCCCTGGTGGGTGCCGCACGGAAGCGGGCGGCCCGAACTCCACCTGGCGGGATCGCAGTTGATGCTGTCGGCCGTCTACGGAGGGACCGGTGCACTCTTCCTCGCGCTGGCCCGGACATCGTTGCCGAAAACCGGGCTCGACGGCGTCGGCGTCAAGCCGTCACGAACTGGTAGAACCTCTTGAGCGTGCAGTGCTCCTCCAGGAGGCGGCCGTAGATCGGCTCGCCCTCCAGTTCCCGATACGTCTCGATCGGGTCGCCTTTTATGATCAGCGCCCGCGCGCATTCCTCGCACCAGTACTGGTAATCGGGGTTGATCGGCTCCATGTCACGGACGATGGGCGTACCGCTCCCGCACCAATCGCACTTTCGCCTGTGTGCACCCATCGATCAGCTCCAGCTGTGGCCGCAGGCCGTGCACACGTAGGAGATTCCGCCGTTGTCGCCGAGGACCTGCGCCACATGCGCGGAACCGCAGGAAGGGCAGCTCAGCCGGGTGGTCGTGTCCCGTATCAACGCCGCACCGAGGAGGTGGCCGACCTCCTCAAGGATGCTCGCAGGCATCGCCACTCCCTCCCGTCGGGCCGCGCCCCCTTCCGGCCGTTTGATTCTGCCACGGCCGGACCAATACGGTCAGCGACGCCTCAGTACCAGTCCGGACACGGCTCCCACCGCAGCCGTTCCGGCCAGCGCCCAGGCGCATACCGAGAACGCTTGCCCCGAGGTATACGAGCGCACGACCCCGAACGACTCAAGCCGGTTCAGGAACAGTGTGCCGAACGCCGCGACGCCGAGCAGCTGACCGAGCTGCGCGACCGTCGCCAGCAGCCCGCTGGCGTCCGCCGCGTCCTCGGGCCGCACGGTGGCCAGCGCGCCGGTGAGCGTGGGGCTGAAGGCGAGCGCCAGCCCGGCACCCGTGCCGGTGTACCCGGCGTACAGGACCGCTCCCCCGCCACCGCCGCCGTGGAAAGCGGTTCCCACGACGGCGACGGAGACCGCGGTGAGCGCGAACCCGGCCGGTGCGAGAATCCGCTGCCAGGCGGCCGGCCACTTCCGCCAGGTGAGGCTGACCACGCCGAAGACGGCCGCGGTCGGCGCGAAGCTCAGCCCCGCCCGCAGGGCGCTGTAGCCGAGGCCGCCCTGTACGTGCAGCGTCAGCGCGAAGAGATAGCCGGCGTTGACCGACATGGCGGCCAGGATCCGGAGGACGGCCGGCCCGATGCCGGGGTGCCGCACCACCCGGGGCGCGATGAGCGGGGCGCCGCCGCGCCGGGCGAGCCGGGACTCGTAGCCGCAGAACAGGGCGAACAGCAGCACGGCTCCGGCCAGCGACAGCCAGGACCACAGCGGCCAGTCCTCCTCCTGGCCGAGCACCAGCGGCACCGTCAGCAGCGACACGGCGGCACCGAGCAGCACCAGCCCGGGCAGGTCGAGCGCCCGGGCCCGCTCCCGGCCGCCGGCACCGCCCAGCGGCAGGACCCGTCGGCCCAGCAGGAGCAGCGCGACGCCCACCGGCACGTTGACCAGGAAGACCGGCCGCCAGCCGGTGCCGAAGAGGTCGGCGCTGACCAGCACGCCGCCGACGACCTGGCCGGCCGCCGCACCGACGGCCAGGACCGCCGAGTAGGCACCGAGCGCCCGCGCCCGGGCCTCGCCGGTGAAGGTGCGCTGGATGAGGCTGAGCACCTGCGGGATCATCAGCGCCGACCCCGCGCCCTGCACCAGCCGGAACACGATCAGCTCGGTCGAACCCCGTGCCAGTCCGCAGGCGAGGGAGGCGGCGGTGAACAGGGCCAGCCCGGCGAGATGGACCCGGCCGTGCCCGAGCCGGTCACCGAGCCGGGCCCCGGTGATCATCAGCACGGAGTAGGTGATGGCGTAACCGGCGATCACCAGTTGCAGGTCGGCGCCCGAGGCCCGCAGCTCGGAACCGATCGTGGGCGCCGCGACGTTCACGATGAACACGTCGAGCGCCGCCATGAACAGGGCGCCGAGCAGCGCACCGAGCAGCAGCCGGGGCCGATTGTCAGTGGCGGGTGCTTCACTGTCCGTGACGGATGATTCCGTCCGGCGAGCAGTCGGGACGTCACTGTCAGTGGCGGGTGGTTCACTGGTCGCAGAGTTCGGGAGGGGCTCCGTGTTCGGGCCGGTCCGGGATGTCGTCGTCATGGCGTCGAGCCTGACGACGAGCCGGTACCGGTGCCGAGTGCCCACCGATGCTGGTACTGCCAGCACCTGGAAGGGGCGGGCCCGGACGCCGACGATGGGAAGACGGGGACGACGGGGGCTGGACGATGGGGACGAGGACACAGCGGCGCAGGCCGGAGCTGGCCACTTTTCTGCGCAACCGGCGGGCACGGGTGACACCGGCCGACGTGGGGATGCCGCCGGGACTGCGGCGGCGCACCCCGGGGCTGCGGCGGGAGGAGGTCGCCCAGCTGTCGGGAGTGGGCGTGACCTGGTACACCTGGCTGGAGCAGGGCCGGCCGATCAACGCCTCGCCGCAGGTGCTGGACGCGGTCGCGCGCACCCTGCGACTGGACCCGCCGGAGCGGGAGCATCTGTACCGGCTGGCGGAGGTGCCCTTCCAGTCGGATCCCGAGGCCCTGGCCCGGCAGATCGGCGCGGAGGTGCAGGGCATCGTCGACGCCCTGGACCCGCTGCTGGCGGTGGTCTACAACTCGCGGTACGACGTCCTGGCCACCAACGCGGCGTACCGGGACCTGTTCCTGCTGCCGGACGTCCGCTCGACGGGCCTGCCGAACGTGCTGTGGACGGTGTTCACGCTGCCGGAGGGCATCTGCCCGGTGGTGCACCGGGAGAAGGAGCTGCCGTTGATGGTGGCGACCCTGCGGTCGTCCTACGGCAGGCATGTGGGCGAGGCGGCATGGGAGGAGTACATACGCGGGCTGTCGGCGGCGAGCCCCTGGTTCGCGGAGCTGTGGGCGAGTGGCACGGTGGCGCCTCCGGGGCCCCGGGTGAAGACCTTTCGCCATGCTGCCGTCGGCGAGATGCGCATGACCTCGCAATCGCTTTCCCTCGACGGGGTGCCCGAGTGCCGGATCGTGGTCTACACCCCGGCGGACGAGGAGGCGCGGGCGAAGCTGGCGCTGCTGCGGGAGCGCAGAGAGCGGCTGTGGCCCCCGGCACCGGCACCGGCAAGGAAGGAGAGTGAAGAGATCATCAGCCCCTGAACGAGACCGCCCACCGCCGAAAGCAGAAAATCCCGCCCCCTTGCGGGGACGGGATCTTCATCACCGATCTTTGACAACTCAACAGAGTGTCGATCAGTGGAGCTAAGGAGAATTGAACTCCTGACCTCCTGCATGCCATGCAGGCGCTCTACCAACTGAGCTATAGCCCCTTGCGTTCTTCCCGCTCGGCGGGGCGAACAAGAAGAACTTTAGCCTGTGACCTGCCAGAAAGTGAAATCCGGGGTCCGGGGCCCTCGGGTCGGTCAGTCGTCGTCGCCGAGGACGGGCTCCGGGAGGGTGCCCGCGTTGTGCTCCAGCAGGCGCCAGCCGCGGGCGCCTTCGCCGAGCACGGACCAGCAGCAGTTGGAGAGGCCGCCGAGGCTCTCCCAGTGACGTGCCTCCAGGCCGAGGAGCCGGCCGATGGTGGTGCGGATGGTGCCGCCGTGGCTGACGACGACGAGGGTGCCGTCCTCGGGCAGCTTCTCGGTGTGCCGCAGCACGACGGGAGCGGCGCGGTCGGCGACCTCGGTCTCCAGTTCGCCGCCGCCGCGGCGGACCGCCTCACCGCGCTTCCAGGCGGCGTACTCCTCGCCGTGGCGGGTGATGATCTCCTCGTGCGTCAGCCCCTGCCAGACACCCGCGTAGGTCTCGCGCAGGCCCTCGTCGCGGGTGACGTCGAGGCCGGTGAGGGCGGCCAGCTCGGCGGCCGTGTGCGCGGCACGCCGCAGGTCCGAGGAGATGATCGCGTCGGGCCGCAGGGAGGCGAGCAGCCGGGCGGCACGGCGGGCCTGGCCGATGCCGGTCTCGGTCAGCTCGACGTCCGTGCTGCCCTGGAAGCGGCGCTCCACGTTCCACGAGGTCTGGCCGTGCCGCCACAGGATGACGCGGCGGCCCCGGCCCTTGCGGTCGGTCACCTCACCGGTGGCGCTCATCACCACTCCCCGTCCGGCTCCTGGTCGGGCTCCGCGGCCTGGAGCTTGGCGTGCTCCTCGGCCTTGCCGCGGGTGGCCTTGGCTTCGGCGGGCAGTTCGATCTCGGGGCAGTCCTTCCACAGCCGCTCCAGAGCGTAGAAGACGCGCTCCTCGCTGTGCTGGACGTGGACGACGATGTCGACGTAGTCGAGCAGGATCCAGCGGGACTCGCGGTCCCCTTCGCGGCGGACCGGCTTGGCGCCGAGTTCCTTTTGCAGGCGCTCCTCGATCTCGTCGACGATGGCCCTGACCTGGCGGTCGTTCGGCGCGGATGCCAGCAGGAAGGCGTCCGTGATCGACAGCACGTCGCTCACGTCGTAGGCGATGACGTCATGGGCGAGCTTGTCGGCGGCCGCCTGCGCGGCGGTGTGGATGAGCTCAAGAGAACGGTCGGTGGCGGTCACTACATGGCTTTCCGTCGGCGGACTTTTGCCATCAAGGGTCTCACGGACCGCCCGGCGCACCCCACGCGATTACCGCGGCACGTGGGGTGCCCCCGGCCGCCCCCCGGGAGGGGAGGCGGCTCGGGGTCAGGACGAGGACGGCTTGTAGTCCCCGCCCAGGACCACCGAGACGTCCGCTCCGGAGGAGACACCGCCCTTGGTGACGGAGCCGGCCGGCAGTCCGAGGGTCTTGGCGACCTCGGCGGCGTTCGCCTTGTCGGCGGGGTCCGCGTAGGTCACCTTCGAGGTGGCCTGGGTGCCGGCGGCGCTGCCGCCCTCCAGGAAGGTGAAGCCGCCGTTGAGGAGCACGACGCGGGCCTTCTCCGTGTCGTCCTTCACACCGGTGGCGTTCTGGACGGAGACCCGGACCGCGGAGCCCGCGTCGGGACTCTTGGCGGTGCCGCCGAGGATGTCCTTCACCACACTGTCGCTGGTCTGCGCGCTGAGCGTGCCGTCCGTCTGCACGGGCAGGAGGGCGGTCTTGTAGGCGCCGCTCTTGGCGAGTTCGGCGAGCCTGGCGAGGAAGGCACCGAGGTCCTTGTCGGTGAGCGGCGGGTCGAGGATCTGCGCCAGGGTCTGCACGGTGGTGGTGGCCGACGACGCGTCGGAGGACAGCTTGCGCAGCACACCCTGCATGACCTGGCCGAACCGCTCCAGCTGGGCGTTCTGCGACTCACCGGCGGCGCGGTAGGTGGCGTAGGCGACGGCCGTCTTGCCGCTGAGGGTCTGGTCCTGGCCCTTGTGGACGAGGGGCGCGGTGCCCTTCTTCTTGGCGTCCGGGTCGGGGACGTCGGTGTCGGTGTCGACCTCGATGTTGCCGACGAGATCGACGAGGTTCTGCAGGTAGGGGGTGTCGAGCCGCCAGGTGCCCTGGATGCTGGTGCCGAGGACCGTGTCGAGCTGGTCGCGGGTGCCGGAGGTGCCGTCCGCGTCCACGGACTTCGCGAGGGTCGTGGCGGAGCCGTCGTCGCCGGTCAGCGCGAGGGAGTTGGGCAGCAGGACCGTGGTGCCCTGCTTGGTGGTGGTGTTGTCGACCAGCAGCGCCGTGGAGGTGCCGCCCTTGGCGGTGTTGTGCAGGTGGACGACGAGCACGTCGCGTTTCTGGGCGGCGGCGGGTGTGGCGGTGCCGCTCTCGCCGTCGGAGGAGGACAGGCCGGGAAGCTTTCCCGCGTACCAGAGGTAGCCGACACCACCGACCGCGACGAGGGCGAGGACGACGACGAGGGCGATGAGCCGGCCGCGGGCGCGGCGGCGGGCCTCCTCGCGGCGCTCGGTGCGGTTCTCGGTGAACTTCAGCCAGTCGATGACGTCCTCGGAGTCGCCGTCCGGCTCCTCGACGAACGCGAACTGCTCGGTGCGGTAGTCCCGTTCGCCCGGGGCCTCGCCGCGGGACCCGTCCGAGGGCCCGTCCGGGGTCCCTTCCGGGGCGGCCTCGGCCTCCTCCGGGGTCCGCAGGTCCTCCGCGGGGCCGGCCTGCTGCGGGATGTAGGCGGTCTGCTCGGCGACCCGGGGCTGCTGCCCGCTGTTCGCCGCGTACCCGTAGGGGTCGTAGCCGGTGGTGTCCTGGGTGGTGGCGTACGGGTCGTACGGGGCCTGGGAGCCGTAGGCGTCGTAGCCGGGCTGCTGCCGGCCGGAGCCGTAGGAGGACGCCGGTGGCTGCTGGCCGGTGGCGTAGGGGTCGTAGCCGTAGCCCTGTTGCTGGGCGTACGGGTCGTAGGCCGCCTGCTGAGCCTGCGGAGACTGTGGCGCCTGGGCGGCCTGTTGTGCAGGACCCTGCCGGTACACGGGCCGGCCGTACTCGTCGTAGCCGACGAGTTCGTACGGGCCGTCTCCGTACCCCGCGTCGTATCGGTCGTTCACCGGTGCCCCTCTCGGCTCACTCGCCGCGGTACAGCTCGCGCTTGTCGATATAGCGCACGACTCCGTCCGGCACCATGTACCAGATGGGGTCCCCCTTGGCGACTCTCGCACGGCAGTCCGTGGAGGAGATGGCGAGCGCCGGCACCTCGACGAGCGAGACGCCGCCTTCCGGCAGCCCGGGGTCGGTCAGGTGGTGGCCGGGACGGGTGACGCCGATGAAGTGCGCGAGGGAGAACAGTTCCTCCGAGTCGCGCCAGGTCAGCAGTTGGGCGAGGGCGTCGGCACCGGTGATGAAGAAGAGGTCGGTGTCCGGGTTGAGGGCGCGCAGATCACGCAGGGTGTCCACGGTGTAGGTGGGGCCGCCGCGGTCGATGTCGATGCGGCTGACGGAGAACTGCGGGTTCTCGGCGGTGGCGATGACCGTCATCAGATAGCGGTCCTCGGCCGGGGAGACCTTGCGGTGGGACTTCTGCCATGGCTGGCCGGTGGGGACGAACACCACCTCGTCCAGCTGGAACTGCGCGGCGACCTCGCTGGCCGCCACGAGGTGCCCGTGGTGGATCGGGTCGAAGGTGCCGCCCATGACGCCCAGGCGTCGCTTGCCGGTGTGGGCGGGGCCGTGGCCCGGGCCGTGCTGCGGGTGCTTCACCGTGTCGTCGGCCGTCTCGTGCGCCGGACCGGTAGGCATGTCCTGCTCTCCCATGCGTGCAGACCCTACCGGCCCGGCCTCGGACGTCCGGCCGGGGACGGGTTCCCCGTTCAGCGGTCGCGGTTGAAGCGGGTGGTGATCCACAGCAGCAGCAGGAGGATGACCAGGGCGCTGCCGCCGGTGATGGCCGGGTTGAGGCTGTTGTGGTTTCCGCCGTGCGTCTCGCCTTCGGCGGCAAGGGTGACCAACTGGGCTGCGGCGCTGTGGAAGCTCATCTTCGGCAGGACCTATCGCGTGTGGGCGGAATAAAGATGTCGGCTCATCGTAAGCGGGCGGCCCCTCCGCGATCACGCCGACTCCGCCGTTGGGGACGGAGGGCGCCGGGCGGACGTCCGCGGCAGGGGACTTTCGCCGTCGGCGGCGGGGAACTTTCGCCGCTTCTCAGTCGTCCTTCCGCTTGTAGCCGCGCAGCAGGAACCAGGCGGTCAGAGCACAGCCGAGGACCATCACGATCAGTACGACACGGAGCAGGTTGCCCGTCCCGTGCTGCTGGACGGCGCTCGTGGCGGCCTCGGTCAGCCGGGCGGCTGCGGGGTGGTGCTCCATGGCGGGGACTCCTTCGGGTGTACTGCCCGTCCACGGTATCTCCGCCTAGGCTGTGCCTCGCCTCGGGGGGCACAGTGGGCACTCACACGCACATGGGGGAAGACATGTCCGACGACAGCCACCAGCACACGGGGCACGAGCGGGTGCCGAGCAGGCAGCGCAGGCGCTTCCCCGGGATCTCCTCACGGGCCTACGAGCACCCGGCCGACCGTTCGGCCCTGGTGGCGCTGCGCAAGCTGAGCGGGTTCGACACCGTCTTCAAGGCGCTCAGCGGGCTGTTGCCGGAGCGGAGCCTCAGACTGCTGTTCCTGTCCGACTCGGTCCGTGTCTCCGAGCGGCAGTTCTCGCACCTGCACGACATGCTGCTGGACGCCTGTTACATCCTGGACCTGGAGAAGGTCCCGCCGCTGTACGTCACGCAGGACCCGCAGCCGAACGCGATGTGCATCGGCCTGGACGAGCCGATCATCGTGGTCAGCACGGGGCTGGTGGAGCTGCTCGACGAGGAGGAGATGCGTGCGGTCGTCGGGCACGAGGTCGGGCACGCGTTGTCCGGGCACTCGGTGTACCGCACGGTCCTGCTGTTCCTGACGAGCCTCGCGCTGAAGGTCGCCTGGATCCCGCTGGGCAACCTGGCGATCATGGCGCTCGTCGCGGCGCTGCGGGAGTGGTTCCGCAAGTCGGAGCTGTCCGCCGACCGGGCGGGTCTGCTGGTGGGCCAGGACGTCCGGGCCTCGATGCGGGGCCTGATGAAGATCGCGGGTGGCAACCATCTGCACGAGATGAACGTGGACGCGTTCCTGGAGCAGGCCGAGGAGTACGAATCCGGGGGCGATCTGCGCGACTCCGTGCTGAAGATCCTGAACGTGCTGCCCCGCTCGCACCCGTTCACCACCGTGCGGGCCGCCGAGCTGAAGAAGTGGGCCGAGTCCCGGGACTACCAGCGGATCATGGACGGCCACTACCCGCGGCGCAGCGAGGACAAGGACACTTCGGTCAGTGACTCCTTCCGCGAGTCGGCGGCCAGCTACGCGAGCGATGTGAAGACCTCGAAGGACCCGCTGATGAAGCTGGTCACGGACCTCGCGGGCGGCGCGGGCGATCTGGGCGGCCGGGTCCGGCGCGGCTTCGACGGCTTCAAGAACCCGCCGCCGGCCAAGGGGGACGCCGCCCCCGGCACGGACGAGGAGTAGAGGCCCGGGACGAGTGGTAACGCCCCGGGACGAGGAGTAAAGGCCCGGGACGAGGAGTAGAGGCTCGGCTCGCGGCCCCCGGCCCGCCTCACACCTCCGGCTGCGCCTCGGTGGACAGGGTTCCGCACAGGGCCGTGGCGCTGTCCGTCTCGTAGGGGTTGGTGCCCGCGGGGCCGCCCGACCTGGCTGTCTGGCCGGCCAGCAGGGGGCGGAGGTAGGCCGAGGAGTCCTCGGGGCAGGCGAGGGGGCCCGCCTGGACGTACGAGGTGATCAGCTGGACCTGGTGGGTGCGCAGGTCGTCCTGGTCCAGGTGGAAGGTCAGCTCGCGGCGGACCGTGAAGAGGGAGGCGGGGGCGGCGGAGGCGGCGCCGGTGGGGCGCAGGGCGTAGACGAAGGTGTGGTCGGCGGTGACCTCCAGCGTCGCGGCGTCGGCCTCGGCGGCGTGCAGGGTGCCGGAGACCCGGATCCGGTCGTCGGCCAGCTGGGCCCGGGCGGGGTCGATGCGGACCACCCAGCCCGTCGGCGCGTGCCGGCCGTCCGCCGCCGGACGGTCGAAGCTCTGGTCGAACTGGGCGAGCTGCTCCGAGTCGACCAGAGCCCGGGCGGGGCGCACCTCGCGGCCGGTGAGCACCTCGGGGTAGAGCGAGGAGCGGACGATGTAGTCCTTGACGGTGGTGAGCGCGTTCACCACCTGGCTGTCGGAGAAGTGGGCGGTGCTGCGGGAGGCGGGCAGGGGTATGCCCTCGGCGCCGACCTCGAACGGGGCGGCGAGGCTGTGCGCGAACAGGCGCTCGGCGTCGGCGGCGCCGGGCACCCTGCCCTGCGGGGCGAGTGGGATGACCGTCATCCGCAGGGCCTCGATGGGCCGCCGGGTCTGCGGGGATGTGTAGGGCTGGCGGACGCCCATGAAGATCGCGGTGCCGAAGGCGACGGCGATCAGCAGGACGAGGACCAGGGCCTGCCGGGTGAGTCCGCGGTGCAGGGGCGGGCGGCGGCGTACGGCGGGCGCGTGGTCGGCCATCCGCTCCTCGGCGGAGAACTCCTGGAGGCGGGCAGCACGGACGAACGACTCGTCGAAGACGACGGATCGGTATTCGTCCTCCGCACCTCCGGGGCCGCCCTCGGGTGTCCCCTCCGGTGGGTCTCCAGGCCCGCCCATACTTTCAGAGTAGGTCTGGTGGGCCCCGGGTAAACGCCCCGCTCACGACAACTTCTGACAGGTTCTCACCAAGAGTGCGGGGGGGCGCTCAGGGGGAGGGCGGGACGGCCGAGACGGCCGGCCGGGAGTGGTCGGCGGAGGCGGCGGGCGCGGACGCGCTGCCCTGTTCCAGGCCGGTCGAGGCGGGTGCGGGGACCCGGTCGCGGCTGCCCGAGGAGCCTCCCCGGTAGACGGCGGCGAAGGCCAGGGCGACCATGCCGATGCCCATCACGACGGCGAGGAACCAGGCCACCGGCCGGTGCCAGCGGACCTGCTTGCCGTAGGGGCCGTAGGGGCTGTCGCCGAGGACGTAGGTGTCGTCCGGTTCGTCGTCGTGATCTTGGCCGAATTCGGCGCCCTCGGGGCCGTAGCCGTCGTCGTACCGCTCGCCTCTGGCGCGGGCCCGGCGGGCCTCCGCCTCGGAGGCCTCGGCTCTGGCCTGGGCCGCGGCCAGGAGGCGTTCGACGGCGGTGGGCTCATGAACCGTGGCCGCCTGTACGAAGTCCTCGTCGAAGACCACGGAGGCGAACTCTTCGTCCGACACCCCGCGGTCGTGGTCGTCGTCGGGCTCCCAGCCGTCAGAGAACGGCGTGCCCCCCACGTCCTCCGGCACGGGTCCAGAGTAGACCTGGGGGGTCAATTTGGGCAGACGGTATGGAAATTCGTCTGCCTGGTGAGACGTCTTTCGGCCGGGGCGCACGGCGCCGGGGATGCGGCCGGAAGAGTGAACGTCCGGGGCCCGTGCGCCCGTGGACCTCAGCGGCGCACGTGTCCGTCGCCGGTGACGATGTATTTCGTGCTGGTCAGCTCCGGCAGGCCCATGGGGCCGCGGGCGTGCAGCTTCTGGGTGGAGATGCCGATCTCGGCGCCGAAGCCGAACTGGCTGCCGTCGGTGAAGCGGGTGGAGGCGTTCACGGCGACGGTGGTGGAGTCGACCAGCTGGGTGAAGCGGCGGGCGGCCTGCTGGGAGGTGGTGACGATGGCCTCGGTGTGGCCGGAGGTCCACAGGCGGATGTGTTCGACGGCCCTGTCGAGGGAGTCCACGACGGCGGCGGCGATGTCGTGGGAGAGGTACTCGGTCTCCCAGTCCTCGGCGGTCGCCTCGACGACGGTGGCCTTGGAGTCCTTGGCGTAGGCCATGACCCGTTCGTCGGCGTGGACGGTGACGCCGGCCTCGGCGAGGGCGTCCAGGGCGCGCGGCAGGAACTCGGGGGCGATGTCCTGGTGGACGAGGAGGGTCTCGGCGGCGTTGCAGACGCTGACCCGCTGGGCCTTGGAGTTGATCAGGATCTCGACGGCCATGTCGATGTCGGCCTGGGCGTCGACGTAGACGTGGCAGTTGCCGGTGCCGGTCTCGATCACGGGGACCGTGGACTCGCTCACCACGGTCTGGATCAGAGAGGCGCCGCCGCGCGGGATGAGGACGTCGACGAGGCCGCGGGCGCGCATCAGCTCCCGGACGGAGTCGCGGCTCTCGCCGGGTACGAGCTGGACGGCGTCGGCGGGCAGCCCGGCACCGCCGACGGCGTCCCGGATGACCCGGACGAGGGCGCTGTTGGACTCGTAGGCGGAGGCGGAGCCGCGCAGCAGGACGGCGTTGCCGGACTTCAGGCAGAGGGCGGCGGCGTCGACGGTGACGTTCGGACGGGCCTCGTAGATGATGCCGACGACGCCGAGCGGGACGCGGACCTGGCGCAGGTCGATGCCGTTGGGGAGGGTGGAGCCGCGGACGACCTCGCCGACCGGGTCGGGCAGCTTCGCGACGTCGCGGACGTCGGAGGCGATGGCGCGAACCCGCTCGGGGGTGAGGGTGAGCCGGTCGACGATGGCCTCGCTGGTGCCGTTCTCCCGGGCCCTGGCCACGTCCTTGGCGTTGGCCTCGACGATCTCGGCGGTCCGGACCTCCAGGGCGTCGGCGATGGCGAGCAGCGCGTCGTCCTTCGCGGCGCGCGGGAGCGGCGCGAGGTCGGCGGCGGCGGCCTTGGCCCGGTAGGCGGCCTGGGTGACCGGGGACATCGAGTCGTACGGCGAGAGCGTGGTCATGAGGGAAGGGTAGTGCGCGAGGCGCGGCGGTTCAGCGGTCGTCCCACACCCCGAGACACCCCAAAAGGGGGTGAACCCATCCCCCGGAGTCCCGGACTCCCCCGCCTTCCCCGGCCTCCCCCAGGCCCTCCTGGCCTCGCCCTCGGCCTCCCCCGGCTTCTCCTGACCTCTGCCCCGGCCTTCCCCCGGCCTTCCCCCGGCTCAGAACGGGTGCACTCCCACCGGTGTCGCCGGCGGGGGACCGTAGCCCTCGGCGATGCGGTGGTGGTAGGTCTCGCGGTCGATGACCTCCAGGCCGACGATCTCCCAGGCCGGCAGGCCGGCGCTCTGCCGGTGCTCGCCCCACAGGCGCAGCGCCACGGCGGCGGCGTCGTGCAGGTCGCGGGCCTCTTCCCAGTACCGGATCTCGGCGTGGTCGGTCGCGTATCTGCTGGTCAGCAGGAAGGGATGGTCGTGGGCGAGCTGTTCCAGGGCCCGCCGCAGCTCGGGCAGCGGGACCTTCTTCCCGGAGACGCTGAGGGTGACGTGCCACAGCCTGGGCAGGTCCTTGGGTTCCTCATAGGTGTCCCCGGCCGCGACGCTCGTCAGAGCACCGCGGGACGCCGCCCCAGGGCGCACTCGTCTCACGACGGCCTCCTTCACGCATGGCTCGCACTCACATGACTCGCTCGGCCCCTTGACGGAACGCGTTCCCGCAACATGTCCCCGAGACAAAGTTGAGCAGGCCGCCGGGCTCCGCGTGGTGGTTTTACGGAACGTCCCCCACCGGGGGCGTTCCGTACGCCCTGTTTTACGAGCGGTTCTTCGGGTGTCACGCGTGCAGGAGCACCAGGTCGTCCCGGTGTACGACCTCGCGTTCGTACGCGGGGCCCAGCTCGCGTGCCAGCTCGCGGGTCGAACGTCCGAGCAGCCGGGGGATCTCCTTGGCGTCGAAGTTGACGAGCCCCCGGGCCACCGCGTGGCCCCGGGTGTCGCGCAGTTCGACGGGGTCGCCGGCGCTGAACTCGCCCTCGACGGCGGCGATCCCGGCGGGCAGCAGCGACTTGCGGCCCTTCACGACCGCGTCCACCGCGCCGTCGTCCAGGGTCAGGGCGCCCTGCGGGGTGGAGGCGTGCTGCAGCCAGAGGAGGCGGTCGGCGGAGCGCTTGCCGGTGGGGTGGAAGTAGGTGCCGGTGTCGCCGCCGGCCAGCGCCTCGGCCGCGTGGACGGCGCTGGTCAGGACCACCGGGATGCCGGCGGCGGCGGCGATGCGGGCGGCCTCCACCTTGGTGACCATGCCGCCGGTACCGACGCCCGCCTTGCCGGCGCTGCCGATCTCGACGCCGGCGAGGTCCTCCGGGCCCTTCACTTCCGCTATCCGCGAGGTGCCGGGCTTGCTGGGGTCGCCGTCGTAGACGCCGTCGATGTCGGAGAGGAGGACCAGCAGGTCGGCGTGGACGAGATGGGCGACGAGGGCGGCGAGGCGGTCGTTGTCGCCGAAGCGGATCTCGTCGGTGGCGACGGTGTCGTTCTCGTTGACGACCGGGAAGGCACCCATGGCGAGCAGCTTGTCGAGGGTGCGGGAGGCGTTGCGGTGGTGGGCGCGGCGGCTCATGTCGTCACTGGTGAGCAGGACTTGGCCGACGCGGACGCCGTAGCGGGCGAAGGAGGCGGTGTAGCGGGCGACGAGCAGGCCCTGGCCGACGCTGGCGGCGGCCTGCTGGCGGGCGAGGTCCTTGGGGCGGCGGCGCAGACCGAGCGGGGCGAGGCCGGCGGCGATGGCGCCGGAGGAGACGAGGACGATCTCCCGCTCCCCGCCGCTGCGGATCTTGGCGAGGACGTCGACGAGGGCGTCGACACGGTCGGCGTCCAGGCCGCCCGCGGCGGTGGTCAGGGACGAGGACCCCACCTTGACGACGATCCTGCGGGCCTCGCCCACGGCCTGCCTTGCCCTTGCCACCGTGTCGTCCGTCCCCTCGCGCGCGCTGTCCGGCTACTGTCCGGCAATCTACGCGAAGTGGATCGGTCGGTGCGCACCGGTCCAGCTCCCGGACAGGCGGGGCGTAGTCGTTTGCTCACCGTTCGCGTACGGCAAAAAGGTTGTGTTGGTTGCTTGTAGAAATTAAATCGTGTCCCAACATAAGTTGAACGTTGTGTCATCTACTGTTCGCCCCGTTCGCCCCGTGAAGCGCATCCTCCTCCGGTCGGGCAAGAGCCCGTACGACGTGCTGTCCACCGAGGAAGCCCTCCACCGGGACGTCATCGCCACCAACTCCGGCAACCTGATCTTCAGTGACGCCGCTCACAAGATCCTCCAGACGCCGGAGACCGAGGTCGTCTCCAACGGCATCGGGACGGATCTGTCGGCCGCGGCCCGGATCAACGCGGAGTACGACGCGTTCGTCGTACCGCTCGCCAACGCCTTCCGGCCCTCGTTCGAGGGCCGTCTGAAGCGGCTGACCCGGTTGATCGAAAAGCTGCGCATCCCCGTGGTGGTGCTGGGTGTCGGCGCGCAGACCGGGCTGAACTACGACCCGGCGCGGCTGAAGCCTATGGAGCAGGCCGTGCGCGACTTCTGCGCGGCGGTGCTGGACCGCAGCGCCTCGATCGGGGTGCGCGGCGAGTTCACCGAGCAGTACCTGCGGGACATGGGCTTCCGCGATGTCGAGGTCATCGGCTGCCCGTCCCTGTTCCTGTACGGCCGCGAGCTCGACGTGCGCAAGCGGGTGCCCGGGCTGACCGCGGACTCGCGGATCGCCGTGAACGGTTCGCACAACGCGGTGCAGAAGCAGGGCATGGACCGGATCATCGCCCGCGCCCACGCCCGCCACCCGAACCTGTGCTTCATCGGGCAGAACATCAGCGACGCGCGGCAGCTGCACTGGCGGGACCTCAGCGACCCGAACGCCCGGGTGACGGCGATGCCGACCCACCCGGACCACCCGATGTACCGCGAGGGCAAGGCGCGGGTGTACATCGACCCGGTCACCTGGATCGACGACCTGCGGTCCTACGACTTCTCCTTCGGCTCCCGCATCCACGGCAACATCGCGGCGCTGCTCGCGGGCACGCCCGCGACCGTGCTGTGCGGGGACTCGCGCACGCTGGAGCTGTGCCGGTACTTCGAGATCCCGCACCGGCGGCTCAACGAGGTCGCGAAGGACCCGGAGGCGGCGGACCCGGTCCGGCTGTACGAGCAGGCGGACCTGAGCGGGCTGGTCGGGGGCCACGCGGAACGCTTCGACCGGTTCGTGGGCTTCCTGGACAAGAACGGGCTGCGGAACACCTTCACGCACGGCGACGGCGGCGCGGCCTTCGACGAGCGGATGCGGTCGCTCGCCTTCCCGCCGGGCGTCCGGCCGTGGAACGACACCGACCTCGCCTCGCTGACCAGCCGGTTCGGCTGGCTGCACACCCAGGTGACCGAACTGTCCCAGGACAACGCCCAGTTGCGGCGGGAGCTGGCGAAGGCACAGAAGGTGAAGCAGAAGGCCGCGGCGGTGATCCCGGCCCCCGCCACCTCCGTCTACCGCCGCGCGCGGCGCGTGGTGGGCCGGCCCCTGCGACGCGCGCTGCAGTCGGGCAAGCGGTAGCTCCCGGCGGTACGCGGGGTCCCGGGCACTCGCCCGGGACCCGTCACGGGGCCGGCCGGGCCGCTCAGGCCGCCGCCGCCCCGAAGCCCTTGCCGGGCAGCATCCGCCGCACCGTCCGCCGCACCTTGCGCAGGGCCCGGCGGACCACGGAGTTGGCGGCCGCCTCGCGGTAGCCCTCGAAGGCACGGGCCTCGCGGGCGTCGGCGAGATACATCTCGTCGGGGATGCCGGCCGTCTTGGACCGGAAGTGCGGGTAGATGAGGTACAGCCGCGTACCGCGCTTCTCCAGGACGGCGGCGGCCTGCTTCTTCGCCTTGACGAACTTGACCACGTCCAGCAGCAGATCGGACCGCTGCATGGCGACCAGGTGCAGCCGCAGCCGCTCGTGCACCTTGAGGCGGCGGGCCACGCCGGGCGTCCAGTAGGTGTCCATGAGCGGCTTGGCCAGCTCGAACTTGTGCCGGCGCACCTCTTCGCTGTCGGTCAGGAACTTGGGCCCGAACTGCGGCAGCAGCGTGATGAGGAACGGCCGGACCATGAGGAGGTCGCGCTTGTCCCCGGCCGGCACCAGGTCGGCGATCAGCTTCATCAGGGCGCGCGCGGAGTCGAAGCGGAGCGTGTAGCTGCCGGACTTGGTGACGTGCTTGCCGTCGTCGCGGCCGACCAGGTAGTAGCAGGTGTAGTCGGCGACCACGGAGACGCCGTCCGCGCGCAGGTACGCCTCCAGCGTGAACAGGGCGTCCTCGCCGGTGAACAGCGACTCGTCGAAGCGCATGCCGTGCTGTTCCAGCAGGGCGCGGCGGAACAGCTTCTGGGCGCTGAGCGTGAACTTGATGTTGGAGGTGAAGACGTCGGCCCGGTCGAGCGTCTTGCCCCACATCGACTTCGGTGCGGTGCGGTTGACGCCCTCCACCCGGCCGAGGACGACGTCCGTGCCGTTCTTGTCGGCCATGGCGACCATGCGCTCCAGGGCCTCGGGGCCGAGCCGGTCGTCGGCGTCGAGGAAGAAGACGTAGCGCCCGGCCGCCTTGCCCAGGCCGACGTTGCGCGGTCCGCTGGGGCCGCCGGAGTTCTCCTGCCGGATGACGGTGACGGACATGGGAGCGCGCGCCGCGAACTCCTCCAGGTACTCCCCGGTACCGTCCGTCGAGCCGTCGTCGACCGCGATGACCTCCATGCGTGCCGGTTCGATGGTCTGCGCCTCGACGGATGCCAGGCATTCGACCAGGTACGGCATCGCTTCGTACGCCCCGATGATCACACTCACATCAGGCTGCGTCACGACGGTCACTCTTCCCCCTTGGTCACGGAAAATTTCCCCCGTATCGCCTCAATCGCACTTTGTTAGACGGACACCCAGGGGAAGCGGTTGCCTCACCGAGGCCGATGAGTGGCACACGTCACAAACAGCCACCTCACCGACAGTACGCGAGCACGGTAAGAGACGCTCGGGCCCCGTTGAGAACCAGACAAGACGAAGGCCCCCGAGGAGTGCTCCCCGGGGGCCCGGTGATCACACGGGGGCGGTCAGCCCGCGCTCACGCCGTCCGTCTCCCCGGCCGTCGCCGCGCGCTGGCCCGGCAGCGCGTTGGTCAGCTCGGCCGCCTCGGCGGGGTCGGCGTTCGCCGCGCCCAGCCGGGCCTCCTGGCCGACGTTGCGGGCCTCGGCCTTGAGGGCCAGGTCGCCGACCGCGGTGTTGAACTGGTCGATCGACTTCGGCTCGTCGGGGCCGAGCAGGTACTGCTTCAGCTCCGTGCGCGCGTCCGCGAGCGGGTCGGCGGACGGGTCACGCACGGCGTCCAGCAGGCCGCCCAGTTCGGCCGCGTCGTTGGACAGGATCACCGCGGCGCGCACGGCCGTGTTGTGCCGCTTGAACTCCTCGGCACCCACCTCGGCGGAGTCGGTGACGGCGTACGGCTTGCCGCTCGCGATGAAGTCGGAGACCACGGAGGAGATGTCGGAGACCATCGCGTCGGAGACGTTGAAGCAGTCGTACAGGCGCGGCTGGGCGCCCCTGATGACGCGGTGCTCGTGCGCGGGGAAGGAGCGCCAGTAGGCGTCGTTCCACTCGGCGCGCAGCCGGGCGATCTCCTCGTGCTTGGGCACGTCCACCATGCCGTCGCGGGTGGCCTCGGCCTCGTCGCCCTTGCTGCCGCCGGCACCGGCCAGCTCGGCGAGCCGGGCCTCGATGCGGGCCAGATCGGCCTTGGCCCGGTCGATGGCGGCGCTGTCGGCGGTGAAGCGGGAGTCGGCGGCGCGCTCGGCGGCGGACTTCTCGACCAGGGCGGTGATGCGCTGGTGGGCGGCCTTGGCGTCCTTGCTGACGGTTCCGGTGAACGGGTGCGGCTTGTACAGGACGCGGACCGGCGGCTCGGCCGTCACCAGCTCGGTCACGATGTTCTCGCCGGCGAGCACGATCGAGGTGTTGCCGGGGTTGCCGTCCCAGCCCTCCCAGGTCGGCGCGTAGAGAACGGTGGGGATACGGCCCTCGGGCACGCCCTGCCAGCTCTGGATCGGCGCGAGCTGCGGGCGGCCGACCTCCACGATGTCGTCGTCGCGGACGCCGACGTCGGCGATGGCGTAGCGGTCACGGCCGGCGCGGCCGGCGGTCCACACCTCGTCGTACACCTTGCTGTACGGGTTGACGCTGGCCAGCTTGTCGCTGTCGCCGTGGCCGATGAAGACGTGCTTCATGGTGGGCACGCGCAGCAGGTGGATGTTCTTGCCGACGTTGGCCGCGTACAGGGCCACGCGCACGGTCGACAGGTCCAGGTTCATCAGGTGCACCCCTCCGGGCACGCAGATGACGGGGACCGTGGTGGGCGCGAGGTTGTTCAGGATGGCGCGCTCGCGGAGGATGATCAGCGGCCGGGTGTCCAGCTGCTCCATCGTCTCCAGCCACATGTTGACCTGGTAGGCCGAGTCCTTGGAGCCGGAGAAGTACAGGACGGTCTCGGGCTTGTAGCCGGCCAGCCAGTCGTCGACCGCGGCGAGGACGACGTCGGCCCTCGGCGGGGTCTTCCGGCCGCGCACGTACGGCACGAGGGCGAGGACGTACACGCAGCCGAGGCCGAAGGTGAGGCCGATACCGGTGAAACCGGCGACGGCGGAGTCCAGCTCGGTGGAGGCCAGGACGCCGATCACCGCGAACAGGTCGAGGTGGAGCATCTTCTCCGCGGAGCGGTGCAGCAGGCGGCGCGGCGGGGCGTCCGGGATGCGGATGCGGGACTTCAGGTCGACGTTGCGGGTGGCGACCGGCATCCGGCGGCGGTTGCGGATCAGGGTGACCAGGGCACCGTGGGGGGCCTGGAGACCGTAGAAGGCGATGAAGCAGGCGACCGCGCCGTAGAAGATCAGGTCGTCCGAGAGGGACAGACGGGCCAGCAGCAGGATCAGCAGCAGCTGCCGGATCAGGAAGCGGATCGACAGACCCGCCCGGACCTTGCTGAGGCGGTTGATCAGGTAGCTGCCCTTGCGGTGCAGATAGTGGTCCGCCAGGTACGTCACGGCGGCCAGGGCCGCGAAGGCGGGAACGCTCGGGACGAGCGCGGCCAGCATGAGCGCCGGGAAGCCCAACAGCACGAGGGCCGCCGCGGCCAGCTCGGCCGCGCTGCCCACCCGGGCGACGCGAATAGCGGTGGATATCACGGAGAAACCTGCTCTGGGAGGGGGGAGTGCCGGTTTTGTTCGGTAATGACGGAGATACCGGTATTTCACACGGTCTGCGGATATACGCGCGGTACGGACTCAGGCCCCTGCGAACGTCCGGTGAATGGACGGCCGCAGAGGCCTGAATTCCTGAAAGCTATTTAGCCGCAATTATTACATGCCGTCCTGGCGGTCCAGCACCGTGGCCAGAGCCTGCTCGAAGCCGGAGGCCGTGGCGGCGCCCGCCGTCGGGTCCTGCTGGCGGACGTCGATGACGTGCCCGGTCAGCTCGGACAGCAGGACGTCGAGGGAGGTGCGGGCCACGGCCTCGGAGGAGAGCAGCGAGCCCGCCGGCTCCTGACCGAAGGCCTTGGTGCGCATCGGGGTGGCGGTGCGCTCGGGGTTGATGCAGTTGACGCGGATGCTCTCGGAGGCCCACTCGTCGGACAGGGCCTGGGTGAGGTTCACCATGGCGGCCTTGGTGGAGGAGTAGAGGCTGTACTCGGCGCGGCCGCGGGTGTAGCTGCTGGAGGTGTAGAGCAGCAGCTGGCCCTTGGTCTCGGCCAGGTACTTGTAGGAGGAGCGGGCGATCTGCACCGGCGCCAGGTAGTTGACCTTCAGCGCCTCCTCGATGGTGGCGTTGTCGGTCTCGGCGAGCTTGCCGATGCGCAGCACTCCGGCGGTGTTGACGACGTAGTCGATCCGGCCGGTCTCCGCGTACGCCTTGGACAGCGCGTCGTCGACCTCCTCCGGGTTCTCCACGTGGGTGCCGGTGGTGGAGCGGCCCAGCGCGTAGACCTTCGCGCCGTAGGACTCGGCGAGTTCGGCGATGTCCTTGCCGATGCCGTAGGAGCCGCCGAAGATGACGACCGTCTTGCCGGTCAGCAGCTCGCGGTAGGCCTCCTCGCCGTTCTGCTCGGGCGCGGCGGTGGAGGCGAGCTGGAACAGCTTGTCGGCGATGAAGACGTCGACCGGCTGGGTCACCTTCATGTTGTACTCGTCACCCGCGACGACGTGGATCGGCACGTCCGGCAGGTACTTGAGGACCACCGAGCAGTCGTCCGTGGCCTGGAAGTTGGGGTCGCCGGCGGCGACCTCGTAGGCGCGGCGGATCGTGGACAGCTTGAAGGCCTGCGGGGTCTGGCCGCGGCGCAGCCGGGAGCGGTCCGGGATCTCGGTGATGAACTCGCCGTCCTCGCCGTGCGTCCGCGTGACGATGATGGTGTCCGCGGACGGGATGGCGACGTCCACGGCCTGGTAGCGCTCCAGCGCGATCACGCAGTCGTCGATGACGCGCTGCGAGAGCAGGGGGCGCACGGCGTCGTGGAAGAGGACGTTGAGGTCCTCGCCCTCGGCCAGGCCCTCGCGCAGGGCGGCGATGGCGCGCTCGGTGGTCTCGTTCCGCGTCGAGCCGCCCTCGATGACCTTCTTCACCTTGGTGAAGCCGGCCTTGGCCACGATCTTCTCGACGTCCGGCACATAGCCCGGGGCCATCAGGACGATGATGTCGTCGATCGAGTCGGTGTTCTCGAAAGTGGTCAGGGTGTGCTCGATGACTGCCTTGCCGGCGATCTTCAGCAGCTGCTTGGGGATCGACAGACCCACCCGCTGACCGGTGCCACCGGCCAGGATCACTGCGGTGGTTCGGGGCTTGGCTATGTGCTGGGACACAGGCTGACCTACCTTGCGGCGACAGGGAACCGTGAAATGGTCCCACTACCGGTAACCGCAGTGCAAGGTGAGTGACCTCCGCTGCATATGTGCGCGCAACCTGTCATTCACCTGGCACTCCTGGTGATTGGCGGCGGCCGGTGTGAACCCCCGTGAATTTGCTGTGAGTAAGTCCACAGGTGCCCGTGATCAGGGTTCGGTGCCGTCGCAGCCACCGCCGCGATCCGCCCCGGCCCCGATCGCGGCCGCCGCCTCGACCGCCCGGCGGGACGTGCGGATCTTCACGCCCCCCGGGCGCGGAGGGGCACGTGTTCTTCCTGTGCGGCACGGCATCACCGTGGACAGGACGGGAATACGGCTCGCCCCGAGGGGTCATTGTCACGGAATTCCACATCAAGATTCCGCAGCAATTCGGTCTCGCCCAGAGTAAGGGGCCGATTAGCGGTGTCCGGAACCGGTGGGGGGGATCGAAAGGAGCCCGGGCCCCGTACCGGGTCCCGGGCTCCTGTGCGCGTCACACCAGCCGGACGCCCGGTTCGTCCGACTCCACCCGCAGCCGGGCCAGGGTGCTCGCCGTCGCCTGCGGCTTCAGCACCGTGTCGACGCCCCGGACGCACGCGTCGATGCCGTCGCGGCGGATGTCGAACAGGTGGTAGCCGCGGTGGGCGTCGATGAACTTCCAGTGCGGGTTGTCCGCCTTCAGCGGGTCCCACTGCCGGTGGAACTCGTCCTGGTCCTGGTCGCCGCTGCTGGAGATGGAGGTGCCGACGAACTCGGCGCCGACCACGTCCGAGTCCGGGTCGGCGTAGTCGGTCCTCAGGTCGCTGATCATCGTCAGATGGCGGTCGCCGCTGAGCACGACCGGGTTGCGGATGTCGGCGAACTCCTCCAGCAGGGCGTTGCGTTCGACCTGGTAGCCGTCCCAGGCGTCGTAGTACCAGAGCTTGCCGTCGCCGGGCAGCAGATCGGTCTCGGCCATCATGATCTGCGAGGCGATGAGGTTCCAGCGGGCCGGGGAGTCCTGGAGGCCGTCGAGCAGCCACTGCTTCTGCTCGGCCCCGAGCATGGTCTGCGCGGGCGCCTCGGCACCTTCCTGCGTGGTGGCCTGGTCGCTGCGGAACTGCCGGGTGTCCAGCACGTTGAGCCGGGCCAGCCGGCCGAACTCCAGACGGCGGTACATCTGGATGTGCGGGCCGTTCGGGATCGCGGTGGCGCGCACCGGCATGTGCTCGTAGTACGCCTGGAAGGCCGCGGTGATCCGGGCCACGAACTTGTCGTGCGGCTGCTTGTCCGGGTCCTGCGGGATCTCGCCGGCCCAGTCGTTGTCCACCTCGTGGTCGTCGAAGGTGACCACCCAGGGGGCGTTCGCGTGCATGGCGGCGAGGTCGGGGTCGGTGCGGTACTGGGCGTACCGGTTGCGGTACTGCGCGAGCGTGTACGGCTCGCCCTTCCCCTCGTGCCGCCGTACGGCCGTCGCCGAGGGCGAGGACTCGTAGATGTAGTCGCCGACGAAGAGCACGAAGTCGGGGTCCTGGGCGAGCATGTCGGCGTACGGCGTGAAATAGCCGTGCTGCCAGTTCTGGCAGGAGGCGAGGGCGACGCGCAGCGAGCCGCCCCGCCGGTGCGGGTGGGGGGCGGTGCGGGTGCGGCCGGTGGGCGAGAGCTGGCCGCCCGCCCGGAAGCGGTACCAGTACGGGCGGTCCGGGCGCAGGCCGCGGACGTCCACGTGGACGCTGTGGCCGAGCTCGGGGCGGGCCTCGGCGGTGCCCCGGCGGGCGGTCCTGCGGAACCGCTCGTCCTCGGCGATCTCCCACTCCACGGGGAAGACCGCGTCGGGCATGCCGCCGCCGTTCAGCGGGTCGGGCGCGAGTCTGGTCCACAGCACGATGCCGTCGGGCAGCGGATCGCCGGAGGCGACGCCGAGAGTGAACACCCCGTCGGGCAGCGGGGTGTCGGCGGCGCGGGCGATGCCGGGCAGCCACAGCTGGGCGGAGGCCGCGGCACCGAGGACGGCGGCCCCCGCGGTCAGAAAGCGGCGTCGGTCGGGCGATGGTGCGGTCATGCGCTGACTCCCTTTGCCACGGTGGCCACTTGGACTGATCTGGCGGACATTCGGAAGTTCCCATGGCCGGACGGTCCGCCTGTTGAACGAACCCCATCGCGAGCATGACAAATGGGCAGACAACAGAAGACCCGCTGCGGCACGGGAAAACCCTCGCGCCACAACGGGTCTGACGGTAGGTCGGAATCCGTCCTACCGCCTACGGCTCAGAAGACGAACCACGTCCCGGGTGACCGCCCACGACTCAGGAGTCAACCGGGCCCCGGCCGTCCCCCCACGGCTCAGGAGACCAACCGAACTCCGCCCGACCGCCCACGGCTCAGAAGACGAACCGGACTCCGCCCGGCCGCCCACGGCTCAGGAGACGAACCGGACTCCGGCCGACCGCGCAGGGGTCAGGAACCGAAGCCGGACCCCAGCTGTCCGCCCTCGGCCACCGTGCCGAGCGTGCCGCTCGCGAAGGTGAACGAGCCGGTCGCGGTGAGCCCGGAAGCGGTGCCCCGCAGCACCCACACCGACCCGGCCTTGGCGTTCTCGCCCGGCGCGCCGACGGCGAGTTCCGCCCGGCCGTCCCGGTTGGCGTCCACCAGACGGACGGCCGTGCCGAACGCGTCGCCGATCTCCCCGGTGCCGGGCACACCCGCGGTGTCCTGGCCGAACGCCTTCGCGCCGGTGCCCGTCGGGCCCTTGGCCGTGCCGCGCAGGACGACGACCTGTCCGCCGCCGGAGACACCGGGCGTGCCCACCGCGATGTCCGCGTAGTGGTCACCGTCGATGTCCGCCACCGAGACACCGGTGCCGAAGCCGGACCCCGGCTTGGCGGTGCCCGGTACGCCGGCGGTGTCCAGGTTCATGACGACGGCCTTCGTCCCGTCGGGTCCGTTCGCCGTGCCCGGGATCCAGGCGATCCGGCCGCCCTTGGCGAGCGGGGTGTCCACATCGCTGTCGGCGCCCTCCAGGGCCCGGCCCACCACGACGTCGGCGTAGCCGTCCCGGTTCACGTCGCCGAGGGCGAGGTGCTCGCCGCCTTCGAGCCGGCCGGCCGGCTCGTTGCCGCGGACCACCTTGTACGGCGTGAGCCCGTCGTGCGTGCCCGTCCAGTACACGACACGGCGGGCGTCCCACTCGTCGCCGTCGTTCGCCGTGGCGGCGACATCGGTGATCCCGTCGCCGTCGAGGTCACCGGCGGCCAGGTCGAGGTACCGGCTGTCGAACTCGTCCTGGACCACCTGCGTGCCGTGCGCGGCGGAGCCGCCGCGGGTGAACGGCCCGCTCTGCACCCGCAGGTCGTGCGCGCGCACGACGGTGACGACATCCGGCGCGCCGTCCCCGTTCACGTCCCCGACCGTCAGGTGCCCCTTCTCGCCGAGCCCGTCGTACGCGGCCCCGCCGCCCAGCGTCGCCCCGCCGGACAGTCCCTGCCTGCCGCCCCAGAGCACCACGACCGATCCGGCGTCGGTGCCGGCCGTGGTGTCCTCGCCGCCCGCCCCGACGATCAGGTCGGCATAGCCGTCCCGGTCGAGGTCGGCGGTGGCCACGGCGCTCGCGAACCGGTCCCCGGCCTCCGCGCTGCCCGGCACCCCGGCGCTGTTCTGGCTGAAGACCTGCTTGGTGGAGGTCTTCAGCCCGCTCGCCGAGCCGTAGAGGACGGCCACGTAGCCCGCGCCCTTGTGGCCGCTCACGGTCGCCGAGGGCGCCGTGACCGCGAGGTCGGCGTAACCGTCGCCGTTGAAGTCGTCGTGCAGCTTCGCGGCACCGCTGGTGCCGGCCGCCGACGCCGAAACGGCGGGCAGGGCGGCCGCGCCGGTCACGGCGAGCACGACGGCGAGCCCGGCACTCCAGGCTGTCCTGCGTCCGTTGATGGTCCTGCTCATGGTCCTGCTTCCTGGGTTGTTGCGATGGATCAGTGGCCCAGCGACGCGCCGAAGCGGGCCTGCCGGGCGGGCAGGGCGGCGGTGACCGGGCCGAACGAGAAGGCGCCGCTCGTGGTGATGCCGCCGGACGTCGTGGAGAAGACCCATACGGCGCCGTCGCCGGCGTTCTCCTCGGGGTCGCCGACGATCAGCCCGGCCTTCCGGTCGGCGTTGCCGTCGACCAGTGCCGTCGTCCGGCCGAACCGGTCGCCCTTCTCGGCGGTGCCGGGCACGCCCGCGGTGTTCTGGTGGAACACCTTGGCGCCCGTGCCGGTCAGTCCCCTGGCGCTGCCGCGCAGCACCAGCACGCTGCCCGCGTCGGTCAGACCGTCGAAGTCCTCGCCGGGCAGGCCGGTGGCGACGTCGGCGTAGCCGTCGCCGTCGGTGTCCCCGATCGACAGTCCGGAGCCCATCCCGTCGTGGAACTCACCGGCGCCGGGCACCCCCGCGGTGTCCTGGTTGATCCACACCGGCTTCCGGGTGGTGGAGACGCCCCGGGGGCCGCCGTAGACCACGCCCAGTGCCCCGCCCTTGGTGGGCATGTCGACGTCGCTGTCGTAGCCGTCGTCGGAGTGGCCGACGACGATGTCGCCGTAGCGGTCGTGGTCGAGGTCGCCGATCGCCACCGCCTCGCCGCCCATCGACCGGCGCTCCGTGTCCAGCAGCCAGCCCTTGTGCGTGAAGCCGTCGGGGCCGCCGAGGAGCAGGGCGACGCCCCGGGAGTCC
This sequence comes from Streptomyces sp. NPDC038200, assembly GCF_055600785.1. NCBI lineage: Bacteria > Bacillati > Actinomycetota > Actinomycetes > Kitasatosporales > Streptomycetaceae > Streptomyces > Streptomyces sp. NPDC038200. The sequence continues at coordinate 371,705 of NZ_JBVJYH010000004.1, forward strand.
GACTCGTCCATGAAGTGGGTGCGCACGGCGAGGTCGGCGGTGCCGTCGCCGTTCACGTCACCGGCGGCGAAGGAGTCGACCAGCTCGCCCCGGTCGGGGTCGACGGTGAAGTACGTCGTCCGGGTCCCGCCGGGCTCGGCGCGGGTGAACGGCCCGTGCTGCACGGCCCCGTCCGCGTTCGGCGCGGTGTCGGGGTGGACGCCGAGGCGCACCAGGTCGGGGTGGTTGTCGCCGTCCACGTCGGCGACCGCGAAGTCCTTCAGCGCGGCGGCGTCCGGCAGTCCCGACAGCAGTGTCGGGGTGGCCGAAAGACCCTTCGGACCGCCCCAGTTGACCTCGATGAAGATGCCGTGGTCGGCGTCCATCGGGGTCCACGACACGGTCGAGAGCAGGTCGGCGTAGCCGTCCTCGTCGAGGTCCGCGGTGCGCAGCGTGCTGCCGTAACCGCCCTCCGGCGACTCCGCGTTCTTCCGGGTCGGCCAGGTCAGCACCTGCTTGCGGGCGGTCGAGGGGCCCTTCGCCGAGCCGTACAGCACGGTGATCGCTCCCGCGCCGCGCTGCTCGCCCAGGGCGGTGCCGGGGGCGCCCACGGCGACGTCGGGATAGCCGTCGCCGTTGAAGTCGTCGCGCAAGCGCTTGCCGCTCACGGCCGGGGCGAAGGCCGCGCGGGCCGCGCCGTCGGAGGCCGCGTGGGCCGCGGAGGGGGCCGCGCCGTCGGAGGCCGCGTGGGCCGCGCCGGCAGGGACCGCGAGCGCGCCGGCGGCGAGGGCGAGGCCGGTGGCGATGGCCAGCCGGGCACGGCGCGGGAAAGTCGGGGTCATGGTTGTCCTGAAAAAGTGAGGGGGAAGGGGTCAGCCGGGGAAGGCGGAGCCGAGGCCGGCGCCGGACGCGACCGTGCCCAGACCGCGGGCACCGAAGGTGAAGGCCCCCTGGGCGCTCGTACGGCCCGGGAACACCCAGACCGCACCGGCGTGGGAGTCCTCCCAGGGCGCGCCCACCACCGGCTCGGCCCTGCCGTCACCGTTGCCGTCCACGAGATACGCGGTGGCGCCGAACAGGTCGTCGGGCTCCGCCGTGCCGGGCACACCGGCGCTGTCCTGGCCGAACACCCTGGTCCCGGCCCCGGTCACGCCCGAGCGGCCGCCGGGTACGACGGCGAAGGTGCCGGCGTTCCTCACCCGGCCGAAGTCCTCGAACGGGATGCCCGCCACGATGTCGGCGCGGCCGTCGCCGGTCACGTCGCCGACGGCCAGCGAACGCCCGAACATGTCCCCGCTCTCCTGGACGCCGGGCACACCGGGCGTGTCCTGGGTGATCACCTGGGGTCTGCCGGGGCCGAGGCCCTGCGTGCCGGCGTGGACGATCCGCAGCCCGTCCGAGCCGACGACCAGGTCCGCCCGGCCGTCGCCGTCGAGGTCCCCGAGCGCCAGGGCGTCGGCCATCGGCCCGTACAGGTCCTTCAGCTCGACGGGGGCGCGCAGTCCGTCGCGGCCGCCGCGCGCGGAGTACACGAAGTTGCCGTAGTCGCCCTCGTCGTCCCAGTCGTACGTGCGGGCCAGTGTCACGATGTCGTCGGTGCCGTCGCCGTCGGTGTCCCCCACCGCCGCGCTCACGGTGTTCAGGTCGCCGTCGACGAAGTCCGCGCCCTCCTGGGTGCCGGCGGGGCGGCCGTCCCGGCCGAACGGGCCGAGCAGGACGCGTCCGTTGCGCGCGAGGTCCTGGTGACCGTCACCGTCGAAGTCACCGGCGACCGTCAGCGGGTCCTGGGAGTGGCCGGTGCCCTCGGCCGGCAGCACCGTGCCGGAGCCGAAACCCTTCGGGCCGCCCCACAGCACGGTCCGGCTGCCCGTGCGGTCGACGCTGCCCTCCGACCACCGCTCACCCCCCGCGCCGACCAGCAGATCGGTGTAGCCGTCGCCGTCCAGGTCCGCCGTGACCAGCCGGTCCCCGAAGAGATCGGCCTTCTCCACGGCTCCGGGGATGCCCGGGGACGCCTGGGTGTACACCTTCCTGGCCGACAGGCCCCGGGCGGCCCCGTACAGCACGGCCACGTACCCGGCCCGGGTCTTGCCGTTCACGGTGGCGTACGGGGCGGCGACGGCCAGGTCCCCGTAACCGTCGCCGTCGAAGTCGGCGCGGAGCCGCTCGCCGGGACGCTGCCGCGGGGCGGCGTCCGCCGCGGGAGCGGCCAGCAGGGCGCCGGCGGCCAGGGCGATGCCGGTGGCCAGCGCCAGGGTGCGGCGACGGAAGGAACGAGGCCGGTCGGGCACGTCGGCTCCAGAGGTCGGGAAACAGCGAAGTGCGGCACGAAGAGGACCAAGATCCTCTTCGTACCGCACAGTTCGACTCACCGGGGCGGGGTGGGGTTGCCCTCACCGCCGCCGCCAATTTTCCCGGCGTTCACCTTGCCCGTTCGTGGCGAGCGGGCTGTGGTGCCTACTCGAACGGGTCGAAGTCGTCGTACTCCCGCGTCGACTCGTCCCGCTCGGCCTGCTTGTCCCTGCGGCGCTGGGTCGCGGGCCGGGGCGCGTCGAAGCGGTGGTCCTCGCCGCGGCGGCCCAGCATCTCCGCGCCGGCCATGACCGTCGGCTCCCAGTCGAAGACGACCGCGTTCTCCTCGGGGCCGATGGCGACGCCGTCACCCGCGCGGGCACCCGCCTTCATCAGCGACTGCTCCACGCCGAGGCGGTTGAGGCGGTCGGCGAGGTAACCGACGGCCTCGTCGTTGTTGAAGTCGGTCTGGCGGACCCAGCGCTCCGGCTTCTCGCCGCGCACCCGGAACAGCGGCTCGCCGCCGACCTCCTCGCGGACGACGGTGAAGCCCGCGTCGTCCACGGCCTTGGGCCGGATGACGATCCGGGTCGCCTCCTCCTTCGGCTTCGCGGCACGCGCCTTGCCGACCAGCTCACCGAGGGCGAAGGACAGCTCCCTGAGGCCGATGTGGGCCACGGCCGACACCTCGAAGACCCGGTAGCCGCGGGCCTCCAGGTCGGGGCGGACCATCTCGGCGAGGTCCTTGCCGTCCGGCACGTCGACCTTGTTCAGGACGACGATCCGGGGCCGGTTGCCGAGACCGCCGTACTGCCGCAGCTCCTCCTCGATGACGTCGAGGTCGGAGACCGGGTCGCGGTCGGACTCCAGCGTGGCGGTGTCCAGCACGTGCACCAGGACGCTGCACCGCTCCACGTGCCGCAGGAACTCCAGGCCCAGGCCACGGCCCTGGCTGGCGCCGGGGATGAGACCGGGCACGTCGGCGACGGTGTAGACGGTGGAGCCCGCGGTCACCACGCCCAGGTTCGGGATCAGCGTGGTGAACGGGTAGTCGGCGATCTTCGGCTTGGCCGCGCTGAGCACGGAGATCAGCGAGGACTTGCCGGCGCTCGGGTAGCCCACCAGGGCCACGTCGGCGACGGTCTTCAGCTCCAGGACGATGTCCTGGAGGTCGCCGGGCACGCCCAGCAGCGCGAAGCCGGGCGCCTTGCGGCGGGCGGAGGCCAGCGCCGCGTTGCCGAGGCCGCCCCGGCCGCCCTGCGCGGCGATGTACGAGGTGCCGTGGCCGACCAGGTCGGCGAGCACGTTGCCCGCCTTGTCCAGCACGACCGTGCCGTCCGGCACCGGCAGGACCAGGTCCTCGCCGTCCTTGCCGGAGCGGTTGCCGCCCTCGCCGGGCTTGCCGTTGGTGGCCTTGCGGTGCGGGGAGTGGTGGTAGTCGAGCAGCGTCGTGACCGACTGGTCGACGGTCAGGATGACGTCGCCGCCGCGGCCGCCGTTGCCCCCGTCGGGGCCGCCGAGCGGCTTGAACTTCTCGCGGTGGACGGAGGCACAGCCGTGGCCTCCGTTACCCGCGGCGACGTGCAGCTCGACGCGGTCCACGAAGGTGGTCATGTTCGGTGCCTCCTGGGGGTCCCTCCGGCCGAAGACCGGAGGATTACGGAAATGTCTACTGCGTAACACGCGAAAGGCGGACCCGCCTTCCCGACCGGGAAGTGAGGTCCGCCTCGCGAAAGCGTTCGGCGCTGAATCAGGCGATTCAGGCGACCGGAACGATGTTCACGACCTTGCGGCCACGGTGGCTACCGAACTCCACCGCACCGGCCTGCAGCGCGAACAGCGTGTCGTCGCCGCCGCGGCCGACACCGGCGCCGGGGTGGAAGTGGGTGCCGCGCTGGCGGACCAGGATCTCACCCGCGTTGACGACCTGACCGCCGAAGCGCTTCACGCCGAGCCGCTGGGCGTTGGAGTCGCGACCGTTCCGGGTGGACGATGCGCCCTTCTTGTGTGCCATTTCTCCTCAGTCCCTTACTTCGCAGCCGCGGGGATCGACGTGACCTTGATCGCCGTGTACTGCTGGCGGTGGCCCTGACGACGGCGGTAACCGGTCTTGTTCTTGTAGCGCAGAATGTCGATCTTCTGGCCCTTGTGGTGGTCCACGACCTCGGCCTGGACCTTGATGCCGGCCAGCACCCACGGGTCGCTGGTCACGGAGTCGCCGTCGACAACGAGCAGGGTCGAGAGCTCGACCGTGTCGCCAACCTTGGCAGTGGAAATCTTGTCAACCTCAACGATGTCGCCGACAGCAACCTTGTGCTGGCGACCACCGCTGCGCACGATGGCGTACACGCGGATCTCACTTTCGCTCGAAGAAACGGCACCCCCGCAGGCCAGCCGCCCAGAAAACACCACGGGCAACCTCTCCCGGCCAATGCCGAGCCCGGGAGGAAGAGGTTTACGGGGATGTGGCGTGTTCAATGGACACGCCGACGGTCAAGGTTACGGGGCACGGCCGAGGGGGTCAAACCGGGCCCCTGGGGTGTGCGGCCCGTCACTCGGTACGGGCCCCACGGGGTGTGCGGCCGGCCCGGTCGCGGACGACCGGACAGACCCCACGTGTGCGGCCGGCCCGGTCACGGACGACCGGGCCGGCCGCACACCGCGGGCGTCAGCCCTCGTCGCCGGCGGTGGAGACCGTGGTGGTCTTCTTCGCCGTCGACTTCGCGGCGGCCGTCTTGGCGGTCTTGGCCGCCTTCTTGGCCGTCGTCTTCTTGGCGGCCGTCTTCTTGGCCGCGGTCTTCTTGGCGACGGTCTTCTTCGCCGTGGCCTTCTTGGCCGCCGTCTTGCGGGCGGTCTTCTTGGCCGGCGCGGCCTCCTCGGCCGGCGCCTCGACGGCCGTCTCCGCCGGAGCCTCGGCCACCGGGGCCTCAGCGGTCGGGGCCTCAGCCGCCGCCTCCTCGGCCGTGGCCGACGGGACGACCACGACGGCCGTCTCCTCGGCCGCGGTCGGCGCCGTGGCCTTGCGCACCGCACGGCGGCGCGGGCGGGCCGGCGCCGCGACGCTCTCGGCCTCCGCCGGGGCCTCGGCGACGGGAGCGGGCTGCTCCGCCGGCGCCTCGGCCACGGGCGCGGACTCCGGCACGGTCACCACGGCCGCCTCGGCACCCGCGGGGGAACCGGCCGGGGCCGACACCTTGCGGGTCACCCGACGGCGCGCACGGCCCTTCGGCGCGGCCTCCTCGGCCGCCGGTGCCTCGGCCTGCGGCGCCGGGACCACCTGGTCCTCGGCGGCCACCGGCTCGGCCAGCGCCTGCGCGGCCGGCTCCGGCAGCACCGGGCGCGCCGCAGCCTCCTCGGCGGTGACGTCCTGCGCGGTCGGCACCTCGGCCGCGACGGCCTCCGCGGGCTTGTCGGCCTCGCTCTTCGCGGCCTTCTCGGCCTTCGCGGCCCTGGGGGCCCGCTCGGCCTTCTCCGACCTCGGCGAGCCCGCCGGAGCCGACGCCCGACGGCTCGCCCGGCGGCGCGTACGGCCACGGCCGGCCGCCGCCTCCGCCTCGGCGACGCTGCTGTACAGCTCCTCGTCCGGCGCGAAGTCGGGCGCGGGCAGCGCCACCGGCTCGGCGGCCTCCGCGGCCACCTCCGCGGCGGTCTCCACCCGGGGCTCGACGGCCTCGCCGGTCTCCACGGCCACGGCGGCGGTCTCGTGCACGTGCTCGTGCACCTGCTCCTGCGCCTCGCCGCCCCGGCCGCGCTTCTTGCGCTTGCCGCCGCCACCGTTCGTGGTGGCCTGGTCCAGGTGGACGATGACACCGCGGCCGTTGCAGTGGACGCAGGTCTCGGAGAAGGACTCCAGCAGGCCCTGGCCGACCCGCTTGCGGGTCATCTGGACCAGGCCCAGCGAGGTCACCTCGGCGACCTGGTGCTTCGTACGGTCCCGGCCCAGGCACTCCAGCAGGCGGCGCAGCACCAGGTCCCGGTTCGACTCCAGGACCATGTCGATGAAGTCGATCACGATGATGCCGCCGAGGTCGCGCAGCCGCAGCTGGCGCACGATCTCCTCGGCCGCCTCCAGGTTGTTCCTGGTGACCGTCTCCTCCAGGTTGCCGCCCTGGCCGGTGAACTTGCCGGTGTTGACGTCGATGACGACCATCGCCTCGGTCCGGTCGATCACCAGCGAACCGCCGCTGGGCAGCCAGACCTTGCGGTCCAGCGCCTTGGCGAGCTGCTCGTCGATCCGGTAGGTGGCGAAGACGTCGACCTCGGAGGTCCACTTCGACAGCCGGCCGGCCAGGTCCGGGGCGACGTGCGAGACGTATCCGTGGATCGTCTGCCAGGCCTCGTCACCGCTGACGACGACCTTGGAGAAGTCCTCGTTGAAGATGTCGCGCACGACCCGGACGGTCATGTCCGGCTCGCCGTACAGCAGCGAGGGCGCGCTCGCGCTGCCGCTCTTGGCCTTCTTCTGGATGTCCTCCCACTGCGCCTGCAGCCGCTCGACGTCCCGGCGCAGCTCCTCCTCGCTCGCGCCCTCGGCGGCGGTGCGCACGATGACGCCCGCGTCCTCGGGGACGATCTTCTTGAGGATGGTCTTCAGCCGAGCCCGCTCGGTGTCGGGCAGCTTGCGGCTGATGCCGGTCATCGAGCCCTCGGGGACGTACACGAGGTAGCGGCCCGGGAGGGAGACCTGGCTGGTCAGACGGGCGCCCTTGTGTCCGATCGGGTCCTTCGTCACCTGGACGAGCACGGACTGGCCGGACTTGAGGGCGGACTCGATGCGACGCGGGCCGTTGGCCATGCCCAGCGCCTCGAAGTTGACCTCACCGGCGTAGAGCACCGCGTTGCGGCCCTTGCCGATGTCGATGAAGGCGGCCTCCATCGACGGCAGCACGTTCTGGACCTTGCCCAGGTAGACGTTGCCGACGTACGAGGTCGACTGCTCCTTGTTGACGTAGTGCTCGACGAGCACGCCGTCCTCCAGGACGCCGATCTGCGTACGGTCGCCGTGCTGGCGGACGACCATCACGCGCTCGACGGCCTCGCGGCGGGCCAGGAACTCGGCCTCGGTGATGATCGGGACGCGGCGGCGGCCCTGCTCGCGGCCTTCCCGGCGACGCTGCTTCTTGGCCTCCAGACGGGTCGAGCCCTTGATGGACTGCACCTCGTCGGACGGCTCGCTGGGCTTGCGCGGCTCGCGGACCTTGACGACCGTGCGCTCCGGGTCGTCGGCGGACGGCTCGCCGTCGACGCCGCTGTCACCGGCCCGGCGACGGCGGCGACGGCGACGACGGCTGCTGGAGCTGGAGCCGCCGTCTTCGTCGGCGTGAGCGTCCTCGGCGTCCTCCTCCTCCTGCTCGGCGGTGTCCTCGGCGTCCTGCGCGGCCTGCTCGGCGGCGAGGTCCTCGTCCTCGGCACCCTCGCCGTCGGCGGCGTCACCGCGCCGGCGGCGGCGTCCGCCACGGCGGCGACGGCGGCGCGAGCCGGACTCCTCGAAGCCCTCGGCGCCCTCGGTGTCCTCGCCCTCCTCGCTCTCGGCGAGGTCCTCGGCGGACTCGGGGGCCTCCTCGGGCTCCTCGGCCTCCTCCGGCTCCTCGGCCGCGGCGGCGGGCTCGGCCGGACGGGTCTCCTCGGCGGCGGCGCCACGGCGGCGCCGGCGCCGGCGGGCACCGGTCTCGACGCGCTCCTCCGCGGACTCCTCCTCGGTCTCCTCCACCTCGGCGGCCTCGGCGGCGGCTTCGGCGGCGGCCCGCTCCGGGGTCTGGAACCTGGGCTCGGCGAACACCGGCGCCTGGAAGACGGCGACGGCGGGGCGGGCGGGCCGGCGCGGGGACTCGTCCTCGGCGGACTCGGCGCCCTGGCGTGCGGTGGATCGCGCGGGCTCGGAGAACCCGGACGCGGCCCGCACGACCCGGCGGCGGGCCCGGCGCGGCGCGGCGGCCTCGGCGGGGGCCGGCTCGGCGGTCTGCGGCGCCTGGGCGGCGGGGGCGGGCTCGGCGGCGGTCTCCGGGGCGGGGGCACCCTCCGCGGGCTGCTCCGCCCGACCGGCCTTCTCGGATTCGGCCACGGCGGCCTCCTCGCTCACGGGGGCACCGGCGGGGGCGGTGACCTTGCGGGTGGCCCGGCGGCGGGTGCGGCGCGGGGCGGCCTCCTCGGCGGCCTCCTCGGCGGCGGGAGCCTCCGGCTCGGTCACCGGAGCGCTCTGCGCGGCGGCGGCCGGGGCTTCCTCGGCCTTGGCCTCGGCGGGCTCCTCGCTCACGGGGGCACCGGCGGGGGCGGTGACCTTGCGGGTGGCCCGGCGGCGGGTGCGGCGCGGGGCGGCCTCCTCGGCGGCGGGAGCCTCGGGCGCCTCCTCGGCGACGGGGGCCTGCGGCGCCTGCTCGGTGGCCGGCGCGGGCTGCGTGGCGGCCGGCTCGGCGACCGGGGCGGGGGCCGGGGCCTCCTCGGCACCCTTCGGGGCACCGGCGGGCGCGGACGCCCGGCGGGTGGCACGACGACGCGGACGCGCGGGCGCGGCCTCGGCGGCGGGCGCCTCCGGTGTCGACGCGGCCTCGGCGGCGGTCTCCTGCGTCTGCTCGGCCTCGGTGGCGGCGGACGCGGCGGCCGGGACGACGGTCTCGGCGGCTTCGGCGGCGACGGGCGCACCGGCGGGCGCGGACGCCCGGCGGGCGGCACGACGGCGCGGACGCGCGGGCGCGGCCTCGGCCTTCTCCTCCGGTACGGAAGTCTCCGGCACGGAAGCCTCGACGGCCGGCTCGTGCGCCACGGCAGTCTCGGCGGCCGGCTCCTGCGTGACGCCGGTCTCGGCGGCGGGCGGCGTGGCGGCGCTGCGCGTGGCCCGGCGCCGGACACGGCGCGGCGCGGCCTCCTCGCCGACGACGACCTCGCCGGCCTCGGCCACGGCGGCGGGGGCCGACTCGGTGGACGCGGCGGCCGGGACGACGGTCTCGGCCGCCTCGGCGGCGACGGGCGCACCGGCGGGCGCGGACGCCCGGCGGGTGGCACGACGGCGCGGACGCGCGGGCGCGGCCTCTTCGGTCGCCGGTGCCTCTTCGGCACCCTCTGCCCCGGGAACCGCGGCGGCCTCGGCGGCCTCGGTGTCCTCGATCGCCTCGGCGACCTCATCGGTCTCCGCGGCCGGTATGGCCGGCACGGTCACCTCGGCCGGAGCCTCCGCGCCCGCGGCGGGCGGGCCCGCCGGGCGGGAGGCGGCACGGCGACGCCTGCGCGGCGGCAGGGTGTCGCTGGGAGTGTTCAGTTCGGAACCCTCGGTGGGTTCGGTCGGTTCGAGCATGCGGGCGTTTCTCCCGTCAGGCTCCCGGGCGCCGCGCCTGGTCCGGCGTCGGTCCGAAGAGACCGTCCGCCGTTGACGTCCGCGGCCCGCGCGATGCGCGATGGCCGCCGTCCGGGGCGCGGGCGCCGCACGGGAGCACTCTGTGTCCTGTCTCGCCGGTTCCGTACGCCTTGTCGGTACGGCCTGGCGAAAGTCTTCTGGTCGGTGCGCTGCCCGACCCAGGTGGCTCCCGAGTACGAGGGCGGCGCTACGGCGTGCGTCCCTACGCGGAACCTTCCGGCACCGGCGCCGTCGCGGCGGCAGCCGGTACGGCCGTCAGGGCCTCGGCTGCCTCGCGGTCGGGCGCGAGCGGGTCGGTCACCGTGCCGGTCTCTTCATCGAACAGCCCCTGCGCCAGCCTGGTCACCGCTGCGGGGACCGGCGGCGCCAGGTCGGCCACGGCGCGGAGACCGGACAGGACGTCGTCGGGTCGTACGGCAGGCGTCACGTGCCGAACAACCAGCCGCAGTATCGCACAGGGCCGGTCGGTCGGCCTATCAGCCGGCGCCGCCTGCGTTTCCAGGCCGGCCACGGCCGGGCGGGCGTCGAAGGTGCGGACACCGTTCTTGGTCATCCGCTGCACCTCGACGGTGTCGGCCGTGGTGAAGGCCGCGACCGCGCGTTCGGCGTCGGCCGGGTCGACACCGTCCAGCCGCAGCTCCCACACGGAGGCCGTCAGCCGGTCGGCGAGTCCCGATGTCCGCGCCTCGACCGCCTCGACGATGTCGAGCCCGGTGGGCAGCGACTCGTCGAGGAGGTCACGCAGGGTCTCCGGATCGCGCGCTGCGGTGAGCGCGATCTCCAGGTACTCCGCCTCGCTGCCCGTGCCGGTGGGTGCGGCATTGGCGTACGACACCTTCGGGTGCGGCGTGAACCCCGCCGAGTACGCCATGGGCACCTCGGCGCGGCGCAGCGCACGCTCGAAGGCGCGCTGGAAGTCTCGGTGGCTGGTGAACCTCAGGCGGCCGCGCTTGGTGTAGCGCAGTCGGATGCGCTGCACCGCGGGTGCGGGCGGCGGGCCTTCGGGCTGTCGCTTGCCCAGTGTCCTAGTCCTTCGTGAGAGCGGTCGTACTCCTACCAAGAGTACGTGTGTCGTGGGGCGAGGGTTCCCGCCGGTCCACCGGAACGGGCTGCCGGGGCTCGCCGAGCAGCATCCGCCGGAAGTCCGCGCGGGCCTGCCGCACGGTGTCACGGGCCGAGGCCAGCGCCTCGCGGGTGACCCGTCCCACCGCGCGCATGCCCGTGGCGACGGGCCGCAGGACGGTGTTCCGTACGGCGTGCCCGACGGGGGTGAGGACGGTGCGGTAGACCCAGCGCACGGGTTCCACGAAGATCCACCGGAAGAGGGTTGCGAGGGCCCGGCCGACGGCCCGGGAGATCCGCCCGGCGACCCGCCAGGCGTGTCCGAGGGCCTCCCCCACCTCGCGCGCGAGGAAGGCGAGGAACCGGCCGACGGGCGCGAGGACCCAGCGCCACAGCGCGAGCGCGGGCAGCACGAACAGGACGCGGGCGGTCCAGTACAGGGCCAGGCCGACCCCGGTGACGAGCAGTCCCAGCAGGTGGCCGAGGCCCCGGGCGCACCAGGCGACGGCCCGGCCGACGGGCGCGAGGACCCAGGTGTACAGCCAGCGCGCGGGGACGACGAGGAGATACCGCGCCAGCCAGGCGAAGGCCGTGTACACCCCGATCCCGACGGCGGCCAGCACCATGCCGATGCCCCGCAGCAACCAGGTCAGCGCATGCCCGACGGGGCACAGCACACGCGCGTACACCCAGCCGAGCCCGGCGCCCACTCCGCGCGCCAGCCAGGCGACGGCGTGCCCGAGGGGGGTGAGGACGTACCGGTGGAACCACACCGCCGGTACGACGACGAGGACCTCGCCGAGCCAGGCGAGCGCCCTGCCGACGGGGACCAGGACGTACCTCCACAGGGCCACGAACGGCCAGACGAACAGGGCCCTGCCGACCCACAGCAGTGCCCGTCCGAGCGGCCTGAGCAGGGTGTCCCGCAGGAACCGCCCGGCGACGACGAGCGCGTCCCACGCCATCCGCACCGGCACGACCAGCACCAGGACGACGATCCGCAGCGGAAGGCGGATGGCGACGACTAGGCAGCCCTCGGGCTGTTGCGGTGGGGGCGGCGGCTTCTGCAGGTCCATACAGGGGTAGACGCAGGGGCCGCCCGTTCGGATCCGGCCATCTCAGGCAAGCCTTTCCGGAGCCGCCGGAGTCAGGCGTCCCACGTCAGGCTTCCCTGGCCGATCCGGGTGTCTCGTGCGTCCCTCGCCGGATCCGCCGGTCCCATGCGTGCCTTGCCGAGGCCGCCCGTCTCACGCGTGCCTCGCCGGGGCCGCCCGTCTCACGCGTGCCTTGTAGGAGTCCGGATAGCGTTCCGTGCACTTCACCGCGACGACCAGCAGGGCGATGGGGACGACCCAGTTGAACCAGTCGTCCTGGGCGGGGTACCGGACGGCCAGCCAGGTCGAGACCGTCATCAGGGCGAAGGCCCCGCCCCACAGTGCCGTGAGCACCTTGTTGATGTGCCGGAAGACGGGCGAGTCCCACAGCTCGCGCGGTGTCGACTCCCGGGCGTACTGCGCGGTGAACGGGTCGGCGAGCAGCGATCCGAGCGCCATGACGGCCACCAGCCCGTTGGAGACGACCTGGGCGTACTTCTCCAGCCAGTCGAGCTGCCCGCGGTCGAGGGCCAGCGCGAGGACCGAGAGCACGGCGAAGAACACGATGCCGGTCATGTCGAGGATGCGGAGCCTGCCGTGCAGCAGGTCCTGTCCCGACAGGACGACGGAGGCGACCAGGGCGGCGAGGGCCGCGTACTCCCAGGTGCTGGGGCCGGCGACCACGCCGAAGGTGATCCACGGGGCGAAGGAGAGGAAGACGCCGCCCGTGCTGACGGGCTTGCGGGCCTGGGCTTTCGTCTCCGTCTGCCGAGCCATGGCGGCTCCTCCCGTCCGTCGTGCGGCCACCCCCTCGTCTCCTGCCGTGCCGCCGCGGTCCCGGGGGGCGCCCGGCGTCGTGCGGGCGCTACCCGCCCGGTGGGCCGCGTCGACCGGCGTCAGTCTTCGCTCCGCTCGACCTGCAGGTGGATCGGGCCGCGGAGAATGGGGCTGGGGCGGTACGGCGGCGGATCGGCGACCAGCCGGGGCCCCCGGAGACGGCGTACCAGTTCGGTCAGCGCGATCTGGGTCTCCAGTCGGGCCATCGGCCCGCCGAAGCACAGGTGGATGCCGCTGCCGAAGCCCAGGTGCTGGTTGTCGCGCCGATCGGGGTCGAAGCGGTCGGGATCGTGGAAGCGCTGTGGATCGCGGCTGCCCGAGGCGAGCATGAGCATGATCCGTGCGCCCTGGGGGATGACGGTGCCGCCGACGTCGATGTCGCTGTACGCCGCCCGCCAGGGAATGATGTGCACGGGGGCTCGTAGCGCAGCAGCTCCTCGACCAGCGGTACGACCAGGTCCGGTCGGTCGCGCAGCCGCCGCAGCTCGTGCGGGTGGCGCAGCAGCGTGAGCATGCCGTTGGTGATGAGGTTGACGGTGGTCTCGTGACCGGCGATCAGCAGCAGGTTGGCCGTGGCGACGATCTCCTCGTCGGTCATCCGCCCGTCCGGACCGTCGTCGTTGGCCAGCCGGGTCAGCAGGTCGTCCCCCGACCGTCCGTGGCGTCGCTCCAGCAGCCCGCCGAGATACCGCCGCAGGTCCTCGCGGGCCTGGATGCCGTTCTCCAGTTTCTCCTTCGGATCGGTCTCGGGGTCGTAGTCGATCGAGTTGACGAGCGCGTCCACCCAGCCGTGGAACCGGGGTTCGTCCTCGCGTGGCACGCCGAGCAGATGGCAGATCACCGTGACGGGGAACGGGTAGGCGAAGTCGTCGACGATGTCGATCCGTTCCTTTCCCTCGAAGCCGTCGATCAGGCTGCCGACGACGGCGCGCAGGTCGCCTTCCATGCCCGTCACCAGCCCCGGGCGGTGCGGGGGGCCGAAGTGGCGCATCGCCATACGCCGCAGACGGTCGTGCTCGGGCGGGTCGAGGTTGATGAACGGCGGCGTGCCGGGCCGCTCGAACGACTCCATCGGACGCGACAGATTGCGGACGTCCGAACTCAGGTGCGGATTGTGCAGGATGTCCGAGAGTTCGCGGTAGGTGCTGATGACGTAGCTGCCGTCCGCCTGCGGAGCCACCGGTGTGTCGCGCAGCTCGGCGTAGAGGGGGTACGGATCGGCCCGGGAGGAGTAGTCGAGGATCCGGCGCAGCGTGTCGGGCGACTCGGTCGTGGTCATCTCGCTGTCCCTCCTACCGGTGGTGCTGCCGCGCGGCCGTGACCCGCCGCTCGCTCGGGTCATGGCCGGTGACGACCACGGTGGCTCCCTGGGCGAGCAGTGCGGGGCCGGGGAAGTCGACGGGCACCGGCTTCGTGTCGGCCGGCTGGTCGGGGGTGGGGCAGGGAGGCGGGAAGGGAGCGGCCGTCTCGATCAGCCGCCGGTAGTGGTCCAGCCACTTCGCGTTGTCGAAGCTCACCGCCGCGGTGACGCGGCCCCGGTAGCCGTACGCGGCGACGAAACGGTGGTCGGGCACCGACCCCTGGGTGACGACCACCTCGTCGGCGAAGGTCGGCACCCCGACGGACTTGATGTTGACGCCGAACTGGATCGACCAGAACACCGGCAGGGACAGGTGGGGCCAGCGGTCCGCCTGGGCGCTGACCATGTTGTGCGCCGCGACCTCGGCCTGCTCCACGGCGTTGGCCCAGTGCTCCAGCGAGATGAGCCGGTACTCGTAGACCGGGTTCGGGCAGCGTGCGACGTCCCCGGCGACGAAGATGTCGTCGGTGATCAGGCCGTTGAGGTCGAGGGCACGGCAGCCCGTGTCGCAGGCGATCCCCCAGACCCCCGCCGCGAGGCCCGAGTCCCGCAGCCACTCGGTGTTGCGGATGCCGCCGAGCGCCACCACCGCCACGTCGGCGTCGATCGTGGTGCCGTCGTCGAAATGGGCCCGGCGGAAGTGCCCCCGCGCGTCGCCCTCCAGCCGGGTGACCTTGACACCGCACTTCAGGTCGACACCGTGAGCGCGCTGCATGTCCGCCGCGACCTCACCGATCATGGCGCCGAGCGCGCCGACCAACGGGGCCGCCGCGAGTTCGGCGACGGTCACCGGGATGCCGCGTTCCCGGCAGACGGAGGCGATCTCGGAGCCGGTGAACCCGGCCCCGATGACCAGGACGCGGCGGGGGCCGGCGGCGAGGGCCCGCCGCAGCCCCTCGGCATGCTCGCGGGTACGGACGACGAACACCCCGTCCAGGGCCGCCTCGCTCTCGACGAACCAGGGGCGGGCCCGTACTCCGGTGGCGATCAGCACCCGGTCGAAGGGGATCTCGCGTCCGTCGGCGAGCCGCACCTGGTTCGCCCCCAGGTCGAGTCCACTGGCGGGGACGCCCAGCAGCCACTGCGCGTCGATCTCCCGCCGTCGCGGCAGCTTGGTGCCGTCGGCGGGCACCCAGCCGGTCAGCACCTGCTTGGACAGAGGCGGCCGGTCGTAGGGCTCGCCCAGCTCGTCACCGATCATGGTCAGCGATCCGGTGAACCCCTCGTCGCGCAGGGTCTCCGCGGCCCGCAGTCCGGCGAGGGACGCCCCCACCACCACGATGCGGCCCTCGCGTTTGAACGCGCGCAGGTTCTCGGCGCTGGTCACGACGGCGACACCTCCGCCGGTGCCCGCCGTCCCTCCAACTGGTCGACCAGGATCGCCTGGAGCGGGCAGGCCGCCGCGGCCCGCAGCACCTGGGCGCGTTGCACGTCGTCGGGGTTCGGGTCGTACATCAGCGCTTCTTCGCCGTGCATCCGGAACGCGTCCGGTGCCAGGAACGCGCACTGTGCGTACCCTTGGCATCGGGAAAGATCAACGACAACTCTCATCCCGGCCTCCGCTGCAGAACCGCGGGCCCAGAAGCCGGCGCCCACTCCGGTGCGCACAGCGCGTGAGAGGGGCTCGGGAGAGGACGTGACCGTGGCCCCCGTCCTGGCCGACGGCGAGGGGGCACCGCGCTCGCAGGGTCTCCGCACAGGGTAGGGATCCTCGCGTTCGCGGTAAGGCGACGGGCGTCCGCGAACCGTCTGGAGAACCTCACGTTGCTGTGGAAAGCCTATCCGGCACCCCTGCCCCCCGCACTTCGGAAGGGGACGTCCCGCCGATGGGCGCCACGGCCGGCACCTGCCCGGTGTCCACGGGGTTCCACCGCTTCGGCGGCGCGAGGCGGGTGAACGCCCGCGGGACACCGCCGAGCTGGCGGTCCGTCAGCCCGAACCCCTCGGCGTACGGCCCGAGATGGTCGCGCCGAGCCCCGCATCGGGCCGTCGGGCGTGATGCGACCGGCGGTGGACGTGCGCGGGCGGGCTGCATCGAGCGCGTCGCCGTCACCGGCGCCGCGGTCCCCGGGTCACCGGTGGGGCCGTGGTTCTCGATCAGCGGGTACGCGTCCACGGCCGGCCCCCTTCAGGGCGCCGGCTGATCGCGCCCCCTCCTCCGTCCGGGCGGCCGGACCGGCCGACGCGGATCCCGGACGGTCACCAGGGCGCCCCGGGGCCCGCCGCGAGTGGAGCCGTGGGCTCCGGCGAGGCAGGCTGGGTGCATGAGGTCGCTCGTGCGCTCACCCCCGCGGCCAGGAGCAGGCGGTCACAGCCGGGTCCTCTTCGCACTGATGCAGTGTGTGCCCTTCTTGATCGCGCTGGCCGTTCTGGTCATCGAACTCACGCCTGCGCACTTCCTCTACACCGGCCCCCTGCTCACCGGGGTTCCGGCGCTCGCGGCGGTGACGATGGGGCCGAAGGGCACCGCCGCGGCGACGGCTCTGGCGCTGGCGATCAGTGCGACCACCGCGACCTGGAACGAGGCATGGGGCACCCTTCAGGTCTACACGAACCTCCTGGCTCTGGGCCTCGTCGCCGTGGCCGGCTTCATCACGAGCAGCGCCGTGCAGACGCGCACACAGCGCGAGCTGGACCAGGTCCGCCGGATCGCCGTCGCGGCCCAGGAGGTCGTGCTGCGGCCCGTGCCCGCGCGCCTGGGCCCCCTGGCGACGGGCAGCCTGTGCCTGGCGGCGGGCACGGGCGCACGGGTGGGCGGCGACCTGTACGAAGCCGTGGAGACGCCCTACGGGGTACGGATGATCGTGGGGGACGTCCGGGGCAAGGGGCTGGCCGCGGTGCGAGCCGTCGCGGTGGTGCTGGGTGCGTTCCGGGAAGCCGTGCACTACGAGGACGAACTCGTGGAGGTCATGAACCGCTGCGGGGCCGCGCTGCGCCGGGAGGTCGCCGTACCGGGCGCGTTCGAGGAGGAGGTCCTGCTGGAAGGGTTCATCACGGCGCTCATCGCCCAGGTGCCGGACGAACCCGTGGTCCAGCTGGTCAACCGCGGGCACCCGCCGCCCCTGCTGCTGCACCGGGGCAGGGCGACGCCGCTGGTGCCGCCCTGGCCGTTGCCGCCGCTCGGGCTCGAGGACCTCGTCGCCGACCTCCCCGCCAAGCCGGAGAGCTATCCCTTCGTCCCCGGCGACCGTCTGTTGCTGTACACCGACGGGGTCGTCGAGGCCCGCGACCGCGACGGCGAGTTCTTCGCGCTGCCGGAGACCATGGAAGGCATACGCGCCGACATCCCGCCACCGGCGTTCCTGGGACTGCTGCACGACGCGCTGGTCCGCCACACCGGGGGCGACCTGACGGACGACGTGGCCATGATCCTCGCCGACGCGCGCCCCGGCGGATGCCCGGAGGAGAGGCCGTGACCACCGGCGCGACGGCAGTCGCGCGGCCGCGCAGGCCGGCACGCTTCGCGGGACGGTTCAGGAGACGGCGGCGGCCTCCACGGTCGGGCGTGTCTCCAAGAGGGTGTCGACTCCGGCGAGCGCACAGAGCCGCCGCAACTGCGGTGGCGGCGCGGCGATACGCAGGGTTCCCGCCCGGTGGGCGCGGATCAGCAGATTCAGGAGCGTCGAGTCCGCGAAGTCGACACCGGAGGCGTCCAGGACCACCTTCGCGTGCTGCTCGGCCGCGGCGCCCAACGCGTCCGCGAGAGGCTTGATCGTTTGCAGGTCGTAGGAGCCCCGCGCGACGACGACCCAGGCACCGCGCCATCCGTACTGCGTCACCCCGTCCCCGTCCGGGGCGCGTTCGTCGGCCCGTCTCGGCGACGGCTCCCCGTCGGCACCGCTCGTGAGCCTTGGCATGGCGGCCTCGTCCCAGGACACCTCCGGTCCCTTCTGTGCTCTTCCCCATGGGAACAGGTCAACGATTACCGGAAAAGTATGTCACGTATCTTGGGTCTGGCAATGGTGCCCTCTAGAATGCGGAGCATGGTTGGAGTGCCTGAATCTCACACCGGATGGACGTTCGTCACCAACCACGCGCGGGTACTGGCGGCCATCGCCGACGACCCGAACATCCGGATCCGCGACATCGCCGCCCACTGCCGGCTCACGGAACGTGCCGTCCAACGGATCATCTCCGATCTCGAGCAGGACGGTTACCTGTCCCACACCCGCGACGGACGCGTGAACACCTACCGCATCGAACCGGACAAGGTGCTGCGCCACCCGGCAGAGGCCGGTCTCCCCGTGGCCTCCCTGCTTTCCCTGCTCGTGCAGGACGAGTCCGACCGAGTCAAGAAGCCGGTCGGCCGGGGGCAGCACTCGGCGAGCGTCGAGGCCACCGAATAACAAGGGGCTCAGCTGCCGGAACCCGCGCCGCCGCGGCGACGGCCGGAGCGGCTGCCGCGCCGGTCGAGCACCTTGCCCGTCCGGGGCGGCCGCACCCCCTCCTGTCCGACCACCTCGACGAACAGGCGTACACCCCCGGGGGAGCGGCCGACAGCGGCGCCGGAGCGAGGCCGAGCGCCTCGCCCACCTCAGTGCGAGTGACCGCTCGCAGCCGGCGTCGGACCGGCGTTCTTGACCGTCAGCGGAAGCAACTTCTTGCCGGTCGGGCCGATTTGAATGGACGTGTCCATCTGCGGGCACACACCGCAGTCGAAGCACGGGGTCCAGCGGCAGTCCTCGACCTCGGTCTCGTCGAGGGCGTCCTGCCAGTCCTCCCAGAGCCAGTCCTTGTCGAGGCCGGAGTCGAGGTGGTCCCAGGGGAGGACCTCCTCGTAGGCGCGCTCGCGGGTGGTGTACCAGTCGACGTCCACGCCGAAGGGGGCGAGCGCCTTGTCCGCGCAGGCCATCCAGCGGTCGTAGGAGAAGTGCTCGCGCCAGCCGTCGAAGCGGCCGCCGTCCTCGTACACGGCTCGGATGACCGCGCCGATGCGGCGGTCGCCACGGGAGAGCAGGCCCTCGACGATGCCGGGCTTGCCGTCGTGGTAGCGGAAACCGATCGAGCGGCCGTACTTCTTGTCGCCGCGGATCTTGTCGCGAAGCTTCTCCAGGCGGGCGTCCGTCTCCTCGGCGGAGAGCTGCGGGGCCCACTGGAAGGGCGTGTGGGGCTTCGGGACGAAACCGCCGATCGAGACGGTGCAGCGGATGTCGTTCGACTTCGACACCTCGCGGCCCTTCTGGATCACGTGCATCGCCATGTCGGCGATCTGCAGGACGTCCTCGTCCGTCTCCGTCGGCAGACCGCACATGAAGTACAGCTTCACCTGGCGCCAGCCGTTGCCGTAGGCCGTCGCGACGGTCCGGATGAGGTCCTCTTCCGAGACCATCTTGTTGATGACCTTGCGCATGCGCTCGGAGCCGCCCTCGGGGGCGAAGGTCAGGCCGGAGCGGCGGCCGTTGCGCGTCAGCTCGTTCGCCAGGTCCACGTTGAAGGCGTCGACGCGGGTGGAGGGCAGCGAGAGGCCGATCTTGTCTTCCTCGTAGCGGTCCGCCAGGCCCTTGGCGATGTCGCCGATCTCCGAGTGGTCCGCGGAGGACAGGGAGAGAAGGCCGACCTCCTCGAAGCCGGTCGCCTTGAGGCCCTTCTCGACCATCTCGCCGATGCCGGTGATCGAGCGCTCACGGACGGGGCGGGTGATCATGCCGGCCTGGCAGAAGCGGCAGCCGCGGGTGCAGCCGCGGAAGATCTCCACCGACATGCGCTCGTGGACCGTCTCGGCCAGGGGGACGAGGGGCTGCTTGGGGTACGGCCACTCGTCCAGGTCCATCACCGTGTGCTTGGAGACCCGCCACGGGACGCCCGACTTGTTGGGGACGACACGGGCGATACGGCCGTCGGGGAGGTACTCGACGTCGTAGAACGCCGGGATGTACACCCCGCCCGTCTTCGCCAGGCGGAAGAGGACCTCCTCGCGGCCGCCGGGACGGCCCTCCGCCTTCCACTCCTTGATGATCCGCGTCATGTCCAGCACGGCCTGCTCGCCGTCGCCGATGATCGCCGCGTCGATGAAGTCCGCGATCGGCTCCGGGTTGAAGGCGGCGTGGCCGCCCGCGAGCACGATCGGGTCGTCGATGGTGCGGTCCTTGGACTCCAGCGGGATGCCGGCCAGGTCCAGGGCGGTCAGCATGTTCGTGTAGCCCAGCTCCGTGGAGAAGCTGAGGCCGAACACGTCGAAGGCCTTCACCGGGCGGTGGCTGTCCACCGTGAACTGCGGGACGCCGTGCTCTCGCATCAGCGCCTCCAGGTCCGGCCAGACGCTGTAGGTGCGCTCGGCGAGGACGCCCTCCTGTTCGTTGAGCACCTCGTAGAGGATCATGACGCCCTGGTTGGGCAGTCCGACCTCGTACGCGTCCGGGTACATGAGCGCCCAGCGGACATCGCACTCGTTCCACGGCTTGACGGTGGAATTGAGCTCTCCGCCGACGTACTGGATGGGCTTCTGCACATGCGGGAGCAGTGCTTCGAGCTGCGGGAACACCGACTCGGCGGCTTCGGCAGGCATCTCGCGAACCTTCGTGAGCTGACAGGGGTGACCATCAAGCGTAACCCGCCCGGCGGACTCCCCCGCACGCTCAGAACGGCTCGCCCGTCCCGATCTTCTTCCACAGACCCGGCAGGTCCGCCTCCACGGACGCCGCGCGCGCCTCCTCCCCGGCGTACAGCACCCCGTACGTGAACCCGTTCTCCCCCGCCGCGTGCGCCACCGCCGACAGCTCGCGCAGTGTGCGGCGGGCCATGACGCTGTCCTGGTGCTCGCCGAGCAGGCTGGTCAGGGACTTCATGGACTTGGCGAGGGACTTGGCGGGACCGCCGAGGGCGGGGACGGCCGCCTCGCCCGCGTACCGGGTGCGCTTGGCCTTCTTGCGGGCCGCGTGGACGGCGATGTCGCGGTCCTGGCCGGGTGGCAGGTCGAGCGCCTCGGTGACCAGGCGGGAGACCTTGGCGAAGTCCTTGCGTACGGCCTTGGTGAGCGCCTTCTCCGGCTTGCGGGCGGCCGCGTCGCCGAGCGGCGGGTCGGCGAGCAGGGCGTCCAGGGTGTCGAGCAGGGTCAGATAGCGGGTGGAGTCCAGGATCCCGACGAGCCGGCCGCGGGCGCTGCCGTGCCGGGCGCTCGCCCAGGCGGTGAGCCGCTGGTGGACGGGGCCCGCGACCAGGGCGGGCGGCAGCTCGTCGAGCTGGGTGATCAGCCGTTCGGCCAGCACCTCCTGGTCGCGGTCCAGGCCCAGCTCGCCCGCCAGCCACTTCAGCTCGGTGGCGATCGGGTCGGTGACGGCGGGGTCGAGGACCGTGCCGAAGGTGCGGAAGGCGCTGCGCATCCGGCGGGTGGCCACCCGCATCTGGTGGACGGAGTCCGGCAGGTCCCGGCGGACGCCCGGGTCGTGTCCGAGGATCGCCTCGCGCTGCTCGCGCACATAGGCGAGGACGTGGTCGCCGGCGGTCACGGGCTTGGCGCGCCGCGCGGAGCCGTGCTTCCGGCCGCCGGTCTGCTCCAGCGCCCGGGCCAGCTTCGACGGCGACTTCGACGGCCGTACGCCCGCCTTGCGCAGGCGTTTCTCCAGCTGGTCGAGGAGGGCGGGGTCGCCGCCGTCGGCCAGCTCCACCTCGATCTCGGTCCACTGGGCGGTCCTGCCCGTGCCGGTGAGCCGCTCGGCGGTCACGGTGTCGACGCTCGCCTCGGCCAGCAGGGCGCCCTCGGCGTCGACCAGGTGCCGCACATCGCGGGCGGAGCGCAGCCGGACCAGGGGGACCAGTGCGCGGTCCCGGACCCGGGAGCGGACCAGGGCGGCGATCTCCTCCGGGACGGTGTCGGAGAGCGGGGCCCGGATCTCGTCGCGGACGCCGGGGGCGACCGGGAACTTCAGATGCCAGCCGGCGTCCGAGCCGCCGGTGCGGCGGCGCAGGGTCAGCGCGGCCGCGGCCAGGCGTTCGTCGGCGGTGTCGTAGTAGGTGGCGTCCAGGTCGACCAGGCCCTTGTCGAGGACCGCGGCCACCCCGCCGACACCGGTCAGGTCGGGCAGCCCGCTCTCATCGGATTCGTACTTGCGCTCGATCTCGCGTTTCGCATCCGCCATGCACCGAATCTAGTGCGCGCAAGGCCGGTACGGCAGTGGCCGCCCCGGGTGAATGGCCGGAAGAACCGCGCCGTCCACCCGGTGAACGTCCGCGCGCCACGTCGTGGGCGTCACGCCGACATCGGCCGCTGGACCTTGATCGACTGCAACAGCCCCACCGCGACCCACACCGCGAACATCGACGAGCCGCCGTACGAGACGAACGGCAGGGGCAGACCGGTGACCGGCATGATGCCGAGGGTCATGCCGATGTTCTCGAAGGACTGGAAGGAGAACCAGGCCACGATCCCGGCGGCGACGATCGTCCCGTACAGCTCGGTGGAGTCACGCGCTATCCGGCAGGCGCGCCACAGGACGACGCCGAGCAGGAAGATGATCAGGCCGGCGCCGACGAAGCCCAGCTCCTCCCCCGCGACCGTGAACACGAAGTCGGTCTGCTGCTCGGGCACGAACTGGCCGGTCGTCTGCGAGCCGTGGAAGAGCCCGGCCCCGGTGAGCCCGCCGGAGCCGATGGCGATCCGGGCCTGGTTGGTGTTGTAGCCGACGCCCGCCGGGTCCAGGTCGGGGTTGGCGAAGGCCGCGAACCGGTTGATCTGGTACTCGTCCAGGATGTGCAGCTGCCAGATGGCCACGCAGCCGATCACCCCGGTCAGCAGGAGGCCGAAGACCCAGCGGTTGGAGGCGCCGGAGGCGAGCAGCACGCCCAGGATGATCGCGACCATGGCCAGCACCGAGCCGAGGTCCGGCATGAGCAGCAGGATCATGATCGGTACGGCGGCCAGGCACAGGCCCTGGAACACGGTCCGGTGGTCGGGGTACGGCTTGTCGCCCGCGTCCACCCGCGCGGACAGCAGCATGGCCATGCCCAGGATGATGGTGACCTTGAGGAACTCGGCGGGCTGGAGCGAGAAGCCGCCGATGACGAGCCAGTTCCGCTGGCCGTTGATGGTCGCGCCGAGCGGGGTGAGGACCACCAGGGCGAGGAGCACCGACAGGCCGTAGAGGATCGGCACGGCGTTGCGCAGGGCCCGGTGGCCGAGCCAGAGCGTGCCGATCATCAGGGCGATCCCGATGCCGAGGTTCATCAGGTGCCGGACCAGGAAGAAGTATGGGTCGCCCTGGTTGATCTCGGTGCGGTTGCGGGTCGCCGAGAACACCAGCAGCGAGCCCAGCAGGGACAGGGCGGTGGCCGCGAACAGCATCGGCCAGTCCAGCCGGCGGGTGAGCGAGTCGCGGGCGAAGATCCTGGTCCAGCCGGCCCGCTCGGGGCCGTACCCGGAGACGGAGAAGCTGTTCGCGCCGGTCATGAGGGCATCCTCCGGCTTCCCCTCGGGCGGTGCCCGCGGCGCCGGCGGGTGTCGCGGTTGCCCGGGGTGGGCGAGGCCGTGGTACCCGCGGGCTGCTGGTCGTCGTCGTTGGTGGGGTTGTTCTTCTGGGCGGCCTCGGCGTCCTTCGCCGGGTCTCCGGTGATCTTCGGGGCGGCGATGGTGCCGTCCGTGCGGACCTTGGGCAGGCCCTTCTGCGGCTCGGGCAGCAGTGCCCGCTTGTCGTCGACGGAGCCGTCGCCCTGGACGCCGTAGAGCGCGCTGTAGATGTTGCGCACGGCCTCACCGGAGGCGCCGGAACCCGTACCGGCCTGGGCGATCGTCATGATCACCGTGTAGTCCTTGGAGTACGTGGCCAGCCAGGACGTGGTCTGCTTGCCGTAGACCTCCGCCGTACCGGTCTTGGCGTGCAGCGGGATCTTGGCCTGCGGCCAGCCGCCGAACTTCCAGGCCGCCGTACCGCGGGTGATGACACCCGCGAAGGCGTCGTCCATGCCCTTGAGGGTGGCCTGGCTGACCGGCAGCTTGCCGCTCTTCTTCGGCTTGATCTCCTGGACGGTCTTGCCGTCGGCGCTGATGATCGCCTTGCCGATGGTCGGCTGGTACATCGTGCCGCCGTTGGCGACGGCGCCGTAGATCACGGCCTCCTGGATCGGGGTGACGAGGGTGTCACCCTGGCCGATGGAGTAGTTGATCGAGTCACCCTCGCGCATCTTGTTGCCTTCGAGGCAGTTCTCGTAGGCGATCTTCTCGACGTAGGAGCCGTCCTTCTTGCCGGTCTTGCACCAGGCGTCCTTGTTGGCCTTCCAGTAGTCCAGCTTCCACTGGCGGTCCGGAACCCGGCCGGTGACCTCGTTGGGCAGGTCGATGCCGGTCTCCTTGCCGAGGCCGAACTGGTGGGCGGCCTTGTAGAAGTAGTCCTTCGGCTGGCCCTTCTTGGGGTTGATGCCGCCGTCGCGCTTCCACTCCTTGTCGGCGAGGCCGTAGAAGACGGTGTCGCAGGAGACCTCCAGGGCGCGGCCGAGGGAGATGGGGCCGAAGTTCTCGCCCTCGAAGTTCTTGAAGACCTGACCGCCCACCGAGTAGGAACTGGTGCACGGGTAGCGGCCGTCGAAGGGGTAGCCGGCCTCGACCGCGCCGGCCGTGGAGACCACCTTGAACGTCGAGCCGGGTGCGGCCTGACCCTGTATGGCCCGGTTCAGCAGCGGGTAGTCGGAGTCCTTGCCGGTGAGGGCCTTGTAGTCCTTGGCGGAGATGCCGCCGACCCAGACGTTCGGGTCGTAGGTGGGTGCCGAGGCCATGGCGACGATCCGGCCGGTCTTGGCCTCCATCACCACGACGGCGCCGGAGTCCGCCTTGTAGTTCTCGCCGGTGATCTTGTCGAACTGCTGGCGGGCGACCTTCATCGCCTTGTTCAGTTCGTACTCGGCGACCCGCTGGACCCGGGAGTCGATGCTGGTGACCAGGTTCGAACCCGCCTCGGCCGCGTCCGACTCGGCCTTGCCGATGACCCGGCCGAGGTTGTCGACCTCGTAGCGGGTGACGCCGGCCTTGCCGCGCAGCATCTTGTCGTACGTCCGCTCCAGGCCGGAGCGGCCGACCATGTCGGAGCGCAGGTACGGCGAGTCGGTGTCCTTGGCCTTCTGGATCTCGTCGTCGGTGACGGGCGAGAGATAGCCGAGCACCTGCGCGGTGTTGGACTTGCCCGGGCCCGCGTAGCGCCGGACGGCCTCGGGCTCGGCCGTGATGCCGGGGAAGTCCTCGGAGCGCTCACGGATCTGCAGGGCCTGCTTGGCCGTGGCCTCGTCGGTGATGGGGATCGGCTGGTACGGCGAGCCGTTCCAGCAGGGCTGGGGGGTCTTGGCGTCGCACAGCCGGACCTTCTGCATGACGTCCTCGGGGCGCATGCGGAGCACGCCGGCCAGCTTGGTGAGGACGGCCTTGCCGTCGTCCTTCTGCTTCAGCAGGTCGGTGCGGGAGGCGGAGACCACCAGGCGGGTCTCGTTGTCCGCGAGGGGCACGCCGCGGGCGTCCAGGATGTCGCCGCGCACGGCGGGGTCGACGACCTGCTGGACGTGGTTGCCGGACGCCTCCTTCTGGTATTCGGCGCCTTGCCTGATCTGCAGGTACCACAGCCGGCCGCCGAGCGTGCCGAGCAGGGAGAGGACGAGGATCTGGATCACGACGAGCCGGATCTGGATCCGTGGGGTCCGACCGGTCTCGGGAATGTTGGTCACTGCGGCTGTCTCCCCCTCTCAGTGCGCGGACGTCTGTGCGCGCAGGACGTGCGTGCGACCGCCTGGCGTGCGTACGCATGATGAACGACCGGCCTGTGAACCCGCGTTCCGGGAAGGCTGCCCCGTTCGGGTGAACTCCCCGGCGCTCACAGCCGCTTGACCCCCTTGATGCGGCCGACCCGGGCGGAGCGGCTGCGGGCCTTGGCCTTCAGGCCGCCGAGGCCGCCGCGCTGGCCGCCGACGCGCAGCCCGGTGCCGGAGGAGAGCCAGCCGGAGGAGATGTCGCCGGCCTTGGCCGCCGGACCGGACTCGGTGAGGGGATCGTTGTCGGAGCGGCGGGCCAGCCACATGACCCCGGGCACCACGAACGGGGCGAGGAGCAGGTCGTACAGGGCGGCCGAGATCAGCAGCCCGGTCAGCCCGACGTGCCGGGCGGCGGTGTCGCCGACCAGGGCGCCCACCCCGGCGTAGAGCAGGGTGGAGCCGACGGCCGCGGCGACCACGACGGCCATGGGGCCGGTCACCGACTTCAGCCGGCCGTTCTCCGGCCGGATCAGCCCGGCGAAGTAGCCGGTGACGCACAGGACGAGGGCGTAGCGGCCGGCGGCGTGGTCGGCGGGCGGGGCGAGGTCGGCGAGCAGACCGGCGCCGAAGCCGACGAGGGCGCCGCCGACATGGCCGTACACCATCGCCAGGCCGAGGACGGTGAGCAGCAGCAGGTCGGGGACGGCGCCCGGCAGGTGCAGGCGGGCGAGGACGCTCACCTGGATCACCAGGGCCACGACGACCAGCGCGGTGGAGAGCAGGATCCGGTTGACACGCATGGGGGTTCGGCTCCTACTGCTGCTGGTCGCTGACGGGGGCGTCGGCCGACGGGGTGACCGTGACGGTCACGGTCGGCGTCGGGACCGGCTTCGGTTTGGCCGGGAGCACGGTGTCCCGCGGGTCGTGCTGCGGGGCCGCCACGACCACGCCGACGATGTCGAGCTTGGTGAAGCCGACGTAGGGGGTGACGTAGAGGGTGCGGGTCAGGCCGCCGCCGGAGGGGTCGACGCGGGAGACCACACCGACCGGGACACCGGGCACGAACGGCTTGTCGGCCTGGGAGCCGAAGGTGACGAGCCGGTCGCCCTTCTTCACCTCCGCCTTGCCGTTGAGCAGTTCCACGCGCAGCGGGCGGTCGCCCTGTCCGGAGGCGAAGCCCAGTTCGTCGTCGCCTTCCATGCGGGTGCCGACGGTGAAGTCGGGGTCGTTGGCGAGCAGCACGGTGGAGGTGCCGGGACCGACGGTGGTGACGCGGCCGACCAGGCCGTCGCCGTTCAGGACGGTCATGTCCCGCTTGATGCCGTCGTTCGCGCCGGCGTCGATGGTGATGGTCCAGGAGAAGCCCTGCGCCGACCCGATGGCGATGACCTGGGCGCCCTTGATGCCGTACTGCCCCTCGCCGGCGACCTTCAGCAGTTTGTCGAGCTGCTTGAGGCGGCTGCGGTTGCGGTCGTCGCTGCCCAGCTTCGCCTTGAGGGCCGCGTTCTCCTTCTCCAGCGTGGCGAGCCGGTCGTGCCGGCTGCCGGAGTCCCGGATCGCGGAGACGGCGTTGCCGACCGGGTCGACCGCGGAGGACATTCCGTCCTCGACCGGGCCGAACACCGCTGCGGCGGCGTGCCGGGCGCCGTCGACCGGGGAGTTCCGGCCTCCCCGGATGTCCACCGTGATCAGCGCGAACGCGATGGCGATCAGCAGGACCAGGAGCAGCCGGCTCTCTTTCGTGTCCCTCACGTGCGGCGGCCGTGCCCTTCCTCAAGTAGGAATTCGGGGACCCCCGGAAGACGCGAATGGTGCGGCGTGAACCGAAGAGGCCCATTTGGGGGAGCTTATGCCTCTATATCAACGATCCGCCGCACGAGAGGAGAACATCTCGTACGGCGGAATCGAGGAGTTGCGTCATCTGCGCGGCTGGGCGTCCAGAACCTGCTGGAGCGCCTCGAACTCCTCGACGCACTTCCCGGAGCCGAGCGCGACGCTGTCCAGCGGGTCCTCGGCGATGTGGATCGGCATGCCGGTCTCCCGCCGCAGCCGCTCGTCGAGCCCGCGCAGCAGGGCTCCGCCACCGGTCAGAACGATGCCTCGGTCCATGATGTCGCCGGACAGTTCGGGCGGGCACTTGTCGAGGGTGGTCTTCACCGCGTCCACGATCGCGTTGACCGGCTCCTCGATCGCCTTGCGCACCTCGGCGGCCGAGATGACGACGGTCTTCGGCAGCCCGGACACCAGGTCCCGGCCGCGGACTTCGGTGTGCTCGTCCGTGTCGAGGTCGTACGCCGAACCGATCGTGATCTTGATCTGTTCCGCCGTGCGCTCACCCAGCAGGAGGCTGTACTCCTTCTTGATGTACTGGATGATCGCGTTGTCCAGCTCGTCGCCGGCGACACGGATGGACTGGGCGGTGACGATGCCGCCGAGCGAGATGACCGCGACCTCCGTGGTGCCGCCGCCGATGTCCACCACCATGTTGCCCGTGGCCTCGTGGACCGGCAGACCGGAGCCGATGGCGGCGGCCATGGGCTCCTCGATGATGTGCACCTGGCGGGCACCGGCCTGGGAGGACGCCTCGATGACCGCGCGGCGCTCGACGCCCGTGATGCCCGAGGGCACGCAGACGACGACGCGCGGCCGGGCCAGGTACCGCCGCTTGTGGATCTTCAGGATGAAGTAGCGGAGCATCCGCTCGGTGATCTCGAAGTCGGCGATCACGCCGTCCTTGAGCGGGCGCACGGCCACGATGTTGCCCGGCGTCCGGCCGATCATCTTCTTCGCCTCGGCACCGACCGCGAGGATCCCGCCCGTGTTGGTGTTGATCGCCACGACGGACGGCTCGTTCAGCACGATTCCGCGACCCCTGACGTACACCAGCGTGTTGGCGGTCCCGAGGTCGACAGCCATGTCACGGCCGATGAACGACATTGAGTTCCCCATCCGGATTCATCTGGCCTTCCCGAGCCTTTGAGGGCACGTCAGGACGGCGAGGCGGGTGCTGTGACGCGAAGGCTTCCATCGTAAACGCGCCTGCGCGAACACTGCGCGAGGGTCTCCGCCATTGTCACCAGATGGCGTGCCGCCTCGCTTGTGGAGACGGTCCATCGGAGGCACGCGTTCCCCCGATCGGCAAGACATATGCCGAGGGACGGCCGAAAATGAACGGCCGCCCCTGGTCAGGCACCGGCAGGCGAGCTGACGCCCATTCAGAAAATTTAGCGAGAAAGCGGCTCGCCGCGGCTCACGCCCGGCCGGGGAAGAAGATCTTCACCTCGCGCTCGGCGGACTCCTCGGAGTCGGAGGCGTGGATCAGGTTCTCGCGGACGATCACACCGAAGTCACCGCGGATCGAACCGGGCGCGGCGGCGATCGGGTCGGTCGGGCCGGCCAGCTGGCGCACGCCCTCGACCACCCGCTCGCCCTCCACGATCAGCACGACGACCGCGCCCGAGGACATGAACTCGACCAGCGGCTCGTAGAACGGCTTGCCGACGTGCTCGGCGTAGTGCTGCTCCAGCGTGGCGCGGTCCAGGGTGCGCAGCTCCAGCGCGGTGATCTGCCAGCCGGCCTTGCGCTCGATACGGCTGATGATCTCGCCGATCAGGCCACGACGAACGGCGTCGGGCTTGAGGAGGACGAGGGTGCGCTGGCTCACGAGGGGCTCCTTACACGGCTTGCGGGTGCGGTGGGACGAGGTTACAGGGCGTGTCGGGACCCCTGTTACGCAGCGTCAGCCGTGGTGGAGGAGGACTGCGCCCGAGCCGCGAAGCGGGCCTTCGCCTCGTCCACCTTTCTCCCGAAATGCACCGATGCCCACCACAACCCGGCGAACACCGCGCCCATGAAGTACATGGTCGGGACGAAGACGCCGGAGGCGATCAGCGCGATCTGCAGGGCCCAGCCGAGGGCCACCCCGCCGGGGCGGGTCACCATGCCGCACAGCAGCACGCACAGCAGCATGGCGATACCGCTGACCAGCCACACCGTCGACGTGGACAGGTCCGGATCCTTCATGGCGACGAGCCCGGCGAAGCCGATCACGAAGAACTCGCCGATCAGGGTCGATGCACAGAGCGTACGCACGGAAAACCTCAGCCCTTCCCCAGCAGCAGCCGGGCCTCGCCGACCGTGATGACGGAACCGGTGACCAGGACACCGCCGCCGGCGAACTCGCCCTCCTCCTCGGCCAGCGTGATCGCGGCCTCCAGGGCGTCCGGCAGCCGCGGCTCGACCTGCACCCGCTCGTCGCCGAACACCTCGACGGCGATCGCGGCCAGCTCGTCCGCGTCCATGGCGCGGTGGCTGGAGTTCTGGGTGACGACGACCTCGGCGAAGATCGGCTCGAAAGCCTCCAGCAGCCCCCGCACGTTCTTGTCGCCGCTCGCGCCGACGACCCCGATGAGCCGGGTGAAGTCGAACGCCTCCCGCACGGCCTCGGCCGTGGCCTCGGCGCCCGCCGGGTTGTGCGCGGCGTCCAGCACGACCGTCGGAGAGCGCCGTACGACCTCCAGCCGGCCCGGGGAGGAGACGGCCGCGAAGGCCTTGCGGACGGTGTCGATGTCCAGCGGCTCCGCGCGCTGCGCGCCGACGCCGAAGAACGCCTCGACGGCGGCGAGCGCGACGGCCGCGTTGTGCGCCTGGTAGGCACCGTGCAGCGGGAGGTACACCTCGTGGTACTCGCCGCCGAGACCGCGCAGCGTGAGCAGCTGCCCGCCCACGGCGACCTGTCGGGCGACGACGCCGAACTCCAGCCCCTCACGGGCGACCGTGGCGTCCACCTCGACGGCCTTCTTCAGCAGCACCTGCGCCGCGTCCACCGGCTGCTGGGCCAGGATGACGGTCGCGTCCTGCTTGATGATGCCGCTCTTCTCGGTGGCGATCTCCCCGGGGGTCTCGCCGAGCCGGTCGGTGTGGTCCAGAGCGATGGGGGTCACGACCGCGACGTCGCCGTCGATCACATTGGTGGCGTCCCAGGAACCGCCCATGCCGACCTCGACGACGGCGACGTCCACGGGCGCGTCGGCGAAGGCGGCGTACGCCATGCCGGTGAGCACCTCGAAGAAGGACAGCCGGTACTCCTGCGCGGAGTCGACCATCTCGGTGTACGGCTTGATGTCCTGGTACGTCTCGATGAACCGCTCGGCGGAGATCGGGACGCCGTCCAGGCTGATCCGCTCGGTGATCGACTGCACGTGCGGGCTGGTGTAGCGGCCGGTGCGCAGCTCGAAGGCGCCGAGCAGGGATTCGATCATGCGGGCCGTGGAGGTCTTGCCGTTGGTGCCCGTGATGTGGATCGAGGGGTACGACCGCTGGGGCTCGCCCAGGACGTCCATCAGCGCGGCGATGCGGGAGACCGAGGGCTCCAGCTTGGTCTCGCCCCACCGGGTGGCCAGCTCCGCCTCGACCTCGCGCAGGGCCTTGTCGACCTCCGGGTCCTCCGGGCGCGCGGGCACATCGGCGTACGGCTGCCCGCCCTGGGTGCGCAGGGTGCGGCTGCCGGCCTCGATCACGGCGAGGTCGGGGTCGCGGGTGGTCTCGGCTTCGATGATCTCGTCGAAGGAGTCGAGGGGGTCGGGCTGGTCGGTGCCGGAGTTGTCGCTCACGGGGCCAGTCTACGGAGCGG
This sequence comes from Streptomyces sp. NPDC038200, assembly GCF_055600785.1. Classification (NCBI taxonomy): domain Bacteria; kingdom Bacillati; phylum Actinomycetota; class Actinomycetes; order Kitasatosporales; family Streptomycetaceae; genus Streptomyces; species Streptomyces sp. NPDC038200. The sequence goes on from NZ_JBVJYH010000004.1 coordinate 402,970, forward strand.
GCGGGGGCTTCGCGGCGTCGGTGGGGGGTGGCCTCGGAGGGAACGACGCGACCCGGCCGCGTCAGACGTTCGACGCGGCCGGGTCGCGCAGGTCACTCACGCGGCCGGCAGCTTTTCGAGCTGGGCCTGGATCCGCGCGATGTCCTCCTCGGCCTTGGCCAGCCGGGTGCGGATCTTGTCCACCACGTTCTCCGGAGCCTTGGCCAGGAACGCCTCGTTGCCGAGCTTGGCGTCGGCCTGGGCCTTCTCCTTCTCGGCGGCGGCCAGGTCCTTCGCCAGCCGCTTGCGCTCCGCGGCGACGTCGATCGTGCCGGAGAGGTCGAGGGCGACCTCGGCGCCGGCGACCGGCAGGGTGGCCGTGGCCGTGAAGGACTCGCCCTCCGGCTGCAGGCGCAGCAGCTGGCGGATGGCGGCCTCGTGCGGGGCGAGGGCCGTACCGTCCAGGGTCAGCCGGGCCGGAACCCGCTGGCCGGGCTGGAGGCCCTGGTCGGCGCGGAAGCGGCGGACCTCGGTGATGACGGACTGGAGGGTCTCGATCTCCCGCTCGGCGACGGTGTCGCGGAAGCCGCTGTCCTCGGGCCACTCGGCGATGACGACCGACTCGCCGCCGGTCAGCGTCGTCCAGAGGGTCTCCGTGACGAACGGGACGACCGGGTGCAGCAGCCTGAGGGTGACGTCCAGGACCTCGCCCAGGACCCGCTTGCTGACCTCGGCCGGCTCGCCGCCCGCCTGGAAGACGGTCTTGGACAGCTCGACGTACCAGTCGAAGACCTCGTCCCACGCGAAGTGGAAGAGGGCGTCGGAGAGCTTGGCGAACTGGTAGTCGTCGTAGTAGGCGTCGACCTCGGCGATGACGGAGTTGAGGCGGGAGAGGATCCAGCGGTCGGTCGCCGACATCTTCGACGGCTCCGGCAGCGGGCCCTCCACCGTCGCGCCGTTCATCAGGGCGAAGCGGGTGGCGTTCCAGATCTTGTTGGCGAAGTTGCGCGAGCCCTGGACCCAGTCCTCGCCGATCGGCACGTCGACGCCCGGGTTGGCGCCGCGCGCGAGGGTGAAGCGGAGCGCGTCGGAGCCGTACTTGTCCATCCAGTCCAGCGGGTTGACCGCGTTGCCGAAGGACTTGGACATCTTCTTGCCGAACTGGTCGCGGACCATGCCGTGCAGGGCGATGGTGTGGAACGGGGGGGTGCCGTCCATCGCGTACAGGCCGAACATCATCATCCGGGCGACCCAGAAGAAGAGGATGTCGTAGCCGGTGACCAGGACGGAGTTCGGGTAGAACTTCGCGAGCGACTCGGTCTGTTCGGGCCAGCCGAGGGTGGAGAACGGCCACAGGCCGGAGGAGAACCAGGTGTCGAGGACGTCGGTGTCCTGGTGCCAGCCCTCGCCGGTCGGGGGTTCGTCGTTCGGGCCGACGCAGACGACCTCGCCGTTCGGGCCGTACCAGACCGGGATCCGGTGGCCCCACCACAACTGGCGCGAGATGCACCAGTCGTGGAGGTTGTCGACCCAGTCGAAGTACCGCTTCTCCATCTCCTGCGGATGGATCTTGACCTTGCCGTCGCGGACGGCGTCGCCGGCGGCCTTCGCGAGCGGGCCGACCTTGACCCACCACTGCATCGACAGGCGGGGCTCGATCGTCGTCTTGCAGCGCGAGCAGTGGCCCACGGAGTGGACGTAGGGGCGCTTCTCGGCGACGATCCGGCCCTCGGCGCGCAGCGCGGCGACGATCGCCGAGCGGGCCTCCAGGCGGTCCATGCCCTGGAAGGGACCGTGGACGGTGATGACGGCGTGCTCGTCCATCACGGTGATGGACGGCAGGTCGTGCCGCTGGCCGATCTCGAAGTCGTTCGGGTCGTGCGCCGGGGTGACCTTGACGGCGCCGGTGCCGAACTCGGGGTCGACGTGCTCGTCCGCGACGACCGGGATGGAGCGCTCGGTCAGGGGGAGCCTGATGAGCTTGCCGACGAGGTGCTTGTACCGCTCGTCCTCGGGGTGAACGGCGACGGCGGTGTCACCGAGCATGGTCTCGGCACGGGTGGTGGCGACGACGATGGTGTCGTCCCCCTCGCCGTACTTCATGGAGACCAGCTCGCCGTCGTCGTCCTGGTACTCGACCTCGATGTCGGAGATCGCCGTCAGACAGCGCGGGCACCAGTTGATGATGCGCTCGGCGCGGTAGATCAGCTCGTCGTCGTAGAGCCTCTTGAAGATGGTCTGGACGGCCTGGGACAGGCCCTCGTCCATGGTGAACCGCTCACGCGACCAGGCGACGCCGTCGCCGAGGCGGCGCATCTGGCCGCTGATCTGGCCGCCGGACTCGCCCTTCCACTGCCAGACGCGCTCGACGAAGGCCTCCCGGCCGAGGTCGTGCCGGGACTTGCCTTCCTTCCCCAGCTCGCGCTCGACGACGTTCTGCGTGGCGATGCCGGCGTGGTCCATGCCGGGCTGCCACAGCGTCTCGTAGCCCTGCATGCGCTTGCGGCGGGTGAGCGCGTCGATCAGGGTGTGCTCGAAGGCGTGCCCGAGGTGCAGGCTGCCCGTGACGTTCGGCGGCGGGATGACGATCGTGTACGGCGGCTTGTCGCTCTTCGCGTCCGCCTCGAAGTAACCCCGCTCCACCCAGCGCTCGTACAGCGGCCCCTCTACATCGGCCGGCGCGTACTGGGTCGGCAGTTCGGAGTCGGGCGCGGGTGGCTGCTGCTGAGCGTTCTCGGTCACGGGGGTCAGTTTAGAGGTGTCACGGGGTGGTCCCGAAACGCGTTTGTTCTGTAACGGTGCGGCCCCCGGTGCCGTGCGCCTTCCGAGCCTGCGCCAGGATGACAGGAACATATAAACATCTGGAGGGGAACCCAGGAATGAGCAACAACCAGCCGGGCCCATACGGCCAGCAGCCCCAGCAGCCGGGTCCGTACGGCCAGCCGGGGCAGCCGGGTCCGTACGGCCAGCCGGGCCCCTACGGCCAGCAGCCGCAGGCTCCGCAGCCCGGCTACGGCTATCCCCAGCAGGCCCCTCCGGCCCCGCAGCCGGGTTACGGCTACCCGCAGCAGGCGCCGCAGGCGGGCGTGCCGCAGCAGCCGGCCCCGTACGGCCAGCAGCCCGGCGCCTACGGCCAGCAGCCGTACACCGTGCCCCAGCCGCCGCAGCCGGCCGGCGGGAAGAAGAAGACGGGCCTGATCATCGGCGGGGTGGCGGTCGTCGCGGCGATCGCGGTGGGCGCGTACTTCGTGCTGGGCGGAAACGGCGGCAGCAGCGGTGTCGCGGACGACGGCCCGCACAAGCTGACGACTCCGGAGACGGTGCTGACGGAGTACAAGAAGGGCAAGGGCGAGTCGGACACCATGACGTCCAGCGACCTCAAGGACGCCGAGAAGTGGGGGGTGCACAACCCCAAGGACGTCAGCGCCGAGTACACGTCCGGCGACGACAGCAATCCGCTGGGCAAGAAGCTGATCAAGTTCGGCGGCGTGTACGGGACGATCGACGACCCCGAGAAGGCCGTCGACGCGATGTTCGCCTACATGAAGAAGGAAAGCTCCAAGGACAGCACCGAGGGCGTCGGCCTGGTGGGCGAGCCCAAGGAGTACACGCCCGCCTCGCTCAAGGGCGCGGTCCTCAAGTGCCAGCAGATCAAGAGCGAGAACCCCGACAGCACGTCCGGCGGTCCCAAGGAGATGACGTTCGACGTCTGCATCTGGGGTGACAAGAGCACGCTCGGCATGGTGATGCCGATGGACATCGCCACCCTGGCCGCGGGCCGCAGCGGCGACCCGAACGCGGACGCCGAGCTGGCGGCGAAGTTCCGCAACGAGGTCCGCGTCAAGGCCTGACGTGGTTCGTGGAACGCGAGAAGGGGCCCCGGTCGGTCGACCGGGGCCCCTTCTCGTGTCCGTGCGTCAGGCCGTCTTCTGCTCCCCGGACCCCCGGCCCCGGGCGTCCCGGGGGATCAGGGTCGGGTTGACGTTGGAGAGGACCACGTCGGCGGTGATGACGACGCGGGCGACGTCCTTGCGGGACGGGACCTCGTACATCACGCCCTGGAGGACCTCCTCCATGATGGCGCGCAGGCCCCGGGCGCCGGTCTGGCGGAGGATCGCCTGGTCGGCGATGGCCTCCAGTGCCTCGCGCTCGAAGTCCAGCTCCACGCCGTCGAGTTCGAAGAGGCGCTGGTACTGCTTGACGAGCGCGTTGCGGGGCTCGACCAGGATCTGGAGCAGGGCCTCGCGGTCGAGGTTGTGGACGCTCGTGATCACGGGGAGGCGGCCGATGAACTCGGGGATCATGCCGAACTTGACCAGGTCCTCCGGCATGACGTCCTCGAAGACGTCCTTGGACTCCAGCTCGCGCTTGGAGAGGATCGTGGCGCCGAAGCCGATGCCCTTCGCCCCGGCACGCGACTCGATGATCTTCTCCAGCCCGGCGAAGGCGCCGCCCACGATGAACAGGACGTTCGTCGTGTCGATCTGGATGAACTCCTGGTGGGGGTGCTTGCGACCGCCCTGGGGCGGGACCGAGGCCGTCGTCCCCTCGAGGATCTTGAGGAGGGCCTGCTGGACGCCCTCGCCCGACACGTCACGAGTGATCGACGGGTTCTCGCTCTTGCGGGCCACCTTGTCGATCTCGTCGATGTAGATGATCCCCGTCTCGGCCTTCTTGACGTCGTAGTCGGCCGCCTGGATCAGCTTCAGCAGGATGTTCTCGACGTCCTCGCCGACATAGCCCGCCTCCGTCAGCGCCGTCGCGTCGGCGATGGCGAAGGGGACGTTCAGCATGCGCGCCAGCGTCTGCGCGAGGAGGGTCTTGCCCGAGCCCGTGGGGCCGAGCAGGAGGATGTTGGACTTCGCCAGCTCGATCGCGTCGTCACGGCCGCTCGCGCCGCCGTTCTCGCCCGCCTGGACCCGCTTGTAGTGGTTGTACACCGCGACGGAGAGCGCCTTCTTGGCGGCCTCCTGGCCGACCACGTACCCCTCGAGGAACTCGTAGATCTCGCGGGGCTTGGGCAGCTCCTCCCAGCGCACCTCGCTGGTCTCCGCGAGCTCTTCCTCGATGATCTCGTTGCAGAGATCGATGCACTCGTCGCAGATGTACACACCGGGCCCTGCGATGAGCTTCTTGACCTGCTTCTGGCTCTTGCCGCAGAACGAGCACTTGAGCAGATCGCCGCCGTCACCGATGCGTGCCACGGTGTGCTTCCCCTTCGCCTGGGAGACGCCTGGACGTTACACGTCCAGCGACTCCTGGTGCTGCCTTATGTCCGACGGTACCTTGCCGGGCCCGGTGTTCGGGCCCCCCTTGGCAGGGTTCACTTTGACGTGCACCGTGCCAAGGGGGGCCGGAAGTGCGTGGATGCGCCTCAGCGGACCGAGCTGTTGTTCAGCTTGCGGGTGGAGATGATCTGGTCGACGAGGCCGTACTGCAGCGCCTCCTCGGCCGTGAGGATCTTGTCGCGCTCGATGTCCTCGCGGATCTTCTCGATCGGCTGGTTCGAGTGCTTCGCCAGCATGTCCTCCAGCTGCTCGCGCATCCGGGTGAACTCCTTGGCGATGATCTCCAGGTCGGAGAGCTGACCGCGGCCCGTGGAACCGGCCGGCTGGTGGATCAGCACCCGGGAGTTCGGCAGCGCCATGCGCTTGCCCGGCGTACCGGCGGCGAGCAGGATGGCCGCGGCGGAGGCCGCCTGGCCCATGCAGACCGTCTGGATGTCGGGCTTCACGAACTGCATGGTGTCGTAGATCGCCGTGAGGGCGGTCATGTCGCCACCGGGGCTGTTGATGTAGATCGAGATGTCCCGGTCCGGGTCCATCGACTCCAGGCACAGCAGCTGCGCCATGACGTCGTTGGCGGAAGCGTCGTCGATCTGGACGCCCAGGAAGATCACGCGCTCCTCGAAGAGCTTCGCGTACGGGTCGTACTCGCGGATGCCCTGGGAGGTGCGCTCGACGAAGCGCGGGATGACGTAGCGGCTGTCGGGGCGGGGCCCTTCGTACAGACCGCTGGCGGCGCCGGGGAAGTTGCTCATGGGGTGTTCACCGTCCTGGTGGCGTTCTGGGGGCTTCGGTCTCGGTGCGTGGCGTGGCCGGGCCGGTCAGGCACCGGTGCCGCCGCCTCCCGGAACACCCGAGGCGTGCGTGATGATCTCGTCAATGAGACCGTACTCCTTGGCCTCTTCCGGGGTGAACCAGCGGTCGCGGTCGCCGTCGCGGATGATCGCCTCGACCGTCTGGCCGGAGTGCTGCGCGGTCAGCTCGGACATGCGCTTCTTCGTGCGCAGCAGGTACTCGGCCTGGATCTTGATGTCCGAGACCGTACCGCCCAGGCCCGCGGAGCCCTGGTGCATCATGATGTCGGCGTGGGGCAGCGCGAAGCGCTTGCCGGCGGCACCGCCGGTCAGCAGGAACTGGCCCATCGAGGCGGCCATGCCCATGGCGATCGTGACGACGTCGTTCGGGATGTACTGCATGGTGTCGTAGATCGCCATGCCGGCCGTCACCGAGCCGCCGGGGCTGTTGATGTAGAGGTAGATGTCCTTGTCCGGGTCGGCGGCAAGGAGCAGCAGCTGCGCGGTGATCTTGTTGGCGATGTCATCGTCGACCTGCTGGCCGAGGAAGATGATCCGCTCGCCGAGCAGCCGGTTGTAGACCTGGTCGCCGAGGCCACCACCGATGGAAGGCTCGCCGGCGGCGGAGGGCATCAGATTCGTCACGTATCCACCTGCTCGTCTTACGACGGCGCCGGGCCGTCTCATTGTTCTGCCTTTCATGGACCCTAACGCGACGTTCCCTTCGGGGAATCCCGGTAAGTGAGCTGTTCGCTGTCAGCGCAGGGTCGCCGTGGGCCACGGGGAGCGACGGCGACAAGGGTGCGCGGGGCTCGTCCGCACGGCCCCCGCGCCCCCTCGGGCCCGCCGCTCCTCCGCATACGGCACAGGCCCCCGGGAGACACTCCCAGGGGCCTGTGCGCGCGCTTCAGAGGCGCCGTGGGGCCGCTCAGCCCTCGGCGTTCTCCTCGGAGGTCTCCGACGCCTCGGCGGCCTCGGTCTCCTCCTCCTCGTCGTCCAGGTCGACGACCTCGCCGTTGGTGTCCTTCACCGTGGCGGCCTCGACCACGACGGCCAGGGCCTTGCCGCGGGCGACCTCGCCGACGAGCAGCGGCACCTGGCCGCCCTCGACGACGGCCTGGGCGAACTGGTCGGGGGACATGCCGGAGGAGGCCGCACGCCGCATGAGGTGCTCGGTGAGCTCCTCCTGGTTGACGTTGAGGTTCTCCTTCTTGACCAGCTCGTCCAGGACGAACTGGGTCTTGATGCCCTTGACCGCGGCCTCGCGGGTCTCGGTCTCGAACTCCTCGGCGGTCTTGCCCTGGATCTCCAGGTACTTGTCGAGGGTGAGGCCCATCTGGCCGAGCTGGTGGTGCTCCAGGTTGTGCTTGCGGGTGTTGACCTCGTCCTCGAGGAGCTTCTCGGGGACGGGGACCTCCACCAGCTCCAGCAGCTTCTCCAGGACGCGCTCCTGGGCCTGCGTGGCCTGGTCGAACTGCTTCATGTTGGCGAGGCGCTTGCGGCTGTCGGCCTTCAGCTCCTCCAGGGTGTCGAACTCGGAGGCGAGCTGCGCGAATTCGTCGTCCAGCTCGGGCAGTTCACGGGCGGCGACCTGAGTGACCTTGACGGTGACCTCGGCCTCCTTGCCCGCGGCGGAGCCGCCCTTCAGCTCGGAGGTGAAGGTGGCGTCCTCGCCGGCGGACTTGCCCTTGACGGCGTCGTCGATGCCGTCCAGCAGCTCACCGGAGCCGATGGTGTAGGAGACACCGCTGGCGATGCCGTCCTCCAGGACCTCGCCGTCGACCTTGGCCTCCAGGTCGATGGTGACGACGTCGCCGTCCTCGGCGGCACGCTCCACCGGGGAGGTGGAGGCGAAGCGCTCGCGGAGCTGCTCGACCGACTTCTCGATGTCCTCGTCGGTCACCTCGACGGCGTCGACCTCGACCTCGATACCGGAGTAGTCCGGGATCTCCAGGGCGGGGCGGACGTCGACCTCGGCGGTGAAGTTCAGCGTCTCGCCGTCCTTCAGCTCCGTGATGTCGACGTCGGGCTGGCCCAGCGGGCTCAGCTCGGCCTCGTTGACCGCCTCGGTGTAGAACTTGGGCAGCGCGTCGTTGACGGCCTCCTCCAGCACCGCACCGCGGCCGAACCGCTGGTCGATCACGCGGGCCGGGATCTTGCCCTTACGGAAGCCCTTCACCGTGACCTGCTGGTTGATCTTCTTGTACGCCGCGTCGAGGCTGTCCTTGAGCTCCTCGAAGGGCACCTCGACAGTGAGCCGAACCCGGGTCGGGTTCAGGGTCTCCACGGCGCTCTTCACGGTTCGGTCTCCTTGTGGCTGACTTCTTGGGTTCTGCCGGAGCCAGACAGGTCCGGCGGATTCGCCGCCCGGAGGAGTACGTAGGCCATGGGGGCCGGGGACACACGGGCGCGCAGCTTGCATAGTAACCGCAGCCGGTCAGCGCCCCAAAAGGCGATCATCACGACGCCGTGAGCCGGTGGTCGGGGTGGCGGGATTTGAACCCACGGCCTTCCGCTCCCAAAGCGGACGCGCTACCAAGCTGCGCCACACCCCGTCTGGTGCGAGACGTAGGGTACATGCCCCGGCCGGTTCCGTCGGCCGCGTTCTCCGGGGGGCTGCGATGCCGGGCGTGGCGCCGCGCCCGGCGGCGTCCGTGGTCGAACTCGTTGGCCTAGGCGGCGGGCGACCCGCTACGATGCCTTCAGTGCCGCGGTCACCGACCTGCGGCGCAGTGTTGCGGGCGTAGCTCAATGGTAGAGCCCTAGTCTTCCAAACTAGCTACGCGGGTTCGATTCCCGTCGCCCGCTCTGTGTGCCGAAGGCCCAGGTGAGAGGTTGGATTCCTCTTCCTGGGCCTTCAGCCGTTCACGGGCCCGTTCAGTCCTCCGTGTCCCCTGCGTGCGTGCTGATAGATCAGCGCCGCACGGGTCGAGCTGTGGCCGAGCCGGGTCATCAGCTCGCGCGTGCCGGCGTTGGTCTCAGGTGCCACGGTGTTGCCCGTGTGCCGAAGATCGTGGAATCGCAGGCCTTTGACGCCGACCTCGGCGCATGCCTTGTGCGACGACCCGTTGAAGTGGTTGCGACGGGGTGTAGCCCGTCGCGCCGACGAAGACTCGGCCGTCAGCACCCGGCTCCGCGAACTGCTTCAGGTGTGAGACGACGACCGGCATGATCGAGGACATCCCGCCCGGCGGCGCCCGCGCTCATGTCTCCGCCCCGCTCGGCACCGCCGGCCGCACGCTCCCGCCCAAAAGGCAGGCACACAGCGCATGAGGCCAGAACACGTCGTGGCTGGGGCGGCCGGCTCCGAGACTTCAGGCAGCCACCATGGGGCGAGCCTCGAAGATCATGGCCCCAACGTCGTGCTCTACCGGGCAGGTCCGCAGACTGCCCGACGCGCCGGAAGCTTACGAGCCCATGATCACTCGTCCCATGGCGGCTCCAGCCCAAAGTCTCGGAGCCAACCTCTCGCCGTTGTCGACCCCCGGAAGCCGCGGGCGGAGGGGGGCAAGACTGGCTGAGAGGTGCAGGCCCGACGGAGATGATCCGCACATGGAGCAGCCAGCACCAGGAGACGGAAAGATCACTAAGGCTCGCGCCAGCAGAGCCCCCGGACGGGTGGTGCGCATCGATTTGGGTGATGGCCGATGCGCCTTCGGAAGGCAGCTCACTGGGGTGTGCGTCGAGTTCTACGACCTCGTCGGCCAGCCTGGAGCGCCTGTCGAGCTCAGCAAGATCGTCGCGGCACCCGTCGCCTTCAAGGTCTGGGTCGTGGATGCGGCATTTCGGCGCCGTAGCGGCTGGGAACTGCTCGACGTAGTGCCCCTGACCCACGAGGAACAGACCGTGGTCCACCCGTTCGGCAGACAAGATCCGCTCAGCGGCGACATCGTCGTTCACCACGTCGATCCGGTCACCGGGGCCAGCAGTGAAACACCCGCGACACTCGAAGAGTGCCAGAAGCTGGAGCGGGCTGCCGTTTGGACCCCCGAGCACATCGAAGATCGGCTACGGGACCATTTTGACGGCCGCCCGAACAAATGGGTGGAATCTCTGCGTTTGAAGCCGTGATGCCAGGGCTCACTCGATTCCCGTCGCCCGCTCCAGATGGTTCAGGGCCAGGTCAGAGGGTTGTTCCTCCGTCTGGCCCTGATTCTTTTCCCGGGTCTTTCCGGGATCCCTTCCCTGCCTGCCGGGCGGTGTCAGGCGGGTCGGACCCGGCGCCGCATCACCCACGCGTGACCCGCCAGCCCGGCCGCGCCGCGCACCATGAAGTCGGTCCACAGGGCTACGTCCTCCGAGCGCAGCGCCACCCGCAGCGCCAGCGCCGTGAGCACTCCCGCGACGACCAGCGCCGCGGCGTAGCCGATCAGGGCGCCGTGCTTCCGGCCCAGCCAGGTCCCCAGCAGCCCGGAGGGGATCTGCACGAAGACGTGGAAGCCCACGCAGGCGAGCAGCAGGGAGGCAAGGATCGCGAACGGGGGGACGTCCGCCGACGGGTCGTTCGCCGGTGCCGCGCCGTAGGCGTCGAGAGCCCAGGCGGGAGGTATCAGGAAGCCGCACAGCAGGATCGCGCCGCTCAGATGCACGGCGCCGAGGTGCGGTCCGAGTCGGCGCGTCCTTCCTCGCCGCGCGTCACGCCGCTCCGGCCGCCGAGCGCTCCCCGTGTCCATCCCCGTGGTCACAGGTCCCTGACGTCCACGCTGTAGACCGCGCGTACGCCGTAGGGGACGTAGAGGGCGTCCCCGGACAGCACGGGAGCCGCCGGGGAGTCGGGGGAGCCGAGGGCGTCGCTGTCGTCGCGGCCGGGGAGCGTGCCGGTGACCCTGCCGGTGCGCAGGTCCAGGGCGGCCAGCCGGCCGGTGGGCGAGGCCAGGTAGAGCCGGGTGGCGGAGGCGGTGGGCGGGCCGGGCTGCTCGACGGTGGAGTTGCTCTGCCACAGCCGCCGCCCGGTCCGCGGGTCGATCGCGTGGACGCTGCCGCTGGCGAGGGTGAAGTAGAGGGTGCCGCGGACGAGGTACACGCCGGACGCGGTCCGCGGGGCGGTCAGCCGTACGGTCGTCAGGACGTGCGAGGAGGCGTCGATCAGGGTCAGGCCGGTCGGCTGCGCCAGCTGCGGGTCGGCGCCGAGCACCAGGTGGCCGCCGGTCTGCCCGAGCAGGTGGAGCGCGCCCTGGGCCGTGACCCGCCAGCGGGGCCTGCCCGTGGCGGGGTCGAGCTGGGCGATCGTGGTGCGCTCGTGGTTCCCCTTGGTGTCGGAGGTGCCGCAGACCAGGTACGCCTGGCCGCCGGCGCCGCTCAGCCGGCAGTCGGGGTCGGGGGCCGTGGGCAGCTTGCGGCGCCAGCGGACGTCGCCCTTGTCGGTGCCGAGCAGGGCGTAGGAGTCGACGCCGTCGCCGAAGGTGGTGATGACGCCGGCCGGGGTGACGACGGCGCCGCCGTAGTCCGGGCCCATGCCGTCCACGTCGTCGGCGGCGATCGTCTGCCAGAGCGGCTTGCCCGTGGCCGGGTCCAGGGCCTGGACGGTGTACCGGGTACGGCTGCTGGGCTCGTCGCCGGTGCTGATGTCGGTGTCGTCCGCGCCGAAGGCGTACACGGCGCCGGGGCCGGTGCCGATGATCACGCCGCCGCCGGTGGTTCTGGTCTCGGCGGGCGTGGGGTCCATGGGCCGGGTCCAGACGTTGCGGCCGTCGGCGAGGGCGAATCGGGCCGCCATGATGCCGTCCCCGGCGCAGAACAGCGACTTCCGTGCGAGGACGCAGTGGGAGAAGGGGCCGCCCTGGCTCATGGCGTCCGGGTCCTCGGCGTGGGGATCGACGGCCCGCCGGTGCCAGCTGTGCCAGCCGGCCGGCAGGACGTGCGGTGTGCCCCCGCCACCGTCGCCCCGGGCGAGGACGGTGGCGGTGGCGGTCACGGCGGCCAGGGCGGCGGTCAGGGCGACGACGGCCGGCCACCGGCGGCGGCGCGGGCGGCCGGGCTCGGGGGCCGGCGGTGCGGGTTCGGGACGCGGGTCGGGCAGCCGGCCGACGCGGAGCAGGTGCAGGAGTTCGTCGGGGCCGGGGCGCGACTTGGGGTGCTTGTCCAGGCAGAGGCGGACGAAGGGGAGCAGGTCGTCGGGGACGCCGTCCAGGTCGGGGGCGCCCTCGACCACGCGGGTCGCCGTCTCCCAGGGGCTCGGGCTGTCGAAGGGGCCGCGCCGGGTGGCGGCGTACACCAGGACCGCGCCGAGGGAGAAGATGTCGGTGGCCGGGCCGACCTCGTGCGGGGAGGCGAACTGCTCCGGGGACATGAAGGGCGGGGTGCCCATCACGCGGCCGGTCTGGGTGAGGGCGTCCATCCCGGCGGCCTCGGCGGCGCGGGAGACGCCGAAGTCGATGACCCGGGGGCCGTCCTCGGCGAGCATGACGTTGGCCGGTTTCAGGTCCCGGTGGACCACTCCGGCGCGGTGGATGTCGCGCAGGGCCTCGGCCAGTCCGGCGGCGAGTCCGCGCAGCCGGTCGGGCGGGAGCGGGCCGTGCCGGCGGACGTGGGTGCCGAGATCCTCGCCGGGGATGTAGAGGGTGGCCATCCAGGGGCGCGGCGCGTCGGCGTCCGCGTCCACCACGGGTGCCGTGAAGGCGCCGCTGACCTGGCGGGCCGCGGCCACCTCGCGGCGGAACCGGATGCGGAACTCGTCGTCGTCGGCGTACTGGCCGTGGACGACCTTGAGGGCGAGCCGGCGGCCGGAGGCGGAGCGGGCGAGGTAGACCACCCCCATGCCGCCGCTGCCGAGGCGGTCCTCGACGCGGTAGCCGCCCACCTCCGCCGGGTCCGCGTCGCGCAGCGCCATTCCCGTACGTCTCCCCGTTCTTTCAGTTGTTCCGCCCGTGCGGCCCCGCCGGCTCCCCCGCCGGTCAGAACCTGATCGAGTTGATGGACTCCGCTATCGAGTTCAGGAAGCGGTTGATCGATGGCGCCATGCCGGTCGAGGCCAGGAAGAAACCGAAGAGGATCGCGACGATGGCCGGACCGGCCTTGATGTTCCCCCCTCGGATCAGCACCACCAGGATGATCGCCAACAGCAGCACCACGGACAGTGAAATGGCCACAACTGATCCCACCCTCGGTCGGTCCGCTCTCCCGGCCCGGAGGTACGGCCCGCGCACCCCCGCCAGAACCATCGTGCCACCAACCCGGCCACGATATGCGGCCCGTGACACAACGTCGGACGGCGGCCCGGGGCGGGCGACGCTCCGCACGGCAATTCGAGCGGGTAACCGCGCGTGACTCGCCGCGGAATTACGCGACTTCGTTTCCGTGTCCACACATCCTGTGCGCAGGTAATTCGAATTGATGACACAGAGACGCCGTATGCCCCAATTAGTCAGGATGAATCGGGACATCAGGGGTGAACGGATGACCCGAGTGTGCGCACCATCACGTGGACAAGGGAGGCACGTTCGGTAAATCTCCGGGTACCCGACAGCGATAACCAGGAATGACTGCGGGAGTTTTACGAAATCCCGCAGACGACGCTAGGGTGCCTGAGATGTTTGACGCCGCCTCGTCCCCCGGCCAGAACCGCAGGCCGCTCCCCCCGGCACAGTCGCCGGTGGACGGAGTGCCCGGCCCGCGTACCCCGATGAGCGCGCAGAAGGGGCAGACCAAGGCGGACAGATCCGGCAGACAACGCGACGCGTTCTTCGACAACGCCAAGTACCTGGCCATCGTGCTCGTCGCGATGGGGCACGCGTGGGAGCCGCTGAAAGGCGACAGCCGGATCCTGGAGGCCGCGTACACCGTCGTCTACAGCTTCCACATGCCGGCGTTCATCATCATCTCCGGCTTCTTCTCCCGCAGTTTCGACATGCGCCCGGACCGGCTGAAGCGGCTGATCACCGGCGTGGTCGTGCCGTACGTGCTGTTCGAGACGGCGTACCCGCTCTTCAAGAACCTCGTCACCGGCTCCCACGAGGAGATCAGCCTCCTCGATCCCTGGTATCTGACCTGGTTCCTGGTCGCCCTCTTCGTGTGGCGGCTCACCACGCCCATCTGGAAGCTGGTGCGCTGGCCGCTGCCGCTGGCCCTCGGGCTGGCGATGCTGGCGAGCGTCACGCCGAACATCGGTGACGACCTCGACCTCCAGCGGGTCCTGCAGTTCCTGCCGTACTTCGTGCTCGGCCTGTGCATGAAGGCCGAGCACTTCCATCTGGTGCGCCGCCGCTCGGTGCGCATCGCCTCGGTGCCGGTGTTCGCGGCGGCGCTGGCGGTCGGCTGGTGGGCGGTGCCGCGCATGAACACCGCGTGGTTCTACCACCGTGACGCGGCGCAGGAACTGGGCACACCCTGGTGGTGCGGCCCGGTGATGACGCTCGCGATGACGGGGTGCTCGCTGCTGCTGACGGCCTGCTTCTTCGCCTGGGTGCCGCGCCGGCAGACGTGGTTCACGGCGCTCGGCGCGGGCACGCTCTACGGCTATCTGCTGCACGGCTTCCTGGTGAAGTTCGGCGACTACCGCGGCTGGTTCGAGCACCCCTCGCTGCACCGCCCGCTGGGCGAGATCGCCGTGACCCTGCTCGCCGCGACCGCCGTCACGGTGCTGTGCACCCGGCCGGTGCAGCGTGTCTTCCGCTTCGCGATGGAGCCGAAGCTGGAATGGGCCTTCAAGCAGGACGCGGCCGAACTGGCCCGCGAACGGCAGAAGCAGCGGGAGAAGGAGAAGGTCAGCGCCTAGCCGACTCCGGCGCCGGCCCGGTGGCCGGCCTTCGGCTCAGGCACCCGATTCGGGCTCAGGCACCGGCCTTCGGCTCAGGCACCCGATTCAGGCTCAGGCACCCGATTCAGGCTCAGGCACCCGATTCGGGCTCAGGCACCGGCTTCGACTCAGGCACCGACTCCGGCCCCGGCACCGGTTCCGGATCCAGACCGAGGAGTGCGCGCATCCGCGTGTACTTCTCGGTCAGTCGTTTCCGGGTGGGCGCGTCCAAGGCCGCGAGGCGCCGCGGATCCGCGTTGTGCGCCAGGTCGGCCTCCTTCACCAGCAACGCGCCCGGCGTGGCGAGGATCCGGCGCGCGTACGCCTCCGGCTCCTCACCCGGCCGCTTGGTGAGGGCGCGCACGACGGCCTTGGTCCGCGCGGTGAGGGCGGCCGTACCCAGCCACTCCTCGCTCAGTGCGGCATCCTCCACGGAGTCGTGCAGCCAGGCCGCCGCGATCTGCTCCGGGTCGCCGCCGCGGGCGCGCACGCCCTCGGCCACGGCCGCGAGATGCTCGCTGTACGGCCGTCCGGCCTTGTCCGTCTGCCCCGCGTGGGCGGCGCGCGCGAGGTTCTCGACCTCGGCGAGGGTGAGGTGGGTCATGGCCCCAGTCTCTCCCCGGCCGCGCCGGCGGGACGACGTTCCGACATCCCCGCCCCGGGAAGTCCTCGCGTCACCCCGAACACCCGTGCTGTAATAGCCGCAGCGGCAGAGCATCCATTACCCATGTCCATTACCCACGTACGTATCGCCCGCTCCGGGAGGGGTCTTGCCTTTCACCACCACTGCCGAAGCCGTACGCGCCTGGGTCCGCGGCTGGACCCTGTCGCGCGGCGCGGCCGAACCGATCGTCCGGCCCTGGGGGTTCACCGTCGACGTCGGTCTGCCCCACGAAGTGGCGCGGCACGTCCTGCCCGCCGCGGACGAGGCGACGGTCCGCGGGATCACCGAGCGCACCCCCGCGCCCGCCGTCTGGCTGAAGACCTTCGTGCCGCCGCAGACGCTGGCGGCCTGGCTGCCGCCCGGCTGGGCCCTCGCCGGCGGGCCTGGCTTCCTGATGTCGGCCCGGACGGCCGCCGGGGCCACCCCGCCCGCCCTGCCCGAGGGCTACCGGCTGACCCGGTGGACCCGGGCCGGGGTCACCCGGGCCGTGGTGCGGACCGCCGACGGTGCCTTCGCCGCCCGTGCCCAGGTCGCCGTCACCGGCCGGACCGCGGTCGTCGACCAGGTGGGGACGGAGCCGGCCCACCAGCGGCGGGGCCTCGGGCGCGTACTGATGCACACCCTGACGGACACGGCCGCGCGCGCGGGCGCGACGGCGGCGGTGCTGGGCGCGACCCCGGAGGGCCGGGGGCTCTACGAGAGCATGGGCTGGCGGGTGCTGGCCCCGCTCACCGCCGCCACCCGGGCTCCGGAGGACGGCGGGGCGTGAGGCAGCACGGCGGGGCGTGAAGCGGACCGGCGGGGCGTGAAGCAGCAAGGCGGGGCGTCAAGCAGACCGGCGGGGCGCGAAGCAGTACGGCAGGGCGCGGCGCGGTCAGCGGGCGCCCGCGGACGCCTCGCGGCAGATCAGCAGCAGGGCCCGGTCGTCGTTGACGTCCCTGGCGACCGCCTCGATGAGATGCCAGGCGGCGCCGTGGAAGCCGCCGGCCACATAGCGGTCGGCCTCGCCGGTGAGGCGGTCGATGCCCTCCACGATGTCGCGGTCGGAGGTTTCCACCAGTCCGTCCGTGAACAGCATCAACACGTCCCCGGGCCGCAGCGAGCCCTTCACGGAGTCGAACTGGGCGCCGTCGTACACACCCAGCAGGGGGCCCTCGGCGGCCTTCTCCTCCCAGCGTCCGCTGCCCGCGCTGAGCTGGAGGCCCGGCGGGTGTCCGGCGGAGTACAGCTCGTAGTCCCCGGAGTCCAGGTCGAGGACCAGGTGGATGGAGGTGGCGAAACCCTCGTCCCAGTCCTGGCGGAGGAGGTAGCCGTTGGCGGCCGTGAGGAAGGCGTGCGGGGGCAGGGAGCCGACGAGGCCGCCGAAGGCGCCGGACAGCAGCAGGGCGCGCGAGCCCGCGTCCATGCCCTTGCCGGAGACGTCGGTGAGCACGACCTCCAGCGTCCGGCCGCCGTTCGTGCGGGCCGCGACGACGAAGTCACCCGAGAAGGACTGGCCGCCCGCCGGGCGCAGCGCCATCTCGTGGTGCCAGCCCTGCGGCAGCTTCGGCAGCTTGCTCTGCACCCGGATGCGCTCGCGCAGGTCGAACAGCATGGTGCCGCCGCGCCGCCAGGGCACCCCGACCCGGCTGCGGAACTGCGCGGTCAGCAGCCCGAAGAAGCCGCACGCGGCGACCACCAGGACCACGCCCGGGGTGACCCGGGAGGGGCCCTCGGTGTACGGGCCGAGCCGCACCGACTCCACGATCAGCGCGGTGGCCGCCGCCGCGTACAGGCCGAGCAGGCTCGCCGGGCGCAGCACCAGGCCGCCGGCGACGATCGGCAGCACGAGGGTGGCCGGGGAGCACCACACCGGGTCGAAGAGCGTCATGGCCGCGAGGACCGGGACGGTCAGCAGCAGTCCGGCGAAGGCGATCCAGTCGGAGCCGTCGCCGCGGAAGTAGTCCACCGCGCTTCTGCGCAGGCCGACCCGGGCCCGGTGCCATTGCATCTTCCACCGGGCCGTGAACCTCTCGGCCTTCGCGCGCCGCTGCCGTCCTGCTGCCATTAGTCCGGGACCCTATCCAGCGGACCGGGTGCTTGGCACGGGAGGTCCCACTTGTCCCCCGCGCGAGGCTCGGCCCCGCCGTTCGCCCGGGGGGTCTCCGGGTGGCTTTCCGGTGCGGTCCGCCGGGGAGAAATTCACTGGCTCGTCCCTCAATGCCCTGATACTCATGGCGTATGGGGACTGATCACGGGACCGAGCTGAAGCTGCTGCGCCCGGAAGAGTTCGACCGGTGGTGGGACCACCTGTACCGCGCCTTCGGCGGCTCGGGCTCCGCCGAGGAACGCGAACTGGACAGAACGGTCACGGAGTTCGACCGCTCGCTGGCCGTGTGGGACGGGGACGCGCTGGTCGGCACCTCCGGGGCGTTCAGCTTCCGGATGTCCGTGCCGGGCGGGGCCGCGGTGCCCACCGCCGGCGTGACCATGGTCAGCGTGTCCGCGACGCACCGGCGGCGCGGGGTGCTGACCTCGATGATGCGACGACTGCTGGACGACGCACGCGCCAAGGGCGAGCCGCTGGCGGCGCTGTTCGCGTCCGAGCCCGCGATCTACGGCCGCTTCGGGTTCGGTGCGGCGACCTTCCAGCTCGGCGCGGAGATCGACACCGGCCGGGTCGTCCTGGACCTGCCCGAGGGCACCGAGGAGGTCCGGGTGCGCTACGCGGCGCCCGCCGACGTGCTGGCGGAGTGCGAGGCGGTGTACGCGGCCCTGGTGCCCGGCCGCCCCGGCATGCTGGCCCGGCAGCCGGGCTGGGAGCGGGCCGCCCTGCTCGACCCGGAGAGCGAGCGGAACGGGGCGTCCCCCCTGCAGTGCGTGGTCGCCGAACGGGACGGCCGCACCGCCGGGTACGCGCGCTTCCGCACCAAGATGGGCTGGGGACCGGGCGGGCACGACGGCACGGTGACCCTGGAGGACCTCGCCGCGCTCGATCCGGTCACCGAGGCGGCGCTGTGGCGTTTCCTGTTCGGCATCGACCTGATGACGACGCTGACGGTGCGGGGGCGGCCGGTCGATGACGCCTGGCAGCACCAGGTCTCCGACATCCGGCGCTGTCAGCTCCGGTCGCGGGACGCCGGATACCTGCGTCCCGTGGAGGTGGGGGCGGCGCTGTCGGCCCGCACCTACCTGACGCCGGTGGATGTCGTGTTCGAGGTCGAGGACGCCTTCTGCCCCTGGAACGCGGGGCGTTGGCGGCTGACGGGCGATGCGAAGGGGGCGTCCTGCGAGCGGACGGCCGACGCGGCCGATCTGGCCCTGTCCGTGCGGGAGCTGGGCGCCGCCTATCTCGGCGGGGTGACGCTGCGGTCGCTGGCGGCGGCCGGGCGGGTGCGGGAGCTGAGGCCGGGGGCGCTGACGGAGGCGTCGGTGGCGTTCGGCTCACCGGTGGCCCCGTGGCTGCCCCACGGCTTCTAGTTCAGCGCCGCTGGCAGCCGGGGCACCAGAAGAGGTTGCGGGCGGCGAGGTCGGCGGTGCGGACCCCGTCGCCGCAGACGTGGCAGGGCAGGCTCGCGCGGCGGTAGACGTACACCTCGCCGCCGTGGTCGTCGACGCGGGGCGGGCGGCCCATCGCCTCCGGGGTGTGCTCGGGGCGGACGGTGTCGATCCGGTTGTTCCGCACGCCTTCCCGCATCAGCGCGACCAGGTCGGCCCAGAGGGCGTCCCACTCGGCCGGGGTGATGTCCCGGCCCGCGCGGTAGGGGTCGATGCCGTGCCGGAAGAGGACCTCGGCGCGGTAGACGTTGCCGACGCCGGCGACGATCTTCTGGTCCATGAGCAGCGCGGCGATGCTCGTACGGCTGCGGGAGATCCGCCGGTACGCGGCGCCGGGGTCGGCGTCCGCGCGCAGCGGGTCGGGGCCGAGCCGCTCGTGGACGGCCTGCTTCTCGGCGGCCGTGATCAGGGCGCAGGTGGTGGGGCCGCGCAGATCGACGTACGCGGTGTCGCCGGCGAGCCGGAGCCGGACGGTGTCCGTGGGCGGGGGCGCGGGGGCGTCGCCGAAGCCGACTTTCCCGAAGAGGCCGAGGTGGATGTGGACCCAGTCGGCGTCCCGGAAGCCCAGGAAGAGGTGCTTGCCGTGGGCTTCGGTGGCGGTCAGCTCGGCGCGGTCCAGGAGGGCGGCGGCATCGGAGAACTTGCCCTGGGGGCTGGTCACGCGGGGGGCCGTGCCCTGGAAACGCTCGGCGTAGTCCTGGGCGAGCCGGTGGATGGTGTGCCCTTCCGGCAAGGCTGCCGTGTCCTTTCCTTCTTCTGCCCCGGCCGTCCGTCTCCTGTCCGGCCGTCCTTTCTTATGCCCCGGCTTCTGTCCGGTCCTGTGCCCGGCTTCTGTCCGGCCGCCCACCCGTCCCGGCCGGCGAAGCGGTGGGGACGGGTGGGCGGGGGGCCGGCTACTGCTGCGGGTGGTGCGCCGGGATCGGCGGAAGGTCGCCCGTGGTCTCGTAGGCGGCGAGCATGTCGATGCGGCGGATATGACGCTCGTCACCGGAGAACGGGGTGTTCAGGAAGATCTCGACGAACTTGGTCGCCTCTTCCGTGCTGTGCATCCGCGCACCCACGGCCACCACGTTGGCGTCGTTGTGCTGCCGGCCGAGCGCCGCCGTCTCCTCGCTCCAGGCCAGCGCCGCGCGCACGCCCTTCACCTTGTTCGCGGCGATCTGCTCACCGTTGCCGGAGCCGCCGATCACGATGCCGAGGGTGCCCGGCTCCGCGGCCGTCCGCTCCGCGGCGCGGAGGCAGAAGGGCGGGTAGTCGTCCTGGGCGTCATAGATGTGCGGCCCGCAGTCGACGGGCTCGTGCCCGGCGGCCTTCAGCCACTCGACGAGGTGGTTCTTGAGTTCGTAGCCCGCATGGTCGGAGCCGAGATACACGCGCATGCAACGAGTGTGACACGCCCCATTGAGGGCAGCAGCCCCAGGGTGTCGGTGTTCGACCGGGGCAGAGAAATGTGAGTCACACCATAGATCCTCAAGGGAACCTCAAGTAACGATCCGGATTCAGAGGTTCCCGAATTCGTTCGCCTCGGATTCACTGGACCGACTCGTACACCGCTCGTACGGGCAGCTCCACCTGGCGCAAAGGAAATCCGTCCATGACCCCTGGTTCGGGCCTCC
The DNA here is from genome assembly GCF_055600785.1 of Streptomyces sp. NPDC038200. Lineage (NCBI taxonomy): Bacteria > Bacillati > Actinomycetota > Actinomycetes > Kitasatosporales > Streptomycetaceae > Streptomyces > Streptomyces sp. NPDC038200. The sequence goes on from NZ_JBVJYH010000004.1 coordinate 423,579, forward strand.
AAGCAGGACTGAAGAACCGCCATCTTTCGATGATCGCGATCGGCGGTGTCATCGGAGCCGGCCTCTTTGTCGGTTCCAGTTCCGGTATCGCCACCGCGGGACCCGGCATCCTCTTGTCCTACGCGCTCGTCGGCACGCTCGTCGTGCTGGTGATGCGCATGCTCGGCGAAATGTCCGCCGCGAATCCGACCTCCGGCTCGTTCTCCGCGCACGCCGACCGTGCGCTCGGCCGCTGGGCAGGCTTCTCCATCGGCTGGCTGTACTGGTTCTTCTGGGTCGTCGTGCTCGCCGTCGAGGCGACCGCCGGCGCGAAGATCCTCGAAGGCTGGATCCCGGCCGTCCCGCAGTGGGGCTGGGCACTCATCGTGATGGTCGTGCTGACCGCGACCAACCTGGTCTCCGTCGGCTCCTACGGCGAGTTCGAGTTCTGGTTCGCCGGTATCAAGGTCGTGGCGATCGGCGCGTTCATCGTCGTCGGCGCGCTCGCCGTGTTCGGCGTGCTGCCGGGCGTGGACGCCGAGAAGGCGTCCTTCGGCAACCTCACCTCGCACGGCGGATTCCTGCCGCACGGTCCGGGCGCGATCCTCACCGGTGTGCTGCTGGTCGTCTTCTCCTTCATGGGCAGCGAGATCGCCACCCTGGCGGCCGGCGAGTCCGAGGACCCGCAGCGCGCGGTCACCAAGTCCACCAACAGCATCATCTGGCGTATCGGCGTCTTCTACCTGGGCTCGATCCTGATCGTGGTCGCGCTGCTGCCGTGGAACGACCCGGCCATCAAGAAGGACGGCTCCTACGTCGCCGCGCTGGACTCCCTGGGCATCGCGCACGCCGGTCAGATCATGAACTTCATCGTGCTGACCTCGGTGCTCTCCTGTCTGAACTCCGGCCTGTACACGGCTTCCCGCATGGCCTTCTCGCTCGGCGAGCGGGGCGACGCCCCGAAGGCGTTCGCGCGGGTCAACAGCCGGGGCGTGCCGATGGCCGCGATCCTCGCGTCGGTCGTGTTCGGCTTCGTCGCCGTCTTCTTCAACTACCTGTCCCCGGACAAGATCTTCCTCTTCCTCGTCAACTCCTCCGGCGCGGTGGCCCTCTTCGTGTGGCTGGTCATCTGCTTCTCGCAGCTGCGAATGCGGAAGATCCTCCAGCGCGAGGCGCCGGAGAAGCTCGTCGTGAAGATGTGGCTGTACCCGTACCTGACCTGGGCGACGGCCGCGATGATCGTGGGCGTCCTGGTCTACATGCTGTTCGACACCGAGCACGACGGCCGCGAGACCGTGCTGCTGTCGCTGCTGGTCGCCGCCGTCGTGCTGGTGATCGCCGTGGTCAAGGAGCGGATCCGGGCAGGCCGCCCGGCCCCCGCGGCCGAGGCCCCGGCCGACAAGGTGTCCGTCGGCTGATCCGGCCCGGACCGCACAAGGCCGCACGGCCCGACACCAGGTGTCGGGCCGTGCGGCCTTGTCGTGTGTGCCGGGGGGCGCCTAGCGCTTGCCGGCGAACTTCCAGGCGGCGGGCAGCGCGCCCATCGCCAGGGCGGCCTTGAGGGCGTCACCGATCAGGAACGGGGTGAGGCCGGCCGCGATCGCCGCGGACGCGGACATGTGGGCCGCCAGGGCCAGGTAGGGCACGCCCACCGCGTAGATGATCGCCTCGCCGAGGATCATCGCGCCGGCCATGCGCAGCGGGGAGCGGTCGGCGCCGCGGCGGGCCAGGGCGCCCACGGCCGCGGAGGCGAGCAGCATGCCGAGGATGTAGCCGAAGGAGACCATGCCCGCGCCGGAGGCGCCGCCCGCGAACCACGGCATGCCGGCCACGCCGGCGACCGCGTACAGGGCGAGGGAGAGGAAGCCGCGGCGGGCACCGAGGGCGGTGCCGACGAGCAGCGCGGCGAAGGTCTGGCCGGTCACCGGCACCGGGGAGCCGGGCACCGGCACCGACAGCTGGGCGGCGAGGCCGGTGAGCACGGCGCCGCCGACCACGAGGGCGGCGTCGCGGACGCGGCTGGCCGGGAGGAGGTCGGCGAGGACTGCGCCCGGGCGGGCGGTGGCGGTGGCGGTGCTCATGGTGACTCCGCGGGTGACGGGGACATGCTGGGACACCGTGACGCTATCCCAGGCCGCTCGGGCCGATCACCGTCAGCGCTCGACAAAGCACGGAACACGACCTTGGTGGGCTCCGGACAAAGAGAGCCGATTACACCGCCCCCGGCGTGACACTGATCACGGAGGCAGGGACGTTTCGCTCACTCGACGGCATGTCAGCGCACTGTGGAATCCCACCAAATGAATCCTGGTCGTCTGGTCGGATTCACCTTTCCTGCCCTACCCTTCCAGCCATGGCCGCCCAGTCCCGGTACCTCACCTCGCGTCGCTACGTCGACCTGCGACGCCAGGGCACGGCCACCTGTCGCCGTCCGGGATAGGGGCGGGCTCTCCGGCACGCCTCTCCTTCTCCGCTTCTCCGAGACGTGTCGACCCCGTTCCCGAGGACGGCCTCCATGCCCCGTACCGCGGTTCCCACCCTCGCCTCCCCCATCCCGCGTGCCGCCGACAGCGACCGGCGGCGCACCAGTGCCAGCGTCGTGCTGCGGTCCGTGCTGGAGCACGGGCCGGTGGCCCGCAGCACCATCGCCCGGCTGACCGGTCTGTCGCCCGCGTCGGTGACCGAGCACTGTGCCCGGCTCGCCGAGCGGGGCCTGATCCGGGAGTCGGCCGCGCCCCGCCGCTCGAACGGGGTCGGCCGGCCGCACGTCCCCGTCGACCTGGACGACGCCCGTTTCCTGGTCGCCGGGGTGCACGTGGCCGTGCCGTACACCACGGTCGCGCTGCTGGATCTGCGCGGCCGGGTGGTGGCCCGGCGGGAGCTGCGGCACGAACGGACGGAGCCCGGCCGGGTGCTGGCGCGGGCCGCCGAGGGGCTCGCGGGACTGCTCGCCGGGATGCCGGGCCGGCGTCCGCTGGGCGTCGGCGTGGCGGCGGGCGGCTGGGTGGACCGGGAGACCGGCACCGTGGTCGAGCACGAGCTGCTGGGCTGGCGGGAGGTGCCGGTGCGGGAGCTGCTCGGCGCCCTGACCGGTCTGCCGGTCCAGGTGGACGGGCACGCACGGGCGCTGGTGCACGGGGAGCGGCTGTTCGGGCGGGCCCGGGGCAGCCGCAGCGTGCTGCACCTGTTCGTGGGCAACGTGGTGGACGCCGCGTTCGCCACCCACGACGCGGTGCACTACGGGCCCCGGTCCGCGGCCGGCGCCATCGCCCATCTGCCCGTGCCGGGCGGCACCGAGGCGTGCGCGTGCGGCCGTACCGGCTGCCTCCAGGTGGAGTTGAGCGAGCGGACACTGTGCCGCCGGGCGCGGGCGGCCGGGGTGATCGACTCGGCCAACCCGATGCACGTGGTGGCCGCGGCGGCGGACGGGGACGCGGTGGCCCGGCGATTGCTGGTGGACCGGGCCCGGACGACCGGGCGGGCGGCCGGGCTGCTGCTGGACGTGCTCAACCCGGAGACGGTCGTGGTCACCGAGGTCGGTGTCATCCATTTCCCGGACTGCCTGGAGGCGTTGCGGGAGGCCGCCGGACACCGTCGCGCGGCGGCCGTGCTGCCGACGAGTTTCCCGGATTCCGTGCTGGCGGTGGCGGGTGGATCCGTCGTGCTGGACACTCTGTTCCGGGATCCGCTGGGCATGTCACCTGAGGCTATTTAATTCAGAAACTCGGAATGTTGACAGGCGGCGAGCATGGCCGGGAACATCCTGGTCATGGACCCGCTCACCAGCTGTCGCACTCTCTGTTGCTGACATATTGCCGCGCATGAAGCGCGTGTTTCCCGCTGTGTGAGTCTTTCTTCCTCCGGCCTTCTCCGCCGGAATTCCTGCTGCGTTTTCGCACTTTTCCCCTGGGAGTCCTCCCATGCACCGTCGTACCTTTCTCACCTCCGTGCTGGGCACGTCCGCAGCCGCTCTGGGCCTCGGCGGCTGCGCGAACGGAAGTGCCACCGCCGACACCAGCGGCGCCGCCGCCAAGCCCCTCGCCCACAAGGTCCCGTCCGGCACCAGCCTGAAGGTGGCCTCCTACCAGGGCGTGCAGCAGCTGCAGTTCAAGCTGGCGAAGCTGCCCGACCTGCCGTTCACGGTGTCGGACTGGCTGAACATCGGCGCCGGTCCGGACGTCATCAACGCCTTCCGCTCCAAGTCCCTCGATCTCGCCAACAACGCGGGCATCCCGCCGATCCAGGCGCACTACCAGGGCTTCGACGCGAAGATCGTGGCGATCGGCCTCACCCGCAAGCCCAACTACCTCTTCGCCACCAAGCCCGGCAGCGACATCCGCACGGTCGGCGACTTCAAGGGCAGGCGGCTCGCCTTCTCGCAGGGCCAGGCGCAGGGGGTCGTGCTGCTGCGGGCGCTGAAGCGGGCGGGCCTGAAGTACGACGACGTGACGCTGGTCCCGCTGACCAGCAACCAGTTCCTCACCGCGCTGCAGTCCGGGCAGGTCGACGTGGCCCCGCTCGCCAACAGCCAGGCGCCCGCGTACCTGAAGCAGTACGAGGCCAAGGGCGCCCACACCATCCCCACCGACGTCGTCGACCTGCTCAACCTGCTGTGGGCCCCGCAGTCGGTGCTCGCCGACCCCGCGAAGGCCGCCGCGGTCGCCGCCTACATCCCGCAGTGGGCCAAGGGCCAGGTCTGGCAGTACGAGCACCCGGACGTGTGGAACGAGGAGTTCTACGTCAAGACGCAGAACCTGACCCTCCAGCAGGCGCGGGGGATCACCGCCCTCGCCAACAAGCCGCTCTTCCCGCCCGGTTGGGGCGAGGCGATCAAGTGGGAGCAGGAGACCGCCGACCTGCTCGCCGAGGGCGGCTTCGTGAAGAAGTTCGACGTCTCCTCCCTCTTCGACCACCGCTTCGAGTCCATCGCCGCCAAGGCCGTACCGGCGGAGTACCGGAGGTGACCGCCGTGACCACGACCACCGTCGTCGCCAGCGCCGCCACCGCGGACCTCCCCCAGGTCCGCAGGCGCCGTCGCCTCTCCCCCGGCCGGCGGCTGCCCGCCGCCCGGCTCGCCGGACCGCTGCTGCTGATCGCCCTGTGGGCCGCCGCCTCGGCCGCCGACGCCCTGGACCCGGGGGCCATCCCGGCGCCGTGGACCGTCGTGCGGACCGCCGGCCATCTGTGGACCGACGGCACCCTGCCCACCGACGTCCTGACCTCCCTGGAACGGGCCGGCTACGGCTTCGTGATCGGGCTGGCCGCCGGAGTGCTGCTCGCCGTCGCCGCCGGCCTCAGCCGGACCGGGGAGGCGCTGATCGACGGGACCGTCCAGCTCAACCGGGCGATCCCCACCCTCGGCCTCATCCCGCTGTTCATCCTCTGGCTGGGCATCGGCGAGACCTTCAAGATCGCCATCATCGCGATCGTCGTCTACATACCGATCTATCTGAACACGCACGCCGCGCTGTCCGGCATCGACAGCCGCTTCGTGGAACTCGCCGAGGTGCAGGGCCTGTCGAGGTTCGCCTTCGTCCGCCAGGTGGTGATACCCGGCGCGCTGCCCGGATTCTTCGTGGGACTCCGGCTCGGTGTGACCGGCTCCTGGCTGGGCCTGGTGGTGCTGGAACAGATCAACGCCACCAGCGGACTCGGCTACATGATGTTCCAGGCGCAGAACTACGGCCAGACCGACGTCATCCTGGTCGGCCTGCTGATCTACGGCGTCTTCGGCCTGGTCTCCGACAGCGTGGTCCGTCTCGTCGAACGGAGGGTGCTGTCGTGGCGCCGCACCTTGAGCAACTGACCCGGCCCGCCGTCCGGCTGCGCGGCCTGACCCGGTCCTTCGAGGGCCGCACGGTCCTCGACGGCATCGATCTCGACCTGCCCGCCGGCCAGTTCACGGCCCTGCTCGGGCACAGCGGCTCGGGCAAGTCCACCCTGCTGCGGGCGGTGGCGGGCCTGGACCACGGGGTGGCCGGCGAGGGGCAGCTCACCGCGCCCGAGCGGGTGTCGGTCGTCTTCCAGGACTCGCGGCTGCTGCCCTGGCGCCGGGTGCTGGAGAACGTCCTGCTCGGCCTGGACGGCAAGGACGCCGAGGCGCGCGGCCGGGCCGCGCTGACGGAGGTGGGCCTGGGGGGCCGTGAGCGGGCCTGGCCGGGCGAGCTGTCCGGCGGCGAGGCCCAGCGGGCGGCGCTGGCCCGCTCCCTGGTCCGCGAGCCGGAACTGCTGCTGGCCGACGAGCCGTTCGGGGCGCTGGACGCGCTGACCCGGATCAAGATGCACAACCTGCTGCGCGAGCTGTGGGAGCGGCACCGGCCGTCCGTGCTGCTCGTCACCCACGACGTGGACGAGGCGATCGTGCTCGCCGACCGGGTCCTCGTCCTGGAGCGGGGCCGGATCGGCCTCGACCTGACCATCGACCGTCCCCACCCGCGCTCCTACCGGGAGCCGGTGCTGGGCGAATACCGGGAGCGGCTGCTGGCCGCGCTCGGTGTCACGGAGGATCACGCATGACCCGGCAGCTCCACCTCAACGCGTTCCTGATGAACACCGGCCACCACGAGGCGTCCTGGCGGCTCCCGGAGAGCGACCCGTACGCCCACGTGGCGCTGAGCCACTACGTCCGGCTGGCCCGGATCGCCGAGCGCGGCACCTTCGACTCGCTGTTCCTCGCCGACGGCCCCCAGCTGTGGGGCAACCTGGCGCAGCGGCCGGCCGGTGCCCTGGAGCCGCTCACCCTGCTGACCGCGCTGGCGACGGCCACCGAGCACATCGGCCTGATCGCGACCGCGTCCACGTCCTACAACTCCCCCTACAACCTGGCCCGCAGGTTCGCGTCGCTGGACATCGTCAGCGGGGGCCGGGCCGGCTGGAACATCGTCACCACCGCCGGTGCCGAGGCCGCCCGCAACTTCGGCCTGGACGCCGAGCCCGCGCACGCGGAGCGGTACGCCCGCGCCGCCGAGTTCCTGGACGTGGCGCTGAAGCTGTGGGACAGCTGGGAGGACGACGCGGTCGTCGCCGACAAGGCGGCCGGCGTCTGGGGCGACGACCGCAAGATCCACCCGCCCCGGCACAAGGGCCGCTTCTTCAGCGTGGCGGGCGCGCTCAACGTGCCCCGTACCCCGCAGGGCTATCCGCTCCTGGTCCAGGCGGGCTCCTCGGAGGACGGCAAGGTGTTCGCCGCCCGGTACGCGGAGGCGGTGTTCACCGCCCAGCAGACCCTCGCCGACGCGCAGGCCTTCTACGCCGACCTCAAGGCCCGTACGCGGGCGGCGGGCCGCGACCCCGGGCATCTCAAGGTGCTGCCCGGGATCGTGCCGGTGCTCGGGTCGACACAGGCCGAGGCGCTGGCCGCCGAGCGGCTGCTGGAGGACCACATCGTGTACGAGCACGGCGTGGGCCGCCTGGAGAGCCTGCTCCAGCTGGCACCCGGGACCCTGGAGCTGGACGCCGGGCTGCCCGCCGACCTGCCGCCCGAGTCCGCCGTCGAGGGCGCCAAGAGCCGTTACACGCTGATCGTGGAGCTGGCCCGGCGCGAGAAGCTCACCGTCCGGCAACTGATCGGCCGGCTCGGCGGCGGGCGCGGGCACCTCACCTTCGCCGGGACTCCCGAGCAGGTCGCCGACCAGATCGAGACGTGGTTCACGCAGGGAGCGGCCGACGGCTTCAACATCATGCCGGCCGTGCTGCCCTCCGGTCTGGACGCCTTCGTCGAGCACGTCGTACCGCTGCTGCGCGCCCGGGGTCTGCTGCGCACCGAGTACGGCCCGCGCCGGACCCTGCGGGAGCGCTACGGCCTGCCCCGCCCCGCCAACCAGTACCTGTCCCCCGCACCCGCCCCCGCGTTCGCCTGAAGGGAACCGCCATGTCCATCGAGATCACCAAGGTCACCGCACGGATCGGCGCCCGGGTCTCCGGCGTCGACATCTCCCGCCCGCTCGCGCCCGAGGAGGTCGCCGCGATCCGGGAGGCGCTCAACGCCCACAAGGCGCTCGTCTTCGACGACGTGCACCTCGACGACGCCGGCCAGCAGTCCTTCGCCCGCCACCTCGGCGACCTGACCACCGCCCACCCCACGGTCGGCGCGGTCGACGGCGCCCCGAACGTGCTGCCGGTGGACAGCGAGCGGGGCCGCGCCAACCACTGGCACACGGACGTCACCTTCGTCCTCAACCCGCCGCAGGCCAGCACCCTGCGCTCGCTGACCGTCCCGCCGTACGGCGGCGAGACCCTGATCGCCAACGAGGCCGCCGCCTACCGCGACCTGCCGGAACCGCTGCGCCGCCTGGCCGACAGCCTGTGGGCGGAGCACACGAACGACTACGACTACGCGGTGCCGGACGAGGAGATCGACGAGGAGAAGGCCGCCCAGCGGGCCCAGTTCACCTCGATCAAGTACCGCACCGCCCACCCGGTGGTCCGGGTCCACCCGCTGACCGGGGAGCGCGGGCTGTTCATCGGCGGGTTCGCGCAGCGGATCGTCGGCCTGTCGGCGGGCGAGTCCCGCAGGATCCTCGACCTGCTGCAGGCGTACGTCACCCGCCCGGAGAACATCCTGCGCCACCGCTGGTCGGAGAACCAGCTGGTCCTCTTCGACAACCGCATCACCCAGCACTACGCCATCGACAACTACGACGGTCTGCCGCGCCGCCTGCACCGGGTGACCGTCGCCGGTGACGTACCGGTCGGCATCGAGGGCAAGGAGAGCTACTCGATCGAGGGTGACGCCTCGCACTACACCTCCGTGGCCGCGTAACCGTATATTCACCCTTCGTACAGTGAGTGTCCGGATACTGGGCGGCCCCTTCGCGTGAGCGGACGGGCCGCCCAGACTGGCGGGGTTTTTGCCCGCCTCTTGCACGGGGAGAGCCGCCCTCATGCCCAGCAGCACCACCACGGAGACGCCGCCGCGACAGCGGACGGACGGCTCCCTCTCCCACGGCCTCAAGCAGCGCCATCTGTCGATGATCGCCCTCGGCGGGGTCATCGGCGCCGGTCTGTTCGTCGGTTCCGGAGCGGGTATAGCCGCCGCCGGGCCGTCCATCGTGATCGCCTACACCCTCTCCGGCCTCCTGGTGATGCTGGTGATGCGGATGCTCGGCGAGATGTCGGCCGCCTATCCGTCCTCGGGATCCTTCTCCGCCCACGCCGAGCGGGCGATCGGGCCGTGGGCGGGTTTCGCCGCCGGCTGGTCGTTCTGGGTGCTGCTGTGCACGGCGGTCGGCCTGGAGGGCATCGGCGCCGCGAAGATCGTCCAGGGCTGGGTGCCGGGCACCCCGCAGTGGATGTGGGTGGCCCTGTTCATGGTGGTGTTCTGCGGGGCGAACCTGGCCGCCGTGAAGAACTTCGGCGAGTTCGAGTTCTGGTTCGCCGCGCTGAAGGTCGGGGCGATCAGCCTCTTCCTGATCCTGGGCGTGCTGGCCATCGCGGGCGTGCTGCCCGGCACGGACTCCCCCGGCGCCTCGAACCTCTCCGACTTCATGCCGCACGGCAGCGAGGGCCTGCTCGTCGGTCTGCTCGCCTCGGTCTTCGCCTACGGCGGCCTGGAGACGGTCACCATCGCGGCGGCCGAGTCGGAGGACCCGGTGCGGGGCGTGGCGTCCGCCGTGCGCACGGCGATGTGGCGCATCGCGCTGTTCTACATCGGCTCGATGGCGGTCGTCGTCGCCCTCGTCCCCTGGGACTCCGCGGAGGTCGTGGAGAAGGGCCCGTACGTCGCCACGCTCGACCACCTCGACATCCCCGGCGCGGGCCAGCTGATGAACGTCGTGGTCCTGGTCGCCCTGCTGTCCGCGATGAACGCCAACATCTACGGCTCCTCGCGCATCGCCTTCTCGCTGGTCGAGCGCGGCCAGGGCCCGAAGGCACTGGCGAAGCTGTCCGGCGGGGTGCCCCGCGTCGCGGTGCTCACCTCGTGCTTCTTCGGGTTCGTCTGCGTGCTGCTCAGCTACTGGCGCCCCGACGACGTCTTCCCCTGGCTGCTGAACATGATCGGCGCGGTCATCCTGGTCGTGTGGATCTTCATCGCGGTCTCCCAGCTGCTGCTGCGCCGCCGCATCGAGCGCGAGGCCCCCGAGAAGCTGGTCGTCCGCATGTGGGCGTTCCCCTGGCTGACCTGGGTGGCGCTGGCCGGCATGGTCGCGATCTTCATCCTGATGGCCCGTGAGCCGGACACCCGGGTCCAGCTGTACTCGACGGGTGGGATGACCCTGGTCCTGGCCGCCGTGGGCTACGCCTGGCAGCGGGCCCGCGCCAGGCGCTGACCACCGCCCCCCCGGCGAGGCCCCCGCGTACGACACGTGGGGGCCTTTCTGTCGTCCCGGCACACTTGTTGCTAGCCTGTAGTTGCAAGTTACTTGCAATAAGGGTTCCCTCGCCGGTCTCGCACCCCGAGCGGCCCCCGGACGTCCTGCCTCGTGATCGTCTTCTCACCCTTCACGGCGGCAGGCGGATGAGAGAGAACCCCCGCGAGGACGTGACTCGCGGGGGTTTTCCACACCCCCCGGCTCCACCGATCGGCTGACACCGGGTTCAACCGAGCACCCGTGTCCCCGACCTGCCCCGGCCGACGAGGCTGCTGGGCATGAACACACTCACCGTGCGTGCGGCGCGCTGGAGCGCCCGGCACCCCTGGCGGGCCCTGGTCGGCTGGCTGCTGTTCGTGGCGCTGTGCCTGGGCGCCGGCGGCGCCGCGGGCAACCACAGCGCGAAGACGGCGGACTACCGGGTCGGCGAGGCCGGGCGGGCCGAGGCCCTGGCCGCCGACGGGCACCTCCAGCGCCTGTCCACCGAGCAGATCCTGATCTCGGCCCTCCCCCGCACCCGGCCCGGCTCCGGCGGGGAGACCCCCCGCGGTGCCCTGGACGACCGGGCCGCCGCCGCGGCCGCGCGGGAACTCACCACCCGGATGCGGCGGCTGCCCGAGGTCGCCCACGTGGCCGCCCCGGCCCGCTCCGCCGACGGCCGCGTCCTCATGGTCGAGGTCTCCGTCAAGGGCGAGGAACGGGACGCGAAGGACAAGGTCGACGCGCTGCTCGGACAGACCGCCGCCGTACAGAAGAACCACCCGGGGCTGCTCGTGCAGGAGACCGGCAGCCCCTCCATCAGCAAGGGGGTCGACGAGCAGCGCGGCGCCGACCTCGCCCTCTCCGAGAAGATCACGCTGCCGGTCACCCTGCTGACCCTGCTGGTGGTGTTCGGCTCGCTCACGATGGCCGCCGTGCCACTGCTCCTGGCACTGTCCTCGATCGCGGCGGCCGTCGGCCTGGCGATGCTCGCCTCGCACGTCACCCCGGACGCGGGCGTGGGCACCAACGTCATCCTGATGATCGGCCTCGCGGTCGGCGTCGACTACACGCTCTTCCACCTCAAGCGGGAACGCGAGGAACGCGCCCGCTCCGGCGGCCGGCTCGGCTCCGAGCAGCTGGTCGAACTGGCCGCGGCGACCTCCGGGCGGGCCGTGCTGGTCTCGGGGCTCGCGGTCGTCGCCTCCACCGCCACCCTGTATCTCGCCTCGGACGTCATCTTCTCCTCGCTCGCCACCGGCACCGTCGTGGTCGTCCTGGCCGCGGTGGCCAGCTCCCTCACGGCGCTGCCCGCCCTGCTGACCGTCCTGGGCAGGCGGGCCGAGCGGCGGGCGGCACGCGGGAAGCCCGCCCGGCGGATCCGGGGCGAGGGCGGCGGCCGGTTCTGGCCGGTGCTGCTGCGCCCCGCCGCCCGGCACCCGCTGGCCACCCTGTGCGTCTCACTCCTCGCCCTGCTCGCCCTGGCCCTGCCGCTGACCGGCCTGAACATCACGGAGATGAGCCGGGACACGCACTCCCGCGCGATCCCCGCCATGCGCGTCTACGACCGGCTCAACGACTCCTTCCCGGACCGGCGGGTCACTCATCAGGTCGTCGTGCGCGCCGACGCGGAACGATCCGGCGAGGTCACCGGGGAGCTGCGCGAGCTGGCCCGGCGCGCCGCCGGCGACCCGCTGTTCACCCGCTTCTCCCGGATCCGGACCTCCGCCGACCACCGCACCAGCACCCTGGAACTGCGGGTCCCCCACCTCGGCGACTCCCCGCGGGCCCACGACTCCCTGGACCGCCTGCGGCACGACTACCTGCCCGCCACCGTCGGCCGGATCGCCGGCGCCGAGTACGGCGTGACCGGCGACGTCGCCCGCTACCAGGACTATCCGGCCCACCAGAACGGCAAACTCCCCCTCGTCCTCGGCGCGTTGCTCCTCGTGACGTTCCTGATGACCCTGTACGCGTTCCGCTCCGTCGTCCTCGGCCTGCTCGGTGTCGCACTGAACCTGCTCTCGGCGGCGGCCGCGCTCGGACTGCTGGTTCTCGTCTTCCAGCACACCTGGGCCGAGGGGCTGCTGGACTTCCGGTCCACGGGGTCGATCGGCTCGCGGGTTCCGCTGTTCCTGTTCGTGATCCTCTTCGGGCTGTCGATGGACTACCAGGTGTTCGTGGTGAGCCGGATCCGGGAGGCGGTGTCGGCCGGCACGCCCACCCGGCAGGCGGTGCTGGAGGGGGTCCGGCGGTCGGCGAGCGTCGTGACCAGCGCGGCGGTGGTGATGACCACGGTGTTCGTGAGCTTCGTCTTCCTGCACATCATCGAGATGAAACAGATCGGGTTCGTGCTCGCGGCGGCGGTGCTGATCGACGCCTTCGTGGTGCGCGTTCTCGTCCTGCCGTCGGCGATGCTGCTGCTCGGCGCGGCGAGCTGGTGGCCGTCGCGGCCCGCCCGGACCCCGGAACCGGTCCCCGCCCACCGGCCGGCCCCCGTACGTTGACCCTCATGACCACTCTCGCCGGACCGACCGCCGACGCCTTCTGGGCGACGACACTGCGCCGCTGGAACGCCGTGTGCTGGGTGCTGTTCGCCGCGATGGCCGTCGGGATCACCGCGCTGGGCGAGGGCGGCGCCCGGTACGCGGCCCTCGCCCTGCTGGGCAGCGTGGCCCTGGGCTTCGCGGTCCTGCACCGCTTCCCGGCCAATCCCGTCGTACGGCCGCACGGATACCTCGCGGTGCTGGTGGTGGCCCTCGGCGGGCTCGCCTACCTGCGCACCAGCTACGCGGCCCTGTTCATGGTGACGCTGCCTCACTACTGGATGTTCGGACGGACACCGCGGATCTCGCTCGCGTTCCTCGGGCTGACCACCGCCGTGACCCTGCTGGGCAGCTGGGTGCGGCAGGGCTGGTCCGGGGAGTTCTTCGGAGAGACGGTCGTCGGCACGCTGATCGTGGTGGCGGTGGGGGTGCTGATCGGGCTGTGGGCGCGCGCGGTGGTCGAGCAGAGCAGCGAACGCGCGCGGCTCATCGAGGAGTTGCGGCGCACCCAGGCGGAGCTGTCGCAGGCACACCAGCGGCAGGGCGCGGCCGACGAGCGGGAGCGGATGGCCCGGGACATCCACGACACGCTCGCGCAGGGCTTCGCCTCCATCGTCGTCCTGGCCGAGGCGGCCCGGACCGGTCTGGCGACGGACCCCGAGCGCAGCGCCCGCCGGCTGCGCTCCATCGAGTCGACGGCCCGGGAGAACCTCGCCGAGGCCCGTGAGCTGGTCGCCTCGGGCGGGCAGGGGCAGCGTGCGGAGTCCGGTTCCGTGGCGCAGACCCTGCGCCGCATCCTGGACCGGTTCGCCGACGACACCGGTCTGACCGTGACGGCCGAGCTGGCCGACCTCGACTGCGACCAGCAGACCCGGATCGCGCTGCTGCGCTGCACCCAGGAGTCCCTGGCCAATGTGCGCAAGCACGCGCGGGCCTCGACGGTCGGGGTGGTCCTGGGCCGGCGGCCGTACGGGGTGGAGCTGGAGGTGACCGACGACGGCACCGGATTCGTGGTGGGCGCCTCGCCGGGCTTCGGACTGGACGGGATGCGCAGACGGCTCGCGGAGCTGGGCGGGCGGCTGACGGTGACCAGTTCGGTGGGCGACGGGACGCGGATCCTGGCGGTGGTGCCGGCATGAGCGGACAGACACTGCGGATCGTCGTGGTGGACGACCACACCGTGATGCGGGCCGGGGTGATCGCCCTGCTCGACGGCGAGACCGACATCGAGGTCGTCGGCGAGGCGGGCGACGGCCGCGCCGCCCTCGACCTGGTCGCCCGGCACGACCCGGACGTGGCGCTGGTGGATCTGCGCATGCCCGTGCTGGACGGGGTCGCGACGACCACCGAGATCGCCGCCCGGCATCCGCGCACCCGCGTACTGATCCTCACCACGTACGACACGGACGCCGACATCGAGCGGGGCGTGGAGGCGGGCGCCATCGGCTACCTGCTCAAGGACACCACCCGGGAGCAGCTGGCCGACGCGATCCGCTCGGCGGCGCGCGGCGAGACCGTGCTCGCCCCGCGCGTGGCGGAGAAGCTGGTCGCCCGGATGCGGCGCCCGGTGCAGGACCCGCTGACGGCACGGGAGACCGATGTGCTGAACGCGGTCGCGGACGGCCTCACCAACGCCGAGATCGGCCGCCGCCTCGTCATCACGGAGGCCACCGTCAAGACCCATCTGCTGCGCCTGTTCGCGAAGCTCGACGTCAACGACCGGACGCGGGCCGTGGTCGTGGCCCTGGACCGGGGCCTGCTGCGGCGGCCCTGACCGGCCCGGCCTCCCGCACTTCGCGACCGGACCTGTGAACTTCCCACGTCCCCTTGGGATTTCCCCACGATTTTCCCCGTGCGCGAGGGATTGACGGCCCTCCCGAGCCGTTACACGCTCTGTTGTCGAGTCGACTCGCACTGTTAACCCGCCCGACCCCACCGCCCCACCGACGGAGGTCACGGATGGACAGGCACGCGCACGACCGCCGGCGCTTCCTCGCGCTCACCGGGGCCCTCGCCGCCGCCCCGCTGCTCTCCGCCTGCGGCACCGGGTTCGGCGGCGACGACCGGGACGAGGGCGGCGGTTCGGCCGCGGACGACGTCACCGGCGCCTTCGACTGGAAGCGGGAGAAGGGCAGCACCGTCAAGGCCCTGCTGAACAAGCACCCGTACACCGACGCCCTGATCGCGGACCTGAAGTCGTTCACCGAGAAGACCGGCATCGAGGTGACGTACGACGTCTTCCCCGAGGACAACTACTTCGACAAGCTCACCGTCGACCTGGCCGGCGGCCGCGCCTCCTACGACGTCTTCATGCTCGGCGCCTACATGGTGTGGCAGTACGGCCCGCCGGGCTGGCTGGAGGACCTGGGCCCCTGGATGCGCAACTCCTCGGCCACCGGCGCCGAATGGGACCAGGAGGACTTCTTCCCCAATCTGCTGCGGGCCGACCAGTGGTCGCTGAAGGCGGGCGCGCCGCTGGGCCGGGGCGGGCAGTACGCGCTGCCGTGGGGCTGGGAGACCAACGTGGTCGCCTACAACACCGAGGTGTTCCGCACCCTGGGGCTCAAGCCGGCCGAGTCGTTCGAGGAGCTGCGCGAGCTGGCCGGGGTGATCAAGAAGAAGGCGCCCGCCGCCGGGTTCGACGGGATGTACGGGATCGCCGTGCGCGGTTCGCGCAGCTGGGCCACCATCCACCCGGGGTTCATGACGATGTACGCCCGCAACGGGCTGCACGACTTCACGGTCGAGGACGGCAAGCTCACCCCCGCGATGAACTCCCCGGAGGCGGTCGCGTTCACCGAGGACTGGGCGGACATGGTCCGGCGGGGCGGGCCCCCGTCCTGGACGTCGTACACCTGGTACCAGTGCTCCGGCGATCTCGGCGCGCGCAAGGCCGGGATGCTGTTCGACGCCGACACCGCCGCCTACTTCCAGGCGGTGAAGGGGGCGAGCCCCGCCTCCGGGAAGATCGCCTTCCATCCGGGGCCGAAGGGACCGGACGGCTCGCTCGCCACCAACATGTGGATCTGGTCGCTCGGCATGAACGCTCGGAGCCGGCGCAAGAGCGCCGCCTGGCTGTTCCTGCAGTGGGCCACGGGCAAGGAGCATCTGCGCCGGGCCGCCCTCACGGACGACCACATCGACCCGGTGCGCAAGTCGGTCGGCCGGGACGGCGCCTACCAGGACAAGATGCGGCACCTGCCGGGGTTCCTCGAGACCTTCGAGACGGTCGTGGACCAGACGAGGATCCAGTTCACCCCGCAGGCCCAGTTCTTCGACGCCACCACCAGCTGGGCGGCGGCGCTCCAGGAGATCTACGGCGGGAAGAGCGCGAAGTCCGTGCTGGACGGGCTGGCGGACGACCTGTCGTCGAAGGTCGGCTGATGCGGGCGCGCCCGGCGCTGCGGCCGTATCTGCTGGTCCTCCCGGCGCTGCTGCTGACCTGCGGGATCCTCTACCCGTTCGGACTCGGCCTGTACTACACGCTGTTCGACTTCTCGGCGGCCAAGCCGCAGCCGGACATGGTCCGGCTGCACAACTACGAGACGGTCCTCACCCAGGACGCCTTCTGGAACTCGGCCTGGGTGACCGTGCTGTACGCGGTCGGCGCGGCCGGCGTGGAGACCGTGCTCGGGGTCGCCGTGGCCCTGTTGCTGCACCGCTCGTCCCTGGTGGGCCGGGTGCTGGAGAAGATCCTGATCCTGCCGCTGATGATCGCCCCGGTGATCGCGGCGATCATGTGGAAGCTGATGCTCCAGCCGTCGGTGGGCGTGATCAACCACCTGCTGGAGCCGTTCGGGCTCGGCGGGGTCCAGTGGACGGACACCCCGACGGGCGCGCTGCTGTCGTCGATCGCCGTGGACGTGTGGGTGTACACCCCGTTCGTGGCGATCCTCGCCCTGGCCGGACTGCGGTCGCTGCCCCTCTCCCCGTTCGAGGCGGCGCAGGTGGACGGCGCCGGCCGGTGGTACACCTTCCGGCGGCTGACCCTGCCCATGCTGTGGCCGTACGTGATGGTGGCGGTGATCTTCCGGTTCATGGACTCGCTGAAGGTCTTCGACATCATCTACGCGCTGACCGAGGGCGGACCGGGCGACTCCACCGTGGTGCTGCAGATCCGCGCCTACCTGGAGGCGATCCGGTTCCAGCGGTACTCCTTCGGGATCAGCTACACGATCGTGCTGTGGGCCGTGGTGTACCTGGCCGCGACGGTGCTGGTCCGGCATCTGGGGCGGATCCAGCGGAAGGCGGCGGAGGTGTCCGCATGAGGAAGCGGCTGTGGGGGTGGCTGGCGGACGCCGCCCTGCTCCTGTACTTCGTCTTCGCCCTGTTCCCGGTCGCCTGGATGCTGATCCTGTCCCTGAAACCGGCCGACCAGCTCTTCAGCACCTACTTCTCGTTCACCCCGACCCTGGACGCCTACCGCACGGTGCTCGGCGACAGCGAGGGCATCCCGTTCGTCCGCTTCTTCGTCAACAGCCTGGTGGTGTCGCTGGGCGCGGTCGCGCTGTCGCTGGTGGTCGGCCTGCCCGCCGCCTACGCCTCGGCGCGCCGGCGGTTCAAGGGCTCGGACCACCTGATGTTCACGCTGCTGTCGTTCCGGTTCGCCCCCGAACTCACGGTGATCATCCCGTTGTTCGTGCTGTACCAGAAGCTGGGCCTGTTCGACACCTACGCCGGCATGGTGTGGGTGCTGCAACTGGTCACCCTGCCGCTGGTGGTGTGGATCATGCGGTCGTACTTCGCCGATCTGACCCCGGAGCTGGAGCAGGCGGCCCTGCTCGACGGGTACACGCGCAGACAGGCGTTCTTCAAGGTGGCCCTGCCGCTGGTCAGGCCGGGCATCGCGGCCGTGTCGCTGCTGGCGTTCATCTTCGCCTGGAACAACTTCGTCTTCCCGCTGATCCTCACCTCCCACGAGGCCCAGACGGTGACCGTGGGCGCCCTGTCCTTCCTCGGCGGCGACCGGCCCAAGTACCACCTCACGGCCGCCGCGGCGCTGATCTCCGTCGTCCCGCCGCTGCTGCTCGCGCTGACCATCCAGCGGTATCTGGTGCGCGGGCTGTCGTTCGGGGCGGTGAAGTCGTGAGCATCGCGCTGCGGGGCGTGCGCAAGACGTACGGCCGGACGACCGCCCTGGACGGACTCGACCTCGACGTCCGCGACGGGGAGTTCTTCTGTCTGCTCGGACCGTCGGGGGCCGGCAAGACGACCACGCTGAAGACGGTCGCCGGGCTGGAGCGGCCCGAGGCCGGCACGATCGAGATCGACGGCCGGGACATGCGGGACGTGGAGCCCTACGACCGGGGCGTGGCCATGTGCTTCGAGAGCTACGCGCTGTATCCGCACCGGTCGGTGTACGACAACCTGGTCTCCCCGCTGCGCTCCCCGCGCCACCGGCTGCCCGCCGCCGAGGCCAGGGACCGGGTCGCCGCCGTCGCCGGACTCCTCGGGATCGGTGATCTGCTGGACCGGATGCCCGGCCGGCTGTCCAACGGGCAGCGGCAGCGGGTCGCGCTCGGCCGGGTGCTGGTCCGCCCGGCCCGCGCCTTCCTGCTGGACGAGCCGCTGTCCCACCTGGACGCCAAGCTGCGCCAGCAGATGCGGGCCGAGCTGAAGGCGATCGGAGCCGTCCGGCGCACGACCACCCTGTACGTCACCCACGACTCCGTGGAGGCGCTGGCGCTCGGCGACCGGATCGGGGTGATCCGGGACGGGCGGCTCGTGCAGACCGGCACCCGCGAGGACATCTGGTACCGGCCGTACGACACCGAGGTCGCGCGGGCCTTCGGGCGGCCCCGGATCAATCTGCTGCCGGGCACGGTGACCGAGGCCGGGCGCTTCCGGTCCGCGGACGGGGCGTTCGAGCTGCCGCTGCCCGTGAAGGCCGCCGCGGGCACCGAGGTGCTGGCCGGCGTACGGCCCCGGGACGTGTCGCTGACCGGCGACGGGCACCGGCTCGCCGGGACGGTGTACGTCACCGAGGTGCTGGGCCGGTCCGTGGAGGTGACCGTGCGGATCGGCGCGCAGGTCCTGTCGCTCGTCGCCGACCGCGGCGAGGTGGCCGGACTGCGTCCCGACGACCCGGTCCGCCCGGCCGTCCGGCCCGAGAACCTGCTGCTGTTCGAGGCCGACCGGCCGCACGGCCCGGGACGACGGATAGGGCGGCGATGAGCGGCACCGGTGCGCAGCGGGGACCCGCGGCCCGGCAGGCCGCCATGGCCGGACTCGTCCTCGCCGAGGGTTCGGCGACCGCGGCGGAGCTGGCCGAGCGGTTCGGGGTGAGCCTGATGACCATCCACCGGGACCTGGACGAACTCGAACGGCAGGGCATCGTACGGAAGTTCCGGGGCGGGGTGACCGCGCAGCCGTCCGGGGTGTTCGAGTCGAACGTGCAGTACCGGCTGAAGACCATGCGCCCGCAGAAGGCCGCGCTCGCCGAGCGGGCGCTGAAGTCGATCGAGCCCGGCATGGCGGTCCTGCTGGACGACTCCACCTCCACGCTGGCGATAGCGCGCAGGCTGCGCCTCGGCGAGATCACCCCGCTCACCGTCGTCACCAACTTCCTGGAGGCGATCAACCTGCTCGCCGACCAGCGGGGCATCCATCTGATGGCGCTCGGCGGCGACTACGACCCGCTGCACTGCTCCTTCCTCGGGGTGTCCTGCGTGGAGGCCGTCGGACAACTCCGCGTCGACGTGGGCTTCGTGTCCACCTCGGGCGTGCACGGCGGCTACGCCTACCACCAGGAGCAGCACATCGTCTCCGTGAAGCGGGCGATGCTCGGCATCGCCGCGCGCAACGTGCTGCTGGCCGACCACACCAAGCTGGGCCGGGTCGCCCTGCACCGGGTGGCCCCCCTGTCCCGCTTCGACCTGCTGCTGGTGGACGACGGAGCCTCTCCCCGGGCGCTGCGCGACCTGGACGAGCACAAGGTGCGCTACGAGGTGTGCGTCACCGATCCGAGGGAGGGCGATGACCGCGCTGGAACTGCGTGAGCTGCGCAAGACCTACCGTTCGCGGGGCCGGCCGGCGGTGGAGGCGGTCCGCGGGCTCGACCTGAGCCTGGCGTCCGGCGAACTGCTGGGGCTGCTGGGCCCCTCGGGCTGCGGGAAGTCCACCACCCTGCGGATGATCGCGGGCCTGGAGCCGGTGACCGGCGGGGACATCCTGGTCGGCGGTGCCTCGGTGGTGGACCGGCCGGCGCGGCGGCGGAACATCGGGGTCGCCTTCGAGAACTACGCGCTGTACCCGCCGCTGACGGTCGCGGAGAACCTGGCGTTCGGGCTGAAGGCCCGCCGCGGCGCCCGCCCGGGGGACGTCTCCCGCAAGGTCGCCGAGATCGCCGAACGGGTCGGTCTCACCGACGTCCTGGGCGCCCGCCCGGCCGGACTGTCCAGCGGGCAGAAACAGCGGGTCTCGCTGGCCCGCGCCCTGATCCGGGAGCCGGACGTGCTCCTGCTCGACGAACCGCTGTCCCATCTGGACGCGGCCCAGCGCGACTCCACCCGCCGGGAACTCAAGCGCATCCAGCGGGACGCCGGCCACACCACGATCCTCGTCACGCACGACCAGGAGGAGGCCCTGTCCCTCGCCGACCGGATCGCCGTGATGCGGGACGGCGTGATCCAGCAGCTCGGCACCCCGTACGAGATCTACGACCACCCCGCCAGCTCCTTCGTGGCCGACTTCGTCGGGGAGCCCGCGATCAACCTGCTGCCCGGCGTGGCCGGCGCCGACGGCCGTGCCCGGCTGTCCGCCGGGGTGCGGATCCCGCTGCCCGTGCCGGTGCCGGAGGGCCGGCCGGTGGTGGTCGGCATCCGCCCCGAGGACCTGCGCCTCACCGGCGCCGACGGCATTCCCGCGCGGGTCGTCGCCCACGAGCCGCTGCTGGAGTCCGGCATCGCCACCCTCGCCCTCGACGGGGTGGAGCGGCATCTGGTGGTCCTCACCGGGCCGGAGGTGCGGCTCGCCCACGACGACCGGGTCGGGGTGGCGGCCGGGCTCACCCATGTCTTCGACGCCGGGACGGGAGACTCCCTGCGATGACCTCCCGTGCCGCACGGGTGGTGGTGGCCGCCGGCGGCACGCGCACGGGCCCGGCATCCGGCCGGGCCCGGCGGGGCGGGTTACAGGTTGCTGAAGTCGGGGCCCTTGGTGCGGGACCGCTTGATCTCGTAGAAGCCCGGCACCGAGGCCACGGCGACGGTGCCGTCCCAGAGGCGGGCCGCCTGCTCGCCCTGCGGGGCGGGGGTGACGACCGGGCCGAAGAAGGCGATCTGCTCGCCGTCGGGGCCGGGCACGGCGATGACGGGCGTGCCGACGTCCTGGCCGACCTTCTCGATGCCCTCCTTGTGGGAGGCGCGCAGCTCGGCGTCGAACTCGAAGTCCTCCTGCTCGGCGTAGTCGATCAGTCCGGCGGGCAGGCCGACGTCGGCGAGCGCGCCGGCGATGGCCTCCGGGGTCGCGTCCTCGCCGTTGTTGTGGATGCGGGTGCCGAGCGCGGTGTAGAGCGGGCCGAGGACGTCGTCGCCGTGCTTCTGCCAGGCCGCGGTGACCACGCGGACCGCCTGCCACGCCTTGGTGGTCAGCAGCTCGCGGTACTCGTCGGGCAGTTCGTCCAGCTTGTCCTCGTTGAGGACGGCGAGGCTCATGATGTGCCAGCGGACCTCGATGTCGCGGAGCTTCTCCACCTCCAGCACCCATCGGGAGGTCATCCAGGCCCAGGGGCACAGCGGGTCGAACCAGAAGTCGACGGGGGTCTTGCCGGACGAGGCGGTGGTCTCGGACATGGGGCTCCTCAGCAGAACGTTCTTTGGGAGGTCAACGGGGGCGGCGCCACCCGCATTCCCTGCTGTCCGCCGTCAGGGGCACATGGCAGGATCGGTCCTGTTCCGCCACCATCCACGCGATCACGAGGGAGTGCCGTCCGTGCCCGGTGAGAATCTGTCCCGCGACGAGGCCCGGGAGCGGGCCGCCCTGCTGTCCGTCGACGGGTACGACGTGTTCCTGGACCTGCGGTCCGCCGTCGGCGACGGGAACGGCGAGCCGCGCACGTTCCGCTCGGTGACCACCATCCGCTTCCGCTGCAACGAGCCGGGGGCGTCCGGCTTCGCCGATCTGATCGCCCCGGCCGTCACGTCGGTCTCGCTCAACGGCCGGGACCTGGACCCGGGGGAGGTCTTCGACGGCTCCCGGATCACGCTGGAGGACCTGGCCGCGGAGAACGAGCTGGTGGTGGACGCGCAGTGCGCGTACTCGCGCACCGGCGAGGGCATGCACCGCTTCGTCGACCCGGAGGACGGCGAGGTCTACCTGTACACGCAGTACGAGCCGGCCGACGCCCGGCGCGTGTTCGCGAACTTCGAGCAGCCGGACCTGAAGGCGCCGTACCGCTTCGAGGTGCGGGCGCCCGAGGGATGGACGGTGTGGAGCAACGGCGCCGGTGAACTCGCCGACGGCGTGTGGCGGTTCGCGGAGACCAAGCCGATCTCGACGTACATCACGTGCGTGGTGGCGGGCCCGTACCACTACGTGACCGACTCCTACACCCGCACCTTCGAGGACGGGACGCGGCTGGAGATCCCGCTCGGCGCGATGTGCCGCAAGGGTCTCGCCCCGCACTTCGACGCGGACGACGTGTTCCTGGTGACCAAGCAGGGCCTGGACTTCTTCCACGACCACTTCGACTACCCGTACCCCTTCGGGAAGTACGACCAGGCGTTCGTGCCGGAGTACAACCTGGGCGCGATGGAGAACCCGGGCCTGGTGACCTTCCGGGAGGAGTACATCTTCCGCGGGAAGGTGACGCAGGCGTCGTACGAGGCGCGGGCGAACGTCATCCTGCACGAGATGGCGCACATGTGGTTCGGTGACCTGGTCACCATGGTGTGGTGGGACGACCTGTGGCTGAAGGAGTCCTTCGCGGACTTCATGGGCACGTTCGCGAACGTGGGCGCGACCCGCTTCGAGAACGCCTGGATCACCTTCGCCAACCGTCGCAAGGCCTGGGCGTACCGCGCGGACCAGCTGCCCTCCACGCACCCGATCACCGCCGACATCCGCGACCTCCAGGACGCCAAGCTCAACTTCGACGGCATCACCTACGCCAAGGGCGCCTCCGTGCTGAAGCAGCTGGTGGCGTACGTCGGCGAGGAGGCCTTCCTGGAGGGCGCCCGCCGCTACTTCAAGCGGAACGCGTACGGCAACACCCGCCTCGGCGACCTGCTGTCGGTGCTGGCCGAGACCAGCGGCCGGGACATGACCACGTGGGCCCGCTCCTGGCTCCAGACGGCCGGCGTGAACGCACTGACCCCGCAGGTGCTGCTGGACACCGAGGGCGGCCGGATCGCCGAGCTGGCGGTGGTCCAGGAGGCCGCCGAGTCGCATCCGGAGCTGCGCCCGCACCGCATCGCGGTGGGCCTGTACCGGCGTACGCCCGAGGGCACGGTGGAGCGGTACGCGCGCGTGGAGACGGACGTGGTCGGCCCGCGGACGGTCGTGGCGGAGCTGGCGGGCGCCCAGGCGCCCGATCTGGTGCTGGTCAACGACGACGACCTGACGTACTGCAAGACGCGCTTCGACGAGACCTCGCTGGCGACGCTCCGGCACGGCCTCGGTGACATCACCGACCCGCTGGCGCGGGCCCTGTGCTGGTCGGCGCTGTGGAACATGACGCGGGACGCGTTGCTGCCGGCGCGGGAGTTCGTCGGCCTGGTGCTGGAGTTCGCGGGCCGGGAGTCGGAGATCGGCGTGCTGCAGATGCTGCACGCCTGGGCGGAGACGGCGGCGGTCCACTACACGGCGCCCGAGCGGCGCGCGGAGGCCGGCCGGGAGCTGGCCCAGGGCACCTCGCGCCGGCTGCACGGCGCCGAGCCGGGCAGCGAGCACCAGCTGGCCTGGGCGCGTGCCTTCGCGCGGGCGGCCGACGCGCCGGACGCCTTCGAGCTGCTGACCTCGCTGCTGGACGGCACCGCGACGCTGCCGGGCCTGGAGGTCGACCAGGAGCTGCGCTGGGCGTTCCTGGAGTCGCTCGCCGTGCACGACGTGGTCGGCGAGAAGGAACTGGCCGCCGAACTCGCCCGGGACGACACCGCCTCCGGCAAGCGCCACCAGGTGCGCTGCCTGGCCGCGCGCCCCTCGGCGGCGGTCAAGGTGCAGGCCTGGGCGCAGGTGGTGGAGTCCGACGCGCTGTCGAACGCGCTGGTGGAGGCGACCATCGCGGGCTTCGCCCAGCCCTCGCAGCGGGAGCTGACCGCGCCGTACGCACCGAAGTACTTCGCGGCGATCGAGCGGCTGTGGGGCGAGCGGTCGATCCAGATCGGGATGGACGTGGTGCGCGGGCTGTTCCCGTCGCTCCAGGACTCGCCGGAGACGCTCCGGGCCACGGACGCCTGGCTGGAGGCGCACCGGGACGCGGCGCCGGCGCTGCGCCGGCTGGTGCTGGAGGCCCGCGACGACCTGGCGCGGGCGCTGAACGCACAGGCGTGCGACGCGGCGGCATCCGGCCACTGATCGTTGGCCTGAGCTTGCCCGGTCGGTGACCGTTACGAAATTCGGGCAAACAGAGCCGTAACCCCTGGTCCGCACCCGATCGGACCAGGGGTTTTCCTTTCCTACTCGGCACCCGAACACCTGACCTTTAGTTCCGCCTTGTCCGCATTGTTCGACGACCGTGTAACAGCGGTTAAAGGCGGGACCGGGGGTGGGAATCCCGACCCCATGACCCACAACACCCCGCTCTCCCCCCGCCCCCTCCGCCACCTGACCGACGCCCACCGCCGCGTCCTGACGGCGGCTCAGCTCCGCGCCCACGGTGTGAGCACGGCCGAACTGGCCGAGCAGTGCCGCTCCGACGGCCCCTGGCAGGAGCTGCTCCCGCACGTGATCCTGCTGCACCCCGGCCCGCCCACCGGCGAGGAGCGGCTGCACGGGGCGCTGCTGTACGCGGCCCGCGTGACGGAGCCGGGTGTCCCGGTCCAGCCGACGGCCGGCAGTCCGCACCGGCCGGTGTACGCGGAGGCGGTGCTCACCGGCCTGGCGGCGCTGACCCTGCACGGCTTCTCGTCCACCCCGCCCCTGCCCGCCCTGGACCGGGTCGACGTCCTGGTCCCGCGGCTGCGCCGGCTGCGTTCCACGGGCTACGCACGCATCCTGCGCACCCCCGCCCTGCCCGGCGCGCAGGCGGTGGCGGGCCTGCCGGTGGCGCCGGTGCCCCGGGCGCTGGCCGACGCGGTGGCGGAGCTGCGGGACGCCGTGGCCGTACGCCGGCTGCTGACGGAGGCGGTGCGCGGGGGGCACTGCGAACCGGCGGCGGTGGTGCGGGAGCTGACGCAGGCGAAGCTGCTGAACCGGCCGCACGTGGTGGACGCGGTGGACGCGCTGATCGCCGAGGGCCGCTCGATCGCCGAGCACCGTCTGTACCGGATGGTGCGCGAGTACGGCCTGCCCGACCCCGTCTGGAACGTCGACCTGCGGCTGCCCGGCGGACCGCACCTGGGCGGCGTGGACGCCTACTGGCCGGACCGTGCGGTCGCCGTCGAGCTCGACACCCGCGCCCCCCACCACGACGGCCGGCAGGACGACCGGCAGGACGACGACGCGCTGTGGTCGGAGTACGCCCGCAAGCGCGAGCACCTGGAGCGCCTCGGCATCACGGTGGTCTACCTCACCCCGAGGAAGCTCCGCACGGCCATGGAGCAGCAGGCGGCGGTGGTGCGGACGGCGCTGATGGCGTCCGGCGACCGCGATCCGGCCGCGTACGTCGTGGTGCTGCCCCGGTAGTGAGCGGCCCGGGGCGGCGACAGGGGGGATCAGGGGGCTCTCGGGGGGCTCTCGGGAGGGGAGCGGAGGGGCCGCCGGGCCGGGCACCGGTGGCCCCTCTCCTCGTGCCCGCCCCCCCTCCTCGCTCCTGTCCCCCTGCCCGTGCCTGCCACCGTCCGGGCCGCCTTGCCCGTTTTCCTGCGCCGTCCGGGTGGCCGGTCACCGGAACGGACCAGCGGGGCGGGCGACGCCGCGCGGACCGCGGTAGAGAGGAGACTCATGAGACAGTCCCGAATAACGGCGGTCGCGTGCTCGCTGCTCCTCTCGGCCGCGTGCGCGCTCGCCGACCCCGCGACGGCACAGGTCGCGAACCGGACCGCCGCCGTCGGCTACGTGGCCCTCGGCGACTCCTATTCCTCCGGAGTCGGCGCGGGCGACTACCTGGCCTCCGGCAAGGAGTGCAAGCGCAGCAGCCGCGCGTACCCCGTCCTGTGGGCCGAGGCGCACGCGCCGGCGACCTTCAGCTTCGCCGCGTGCAACGGCGCCGACGTGCACGACGTCCTGACCGAACAGCTCGGTCACCTCAGTGCCCGCACCGGCCTGGTCACCCTCACCGTCGGCGGCCACGACTCGGGCTTCGCCACCGTCATGGCCACCTGCGCCCTGGGCGGCGCCGAGCGGTGCCTGTCCGCCGTCTCCCGGTCGCGCGTCACCATGGACGGCTCACTCGCGGACGACCTGGACCGCCTCTACACGGCCATCCGGAACAGGGCGCCCGCCGCCCACGTGGTGGTGCTCGGCTACCCGCACCTGTACCACCTCAGAGGCAGCTGCGCGCTGGGCCTTCCGGACGGTGAGCGGGCCACCCTCAACGACGCGGTGGACCACCTCAACGCCGTGATCGCCCGGCGCGCCGCCGTCCACGGGTTCACCTTCGCCGATGTCACGGCGGCCTTCGCCGGCCATGAGATCTGCTCGTCCCACCCGTGGCTGCACAGCGTCGACCCGTTCGCGTTCACCGAGTCCTACCACCCGACGGCCCCGGGCCAGTCGCTCGGCTATCTGCCGGCCCTCACCCGGGCGTCCTGAACCCCGGCCGCCGCTACAGCGGCTCCGGCAGCGTCGGCAGGCGCGAGGCCCTCGTGTGGACGCCGTCGAGCAGCGTGGCGTACGCCGCGATCATGCGCGTCCGGCTGAAGCGTTCCCGGCTCGCCGCCAGCGCCGGGGCGAAGGCGGCCCGTCCGGCGACCGCCGCCGTCCAGGCCCGGGCGATGGCCTCCGGGTCCTGCGGGGTCACGAAGCCGTGGCCCCGGACGATCTCCGCGCTGTCGCCCACGTCGGTGGTCACCGGGACCGCGCCGCACATCATGCCCTCGATCAGGCACAGCGGCGCCGCCTCGCCGGAGGCGGAGGTCAGCGCGACGACGTCGGCTCCGGCGTACACGGTCTCCATGTCACGGCGTACGCCGAGCAGGCCGATCCGCCCGGCGAGGTGCCGGTCGGCGCCGAAGGCGATCTCGATGTCGGCCCACAGGGCCGGGTTCGTGCCGGTCATGCCCGCGCCGCACATCAGGATCCGTCCCTCGGGCTCGCGGGCGAGCCAGGCGCGGGCGGCCCGCAGGAAGAGCGGGACGTTCTTCATCGCGGCGTAGCGGGCCGCGAAGACGATCACCGGCGCCGAGGCCGGGATGCCGAGCGAGGCGCGGAACGCCGTCCGGGCCGCCGCGTCCGGGCGGAAGCGGAGCAGGTCCACCCCGTTGGGGATGACGTGCAGCACCTCGCGCGGGATGCCCGCGGCCTCGTAGGCGGCCCGCGTGGACTCGGCGCAGCAGACGCAGGCCACCACGGTGCCGTCGGCGACGGCGGCCTTCAGCTCGTCCAGGGCGGGGCCCTGGTTCTCCGGGTCGGAGCGGTGCAGGCCGACCACGACCGGGCGGCGGGGCAGCCCGGCCTGGTTGAGCAGGGCCAGCGGCTGCTCCTTCAGCGACAGGATCACATCCGCCGCGGCCATGGACCGAGCGGTCTCGGCCAGCTCGGGTCCGGTGAAGACGTTCGCCGCGACCGCGCCGTCCACCAGGCCGGCGATGCGGCCCAGGGAAGTGACGCCGACCGAGCCCGCGGTCAGCGCCCGGTAGCAGGCGTCGTCCTCCATGCGCTGCCGGGTGGCCTCGCGGTGGACCTCGCCGTGGATGCTGAGCACCTGGTGGGACTGGCCGCCCTCGGCCAGTCCCAGTACGACGTCGGAGTGCACGATCCTGGCCCCTCCGGAGAAGAAGCCCTCGTAGACCGACAGCACACGCAGTTCGTGCCTTGCGCGCACACGACCACCCGCCTTGCATAAATGATCGAAAAGATCGAGCCATCCCCGTTCACAGCGGGTTAGCCGATATGAGGCGGTACGGACATTGCGTACGCGTTAACGCAGAACTACGCGAATGAAACGTCGACTAACAGAATTCCTTCTCGATCACGGTCGACGTGTCGCCGGTCCAGTCCCCGTTGAAATTGAGGGCGAGGGAATGCCGGCCGTCCGCCGTCGTCACGGCCGAGGACGCGGAGCCATGGATGCCGCCGTCATGGCCCCAGACGTGGACGCCGCAGGTCAACGTGGTCTCGATGAGGCCGAGGCCGTAGCGGATGTGCGGGGTGCCGTCGATCTTCCGGGTGGTCTTCATTTCCTTCAGCTGGCGCGGCGGGAGCAGCTTTCCGCGCAGCAGGGCGCTGTAGAAGCGGTCCAGATCCGCGGAATTCGAGATCATTTCTCCGGCCGCGGAGGCGAGGGACGGGTTGAGGGTCGTGACGTCGTACGTCGGGCTGGTCTCCGGTCCGGTGAGTTTGGAATAGGCGCGGCTGCTGGGCCGCGGCACGGTGACCTTCGTGCCGGGCAGGGAGGTGGCCGTCAGGTGCAGGGGGCCGATGATGCGGCGCCGGATCTCCGTGGCGTAGGAGCGGCCCGTCACCTTCTCGATCACCATGCCGGCGACGACGTAGTTGGTGTTGGAGTAGTTCCAGGACGTGCCCGGCGCGAAGTCCGGCTCGTGCCGCATCGCGATCTCCACCAGTTCGGCCGGGGTACGGGTGTCGTAACGGTGCTGGAAGAAGCCGTCCTTGAGGAAGTAGGTGCGGGCGAAGTCCTCGTCCGCCGTGTAGCTGAAGATGCCGCTGGAGTGGTCGAGGAGTTGGCGGACGGTGATCCGGCGGCCGTCGTGCCCGTGGCCGCGCACCAGGCCGGGCAGCCATGTGTCGACCGTGTCGTCCAGGGAGAGCCGGCCCTCCGCCTCCAGCTGGAGCAGGACCGTGGAGACGAAGGTCTTGGTGATGCTGCCGACGCGGTAGCGGTCGGCGGTGGAGCGGGGCTCGCCGGTGCGCAGGTCACCGACGCCGGCCGTCGTGGACCAGGTGCCGTGGGTGTCCTTCGCGGTGGCGGTCACGCCGGGCACGCCGGCTTCGACCGCCGCCTCGATGGCCTTGCGGGTGGCCGGGTGGCCCTCGGAGCGAGGTCCGGTGGCGGCCACGGCCGGGGCCGCGAGGGCGGCGGCGAGGAGCAGGGCGGTGCCGCCGATCAGAGTCGTGCGGACGCGCATGTCTTCCCCCAACGTGTGGTGTGGGCTCGGTCGGGGGGAGGGACCTGGGGCGATGCGCGAAGGTTGCTGCGATGTAGGCCGGTTGAGTGAGTTTCAGCCCTTCTTGAGCACCAGCTCCGTGTTCCGGTCGGCCGTCGTGCCGGCGAGGGTCTTGTTGGCGCCGGGGGCGTTGTAGGACAGCTCGCGGTAGAGGGCGGCGAGGCCGGTCTGGGAGAGGTCGGCGTAGTCGGTGCGGTGCGGGGCGGCCGACTCGATCAGCGTGGTGAAGACGGAGATCGTGCCGTCCTTGTTGTCGGCCAGTTCGATGACCCGGGCGAGCTGGGGGTGGTCGACGTGCGAGGCGGTGGAGATCTCCCAGAAGGAGCGCCCGCCGGCGGCCTTGTGCGGGGTGATGACGTTCTTGTGGATGTGTCCGTTCACCCAGGCCAGGACGTTGGTGTGGGAGGAGAGGACGGAGATCACCTCGGCTCCGCCGTGCCGCTTCTCCGTGGGACGGGCCGGGTCGGGGCGGGTGTTGGTCATGGTCTTGCCGGTGTGGTGGCTGAAGACGACGGCGTAGGAGTCCTTGTTGTCCTTCAGCGTCCTGTCGAGCCACTTCAGCTGGGCGGTGCCGATGGAGCCCTCGTAGTGGCCGCCGGCGTCGGTGGTGTCGAGGCTGATGCCGATGACGTCGTCGGAGATGCGGAAGGCGTAGTACTGGGTGCCCGCGTCCAGGTTCGCCGAGGAGTAGCCGTGGCCGACCGGGCCGAGGCCCTGGTAGGCCGGGTCCAGATGGGCCTTGAGGTAGTCGGCCTGGGTGTACGGGGCCCGCTTCTCGTCCGCCGTGACCGAGCGCATCGAGCGGGCGTGGGCCTTGAGGAAGTCGCGGTAGCCGGTGCCCTTGGGGTCCTTGGCGTTCTTGATGGTGTCCTGGAGCTTCTTGGCGTCGGCGGCGGAGACGCTCATCAGTTTCCTGCCGCCGATGGCCGCCTCGGCGAGGTAGCGGTCGCCGTGGGAGCCGTAGCAGCCGAGCGGGAGGGAGTCGTGGTTGCCGACGGTGGAGTACCAGGGCAGGTTGAGGCCGGGGCTGCGCACCTCGCGGATCGCGGCGGCCAGGAAGTTCGTGAGATGCGGGAAGCCGAGCGCCTTGTCGTGGTCGCGGGTGCCGGAGCCGGGCTGCCAGTAGAGCTTCAGACCGCTGTTCTGCACGCCCTCGTAGTGCCGGGGGTCCCCGGTGTTGGGGGTGATCCGGCCACCGCTCATCACCTTCATGAACCACTCCAGCTCGGAGTGGGCGTTGTTGTCGGTGTTGTCGCCGGTGGTCATCACGAAGTGCAGGGGGGCGCCGGTGACGGGGGCGCCGCGCAGCGCGTTGACCCGCTCCACGAGGGAGACGGCCCCGGGGACGGTGAGCGCCTCGTGCGGGCGCCAGGCGTGCACGTCGTGGGAGCGCAGGTACTCCAGGCGCAGCGGGTGCTGGACGTCCATCAGGTGCAGGTCGGTGAACTGCACGAACGCCGCGAGGGCGGTACGGCGTCCCGCCCGGCCGGACTTGGGCGCGGCCAGCTCGCCGCGTACGACCCGCTGCCAGCCGGGCCCGTCGCCGAGGCGGCGGTAGCCGGAGCTGTTCCGGGGGGCGGCGACGGAGGCGACGGTGGTGCCCTTGGTGTAGGGGGCGAGCGGGGTGCCCGCGGCGGCCTGCCGGGAGTGGGCGACCGGCGCCTGGGCCGGTTCCCGGGCGGCGGAGGCGGTGGCGGCCTGGCTGTCGGTGGGGCGCAGGGCGTAGCCGACGCCCGCGGAGAGCGAGACCGCTCCGGCGGCGGCGAGGACGGTACGGCGGTTGACCCCCAGAGCGGAGGTGGTGTCAGAGCGTGTGCGCGACATGGCGCGATCTCCCCGAGTGCGAACGCGTCGGCAGTGGTCGCGGGCCGTCGCGGACGCGAACGTCCCGCTCACTGTGGATCGTTGGCAGTGGGGATGACCTGCGCGTGAACGCGGCGGCAACGCGCAGCGCCGATCACCGTACGTGGATCACGGGGTACCGGGTGCGGTCACGGAGTGGACCGCGACCGGCCGGGGGCCGGTCACTCCTCGTTCATCCGACGGGGTAGGGGACGGTCCGCCAGCCGTCCGTGGGGTGGGCGCTCGCGCCACAGCCGCAGGGCCACGTCGACCAGCCGGACGCGGGTGAGCCCGGGGACGGCGGTCAGGTCCTGCCAGGCGGCGAAGTCGGTGGATCCGCCTACTTCGTACCGGAGTTCGCCGCCGACCACCTCGCCCTCGTAGAGGATGCGCAGCCCGTGGTGGTCGGTGCGGCGCAGGGGGCGCCCGCCGGGGAGGACGTGCCGGGTCGAGTCGACGCCGAGGAGACCGGTCACCTCGATGCGGTAGCCGGTCTCCTCGGTGACCTCGCGGCGGACGGTGTCGTACGGGTCCTCGCCGTGCTCCATGCCGCCGCCGGGCAGCACCCACTCGGGCGTGCCGTCGGGGGCGGGTGAGCGGGCGAGCAGGACGCGTCCGTCGCGCACGCACACGGCGTAGGCCGCCACTCTCAACTTTCTTCGCATTCCCCGACGTTAGCGGCCGGGGTCGGCCGGTGCGTACTCCGGCGGTGACCAGCGCAGGGGCAGCGCGGCCGGGGTCCACCGGGCCTCGGCGAGGGTGAAGCGGACCGTGCGCTCGCCGTCGGCCGAGAACTCGGTGCGGGCCTCGCCGGTGAGCTGGAGGGTGGTGCCCGTGTCCCAGTCGAGGAGGAGCAGGCCGGCCCGGGAGTCGGCGCGCAGGTTGCCGAGGCTGAGGAACATGGCGTTGCCGGAGTAGTCGGGCCAGGTCAGTTCGCGCGGTGAGGCGACGCGGAGGAAGCCCGGGGTGCCGCCCCGGTGGCTGACGTCGGCTCCGCCGGGGTGCACGGTGGCGAGGAAGAAGGTGTCGGCCGCGCGGATCAGCTCCGCCGCCGGCGGGTCGAGTGCGGTCAGCCGGCGGGGGCTGCCCGGGGTGCGGCCGGCGACCGTCTCGTACGTCTCCCGGCGCCGGATGTACTTCGGGCAGTTGGAGAACACCTGGTCCGCCTCGACCGCGAAGCCCCGTGCCGTGGGTGTGAGCCGGCCGTTGAGGCGCATGCGGCGGCGGGTGCGGGGGTCGAGGGCGAGGGTGCCCACAGGGGTGCCGGGGGTCCGCAGGGCCGGCCCGAGGGGGTCCGGGCCGCCGTCCGGCCGCGGATCGGCCGTGGTCGGCCGCGGATCGGCCGTGGTCGGTCCCGGGTAGTCCGTGATCGGCGCCCGATCGTCCGTGATCAGCCCCGGGTCGTCCGTGATCGGCCCCGGATCGGCCGTGGTCGGTCGCGTGGTTCCCCGCGTGCCTTCGGACCCGCCCCGCCGCCCGCCGGGAGCACCCCCGGCGCCGGTGACGACGGACATCCGGCGGGGGCCCGTCGCCCGGACGAAGCCCGGGGTGCCCGCGAGGGCCGAAGCCCACACCCGGCCGGTCGCCGGGTCCGCCGCGCCCACGACCAGCAGGGGCTGGAGTTCCAGGAAGGCCGCCGCGACCGGCTTGATGCCCTGGCCGAGGGAGCGGCCCACGTGGTCGGCGCGCTCACGGACGCCGACCAGGTCCTGCACGGCCCGCGAGCCCGCGTGATAGACGCCCACGGCTAGAAGAAGCCGCAGGTCGGAGCGGAGGCGTGCGGGGCGGGGGCGCCCTCGGCGCCGTGCGGCACGGAGATCTCCAGGCGCGTGCCGTCGGGGTCGTGGAAGAAGATCCCGCCCGAGGCCGCGCCCTCCCGGTGGGCGACCACTCCCTCGTGGGCGAACTCCACGCCGGCCGCCCGCAGCGCCGTCTCGTACTCCCGGACCCGGTCCACCGAGCCGGCGGTGAAGGCGAGGTGGTGCAGTCCGGCCCGGCCGCGGTCGTACGCCCCCTGCGCCTGCTGCCAGAGGGTGAGGACGGGCTGGTCGCCGCCGTCGCCGAGGAACGCGTAACGCCGGTCGTCCTCCTTGCCCTCGGCGAGCAGGGTGAAGCCGAGGACGTCCCGGTAGAAGGCGAGTGAGCGGTCGAGGTCGGTGACGTTGAGGCCGGTGTGGCCCGTGCGCAAGGTCATGACTCTCCCCTGGAATGTGCCCGTACGGGCATGTCTAACCGTCGTCACTCAGGCTAGGAGGTTAGTGCCGCCAGAGTCAACCGGTCACGTACGCTTTACCGGTTAGCCAAGGAGGAATGCCCGATGTCCACCCCCCGCGACCCCCGCCCGCTCACCGGTGAGCCGCTCGCCCTCGACCTGCTCAACACCCGGTGGAACAAGGAGGGCGTCACCCAGGACCTGCTCGCGGACACGGAGGGCCTGGCCGTGTGGCTGGCGAGCAACGGGCTGGCCGGGGCGCACCCGGCCGACGCGGCGGTGCTGGCCCGTCTGCGCACGGCACGGGAGGCGATCGAGGCAGCGGTGGACGGCTCACCGGCACAGGCGGCGCCGCTCGTGGACGCGGTCCTGGAGCACGGGCGCATCCGGGCCCGGCTGACCGCCGCCGGCCCGGCCGAGGAGCCCGAGTTCGCCGACGCCTCCTGGGCCCCGGCCTGGCTCGCCGCCCGCGACTACCTGGACCTGCTGACGCGGGCCCCGGAGCGGATCCGCTCCTGCGCCGGCGGCGGCTGCATCCTGCACTTCTTCGACACGTCCCGGAACGGCACCCGCCGCTGGTGCTCGATGGCCGCGTGCGGCAACCGCGCCAAGGCGTCCCGCCATTACGCACGTTCCAAGGAGAACTGAGCAAATACCGGGCTATCAGCGCCCGATCCGGTCAAATCCCATCGCGGGTTTTCCCCATACGTTCATCTCGATTCGGTCAACGAACCCCAAACCCGGGGCCCTTCGGTAAGGCTGAGCGCTCTCGTCCGCTCGTTCCTTTACCTGAGGGATGCCGATGACCCACACCCCCGAGCGTGATCCCATATCCGGCCCGAGACGCCTGGCCCGCATAGCCGTGGCCGTGGGCGTGGTGGCCGCCCTCTCCGCGGCGGGGCCGGTACCCCTGGCCCTCGCCGCGGACGCGCCGCCCGCCCCGGCCGCCGACCCCGGCGTCAAGTCCGCCCACGACAAGCTGGGTTCCGACGACGCCGCGCTGCTCGCCGACGCCAAGGCCGACGGCGCCAAGAACATCACGATGATGATCGCGACGGCCCCGGGACAGACCGAGCAGGTCGCCGCGGAGCTGGACGCGGTCAAGGGCGGCTCCGTGGGCCGCAGCTACGACAAGGTCGGCTACGTCAGGGCCACCGTCCCCACCGGCAAGGCCGACGCCGCCATCAAGGCCGCGGCGGGACTCTCCTCGGTGCACGCCATCGACCTCAGGCAGGACATCCCCCTCGACGACCCGACGCCGGGCGCGGACACCGCCGGCAAGGCCGGCGCGGCGACGGGCACCTTCTCCGGGCCGGGCAGGAACACCCCGGCGGAGAACCCGTACAACCCCTCCTTCGAGACCGGTGCCGTCGATTTCGTGCAGGAGCACCCGAAGGCGGACGGCCGCGGCGTCACCATCGGCATCCTCGACTCCGGCGTCGACCTCGGCCACCCGGCGCTGCAGAGGACCACCACCGGCGAACGGAAGATCGTCGACTGGGTGACCGCGACGGACCCGATCCTGGACAGCGACGGCACCTGGCGCCGGATGACCAACCCGGTCAGCGGGCCGTCGTTCAGCTACGGCGGCGCGACCTGGAAGGCACCCGCGGGCGACTACCAGGTCAGCCTGTTCCGCGAGTCCGCGACCGCCGGCGGTGACGCCAAGGGCGACGCCAACCGCGACGGCGACACCACCGACGCCTGGGGCATCCTCTACGACCCGGCCGCCGGCACCGTCCGCGTCGACCTGGACAACGACTTCGACTTCACCGACGACACACCGATGAAGCCGTACAAGGACGACCACCAGGTCGGGTACTTCGGCACCGACGACCCGAAGACCGACGTCGCCGAGCGGCAGCCGTTCGTCGTCCAGATCCGCAAGGACGTGCCCACCGACCCGTACGGCGGCGACTGGGTCGGCAAGAAGGCCGACTTCGTCAACATCGGCGTCATCGAGTCCGAGCACGGCACCCACGTCGCCGGCATCACCGCCGCCCACGGCCTGTTCGGCGGGAAGATGAACGGCGCCGCCCCCGGCGCGAAGATCGTCTCCTCCCGGGCCTGCACCTGGACCGGCGGCTGCACCAACGTCGCCCTCACCGAGGGCATGATCGACCTCGTCACCAACCGCGGTGTCGACATCGTCAACATGTCGATCGGCGGCCTGCCGGCGCTGAACGACGGCAACAACGCGCGCGCCGAGCTGTACACCCGGCTCATCGACACCTACGGCGTCCAGCTGGTGATCTCCGCGGGCAACTCCGGCCCCGGCGCCAACACCATCGGCGACCCCGGCCTCGCGGACAAGGTGATCTCGGTCGGCGCCACCGTCTCCCAGGAGACCTGGGCCGCCAACTACGGCTCGGCCGTGGAGACCAGGTACGCGATGATGCCGTTCTCCTCCCGCGGCCCGCGCGAGGACGGCGGCTTCACCCCGACCCTGAGCGCGCCCGGCGCCGCGATCAACACCACCCAGACCTGGCTGCCGGGCTCCCCGGTCGCCGAGGCGGGCTACTCGCTGCCGGCCGGCTACTCGATGCTCCAGGGCACCTCGATGGCCTCCCCGCAGGCCACCGGCGCCTCCGCGTTGCTGCTGAGCGCCGCGAAGCAGAAGCACATCGACCTCACCCCGGCCACCCTGCGCACGGCCCTCACCTCGACCGCCGACCACATCAAGGGTGTGCAGGCGTACGAGGAGGGTGCGGGCCTCATCAACATCCCGGACGCGTGGGAGTCCATCAAGGACGACGCCACCGCCCACGAGTACACGGTCAAGGCGCCGGTCGACACCGCGATCGACTACGCCCTGAAGACCCCGGGATTCGGCACCGGCCTGTACGACCGCGAGGGCGGTCTGAAGGCCGGGCAGAAGAAGACGTACGACGTCACCCTCACCCGCACCTCCGGCCCGGACAAGGCCGTCCGGCACGAGCTGCACTTCGAGAACAACGCCGGGCACACCTTCCGGATCGTCGGCGACGACGTGGTGAAGCTGCCGCTGAACCAGCCGGTCACCGTCAGGGTCCAGGCGGCCCCGGAGTCCGCGGGCATCAAGAGCGCGATCCTGGAGGTCGACGACCCGAGGACCGAGGGCATCGACAAGCAGGTCCTCACCACGGTCGTGGTCGCCGCCCCGGTGCACTACACCTACTCCGCGTCGGGTTCGGTGCAGCGCAACGGCACACGGTCGTACTTCCTGACCGTGCCCGAGGGCGCGAAGTCGCTGGAGGTCGCGATCG
Source organism: Streptomyces sp. NPDC038200 (assembly GCF_055600785.1). NCBI lineage: Bacteria > Bacillati > Actinomycetota > Actinomycetes > Kitasatosporales > Streptomycetaceae > Streptomyces > Streptomyces sp. NPDC038200. The sequence goes on from NZ_JBVJYH010000004.1 coordinate 460,077, forward strand.
GCGGGCTGAAGGACAAGAGCCAGACCCGGTTCATCGCCCTCCACCCGTACGGTGTCCCGTCCGACAACACCTCGACGCCGTACTGCTACAACAACTACCTGGACGGCAACGGCTGCAAGCCGGACGTGCGTTCCTACGCCGACCCGCAGCCCGGTGTCTGGGAGGTCGAGGTCGAGGCGCGCCGCACCTCGCCGCTGCTGGACAACCCGTACCGGCTGGACGCCACCGTCCTCGGCGCGGCCTTCGACCCGGAGACCGTGACCGTCCCCGAGGCCAAGGTGGGCACCCCGGCCACCGCCTCCTGGAAGGTGACCAACGCGTACGCCGCCCTGGACGGCAAGCTGGTCGGCGGTCCGCTCGGCTCCGCCAAGGCGACCCGCCCCGCCATCAAGGAGGGCGAGACGCAGACCACCACGGTGACCGTGCCGGCCGGCGCCACCTCGCTGGACGTCGCCATCGGGGGCGTCTCGGACACGGCGGCCGATCTGGACCTGACGGTGTACGACGCGTCCGGCAAGGAGGTCGGCAAGTCCGCCGACGGTGACTCGGAGGAGGCGGTCTCCGTGCCGTCCCCGGCCGCCGGCACCTACACCGTCGAGGTCGTGGGCTACTCGGTCCCGTCCGGCTCGACCGACTACGACTACCGGGACGTGTTCTTCTCCTCCGCGCTCGGTTCCGTCACGGTCGACGGCTCGGCCCCCGTCAAGCTCGGCACCGGTGCCTCGGCGACGGTGACCGGCCAGGTCACGGCCGCCGCCGAGGCGCCGGCCGGCCGCGAGTTCTTCGGCCGGGTGCAGCTGGTGAACGCGCGCGGCACGGTCGCGGGCGTCGGCAGCGTGAAGATCGAGAAGGTCACGCCGTGACGGCGTGACACGCACAGGAGGGGCGGGTGTCCGGAGGGACGCCCGCCCCTCGGCGTGTCACGCGGTTCCCGTGCTCACTCCGCCGGGTCCGAGGGCTCCGGGGAGCCGGTCGGGACGTCGGACGGCTGCTCGGTGGGCTCGTCCGTGGGCTCCGGCCCCTCGCCGGCGCCGACGTCGGGCTGGACCTGGTCGCGCACCATCTGCTTCCAGTGGTCGGCGACCGTCTTCTGGCCGTCGCCGTCCATGTCCTCCGCCGCCGGGAACGGCTGGGTGGTGCTGCCGACGGGCTGCGCGCCGTAGACCGGCACCATCGTGAACCAGGCGCGGTCGCTCATGCTGTGGGTGGAGAAGACGTAGTTCTCGCCGATCTCCAGGGGCAGGTCGCCCTCCATCAGCGTGAGGCTGTTGCTGTCGGCGTCATAGCCGCCGGTCTGGTTCACCACCGTGGTCGAACCGGCCTGCAGCGTGCCCTCGTAGACCTCGTTCACCTTGACGGCCCACTGGGTCTCGGGCACGCCGTCGATTTCTGTCGTGCCCTTCTTGGACACCACCGTGCCATGGAAGACGAAATCGGCGAAACCGACGAGCTTTTCGTCCTCGCTGAAATCACCGACGGTACTGGCGTGCATATACTGCACACTGAATTCGGGACGGTCGTCGGCGAATGCCTGGACACCGCCCCAGGTGGCCACGGCGGCCACCGAAAGACCGGCGGCCGCGAACAAGGCACCCTTGCGCAACCGGGAAGCGGAACCGCTGAATACCATTCTGCTTACCCCCAGAGCGTGTGGTAGTCGGCCTTGTCGTGCGACTGCGGCGTGGTCAGCGAGCCGCGGTCGGGCGTGTTGTTGACCATGATCTGGCCGCGGTAGCTGTGCGCGAGTCCGAGGGCGTGGCCCAGCTCGTGGGTGGCCACGCCCCGGCGCTTCGTCGTCCCGTAGTTCTTGAGGTAGTGGACGTTCAGGTAGATCGCGTCCGCGCCGGTACGGGCCTTCCAGAGCCCGTCCCAGGTGACGTCGGAGCGGTTGGAGTCGCGCCACTCCAGGTCGGTGATGGTGTTCCAGGCGTCCGGCGCGATGTTGATCCGCTTGAGCGTGCTGTTGTCCCAGGCGTTGATGGCGTGCTTCCGCGCGTCGTCGTACCGGGTCTCGTCCTCCCACCGGATTTCCCGGTCATCGACGGAGTCGTTCCCCAGGAAATGCGCGGATGCGGGCGTGGCGGCCGTAAAAGTAAGTGTCAGCGCCATGGCCGACACGCAAGCGGCGGCGGTTTTTCTTCGAACAGATTTCACCGTACCCCCGAGCTGATTGAATTTTTACCGGCCCAGGGATCATGACCGAGATCGAACATACCGCGACAGTAATAATCCAGTCAACGGCAAGTATGGTTCCGGCCAAACGGAATAACCACATCCGAATTAACGGGGCGGCTCAGCCGGCCACCTCGTTCTCGTCGCATTTCAGCTGTTCGGACTGCGGAATCGCCTTTTTCACCCAGGTCCGCGCCCAGTCCAGGGCGTCCCCCCGCCCCTCCGGCGGGGCGTCCCCGTCCCGGTAGGCCGAGGGTGCCTGCCCCTTCTGGGAGGGCACGAGCACCAGCATCCGGGCACCCACCCGGTAGTACCGCTCGGCGTCCGGTTCGGGGGTGACGAACTCCAGCCGGCGTGTGTCCCCGCCGGCCGGCTTGTACGAGCGGTCGACGTCCAGGACGACCCGGAGACCCGATCCCGTCCCGGCCGGCCCGGCCTGGGCCACCCGGCCCTCGGCGACGGCCGAGGCGCAGGCCACCAGCCCCTCGGCGCTCAGGCTGCCCCCTTCGCCGGCGTCGGCGTCCGTGTGCCCCCGCCCGGACAGGGTGTACACCGTGCCCGCGACACCGCCGAGCACCAGCACCGCGGCCAGGGCGGCCGGCAGCCGCCGGCTCTTCGTGCCCCGCTCCGCGGATCCGGTCTTCCGCCGTAACGTCATGGTGACCCCTTCGCTTGCGCCATCCGTCGTCCCCGCGTGCTTTCCCACGCGCCTTCCGGCGTGCCTTCCCGCACGCCGGACCGGTCCTGAGACGCGCGGGCCCCCCGAAACGTTCGGTGCGTCTCGCACCTCGCCGGCTCAGGGTGTGTCGCCGGAGGGGCAGGCCGTGTGGCGGGACCCGGGCAGGGCGTCGGTGATCCAGGCGCGCTCGGCGGCCACGCGGCTGTCGCCGACGGCCCACAGGCTCGCGTACCGCTCGCCCCGGCCGACGCCGACGAGCACGTGCTGCCCCGTACGCGGCACCGGTCGCGCACCCCCGTCGAGGAGGAAGCCGACCTCGGCGGGACCGTGCGCGGGCTTGTAGGCGCGCGTCACGGTGAGCGTGACCCGCCGGGAGGAGTCCTGCCGCTCCTCCACCCGCGCCACGGTGCCCTCCACGACCAGCCGGGAACAGGCCAGCTCGCGCGCCGGGTCCGTCGGCCGCACACCGGCCCCGGCGTCCTCGTGGGTGGCCCCGGCGGCGCTCTTGGCCGACCCCCCGTTGTCGTCCGCGCCGCCGCCGGACTGGGTCACCAGCCAGCCGAAGCCCAGGGCCAGCGAGAAGGCCGCGGCGCCGGCGAGGGAGCCGAGCGCGATCCGCAGGGCCCGGCGGGGTCCGGAGGACCGGCCGGGCCGCGGCGGCCGGGCGGGCCGGTCCGGTCCGGCGGGCCGGGTACGGCTCCGGGGGCGCCGGGCGGGCGGCACGGCCGGAACGGCACCCTCCGCCGCCCGCGCGGACCCCGTCTCCCCGTCCGCCGTCTCGCCGGTCACCAGGTCCCCGGCGACCGCGTCCCCGGTCCCCACGTCCCGGGCCGCCGTCTCGCCGGCCACCAGCTCCCCGGTCGCCTCCTCCCCCGTCAGCGCCTCCGCCAGCCACGCCAATCGGTCCCGCAGGACCCGCACGTCGGCCTCGGCCGCCCGGTGGGCGGCGCGGAAGCCGGGATCCCGGCGGGCCTGCTCCGGCAGGGGTTCGCCGGTGATCGCGGCCATCAGGGCGTCCATGCCGTCGTACCCCCCGTACCGTCCGTCCTCCGCGCTCCCGGTGCTCCTGGTGCTCCCGGCGTTCTCCGCGCTCCCGCTGCTCCCGGCGTTCTCCGCGCTCCCGCTGCTCCCGGTCCTCTCGATGTCGTTCTCGGCGTCCCGAGCGCCGTCGTGTTCGGCGGTCATGTCACACCACCTCGTCCTCGTGCAGCCGGTCGCGCAGCGCGCGGACCGCCGTGTGCAGCCTGCTCTTGACCGTGCCCTCCGGGATGCCCAGCTCCTCGGCGATGTCCCGCACCGGCAGGTCGGCGAAGAAGCGCAGCACGACCACCTGCCGCTGGGCGGCCGGCAGCTCGTCCAGGCCCCGGGCGACGGCGAGGGAGAGCAGGCTGGTCTCCTCGCCGGAGGGGTGCGCGGGTTCGCGCAGCGCGGCCAGCCGCTCCCCCAGCCGGTCCTGGCGCCGCTTGGCCCGGTGCCAGTCCATGGCCAGGTTGGAGGCGACCACCGCCGCCCACGCCGACACGTCCCGCGGCGCCTCCCTGCCGCTCGCGGCCCGCTCCAGCAGCCGCAGCCGGACCTGCTGCACCCCGTCCGGCAGGTCGGACTGCGGCACCCCGCCGAGCGCGAGCACCGCCCGCACCCGCCGTTCCTGGGCCGCGTCCAGCGGATCGTCGCAGGTCCGGTCCCTCGGATCGTCGCCGGTCCGGTCCGTACCGGCGACGTGCGCCGCCTGGTCGCGGCGCGTCCTTCCGCGCAGCACAAGCCCACCCCCTCACGCATGTGCCCCTACGACGCGGCGACGGGCCGGAACGTTCGGTCCGCCCGCGGCCGGCCGCAGAGGCGTACGTCACACCTTCGTATGGCCGGAGGGCGGACGGGCAGGGGCGGGACAGCACAGCTTCCGGCGCGGGCCCGCCGCGGAGCGAATTTCTGCAGCTCAGCTGGGTGCCAGGCGGACGTCTGGAACCGGCCGCCGGGTGATCGTGTCCCATTACTCGGGCACGTACGGCAAAGAATTGGACAGGTGGACCGGGGTCGGCCGCATGATGGAAACGCCCCGGTCGGGCACGAGACACATAGAGGGAGTCGCTGTGAGGGTCGGAATCGTCGGAGCCACCGGTCAGGTCGGCACGGTCATGCGCAGGATCCTCGCGGAGCGGAACTTCCCGGTCACGGAGCTGCGCCTGTTCGCCTCGGCCCGTTCCGCGGGGACCGTGCTGGACGGCGTGACGGTGGAGGACGCGGCGGTCGCCGACTACACCGGCCTGGACATCGTGCTCTTCTCCGCGGGCGGCGCGACGTCCAAGGCGCTGGCCGAGAAGGTCGCCTCCCAGGGCGCCGTGGTGATCGACAACTCCTCGGCCTGGCGCAAGGACCCCGAGGTCCCGCTGGTGGTCTCCGAGGTGAACCCGCACGCGATCGCCGACCGCCCCAAGGGCATCATCGCCAACCCGAACTGCACCACGATGGCCGCGATGCCGGTGCTCAAGCCGCTGCACGAGGAGGCCGGCCTGGAGGCGCTGGTCGTCGCCACCTACCAGGCGGTGTCCGGTTCGGGGCTGGCGGGCGTGGCCGAGCTGCACGGCCAGGTGCAGAAGGTGGCCGCCGAGGCCGACAAGCTCACCCACGACGGCGCGGCGGTCGACTTCCCCGAGCCGCAGGTCTACAAGCGCGCCATCGCCTTCAACGTGCTCCCGCTGGCGGGTTCCATCGTCGAGGACGGTCTGAACGAGACCGACGAGGAGCAGAAGCTGCGCAACGAGTCCCGCAAGATCCTGGAGATCCCCGAGCTGAAGGTCTCCGGCACCTGCGTGCGGGTCCCGGTCTTCTCCGGCCACTCCCTCCAGGTCAACGCCCGGTTCGCCCGCCCGGTCTCCCCGGAGCGCGCCGTCGAGCTGCTGGCGAAGGCCCCGGGCGTCGCCCTCTCCGAGATCCCGACCCCGTTGCAGGCGGCGGGCCAGGACCCGTCGTACGTCGGCCGCGTCCGCCGCGACGAGACGGTGGAGAACGGTCTGGCGCTGTTCATCTCCAACGACAACCTCCGCAAGGGCGCCGCGCTGAACGCGGTGCAGATCGCGGAGCTGGTGGCGGCGGAGCTGTCCGCGAAGCGGTAGGGATCGCGCGCACCGACGCGCGTCCTCCGAAAGGGGCGGCCGGGACCCGGCCGCCCCTTTCTCACACCCGAGACCGCCCCCTTCGCATGCCGGGGACCGCCCCGTTCGGCGCCCGGCGCCGTCCCTTCACCCCCCTCCCCTCCCCGCCCCTCCTCGCCTCCCCACGTCCGCTCACTCGCGCCGGCCCGCCACCAGCGCCGCCAGCAGGGCGAGGGCCGCGCCCACGGCGAGTACGGCGGTCGGCCCCGAGCCGTCCGCGAGCCGTCCGCCGGTCAGGGCGCCGAGCGCGATGGCCGTGTTGAAGACCCCCGCGAACAGCGCGGACGCCGCCTCCGGGGCCTGCGGGGCGGCGGCCGACAGCCCGTTCTGGGAGGTGACGGACACCCCGCCGTAGGCCAGTCCCCATGCCAGGAGCAGCACCCCGGCGAGGACCGGCGAGCCGGACGCGGGGATCAGCAGCAGGACGACGGCGCCGAGGACGGCCGCGAGCAGCCGCAGGGCCCGGCGCGGGTCCCGGGCCGCGAGGGCGCCGCCCGCGAAGTTCCCGGCGACGCCCGCGAGTCCGTAGCCGAGCAGCAGGGCGCTCACCAGGGTCGCGCCGGTGCCGGGCGTGCGCTGGAGCACGGGCCGGACGTAGGTGTAGGCGGTGAAGTGGCCGGTGACGAGCAGGGCGACGGCGGTCAGGGCGCGGCGGACGGGCGGGCGGCGCAGCAGGCCGGGGAAGGCACCGAGACGGACGGGGTGTCCGGCGGGCAGCGGGGGTAGCACGGCGGCCAGGGTGCCGGCCACGGCGAACGCGCAGCCGGCCATCGCCGTGAAGGCCCACCGCCATCCCGCGACCGAGCCGAGGAGGGTGCCCGCGGGCACGCCGAGCACCGAGGCGACCGCGATGCCGCTGAAGACGACGGCGGTGGCCCGGCCGGCGGACGGCCCCGGCAGCAGCCGGACGCCGAGCCCGGCGGCCACCGCCCACACCCCGCCGATGCACACCCCGACCAGCAGCCGGGCGGCGAGCAGCACGGGGAAGGCGGGGGCGTACGCGGTGAGCAGGTCGGCGGCGGCCAGCAGGAGCAGCAGCGCGCACAGCACCGTGCGCCGGTCGGCGCGGCGCGCGACGACCGGCAGCAGCGGGGCGGCAGCGGCGGCGACGAGTCCGGGCAGGGTGACCGTGAGGCCCGCGGTGCCGGCGGAGACGTGCAGATCGCGGGCGAGGGACGGGAGCAGTCCCACGGGGAGCATCTCGGTGGTGACGACGGCGAAGGTGGCGGCGGCGAGGGTGAGCACGGCGGCCCAGGAGCGGGCACGGGCACGGGTTTCCGGTGGGCTGAGCTGCGTGGAGGCCATGACCGACAGCCTTTTACGGGGGCGGCCGAGGAACAACGGCGAACTCCTCACCCTTGCATGAGCAGGAGTCATCGATGCCGTGTACGACGGAGGGAGCCGCGTGTCGGGTCTGGAACTGCGGGAGTTGGAGTGCTTCCTGGTGCTCGCCGAGGAGTTGCACTTCGGGCGGGCCGGGGAGCGGCTGTTCGTCTCGCAGAGCCGGGTGAGCCAGCTGCTGGCCGCGCTGGAACGGCGGGTCGGTGCCCGGCTCGTGCACCGCTCCAGCCGCCGGGTGGCGCTGACCCCGCTCGGCGAGCGGTTCCTGGAGCGGCTGCGGCCGGCGTACGGGGCGCTGCGGGCGGCGGTGGCGGACGCGCGGACGGTGGCCCGGGGCGGGGCGGGGCCGCTGCGGCTGGGGTTCCAGGGGGTGGCGGACGCGCGGCTGGTGGCGGCGGTCGCGGCCTTCGAGGCGGCGGAGCCGGCCCGGGGCGTCGATCTGGTGGAGATCCCGTACGCCGATCCGTTCGGGGCGGTGCGGCGGGGCGCGGTGGACGCGGCGGTGGTGCTGCTGCCGGTGGACGAGGCGGACCTGGTGCTCGGCCCGGTGTTCTCCCGGCAGCGGCAGACGGTGGCCGTGTCCCGGGCCCATCCCTTCGCCGCGCGGGAACGGGTCGGCGCGGCGGAGGTGTCGGCCGTACCGCTGATCGGGGCGGCGTCGCCCGCGCCCGCGTACTGGCGGGCCGCCCGCGCGCCCGGCGCCCTGACCGGCCCGGCGGCCACGACGCTCCAGGAGGCCCTGTCCCTGGCCGCCGCGGGCCGGGGCGCCCTGCTGCTGTGCCGCCCCACGGCCGCCTACCACCGGCGGGACGACGTCGCCTACGTCCCCGTGGAGGGGCTGCCCGACTCCGCGCTCGGCCTGGTCTGGCACCGGGAGGCGGAGACGGAGACGGTACGGGAGTTCGCCCGTGTGCTGGCGCGGGCGCGGCCGGTGCGCGAGGACCCCTGACCGTGACCTCCGAGCACCGCCGGGCGCCGCCGGTCGGTGTCGGTCGGTGTCGGCGGCGCGGACGGGAAAGGGGCGCCCGGTGTCGTACCGGACGCCCCTTCCGGCGTGCTGTCAGGCCGTCGCGGCGTCCGCCGCCTGGGCCTTCAGGGCGCGCTCGATGCCCGAGCGGGACTCGGAGACCAGGCGGCGCAGGGCCGCGCTGGGCTCGGCCGCGTCCAGCCAGGTGTCCGTCCGGGCCAGGGTCTCCGCGGAGACCTGGACCGACGGGTACAGGCCGATGGCGATCTGCTGGGCCATCTCGTGCGAACGGGACTCCCAGACGCCCTTGAGGGTCTCGAAGTACTTGTCCGCGTACGGCGCGAGCAGCTCCCGCTGGTCGGTCTGCACGAAGCCGCCGATCACGGCCTCCTGCACGGCGTTGGGCAGCGTGTCGGAGTCGATGACCGAGGACCAGGCCTCCGCCTTCGCCTCCGGCGTCGGGCGGGACGCGCGGGCGGTGGCCGCGTGGCGTTCGCCGGCCGCCGTCCTGTCCCGCTCGTACTCGCCCGCGATCTCCACCTCGTCGAACCGGCCGACGGCCGCGAGCCGCTGCACGAACGCCCAGCGCAGCTCGGTGTCGACGGCCAGGCCCTCGATGGTCTGGGTGCCGTCGAGCAGGGCCTCCAGCAGGTCCAGCTGCTCGGGGGTGCGCGCGGTCGCCGCGAACGCCCGGGCCCAGGCCAGCTGGTGGTCGCTGCCCGCCTCGGCCGTGCGCAGGTGGGCCAGCGTGGCGTCGGTCCAGCGGGTCAGCAGCGACTCGCGGGCGGCCGGGTCGGCGTACAGGTCGATGGCCAGCTTGACCTGGCGGTGCAGGGACTGCACGACGCCGATGTCGGACTCCTTGCCGATGCCGGACAGCACCAGGGCCAGGTAGTCGCGGGTGGCCAGCTCGGCGTCCCGCGTCATGTCCCAGGCCGACGCCCAGCACAGGGCGCGCGGCAGGGACTCCGCGAAGTCGCCGAGGTGCTCGGTGACCACCTTCAGGGAGTCCTCGTCCAGGCGGACCTTGGCGTAGGACAGGTCGTCGTCGTTGAGCAGGATCACGGCCGGGCGGCGCGTGCCGGCCAGCTGCGGTACGGCGGTCAGCTCGCCGTCCACGTCCAGCTCGATCCGCTCGGTGCGCACCAGCTTGCCGCTCGCGTCGTCCAGGTCGTACAGGCCGATGGCGATGCGGTGCGGGCGCAGGGTCGGCTCGCCCTTGGCGCCGGCGGGCAGCGCCGGGGCCTCCTGGCGGACGGCGAAGGAGGTGACGGTCCCGTCGGCGTCCGTCTCGATCTCCGGGCGCAGGACGTTGATGCCGGCCGTCTCCAGCCATTGCTTCGACCAGGTCTTCAGGTCGCGGCCGGAGGTCTCCTCCAGGGCGCCCAGCAGGTCGGACAGGCGGGTGTTGCCGAACGCGTGCCGCTTGAAGTAGGCCTGCACGCCCGTGAAGAACTCGTCCTCGCCGACGTAGGCCACGAGCTGCTTGAGGACGCTGGCGCCCTTGGCGTAGGTGATGCCGTCGAAGTTGACGAGCACGTCGTCCAGGTCGCGGATGTCCGCCATGATCGGGTGGGTGGACGGCAGCTGGTCCTGCCGGTAGGCCCACGTCTTCATGGAGTTGGCGAACGTGGTCCAGGAGTGCGGCCACTTCGAGCCGGGCGCGGCGGCCTGGCAGGCGATGGAGGTGTAGGTGGCGAACGACTCGTTCAGCCACAGGTCGTTCCACCACTCCATGGTGACGAGGTCGCCGAACCACATGTGGGCCAGCTCGTGCAGGATGGTCTCCGCGCGCACCTCGTACGCCGCGTCGGTCACCTTGGACCGGAAGACGTACTGGTCGCGGATGGTCACCGCGCCCGCGTTCTCCATGGCGCCCGCGTTGAACTCGGGCACGAACAGCTGGTCGTACTTCGCGAAGGGGTACGCGTAGTCGAACTTCTCCTGGAACCAGTCGAAGCCCTGCCGCGTGACCTCGAAGATCGCGTCGGAGTCCAGGAACTCCGCGAGGGACGGCCGGCAGTAGATGCCGAGCGGCACCGACTGCCCGTCCTTCTCGTACACGCTGTGCACGGAGTGGTACGGGCCGACGATCAGCGCGGTGATGTACGTGGAGATCCGCGGGGTGGGCTCGAAGACCCAGACGTTGTCCTTGGGCTCCGGGGTCGGCGAGTTGGAAATGACGGTCCAGCCCTCGGGCGCCTTCACGGTGAACTGGAAGGTGGCCTTCAGGTCGGGCTGTTCGAAGGAGGCGAAGACGCGGCGGGCGTCCGGGACCTCGAACTGGGTGTAGAGATACGCCTGCTCGTCCACCGGGTCGACGAAGCGGTGCAGGCCCTCGCCGGTGTTGGTGTAGGCGCAGTCCGCGACGACCCGCAGGACGTTGCGGCCCGCCGGCAGCGCCGGCAGGGCGATCCGCGAGTCCTGGAAGACCTCGGCGGGGTCGAGCTGGTCGCCGTTGAGGACCACCTCGTGGACGGCCGGGGCCACCAGGTCGATGAAGGTTCCGGCGTCGGGGCGGGCGACGTCGAAGCGCACCGTGGTCACGGACCGGTAGGTACCGCCCTCCTGCGCGCCGGAGAGGTCGAGATCGATCTCGTACGAGTCAACGGTGAGCAGCTCGGCCCGCTGCTGCGCCTCTTCGCGAGTCAGGTTTGTGCCAGGCACGCGGTCATCTCCTCGTTATGTGTGGGTTGCGCCATCCTTCCATGCGATCCATCCCGAACGCGATGTCCGTATGCCGCCGGTGAACGCGCCGGAGGGACGGGACGCTGGTGGCATGACGCCACCCACCGCACGCCCCATCGCCCCCGCGGCCCTCAGGGAGCTGCGCGCCGCCGACGACGCCGGCCGTGTCCCGGCCCCGTTCACCGACACGGAGGGCGGCGCGCCGCTGCGCTGCTGTCTGCGCCGCAGCGCGCCCGGCGAACGGATCGCGCTCGTCTCGTACGCGCCGTTGCGCCGCTGGGCGGCGCGGACGGGCGCCGACCCGGGCGCCTACGACGAGCAGGGTCCGGTCTTCGTCCACGCCGAGGAGTGCCCGGGCCCGGCCGGCGACGCCCTGCCCTTCACCGAGGCCCACCGCACGCTGCGGCGGTACTCGGCCGACGGCCGCATCCTCGGTGGCCGGCTGGTCGAGGCTCCGGAGCACTTCGGACCGGCCCTGACCGACGCCTTCGCCGACCCGGAGACGGCGTTGGTGCACGTCCGGGCGGTGGAGTACGGGTGCTTCCTGTACGAGGTGCGCAGGCCCCGGCCCGCGACGGCGCCCTGACACGCCGAAGCCGGACGGGTCGGGGACCCGTCCGGCGAAGGCGTGGGTTCGGGACGCCCGCGGTCACCCCACCACGATCACCACGACGCCGTTGCTGCCGTAGAAGCCGTTGCCGAAGCCGTTGCCGTAGAAGTACCCGCCTCGGTTGAAGCCGCAGCCGCCGCCGAAGCCGAAGCCGCGGTCGAAGCAGCCGCGACCGGTGGAGACCTGGTCCGGAGTCGCTGCCGAGGCCGTACTCGCCGTACCGATCGCGGCGCCGCCGGCCAGGAGGACGCCGGCCGCGGATACCGCGAAAAGACGCCTCACGCGTTGTGCTTTCATGGGGGCCTACCTTCCTTCCACGCCCTCGTGCGGGTGTGCCGGTACGGGGGCGACGGCCGCGACCGCGGTGCGGACGGGCACGGCGCGGTCGTAGGTGGTGCCGCGGGGGGACGAGGAGCGCGGCCTGTCCCACATGGCCTGCCGGGCCCGACGGCCCGGGCGCTCGCCGGTTGCGGGCGCACCGCCCGATCGCGGCCCTCCTCCAACACGCTAGCCGTCACCCGATCGCTCGGCATCTCGGACGACGCGGAGGGCCTCCGTCCCGGGAGCTGCCGCGTCCCGCAGCGCCCTCAGCACCCCGCCGACCGCCGGCGCCTCCCCCGCGCCCTTGCGGACCGCCGCCACCACATGGCGTCCGGGCCGGTCCTCGCCCAGTTCCCGCAGGACCACGCCGGCCCGCCGGCGCGCGGGACACCGCCGCGGCCGGGAGCGGCCGTGCCGCCCTGGGCGGCGGGTCGGCCGGGGTGCCCCGGGTCCGGCTACGGCCGCCGTGGCGCGGCCGGGTTGACCGTGCTCCAGTCCTCCTTGCCGCGGCCCTCGGCGAGCGCGTCGGCGAAGACGGAGAGGACGCCGTCGAGCAGGGGGTGGCGGTCCTGGCCGGCCTCTTCGGCCATGCGGGCCGCGTAGGCGAGGTCCTTGTGGGCCCATTCGGCGCTGAAGTTGAGAGGGTCGGGCGGGGTGAGGTAGCTGTCCCAGGCGAGCCGGGTGACCACGCCGCCGGGGCGGTCCAGCAGGGCCTCGCCGACCTGCCGCGCGTCCAGGCCCGCCGCCTCGGCCAGCCGCAGCGCCTCCCCGAACCCGGCCAGGTGGACGGCCTGGAGGGCGTTGAGGATCAGCTTGAAGCGGGTACCGGCGCCGGCCGGGCCGAAGTGCCGTACGTCCCGGGCGACCGCGTCGAGGACCGGCCGCAGCGCGGGCAGGCCCTCCGGGGCGCCGCCGGCCAGGAGGACCAGGGTGCCGGTGCGGGCCCCGGCGGCGCCGCCGGTGAGCGGCATGTCGTAGAAGTCCCGGCCGCTCTCGGCGCAGCGGGCGGCCAGTTCCTCGATCCAGGCCACCGACAGGGTGGCGGAGGCGATGAGCACGGCGTCCTCGCGGGCCCCGGCCAGGATGCCCTCGGGACCCTGCCACACCGCGCGGGAGGATGCGTCGTCGGCGGTCACCTCGAAGACCACGGCGGCGCGGGCCGCGGCCTCGGCGGGGGTGGCCGCCACCAGGGCACCCGCGCCGGCGAGGGGGGCCGCCCGCTGCGGGGTGCGGTTCCACACGGTCACGGTGTGCCCGTGCCTGAGCAGGTTCTCGGCCATGCCCCGGCCCATGATGCCGAGCCCCACCACGGCGACGTGTGTCATCTCCGGCTCCTTTCGATCACTGTGCCCCCAAGTGTGCGTGGTGCGGGCCGGGTTGCGGGACGCCCGCCCGAGCGGGGTCCTCGCAGGGCCGTCCTTGCCCGGCCGGCCGCCGCCCTCGGAGGCGGGGGCCCGCGCCGAGGACGACCCCGGTCAGGATCAGCGCCAGGCACAGCAGCTGCGGCCGGCCGGTGTGCTCGCCCAGCAGCGCCCAGGACAACAGGGCCACGCAGACCCGGCGGCGGCCTGGCGCGGGTGGGCGGGGCGGGTTGCCGGGGCGGTGGCGGTCGGGTGCGCGACTGCGGTCACAGGGGGCCTCTCCGGGAGCGGGAGCGGGCGCGGATGCTGTGCCGTCACCGTCGCAGCGCCGGAACTGTCCGGTCCATCGAATCTTTTCGACCGTTCTTTTCAGTGGAACCGAACGGTCGCCGGGTCCGTCGGCCGCCGCCGACCTGCCCGGCCACCGTCGCCCCGAACGCCAGCGCCATGCCCGCCACCTGCACCTCGGTGAGCGACTGGCCGAGGGCCGCCCAGCCCACCACCGCCGCGGTCAGCGGGGACAGCGGGCCGAGGAAACCGGCCTGGGTGGCGGTGAGCCGGCCGATCCCGCGGAACCAGAGCCAGTAGGCGACCGCCGTGTTGGCCAGGGCGAGGTAGAGGTAGCCGCCGACGGCCCGGCCGTCGAGGGCGGGCGGGGCGCCCTCGACCAGCAGCGCGACCGGCGCGAGGAGCAGTCCGCCGGCGGTGAGCTGCCAGCCGGTGAGGGCCAGCGGCCCGACGCCCTCCGGGCGGCCCCAGCGCTTGGTGAGGACGGTTCCGGTGGCCATGGCGACGGTGGAGGCGACGGCCGCGAGGACACCGACCGCGTCCAGGGCGCCGGCCCCCTTCAGCACGACGAGGCTGACACCCGCCGCGGCCACGAGTCCCGCGAGCAGGGTGCGCGGAGCCGGCCGCTGGCCGAGCAGCAGCGCGGAGAGGCCCACCACGAACAGCGGTCCGGCCGAGCCGACGACCGCGGCCGTCCCGCCGGGCAGCCGGTACGCCGCGACGAACAGCAGGGGGAAGAAGGCACCGATGTTCAGCGTCCCGAGCACGGCCGCCTTGGCCCACCAGATGCCGCGCGGCAGCACCCGGGTGAGGGCGAGCAGCACCAGGCCGGCGGGCAGGGCCCGCATCAGGGCCGTGAAGAGGGGGCGGTCCGGGGGCAGGAACTCGGTGGTGACCGCGTAGGTGGTGCCCCAGGAGACGGGGGCGAGCGCGGTGACGGCGACGACGGCGGTGGTGGTTCCGCCCGGGCGGCTGGTGGTCATGGTCGGCCCCTTCCTGGGTCACTACTAAGTAGCTTAGCTCTAAGCTACTTATCGTCAAGTGACTTTCTTGCGGACGACCGGAATCGGGCCGATACTCTCCGCATGCAGCAACAGCCGTCGGACGCGGTCGACGCGATCATCGAGCAGTGGGCACGGGTGCGCCCCGACCTGGACACCCGGGCGATGGAGGTCTTCGGCCGGATCTTCCGGCTCTCGCGCGCGATGGGCGACCGGATGGAGGAGGCGTACAAGCCCTACGGCATCTCCCGCGGCGAGTTCGACGTCCTGGCCACCCTGCGCCGCTCCGGCGAGCCCCACACCCTCTCACCGCGCCAGCTCTCGGCCGCCCTCATGCTCACCACCGGCGGGATGACCGGCCGGCTCGACAAGCTGGAGCGCGCCGGACTGCTGCGCCGCTCCCCCGACCCGCACGACCGGCGCGGCCTCCAGGTGACCCTCACCGAGGAGGGGCTGCGGCTGATCGACGAGGCGGTCGGCGCCGGCCTGGCCGAGGAGAGCGCGGCCCTGGCCGCCCTGGACGCCGAACAGGCCGACCGACTGGCCGACCTGTTGCGTGACCTGCTGAGCGCGACGACGGACTAGCCGCCGGGCGGCGGACGGGCCCCGGGCGGCGGCTTCGCCCGAGCGGGCCGTCCGCCGCCGGCGAGGCCGACGTCCGCGATCCGGGCGCCGGTGAGCCGGTGGGCGCCCCGGAGCCCTGACCGGCCGGAGCCGAAAAAAACGCCGGGGGCGCCGGTCTCACCCGGGTACGGCGCATGCGCGTACCGACGGGAGGACAGGCGCCCCCGGCGAACGAACCGGTGGTCCCGTCAGGCCTTGGCCCCAGCCTTCGACGTGACGTCGACGGTGGACGAGGGCTTCGTGACCCGGGTCTTGGACTTGTCCAGGAGCATGACCAGGCCGGCGATCACCACGAACAGCACCAGCGGGGCAAAGACGTACAGGCCCAGCGTCTCGACGACGCTCAGGCCCTTGCCGGGGTCGTCGCCGTCGTCGCGGGTCAGCGCGAGCGCGGGGGACGACATGAGCAGCATCATCAGCGTCGTACCGGCGGCCAGGGCGCCGGCGCGCAGGGCGTTCTTCTTGTCCACGGAATCAAGTTAGCGAACCCTCGTCGGGGCCGCGCGCCCGGGGTGCCTTACCCGGGGCCCTCACCCGGCCGCGGTGTCGCCGCCGGCCTCCCTCAGGACCTCCAGCAGCGCCCGGAGCCGAGGGGAGGCCACCAGGTCCTCCAGCGGCACCGGCCTGCCCTCGGCGTCCGCGATCGGCAGACGCCAGTTGGGGTACTGGTCCCACGTGCCCGGCAGGTTCTGCGGGCGGCGGTCGCCGATGCCGTCCGGGAGCCAGACGCCGATCAGGCGGGCGGGGGTGCGCAGCAGGAAGCGGTGGACGGCGCGGATCTCCTCCTCCTCGTCGGAGCCGGGCGGGCCGGCCGCCGGACTGTCCAGCAGGCCGAGGCTGCCCAGCAGGGCGAGCCACTCGGCGGCGTCGGCGGCGGCCTCGGCGCGTTCCTCCGGGACCGGGCGGGTGAGCAGGCCCAGGCGGTCGCGCAGGTCGACGTGGTCGCCGGTGAGCCGGGCGGCGGTGGGCGGCAGGTCGTGCGTGGTGGCGGTGGCCAGGCAGTCGGCGCGCCAGCGCTCGGGCGGCAGCGGGCGGCCGTCGCCCTCCCAGTCCCGTTCGAACCAGAGCACGGAGGTGCCGAGCACTCCGCGCCGGTGCAGGGCCTCGCGGACACCCGGCTCGACGGTGCCGAGGTCCTCGCCGATGACGACGGCCCCGGCGCGGGCGGCCTCCAGGGCGAGGATCGCGAGCATGGCGTCGGCGTCGTAGCGGACGTAGGTGCCCTCGGTGGGCGGACGGCCCTGGGGGACCCACCAGAGCCGGAACAGGCCCATGACGTGGTCGATGCGCAGGGCGCCGGCGTAGCGGAAGAGGGCCCGCAGGAGGTCCCGGTAGGGGGCGTGGCCCGAGGCGGCGAGCCGGTCGGGGCGCCAGGGCGGCAGGCCCCAGTCCTGGCCGCGGGCGTTGAAGGCGTCCGGTGGGGCGCCCACGGACATGCCGGCGGCGTACACGTCCTGCTGGGCCCAGGCGTCGGCGCCGGCGGGGTGCACGCCGACGGCGAGGTCGTGCACGATCCCGACGGACATGCCGGCCTCGCGGGCGGCACGCTGGGCGGCCCGGAGCTGGCCGTCGGTGAGCCAGGCGAGCCGGGCGTGGAAGTCGACGCGGTCGGCGAGTCCGGTGCGGGCGCGGGCGGTGGCGGCGGAGCGGGGGTCGCGCAGTCCGTCGGGCCAGTGGTGCCAGTCGGAGCCGTGCAGCTCGGCGAGGGCGTACCAGGTGGCGTGGTCGTCGAGGGCGCGGCCGTGGGCGGCGCGGAAGGCGTCGTAGGCGGCCTGCCGGCCGGGGCCCAGGGGGACGGCGAGGACCAGCTCCAGTGCCTCCCGCTTCAGGTCCCACACGGCGTCCCGGTCGATGAGGGCGCCCTTGTCGAGGACGGCGGCGCGCAGCCGTTCGGCCCGTTGCAGCAGGGCGGCGAGCCGTTCGCGGTCCGTGACGTACGCGCATTCCGGGACGTCCTCGACGCGCAGGTGGACGGGGTCGGGGAAGCGGCGTGAGGAGGGGCGGTAGGGGGAGGGGTCGGTGGGGGCGCCGGGTACGGCGGCGTGCAGCGGGTTGACCTGGACGAAGCCGGCGCCGGCGGTGCGTCCGGCCCAGCCGGCCAGCTCGGCGAGGTCGGCGAGGTCGCCCATGCCCCAGGAGCGGTGGGAGAGCAGGGAGTACAGCTGGACGAGGAGGCCGTGGGAGCGGCCGGGCGGGGCGGGCAGCCGGTCGGGGGCGACGACGAGGTACGCCTCGCCGGTCCGCCCGTCGGGCGCGGTGGCGGTGAGCCGGTGGACGCCGAGCGGGAGTCCCGCTGTCCCCCGGTCCGTCAGGTCCCCGAGGTCCTCCCCGTCCTCCGTCTCGACGCGCAGCCGGGTGCCGGCGGGCAGCGCGGTGAGGGCGGCGGGCGGCTCCGCGCCGGCCCACTGGACCACCGTCGGCGGCAGCAGGCGCTCGCGCAGGGCGCGTTCCCGGGCGGCGAGGGCGGCGCGTACGGCGTCCGGGCCGGCCGCGTCGACGCCGAGGGCGGCGAGGGCGGCGGTCACGGCGGAGGCGGAGACCCGGACGGTGCGGTCCGGGGCCGGCTCGTAGGAGGTGGCGACCCCGTGCAGCTCGGCGAGCCGGGCGAGGTCCGCGGGGTGCGTGCCGGGGGGCTCGTCGGGCGCCGCGGCCATCTACAGTCCCGGCGCGAAGGAGTCCGGGACCGGGTCGGACTCGCTGGTCAGCGGGGCGGCCTCGGCGAGCGGGGGCTCGCTGGTGAGGGGCTCGGCCTCGGGCAGCGGCGGCTCGCTGGTCAGCGGGGTCTGCGTGTACGCGCTCTCGGCGCTGAAGACGCACAGCGACGCCTCGTCGATCTCGGCGGACGGATCCGCCACGGGTTTGCACGGGGCCGGGATCGAGAGACGGACCGGTACGGCCACGGGGGCCTCCTTGTCGGGGTGCCGGATGCTACGGCTTTGGACGGGTTACGGCAGGCCTACCCCGTGAAGCCGAAGCCACGCGCACCGAACCGGTACCGGGGTGATCCGGCTCCGGCCCGCCGGTCGATAGAGGGGGTGTGAGACTGTTCCGCCCCATGGGGGGCCAGCGGGAGAAGGGCGACGGGGCCGACGGGGACGCGGCCCTGTTGCGAGCCGTCGCGCGGGGTGACGCGGCGGCGATGACGGCCCTGTACGACCGGCACGCCGGGTGGCTGCACGCGCGGCTGACCCGGCGGTGCGCCGATCCGGAGCTGGTGCGGGAGGTGCTGCAGGACACGTTCGTCACGGTGTGGCGGTCGGCGGCCGGGCACCGCGGGCAGGAGGCCGGCGGCTGGCTGTGGACGATCGCGGCGCGCCGGCTGGTCGACGCGCGGCGGGCCCAGGAGCGGTCCGCGCGGGTCGCGGGGCCGCTGCCGGAGCCCGAGGCGCCGGGACGGTACGAGCCCGCGCCCGCGCCGTCCGCGGAGGACCGGGTGCTGGCGGGGCTGGAGTACGGCGATGTCGGCGCCGCGCTGGACCGGATCTCCCCCGAGTTGCGCGAGGTGCTCCGGGTGACGGTCGTCGACGGGCTGACCACCCGGGAGGCGGCCCGGCTGCTGGGCATCCCGGAGGGCACGGTCAAGTCCCGCGCCCGCCGCGCCCGCGCCGAACTGCGCGCCGCACTGGCTCAGTTGAATCCGTCCCCGCTGGGAGGCACGGCATGACGAACCGTGGAAGGCAGCTCTGGCACGCCTCCGACGACCTGGTCGCCCGCTACGCCGAGGGCGTGCTGCCGGAGTCGGACGCGTGGTCCCTGGAGAAACATGTGGAGGACTGCGCGGGCTGCGCGTCCCGGGTGTCGGCCGCGGTGCGCGGTACGGCGGCGGGGGCGGTGCTCGCGCAGGTGCGGTCGGCGGTGCTGGCCGCGGCTCCGGTACCCGAGACGGCCGTGGCGGCAAAGCCGCGGTCCGGCGGAACGGCCGTACCGCGGGAACCGCGCCTGGCGGGGGCGGCCGTGTCGGCGGAACCGCGCCTCGCGGAGACGGCCGTACCCGCCGCGCCGCACCCCGCCGGGCGGCCCGCGCTGTCCCGGCTCGTCCGGCTGCTGTGGGCCGCGGGGCCCGCCGTGCGCGGGGCGTGGCTGCCGGCCGTGCTCGGCGTGGCCGTGGCCGCGCTGGCCCTGTCGTACGGGGCCGGGTTCCCGGGCGCGCGGGCGCTGCTGCTGGCCGTGGCCCCCGTGATGCCGGTCGCCGGGGTCGCCCTGTCCTACGGCCCGCACGCGGACCCGCTGTACGAGGTCGTCGCGGCCACCCCGGGCGGCGGGCTGCGGCTCGCGCTGACCCGTACGGTCGCCGTGCTCGCGGTGAGCCTGCCGCTGCTGACCGTCACCGGGCTGTTGCTGCCCGCCTCGGGTGCCCCGGCCGCGGCGGCCTGGCTGCTGCCCGGGCTGGCGCTGGCGCTGGCCTCGCTGGCCCTGACCGCTGTCGTGGGATGCCGGGCGGCGGCCGGGCTGACGGGCGGCGGCTGGCTGTGCGCGGTCCTCGCGCCGGTGGCCCTCGCGCCGGGCGGCACGGCGACCGGGCGGCTGGCCGAGCAGCTCTCCCGCTGCCTGGACGGCACCGCGGCGCAGAGCGCCTGGGCGGCGGCGGCCGTGCTGAGCGCCGTTCTGCTGACCGCCCGCCGTCCCGCGTGGGACCGCCCGCTGCGGCCCTGACGGCACCCGCCGCCACGCCGCCCGCGCCGCAGCCCGGCCACACGCCGGCACACCGCTCCTCTTCCTCTTTCTCTCTCGCTTCTTCCCTCCCTATCTTTCTCGCTTCTTCCCTCCCTTTCTTTCTCGCTTCCTTTCCTTCCGACCGACCCCGGGACCGCCCACCGTCGCCGTCCCGCGCCCTCTCCTGGAGAGACATGAGTTCCCTACGTGTGACCGGCCTGCGGGTCCGGCACCGCAAGACCCTCGCCCTCGACTCGCTCGACCTGGCGCTCGGCACCGGTGTGCACGGGCTGCTCGGGCCGAACGGCGCCGGGAAGACCTCGCTGATACGGGTGCTGGCCACGGTGGCGCGGCCGGACGCCGGGCGGGTGGAGCTGCTGGGCGAGGACACCGCGGGGCAGCAGGGCCTGGCCGGGGTGCGGCGCCGGCTGGGTTACCTGCCGCAGGAGTTCGGCTACTACCCGGGCTTCACCGTGCGGGAGTTCGTGGCGTACGTGGCCTGGCTGAAGGAGGTGCCGGCCGCGCGGGTGCCGGCGGCCGTGGAGCGGGCGGTGACGCGGGTGGGCCTGGCGGACCGTATCGACGCCAAGGTCCGGACACTGTCCGGCGGCATGGTCCGCCGGGTCGGCATCGCGCAGGCCGTCGTCAACGATCCCGCCCTGCTGCTGCTGGACGAACCGACCGCCGGGCTCGACCCGGAGCAGCGGGTGGAGTTCCGCGCGCTGCTGCGCGAGCTGGGTGCCTCGGCGACCGTGGTGGTCTCCACCCACCTGGTGGAGGACGTGGCCGCCGCCTGCACGGAGGTCACCCTGCTGGACGCGGGCCGGATCGCGTACCGGGGCACGCCCGAGGCGCTGACCCTGCTCGGCGAGGCGTCGGACGGGCCGGGCGACCACCCGATCGAGCGCGGGTACACGGCGGCGCTGCGGGCCCACCGCACGCCGGGTGCGCGGGAGGGGGTGCGATGACCCTCGTGACCGGGGAGAAGGCACCGGCGCGTGCGCCGCACCCCCTGCGGGCCGAGGCCGTGCGGGGATTCGCGCCCTGGGCCGGGGCCGCGGTGCTGCTGACGCTCGCCGGCCCCCTGTGCGGAAAGGCCGACCAGTGGCAGGGCAGCTGGGCGGAGACCGCCGACCAGGTGCACACCTCGATGCTGATCACCCTTCCGCTGGCCGCGGCGGCGGGCTGCTGGCAGGGCGGCCGGGAGCGGCGACGCCGTACCGAGGAACTGTGGGGGACGACCGTACGGTCGCCGTTGACCCGGCTGCTGGTCGCGGCGCTGCCCGTGGCGCTGTGGGCGGCCGTCGGCTACCTGGTCGTGGTGGCCGCCGCGCTGCTCGCCAGCTGGCCGTACGTCCAGGGCGACCGGCCTCACCTGGCCCTGGTGCCGGGGGACACGGTCGCCATGGCGGCGGGCGCGCTGGCCGGGCATGTGGTGGGCCGGGTGGTGCCCACGCGGCTGGCGGCACCGCTGCTGGCGGTCGCCGGGTACGTGGGGCTCGGGATCGTGACGGCCGACGGTTCGGACGCCTTCCGCGCCCTGAGTCCCACCACGCGGGCGCTGCACGACGGGCTGCCGGTGTGGTGGCAGCCGTGGGCCATGGCGGTGTGGACGGGCGGGCTCGCGGTCGCCGCCGCGCTGGCGTACGCGGCCCGGCACCGGGTGACGGCGCTGGTCCCGCTGGCCGCCGCGCTGTCCGCGGGCGTCCTGCTGGCACAGACGGGGAACGGCCTGTGGCACACCGACCCGCTCGCCCGCCGTCAGGTGTGCGACACCTCCGTCTCCCCGGCGATCTGTGTGAACGCCCGGTACGCCGGGATGCTCCCGCAGGTCAGGGACGCCCTGTCAGGGATCACGGACAAGCTGCACGGGGTGCGGGGCCTGCCGGTGCGCTGGGCGGACCGCGGGACCGCCCCGCACGCCGGCGAGGCGCAGCTGCCGGGCGTCACGCCGCTCGGCTGGACGACCGTACGGGGGCGGCTGACCGATCCGGAGCAGTACGCCTGGGAGGCCGTCGCCGCGCTGCAGGGCTACGACTGCCCCGAGACGGCCACGACCGACCGGGTGCTGACGGCGGACGACGCGGTGGAGTACTACCTCGCGCCGAGCCCGGTGCAGAAGGCGATCGACGAGGACGACGCCCGGGGCGACAAGGCCCGGCGCACCGCCCTGCGGAAGCGCGGCGCCGCCCGGGCCCGGCTCGCCGGGATGGACGAGCACGAGCGCCGTGACTGGCTGTCGGCGTACTTCGCGGCCCGTGGGGCCTGCGATCCGAAGGGGGTTCCCGCACTGTGACGACGACCCGCGGTCCCCTGCTCTACGCCCGTTCCCGGGCGCTCCCCCTCACCCTGGCCGCGCTCGCCGCCACGGCCGCCTTCGCGGTGTGGGCGGCCGGCCGGCTGGACGCCTACCTCGATCCCGACCGCCGGGTGCCGATCGTCGCGCTGGCGCCGCTGCTGGCGTCGGCGGTGATCGGGACGAGCCTGTACAGCGCCTCGGACGAACTGGACCGCACGGCCGTGCGCCCCTGGTGGCCGCGGCGGCTGGCGCAGCTGGCGGGACTGGCCGCGCTGGCGGCGCTGCTGGTGACACCGGCGGTGCTGGGCCATGCGGAGAACTTCGGACCACCTGCCGTGGTGCGCAACACGCTGGGCTGTACGGGTGTCACCGCGGCGGCGGCCGTCCTGCTGGGCGCCCGGCTGAGCTGGCTGCCGGCGTTCGTCTATGTGACGGGGGTGTACCTGGGCTCCGCCACCGCGCACGGCCGTGCGGCGACGGTGTGGGCGTGGCCGATGCAGCCGGGGTCCCAGCCGGGCGCGTGGGTGACGGCGCTGACGGCGTTCGCGGCGGGCGCGGCCCTGTACGCGGTGCGCGGCGCCCGTCCGGAGGGGCCGCGCGGCTGACTTCCGTCGGGGCGGCCGGCCCGAAGGTGCGCGGGGGCCGCTCCACCAGCCCCCGCGCACCCGTGCCCGGTTCACGAGCCCGACGGCCCCGGATACACAACCGGCCCGGCTCGACTAGGCGGAAACGCCGTCGATGCGGGCCATGGCATCATCCGCGCCGTAGGGCTGCAAGTACGGCAACCAGCGCGGGTCCCTGTGCCCCGTGCCGATGATCCGCCAGGCCAGCCCGGTCGGCGGGGCCGGTTTGTGGCGCAGCCGCCAGCCCAGTTCGACGAGGTGGCGGTCGGCCTTGACGTGGTTGCAGCGGCGGCAGGAGGCCACCACGTTGTCCCAGACGTGCTTGCCCCCGCGGCTGCGCGGGATGACGTGGTCGACGCTGGTTGCGACGCCACCGCAGTACATGCACCGGCCCCCGTCGCGCGCGAAGAGCGCTCGGCGGGTCAGAGGAACAGGCCCCCGATAGGGGACCCGGACGAATCGCTTGAGCCGGACCACGCTGGGTGCGGGGAGGGTGACGGTTGCGCTGTGCATATAGGCGCCGGATTCCTCCAGGGAGACTGCCTTGTTCTCCAGGACGAGGATGAGCGCGCGGCGGAGCGGTACGACGCCGAGCGGCTCGTACGACGCGTTGAGGACCAGGACATGCGGCACGGGGGCCTCCTTGGGCGTCGGCGGCGCGTGGCTCGCGCCGGGACGATCTGCAGTCAGTCTCCCCTCATGCCTGGTGGAAGCGCCACCATGTCCCGGTAACGGGCTGGGAGTGTTTTCGACCACACCGGATTCATCCCCCGGAGCAGGGCCGGTTCAAGCCCGCGTGAGCCGTGTCTCTCCTTCGCGCCTCCTGCGCAGATCCGCACGAGGCACACACCATGCCCCGTTAGTGTGGTGGTCCCGTCCGTCCGGTGACCTTTTCGTGACCTTGACCGCCCGCCGGTACGGACAGCGCAGCACCTTGGAGGTACCTGCCGTGTCGTCCCTGTCCGCCGCCCTCCTGGCCGCCGGGGCATCGCCCTCCCCGTCTCCGTCCCCGTCGGGGTCGACCCCTGCCGTGCCGACGCTCCAGGACGCCCAGGAGAGCGCGACGAACGCGGCGAGCTGGGTCGAGCAGAACTGGTCGACGTGGCTCGCGATGGGTCTGCAGATCCTGCTGATCGTGGCCGTGGCGGTGGCGCTCCGAGCGGTGGTGCGGCGGGCGATCACCAAGCTGATCGACCGGATGGGCCGCACCGCGCAGGCCGTGGACGGCACCGCGCTGGGCGGACTGCTGGTCAACGCGGAGCGGCGCCGGCAGCGGTCGGCCGCGATCGGCTCGGTGCTGCGCTCCGTGGCGAGCTTCCTCATCCTGGGCACGGCCGCGCTGATGGTGCTGGGCACCTTCAAGATCAACCTGGCGCCGCTGCTGGCGTCGGCCGGTGTCGCGGGCGTGGCGATCGGTTTCGGCGCCCGGAACCTGGTCACGGACTTCCTCTCCGGTGTGTTCATGATCCTGGAGGACCAGTACGGCGTCGGTGACGTGATCGACGCGGGCGTGGCCACCGGCGAGGTGATCGAGGTCGGGCTGCGCGTGACCAAGCTGCGCGGCGACAGCGGCGAGATCTGGTACGTCCGCAACGGTGAGGTCAAGCGGATCGGCAACCTCTCGCAGGGCTGGGCGACGGCCGGCGTCGACGTGACCGTGAAGGCGGGCGAGGACCTGGACAAGCTCAAGGCGACGCTGGACGAGGTCGCCGAGCACATGAGCAAGGAAGAGCCCTGGAACGAGCTGCTGTGGGGCCCGGTCGAGGTCCTCGGTCTGGACTCGGTGCTGATCGACTCCATGGTGGTCCGCGTCTCGGCCAGGACGATGCCGGGCAAGTCCGTCACGGTCGAGCGCGAGCTGCGCTGGCGGATCAAGCGGGCGTTCGACGCGGCGAGCATCCGCATCGTGGGCGGTGCGACGGCGACGGAGGACGTCGAGGACGTCCCGGACCCGACGGCGGCGGTGGCGGCCCCCTCGGCGTACTCCAGCGCCGACTCGCCGCAGTCGGTGGCGGCCTCCCCGATCGTCGCGCAGCGCCCGGCACCGCCCGCGAAGTAGCGGAACGGTGGCGGCGCCCCCCCTCGTCCGCGCCCGCGCGCAGATCGCCTTCACAGGAACCCCCCATTCCCTCCGCACTCGGTGATCCTCTAGGGTCACCTGCGCAACGGACCCTTGTTCTGGAGCGCGACGTCGCCCGGGGGCCCGTCTCGAATGTGGGGAAACATGCGCAACCTCGCCATAGGCGCCACGCTGTCCGGCGCCCTGGCCCTGGCCGGCCTCGCCGCGCCCGCCGCGTCGGCGGCCGGTACGCCGGACCTCGAGTTCTCCGGTGTGACCGTGAACAACGGCAAGCCGATCGTGGCCGGCACCACCAAGGCCGTGACCGTGCCGGTGTCGTACACCCTGACCCGGCCGAAGGACCTGGTCATCGACCAGAACAAGACCGTGCAGGCAGTGATCCTGTACCGGGGCACGCTGAAGTCCGTCGACAACGACCTGGACCCGAACCAGCCGCCCACCTGCAAGACGACCGCCACGACCGACACGACGGTCACCGAGAGCTGCACCGAGAAGATCACGGTCTCCCCGGAGGAGTCGCTCTACGAGGCCGCCGACGCCACCGCCTGGAAGGCCGCGGGCCTCTACGCGCACAGCGACGGCAGCGTCTCGGACGACTACCTGCACAGCGAGAACGACGTCACCGCGTGGGGCAACCTCGCCTCGGTGAACGTGCAGCGCGCCGCCCGGGTGACCGTGAACGCCGCCCCGGAACCCGCGGCCAAGGGCAGGACGCTCACCGTCAAGGGCAAGCTGACCCGGGCGGACTGGGAGACCGGCAGGTACACCGGCTACAAGGGCCGGACGGTGCTGCTCCAGTTCAAGGCGGACGGCGGTTCGTACAAGAACGTCAAGGCGATCGACTCCGGCACCGGGGGCGCCCTGTCCACCACGGTGAAGGCGACCAGGAGCGGAAGCTACCGCTTCGTCTTCACGGGTACGGCCACCACCGCGGCCAAGGCCTCCGCCGGTGACCACGTGACGGTCAAGTAGCCACCGGCACCACCCTTACGGGCACGCCCCCGAGGTAACGACTCCGTTGCCTCGGGGGCGTTGTCTATTGACGCCCCCTTCGTCCTGGGCATACGTTCCTCCCACCCGAATAGGAAAGTTTCCTAACAGTGATCTTCCGGGCGGCCGTCGATCAAGACTGGACGTCCCGCCCAGGTCACTGAGAAGCTGAGCGGCTGGAAAGGCAGGTGTCGACCCCATGGCAGGAACCGCCGGTACGCCGGGCACCCCGCGCGTGCTGCGCGCCATGAACGACCGCGCCGCCCTGGACCTGCTGCTGGAGCACGGACCGCTGTCGCGCACCCGGATCGGCAAGCTCACCGGCCTGTCCAAGCCCACCGCCTCCCAGCTGCTGGCCCGCCTGGAGGCGGCCGGACTGGTCCGGGCCACCGGCACCAGCGAGGGCCGGCCGGGCCCCAACGCCCAGCTGTACGCGGTCGATCCGGGCGCCGCGTACGCCGCCGGACTCGACGTCACCCCGCACCGCATCCGGGCCGCGATCGCCGACGTCACCGGCCGCACGGTCGGCGTCTACGAGCTGCCCACCCCCGGCCGGCGCTCCGCCGCCAGGTCTTCTGCCGCACCCAGGCAGGGGGCGGCTCCCTCACCCGTCGTCCAGCAGGTCACCGACGCCCTCGACGGCGCCGTCAAGGCCGCCGGGCTCGCCCGGTCCGATGTGCACCGGCTGGTCATCGGCACCCCCGGCGCCTTCGACCCGAACACCGGGCGCCTGCGCTACGCCTCCCATCTGCCCGGCTGGCACTCCCCCACGCTGCTCGACGACCTCGCGGCGGCGCTCCCGATGCCGGTCGAGTACGAGAACGACGTCAACCTCGCCGCCCTCGCCGAGCAGCGGCTCGGCGCGGCCCGCGGCCACGCGGACTTCGTGCTGCTGTGGAACCAGGAGGGCCTCGGCGCCGCCCTGGTCCTCGGCGGGCGACTGCACCGCGGCTGGACCGGCGGCGCCGGCGAGGTCGGCTTCCTGCCGGTGCCGGGCACCCCGCTGGTACGGCAGGTCACCAAGGCCAACAGCGGCGGCTACCAGGAGCTGGCCGGCTCGCAGGCCATACCCGAACTGGCCCGTGAACTCGGCATCGCGGTACCGGCGGGACCGTACACCGAAGCCGCCACCGCACTCGTGGCCCATGCCGCCGACCACGCCGGCGGCCCGCACCGCGAGCTGCTCCAGACGTACGCCACCCGGCTGGCCACCGGTCTCGCCTCGCTCGTCTCCGTGCTCGACCCCGAACTCGTCGTCCTCAGCGGCTCGGCCCTGACGGCCGGCGGCGAGGTGCTGCGCGCCCTCGTCCAGGCCGAGCTGGAGGAACTGGCCGCGGCCCGGCCCCGGCTGGTCGTCGGCGACGTCCGCGAACACCCCGTTCTGCGCGGCGCGCTGGAGTCCGCACTCGCCGCCACCCGCGACGAGGTCTTCGACACCTCGCGCTGAGCCCCGCAGCACCCCGGCAGCACGCCCCTTTCCGTCCACCCGTCCCTGGGAGACCTCGTCATGCCCGAAGTCATACCTTCGCTTGCCCGAAAGACGGCTTTTGCCCTGACCGCGTCGCTGGCCCTCCTCACCACCGCCTGTACCGGCCAGTCCGGCTCGGGCGCCTCGGACGACCCGTCGAAGGACACGACGATCAACTTCTGGCACGCCTGGAGCGCGCCGAACGAGGTGAAGGCGGTCAAGTCCCTGGTCGCCGGCTTCGAGCGGGCGCACCCCAACATCCACGTGAACATCGTCGGCAACATGACCGACGACAAGATCAACCAGGCGCTGCGCGCCGGCGGTGAGAAGGCCCCGGACGTGATCTCCTCCTTCACCACCAACAACGTGGGCAAGTTCTGCTCCTCGGGCGCCCTGGTCGACCTCAACCCCTTCTTCGAGAAGTCGGACATCGACCCGGAGACGACGTTCCCGAAGGCGATGAACGAGTACACCCAGTTCGACGGCAACCGCTGCACCGTCCCGCTGCTCGGTGACGCCTACGGGCTGTACTACAACAAGACGGCGTTCGAGAAGGCCGGCATCACGAGCCCGCCGAAGACCTGGTCCGAGTTCACCGCGGACGCGAAGAAACTGACGATCCCCCGGGGCGACGGCTACCGGCAGCTCGGTTTCATGCCGAACTACCACGGCTGGGAGTCCACCACCGAGCACTACTTCGGCCAGTTCTCGCCGACGTACTTCGACAAGGACGGCAAGTCGAACCTCGCCAAGGACCCCGCCTTCGCCAAGGGCTTCACCCTCCAGAAGAAGCTCGTGGACGAACTCGGCGGATTCCGGAGGCTGGAGAAGTTCCGGGCCACGCTCGGCGACGAGTGGGGCCCCAAGCACCCCTTCCACACCGGCCAGGTCGCCATGCAGCTCGACGGCGAGTGGCGCCTCGGCATGGCCGAGGAGACCGAGCCGGGCTTCGAGATCGGGGTGGCCCCGCTGCCCGTCCCCGACGACCAGGCCGACCGGTACGGCAAGGGCTACATCACCGGCACCATCGCGGGCATCGCCGCCACCAGCCACAAGCAGAACGCGGCCTGGGAGCTGGTGAAGTACATGACGACGGACACGGACGCGGTGGTCGGCTTCGCCAACGGCATCCACAACGTGCCCTCCACGCTCGCCGCGCTGAAGTCCCCCGAGCTGAAGTACGACCCCCGGTTCAAGACCTTCCTGGACATCGCCGCGAACCCCGACTCCACCACCTCGCCCGCCTCGGTCGACGGCGTGTACCTGGTGACGATCCAGCAGTTCGGCTACGACTACGAGAGCGGCAAGGTCACCGATCTCGAGGCCGGGCTGAAGAAGACGGCCGCGCAGATCGACACGGACATCGCGCAGGCACAGGGATGAGCACCGTCACCCTCGCGTCGAAACGCCGGCGCTCGGCCCTGCGCACGCTCGCCTTCCTGTCTCCGTGGCTCATCGGCTTCGCCGTCTTCTTCGCCTATCCGCTGATCTCCACGGTCTACTTCTCCTTCATGCACTACGACGGCTTCCGGCCGCCGACGTGGAGCGGCGGGAAGAACTGGGCGTACGTCTTCGAGCACTACCCGCTGTTCTGGCCCGCCCTGCGCAACACCCTGTGGCTGGTGCTGGTGATGGTGACCCTCCGGGTCGTCTTCGGGCTCGGCGTCGGCATGCTCATCACCAGGATCAAGACCGGCACGGGCGTCTTCCGCACCCTGTTCTACCTGCCGTACCTGGCCCCGCCGGTCGCGGCGACCATGGCCTTCGCGTTCCTGCTCAACCCCGGCACCGGGCCGGTCGACTCCCTGCTGGAGAGGGCCGGCCTGCCGGCTCCGAGCTGGTTCAACGACCCCGCCTGGTCCAAACCGGCGCTGACCCTGCTGGCCCTGTGGGGCGTGGGCGACCTGATGGTCATCTTCATGGCCGCGCTGCTCGACGTGCCGACGGAACAGTACGAGGCGGCGGAGCTGGACGGCGCCTCGGCCTGGCAGCGCTTCCGGTACGTGACCCTGCCGAACATCTCGCCCATCGTGATGTTCGCCGTCGTCACCGGCGTGATCCAGACGATGCAGTACTACACCCAGCCGCTGATCGCCGGGAAGGTCGCCTCCGGGGTGATCCAGGGCGCGGGCACCCAGTTCGAACCCGGCTACCCGGACAAGTCCACGCTCACCCTCCCCCAGCTCGTCTACAACCTCGGCTTCCAGCGCTTCGACTACGGCTCGGCGTGCGTGGTGGCGCTGGTGCTGTTCGCCCTGTCGATGGCGTTCACCGCGCTGCTGATGCGGCGCCGGGGCGGCCTCCTCCAGGCAGGTGACTGACCATGACCCAGGTACTGGACCAGCCGGTGCGGCAGGCGCCGCTCGTCTCCGGCGCCGAACGCACCGCGCGCCGCAAGGCGGTGCTGGAGTGGATCGCGGTCCACGCGCTCGGTGTCGCCGCCGCGCTGTTCTTCACGCTGCCCTTCGTGTTCGTGTTCCTGACCTCGCTGATGAGCGACACCCAGGCGCTCAGCCGGGACCTGATCCCGCACACCTGGGAATGGGGCAACTACCGGAAGGTCTTCGACACGCCCGGCTTCCTCACCTGGTGGAGGAACACGCTCCTCTACGCCGGCCTGGGCACCGTCCTGACCGTGGTGTCCTCGATCCCGGTGGCGTACGCCCTCGCCAAGTTCCGCTTCCGGGGCCGCAATCTGTCGCTGATGCTGGTGATCTCGATGATGATGCTGCCCCCGCAGGTGGTCGTCATCCCGATGTACCTGTTCTGGGCGAAGCAGCTGGACCTGTCCGGCACGCTGTGGCCGCTGATCGTCCCCATGGCGTTCGGGGACGCGTTCTCCATCTTCCTGCTGCGCCAGTTCCTGCTGACGATCCCCAACGAATACCTGGACGCGGCGCGGGTCGACGGCTGCGGCGACCTCAGGACCCTGCTGCGGGTGGTCCTGCCCATGGCGCGACCCGGCATCGCCGCCGTGGCCCTGTTCCAGTTCTTCTACGCCTGGAACGACTACTTCGGCCCGCAGATCTACGCGTCCGAGAGCCCCGGCGCCTGGACCCTCTCCTACGGCCTGGAGTCCTTCAAGGGCGCCCACCACACCGACTGGAACCTCACCATGGCCGCGACCGTGCTGGTCATGGCCCCCGTGATCCTCGTGTTCTTCTTCGCCCAGAAGGCGTTCGTCGAAGGCGTCACGCTCACCGGAGTGAAGGGTTAAACCACACATGAAACTCACCGTGGTCGGCGGAGGCTCGACCTACACCCCCGAACTCATCGACGGCTTCGCCCGCCTCAGGGGCACCCTGCCCATCGAGGAACTCGTCCTCGTGGACCCGGACGCCGAACGCCTGGACCTGGTCGGCGCCCTCGCCCGCCGGATCTTCGCCAAGCAGGGGCACGGCGGCCGCATCGTCACCACCGCCGACCTGGACGCGGGGGTCGAGGACGCCGACGCCGTCCTGCTCCAGCTGCGCGTCGGCGGTCAGGCCGCCCGGGAGCAGGACGAGACATGGCCGCTGGAGTGCGGCTGCATCGGCCAGGAGACCACCGGCGCCGGCGGTCTGGCCAAGGCCCTGCGCACGGTGCCGGTCGTCCTGGACATCGCCGAACGGGTCCGCCGCGCCAGCCCGCGCGCCTGGATCATCGACTTCACCAACCCGGTCGGCATCGTCACCCGCGCCCTGCTCCAGGCCGGGCACCGGGCGGTCGGCCTGTGCAACGTGGCGATCGGCCTCCAGCGGAAGTTCGCCGCCCTGCTGGGCACGGCCCCGGCGGATGTGCA
Source organism: Streptomyces sp. NPDC038200 (assembly GCF_055600785.1). Lineage (NCBI taxonomy): Bacteria > Bacillati > Actinomycetota > Actinomycetes > Kitasatosporales > Streptomycetaceae > Streptomyces > Streptomyces sp. NPDC038200. Next base: position 491,175 of record NZ_JBVJYH010000004.1, read on the forward strand.
TCTGGCCCATGTGGGCCTGAACCACCTCACCTGGGAAACAGGTGTGCGCCTGGGCGGCCCGGAAGGCGCGAACGTCCTGCCGAAGCTGCTGGCCGAGCACGGCGACGCGATCGCCGACGACCTGCGCCTGCCCCGCCCCCTGCTGGACCGCCTCGGCGTCGTCCCCTCCTACTACCTGCGCTACTACTACGCGCACGACGAGGTCGTACGGGAGCTGCGCACCAAGCCCTCCCGGGCCTCCGAGGTGGCCGCCATGGAGCGGGAACTGCTGGCGATGTACGGCGACCCGGCCCTGGACGAGAAGCCGGCGCTGCTGGCGAAGCGGGGCGGCGCCTTCTACTCGGAGGCGGCCGTGGACCTGGCGGCGGCCCTGCTGGGAAACCGGGGCAGCGGGCCCGAAGGTCCCTCGGCCGAGGGGGGCGGCAGCCCCTACCAGGTGGTGAACACGCTCAACAAGGGCACGCTGCCGTTCCTCCCCGACGAGGCGGTGATCGAGGTGCAGGCGGCGGTCGGCCCCACGGGCCCGGTCCCGCTGCCGGTCCCGGACCTGGACCCCCTCTTCGCGGGCCTGATCGCGAACGTGACGGCGTACGAGGAGCTGGCCCTGGAGGCGGCCCTGCGCGGCGGCCGGGACCGCGTCTTCCGCGCGCTGCTGGCGCACCCCCTGATCGGCCAGTACGCCTACGCCGACGCCCTCACCGACCAGCTGATCGCACACAACCGGGAGCACCTCGCGTGGGCCTGACCGCACCCGACCTCCCGACGGTCCTCGCCATCGACGCGGGCAACAGCAAGACCGACGTGGCCGTGGTCACCGCCGCCGGCGAGGTCCTGGCCACGGCCCGCGGCGGCGGCTTCCGCCCGCCCGCGGTGGGCGTGGCCGCGGCGCTGGACGCGCTGGCGGAACCGGTGGCCCGGGCGTTCGCCGACGCCGGGGTCGGTGCCGTCACGCACGTCTCGGCCTGTCTGGCCAACGCCGATCTGCCGGTGGAGGAGGAGCAGCTGGCCGCCGCGCTGCGCGCGCGGGCGTGGGGCACGTCGGTGGAGGTCCGCAACGACACCTTCGCGATCCTGCGCGCGGGCGTCGCCGAGCCGCACGGGGTGGCGGTGGTGTGCGGCGCCGGCATCAACTGCGTGGGCATGCGCCCCGACGGCCGCACCGCCCGCTTCCCGGCCATCGGCCGCATCTCCGGAGACTGGGGCGGCGGCTGGGGTCTGGCGGAGGAGGCGCTGTGGCACGCCGCGCGCGCGGAGGACGGCCGCGGCGGGCCGACCGCCCTCGCCCGCACCCTGCCCGCGCACTTCGGTCTGCCGACCATGTACGCGCTCATCGAGGCCCTGCACCTGGAGCACGTCGACCACGACCGCCGGCACGAACTGACCCCGGTCCTGTTCGCCACGGCCGCGGACGGCGACCCGGTGGCCCGCTCGCTCGTCACCCGGCTCGCGGAGGAGGTCACGGTGATGGCCACGGTCGCCCTGACCCGCCTGGACCTTCTCGCCGAGAAGACGCCGGTCCTCCTCGGCGGCAGCGTCCTCACCGCCGGCCACCCCCAGCTGAACGACACCGTCCGCGCCCTCCTGGCCGGCCGCGCCCCCCGGGCCGAGGTGCGCGTGGTGACGGCGAGCCCGGTCCTGGGCGCGGCCCTGCTGGGCCTGGACCGGCTGGCCGCCGGTGCGGGCGCGCAGGCGCGGGCCCGGGAGTACTGGGAGGTGAGCCGCGCCGGGGGCACCGCGGTGCCCGGCGACGGCCGGTGACGTTCCCCGGCGCCCGGCCACGTGCTCGTCCGGCGCGCCCCGGCGGCGGAGCCGGGGAACAATGTGTCCACAGGGGCGGGGCTGCTCTCGGGAGGCGCCATGAGCACATCGGCCGAGCCGCGGGTCTCCGGCCTGGAGATCCGGTCCATCGACTACGTCCCGCTGAACGAGCGGCACGGCAAGCTCTGGCACCTGGGCCCGCTGTGGTTCATGTCGAACGCCCAGATCGCCACGCTCGCGGTGGGGCTGATCAGCATCACCGAGGGCGGCAACCTCCTCTGGTCGCTGCTGGCCATCGTCACCGGCACCGTCATCGGCACCTTCTTCATGGCCTTCCACTCGGCCCAGGGACCCCAGCTGGGGCTGCCGCAGATGATCCAGTCGCGGCCCCAGTTCGGCTATGTCGGCGCGCTGCTGGTGTGGGTCTTCGCGTATGTGCAGTACGCGGGTTTCAACGTCTTCAACAGCGTGCTCGCCGCCGACGCCCTGCACACCACGCTGCACGGCGGCGTCAAGCTGTGGGTCGTGGTGGTCACCGTCATCGCGATGGCCGTCGCGCTGGTGGGTTACGACGTCATCCACAAGGCCGAGCGGTTCCTGACCTACGCCTTCCTGGTGATCTTCGGGGTGTTCACCGTGGGGGTCCTGGCCACCCTGCACTACCCGGCCGGCTCCTTCGACCTCGGCGGCTTCAAGTGGACGCCCTTCCTCGCGCAGTTCGGCGTGGTCGCGGGCTACCAGATCAGCTGGGCGATCTACGTCTCGGACTACTCCCGCTATCTCCCGCCGGACGTCACCGTCCGCAAGACGTTCTACTGGACGTACTTCGGTTCGGCGCTCGGCGGCATCTGGCTGATGGCCCTCGGGACGCTGCTGGCGGCCTGGGCGGGCGAGGACTTCGACACCATCGCGTCGATCGACGCGGCCGGCGACAAGGTGTTCGTCGGCTTCGGCGCGATCGTGCTGCTGTTCGCCGCGCTCGGCCTGATCTCGGTCACCGCCCTGAACATGTACGGCGGTTCGCTGACCCTGATCAGCGCCATCGACTCCTTCCGACGGGTCCGGCCGACACTGACCGTGCGCCTGCTCACCCTCGCCCTCACCGCGGCCCTCTCGCTGGTCGGCGCGCTGGCCGCGACCTCGAACTTCCTCCAGAACTTCAACAACTTCCTGCTGCTGGTGCTCTACCTGTTCATCCCGTGGACCGCGGTGAACCTCATGGACTACTACGTCGTGCGCCGCGGGCACTACGCCATCGCCGAGATCTTCAACCCGCACGGCATCTACGGCCGCTGGGGCCGGCACGGCATCATCGCCTACCTGGTCGGCTTCGTCGTCATGGTCCCCTTCTTCTCCGTCGGCACCCTGTACGTCGGCCCCGCCGCGAAGGCGCTCGGCGGAGCCGACATCTCCCTGTTCGTCGGGCTCCCCGTGTCCGCCCTGCTGTACTGGTGGCTGACCCGCTCCGTGGACGTGGCGGCCGAGACGCGCCTGGCCGAGGCGGAGGCGGCGGAACTGGAGCAGGCCGCCCACGAGCACCGCGAGCCCTGAGGACGGCGGGCGCCGGGGCCCCGCCCCGGCGGACGCGGCGGACGGGGCGCCGCCGAGGGAACCGATCCCCCGTCACCAGCGTGTTCCTTCACAGGGGGTGGTGCGCCCGCCGGCATGCGCCCCCTGGCTTACTGCGATCCCATCAAGATCCAGCGAAGGCCGGTGCGGATGTCAGTGCGGGCGGTGATACTGGGCGGCGAACGGATGACCATGGGGGAGGTCGAGTGACACACCCGCCGAAGAGCAGTGCGGCGCCACCCGCCGCCCCCGTGGGTGTCCCGGGCGTCCCCGCTCAGGCCGGACGCCCCGCGGGCGTCGCTCCGGCCGTGCCGGCCCCGCGCCGGACCGCCTTCGCCGAGGGTGTCGAGCGGTTGCGGACCGCCGCGACGACCGAACCGGGACGGTTGCGGATCATCGGCGCCGTACTGGCGCTGCTGGTCGTCGCGTTCGGGGCGGTCACCGCCTGGCAGACCAGCGAGCGCTCGGCCGCCGCCGACGACGTGCTGCACCGCAGTCAGCCGCTCAGCTCCGGCGCCGCCGGCATCTACCGCTCGCTGGCCGACGCCAACACCGCCGCATCGAGCGGCTTCCTGGCGGGCGGCCAGGAGAACGCCGGCTCCCGCGACCGGTACGAGAAGGACATCCGGACCGCCGCCGGCGGGCTCGTCACCGCCGCCGCCAACGCCGAGCCCGGCTCGGCGTCCGAGGCGACCATCGCCCGGCTGAACCGGCTGCTGCCCGAGTACAAGGGCCTCATCGAGCGGGCCCGGACCTACAACCGGCAGGGCTACCCGGTGGGCGGCGCCTATCTGCGGTACGCCAACGAGAAGATGCAGAAGCAGATGCTCCCGGCGGCGGAGACCCTCTACACCACGGAGAACCGCCGGCTCGACGCCGACTACGGGCAGGCGAAGCCGTACCCGTGGGCGGCGATCGCGCTCGGCCTGCTCGCCCTCGCCGCGCTCGGCTGGGCCCAGCGGCGGATGTACCGGCGCACCAACCGCGTCCTCAACCACGGCCTGGTCGGCGCCTCTGCCGCCACCGCCGTCGCCCTGCTGTGGCTGGTCGTGGGCCACGCGGTCGCCCGGTCCGGGCTCGACGGCTCCTACGACCACGGCGTGCGCTCGCTCAACGTGCTGCACGACGCCCGGATAGCCTCCCTGAAGGCCCGCGGGAACGAGAACCTGAGCCTGGTGGCGCGCGGCGCGGAGACCGTCACGGTCGACGGCGAGCCGTACGACGCCTACTACCACGACTTCGACAAGGACATCGCCGTGCTCGGCAAGGGGCTGACCGCGGCCGCCCGGCTCGCCGACGACCAGGGGGGCACCGCCCCGGTCGAGGCGGCCCAGGGCAACATGGCGGTGTGGAAGCAGCGCCACGCCGCGGCCCGCGCCGAGGACGAGAACGGCAACTACCAGCAGGCGCTGGACAAGGTGATCGGGGCGAAGGGCGCCACCGGCGAGTGCTTCGACGGCGTCGACCGCAATCTCGCCCGGGCCATCGACCACGAGCGGTCCGAGTTCCGGCAGGCCGCCACGGACGGGCGGGACGCCCTGACCGGGCTGCCGATCGGCGTGGCCGTCCTCGCGGTGCTGGGCGCGGCCGGCGCCGTCGCCGGCATAGGCCGCAGACTTTCGGAGTACCGGTGACAGGGGGCAGGGCGATGTACGCGGACCGTGCACGGGCCTCCCTGCGGGGCTGGGGCGGGGTCGCCGCCATGGCGGTGCTGTGCGCGCTCGCCATGGCGTTCGTCCTGCTGCTGCCACGCACCCAGCAGCAGGCGCCGGGACGGGCCGGGCAGCGGGTCACCACCGGCACCCAGGCCGACGCCGACGGCTGCGAGGACGCCGACGCGCACCGGCGGACGCTCGCCCCGTCCGGTGCCGACGGGCCGACGATCGACGCCATCAAGGCCCGTTCGGGCGCCAAGCGCAAGCTGATCGTCGGCGTCGACCAGAACAGCTACCGCTGGGGCTACCGCAACCCCAACACCGAGGGCGCGGAGCTGGAGGGCTTCGACATCGACCTCGTGCACCGGATCGCGCAGGACATCCTCGGCGACCCGGACGCGGTGCAGTTCAAGGCGATACCCACCAGCCAGCGCATCCCGGCCATCCAGGACGGGCGCGTCGACATGGTCGTCCGGACCATGACGATCACCTGTGACCGGCTGCGGCAGGTCGCGTTCTCCGCGCCCTACTTCAAGACCGGGCAGCAGGTCCTCGCGCCCAAGTCGTCGCCGATCACCGGCTACGACGGCTCCCTGGCCGACAAGAAGGTGTGCACGGCGGCCGGTTCGACCGCGTACGCCAAGCTGGACGCCGACCGGAAGGGGGGCCGGCTGCCCGCCTCCGCCGACATCTCCACCACCGTCCCGAGCCAGCTCGACTGCCTGGTGCGGCTGCAACTCGGCGAGGTGGACGCGGTGGTGACCGACGGCGCACTCGCCGCGAGCCAGGCCGCCCAGGATCCCACCGTCGAACTCAAGGGCAAGGCGTTCACGACCGAGTACTACGGCGTGGCGATGAAGAAGGACGCGACCGATCTGGTACGCCGGGTCAATCGCGTTCTGGTGGACTATCGCGCACACGGCTGGCAGACGTCGTACGACACCTGGCTGTCGGCCACACTGGGGAAGGACGCGGCGGCGTCGAAACCGCCCGTACCGCAGTACCTGACCAGCAGTTGAGCCCCACCCGACCGGAACAGACAGCAAGCGAGAGGTGATCGATGGGCGTCACGGACCCCGCCGGGCCGGTGATGGACCGGGACGAGGTGGACCGTGCGCTGGCGCGGCTCGGCCAGGAGCACGAGGCGATCGAGACCTCGCTGCTGGCCCTGCAGGACCACGCGGGCCGCAGACTCCTCGAAGGTGCCGAGCTGACCGGCGTCACCCGGGAGCGCTGGCAGGCCACGGAGGCGCAGATCACCCTGCTGTGGGGGTACTTCGACGCCTACACGGCCGCGCTGCGCGGCGCCCGCGAGATCCGCGCCCGCCGCCGCTGGTCCAGCCGTGAGGACCTGGCGGAGCTGACCGAGCTGCTGCGCGGCGAGTCCGTGACCGTCCCCGGCGGCGGGACCGGCAGGCTGAGCGAGACGTTCTCGCTGTCCACCCTGGTGGACCGGATGAACGAGCTGTACGCGACGAGCCTGGACCTGATCGTCGCCGCCGACGCGGTCTGGTCGGCGCTGCCCGCGCGGATCGATTTACTCGCCGCGGAGCTCCAGCGCACCCGGGGTCTCGCGCACTCCGTGGGGGTGCGCCCCGGCGAGCATCCGGCCGGCGACGACCTGGAACGGATCACCCGCACGCTGACCGGGCTGCGCGAGAACGTCGTCGCCGACCCGCTGGCCTTCTGGGTGCCGGCCGAGGGCAGTTCGGCACCCGGCGGCGGGCGCCCGGACACGACGGTGTACGACCGTGAGGCGCGCGCCCTGGAGGACGTACGGCGGGAGATCGACGCCGTGCTGACGGTGCGCCAGGACGCCGAGGCGCGGCTGATCCGGCTGCGGGACGTCCTCTCGCGCGCGGACCGCACCCTCGCCGAGGCCCGCACCGCGCGCGGCGAGGTGCTGGCGAAGATCGCCGCCACCGAGGTGCCCGTGGTGAGCGGGCCGCCCACCGCGCTCCAGGAGCAGCTGGCGGCCGCCGCCGAGTACCGCAGGCAGGCGCAGTGGCACCGGCTCTCCCCGCTGCTGGAGTCCCTGGAACAGAAGGCGGAGGACGAACTGCTGCGCGCCCGCGAGTCGTTGACCGCGGTCACCGCGCCGCTCGCGGTCCGCGCCGAGCTGCGCGGCCGGCTCGACGCCTACCGGGCGAAGGTCGCCCGGCACGGCCTCGCCGAGGACCCGCTGCTCATCGAGCGGTACGACGCGGCCCGCCGCATGCTGTGGAGCGCGCCCTGCGACCTGCGGGTGGCCGAACAGGCCGTGCTGCGCTACCAGCAGGCGGCGGCCGAGGCACTGGGCAGCGCGAGCGCGCCGCAGGACCGTGAGGGGGACCCGTCATGAGTCAGCCGGGGCAGGCGTGCCAGCGGCCGGGCTGCGAAGGGACGTACGAGGACGTCGGCGGCGGCGAGCTGTACTGCGACGCCTGCGGTCTGGCGCCGGTCGTCTCGGCGGGGGGTCCCCCCTCCGGGGAAGGCATGATCGGCTCGTCCCCGACGGGGGTCACCGGTGGCTCGGCGGACAGCGGCAGCTCCCGCACCTCCTCGCAGTCGTCGAGGTCGCGCCGCTCGGTGTCCGGGCGGCTCTCCCGGTCGGTGTCGGGGAAGTCCACGGGCCGCTCGGTGTCGGTGCGCAGCTCGGGATCCTCGTCCGGCACCTCCACGCGGGGGCGGCTGGGCGCCGGGCTGGTCTCCGTGCCGCAGGTGCCGCGGCCCGACCCGCGCGCGATGGTGCTGGAGAACCCGGAGGTGCCCGAGCGCAAGCGGTTCTGCTCCCGGTCGGACTGCGGGGCGCCGGTGGGCCGGGCCCGGGGCGAGCGGCCGGGCCGCACGGAGGGCTTCTGCACCAAGTGCGGGCACCCGTACTCCTTCGTGCCCAAGCTCCGGGCCGGGGACATCGTGCACGGCCAGTACGAGGTCGCGGGCTGCCTCGCGCACGGCGGCCTGGGCTGGATCTACCTCGCCGTGGACCGGGCGGTCTCCGACCGCTGGGTGGTGCTCAAGGGCCTGCTGGACACCGGCGACCAGGACGCGATGGCGGCGGCGATCTCCGAGCGGCGCTTCCTCGCGGAGATCGAGCACGCCAACATCGTGCGGATCTACAACTTCGTGGAGCACCTGGACCAGCGCACCGGCTCCCTCGACGGCTACATCGTCATGGAGTACGTCGGCGGCAAGTCCCTGAAGGAGATCGCCAACGCCCGCCGGGCGCACGACGGGCGGCGCGACCCGCTGCCGGTGGAGCAGGGGTGCGCGTACGGCATCGAGGCCCTGGAGGCGCTCGGCCATCTGCACAGCCGCAACCTGCTGTACTGCGATTTCAAGGTCGACAACGCCATCCAGACCGAGGACCAGCTCAAGCTGATCGACATGGGCGCGGTCCGCAGGATGGACGACGACGAGTCCGCCATCTACGGCACGGTCGGCTACCAGGCGCCGGAGGTCGCCGACGTCGGCCCGTCGGTGGCCAGCGACCTCTACACGGTGGGCCGCACCCTCGCGGTGCTCACCTTCGACTTCCAGGGCTACACCACCGTCTACGCCGACTCCCTGCCCGACCCCGACACCATCGAGGTCTTCCGCCGCTACGAGTCCTTCTACCGGCTCCTGGTGCGCGCCACCGACCCCGACCCGGCCCGCAGGTTCGCCTCCGCACAGGAGATGTCCGAACAGCTGACCGGCGTGCTGCGCGAGGTGGTCTCGCTCCAGACCGGGCAGGCCCGGCCGGCGCTGTCGACGCTGTTCGGGCCCGAGGTGAAGGTCACCGACACCGAGTTGTTCCCGCGCCTGGACGGGGACGTGTCACGGCTGGGCGCGCGCCGGGCACGCGCCCGCAAGCGGCCGGAAGCGGCGCCCGCGCCGACCCCCGTCCCCCCGCCCCCGGCCTCTTCCGCCCTGGTCAAGGCGGTCGACACCGCGTCCGCCGCGCTGGCGCTGCCGGTCCCGCTGGTCGACCCGAACGACCCCAACGCCGGTTTCCTGGCGGGCCTGCTGGCGTCCGCGCCGGCCGAGCTGATGAGCGCGCTGGCCGCGGCGCCCGCGCAGACCGTGGAGAGCCGGCTGCGGCAGATCCGCGCCCGGCTGGAGAGCGGCGACCACCAGGCCGCGCTGATGAGCCTGGCCAAGCTGGACGAGGAACGGCCCGACGACTGGCGGGTGGTCTGGTACCGGGGTGTGGCCGCCCTGGTCACCGGTGACTTCGAGGGCGCCGCGCTCTCCTTCGACGCGATCTACGACGCCTTCCCCGGCGAGGCCGCGCCCAAGCTGGCGCTCGGCCTGTGCGCCGAGGTGCTCGGCCAGCTGGACAACGCGGCCGAGTACTACCGCCTGGTGTGGACGACCGACCCGAGCTTCGTGAGCGCCGCGTTCGGGCTGGCCCGGGTGCGGCTCGCGGCCGGGGACCGGACGGGTGCCGTACGGACGCTGGAGTCGGTGCCGGAGTCCTCCATCCACTACACGGCCGCCCGGGTCGCCGCCGTCCGGGCCCGGCTCAGACAGCGCACGGCGAGCGCCGGTGACGTACCGTTCCTGGACGACCTGACGGCCGCCGCCGGGCAGGTCGAGGCACTCCAGGCGTACGGCCTGGACCCGGCCCGGCGCGAGCTGCTGTCGGCGGAAGTGCTCGGCTGCGCGCTGGACTGGATACTCTCCGGGGGCCAGGGCACCGGGCCCGCCGCCGGAGGCCGGGTGCTGCTGGGCAGCGGTCTGGACGAGCGCGGGCTGCGCTTCGGCCTGGAGCGCGCCTATCGCACGCTGGCCCGGCTGGCGCCCGGCGGCGATGAGAGGATCGAGCTGGTGGAACGGGCCAACCGTTACCGCCCCCGGACGTGGGTGTAATCGATGTCGCAGATGCCCCAGCAGGCCGCACTGTCCAAGTGCCCGAGCTGCGCGGAACCCGTGGAGTCGGGCGACCGGTTCTGCGGAGCGTGCGGATACGACCTTTCGGTGGTGCCCGCGCCGCCGCAGGATCATCCGACGCTCACCATGACGGGCTCCGCCGCGCCCGGGGGCGAGGCCCCCTGGCCCGCTCCCGAGCCGGCCGGCTCGGGCGGTCCGCCCGCGGCGCATGTGCCGGCGGAGCTGCCCGGCACCGACTCGGGCGGCAACCCGCTGCCGGGACCCGACCCCGAGTCCGGCTCCGACCGGTCCGCCGGGTCCGGGGTGCGGTTCGACCGGCCCGCGGAGCCCGACGAGTACCCGCTGCAGGCTCCGGACCCGCGGCTGGCCGCCGGTACCGCAGCCCCGGCGGACCCGGCCCATCCGGCCGATCCGGCGGACCCGGCGGACCCGGCCCCTCCGGCGCAGGTCTGTGTGGCCTGCCGGGCGGGCCGGGTGGACAGCGACGGCTACTGCGAGAACTGCGGGCACGCCCAGCCGCGCGAACGCGATCACGTGGAGCGGGAGTCGGGCCCGGTCGCCGCCGTCAGCGACCGCGGCCTGCGCCACCACCGCAACGAGGACGCCTTCGCCGTGGGCCACACCGCGCTGCCCGACGGCACGCCGGCGCTGGTGGCGATCGTCTGCGACGGCGTGTCCTCCGCGACCCGCCCCGACGACGCCTCCCTGGCCGCCTCCCAGGCGGCCGGCGACACCCTGCTGGCCGCGCTGCCGCGCGGCACCCATCCGCAAGCGGCGATGCACGAGGCGATCGTCGCCGCCGCGCAGGCCGTCAACGCGCTCGCCGAGGAGCCCGAGACGGCCCGTGAGCACGCCCCGCACCAGAACGCGCCGGCCTGCACGATCGTCGGCGCGGTGGTCACCTCCGGGCTGTTGGTCGTCGGCTGGGTCGGTGACAGCCGCGTCTACTGGGTGCCCACCGACCGCGGCGCGCCGCCCGCCCGGCTGACCGAGGACGACTCCTGGGCCGCGCAGATGGTGGCCGCCGGCCTGATGAGCGAGGCCGAGGCGTACGCCGACGAGCGCGCCCACGCGATCACGGGCTGGCTCGGTGCGGACGCCTACGAACTGGAGCCGCACACCGCCTGCTTCAAACCGGACCGGCCCGGAGCCGTGGTGGTGTGCACCGACGGACTGTGGAACTACGCCGAGACGGCCGAGGAGATGTGCGAGGTCGTCCCGCCGGACGCGGCCTCCCGTCCGCTGCACGGCGCCCGGGTACTGGTCGGGCACGCCCTGGACGGCGGGGGCCACGACAACGTAACAGTGGCGCTCCTGCCGTTCCCGGTGCCGCCGCAGGGGGCAGGATCGGCCTGAGGGCCGTACGGCACGGGGATACGGCACGGGGAAGCCGCGGCGGACCGGAGGGGACCGGTCCGCTCAGAGTCATCGCCTCGCATGCGCGGGGTGTCCGAGGGGGATGCGATCAAGCATGGCCAATTTCGCGAAGTCGAACGTGCCGCAGTTCTCGGTGGACGTCTACCAGAACGAGTACCTGCCCGAGGGCGGCAGCGAGGTCAACGCCATCGTCACGGTGACCGCGACCGGCGGCGGGACCATCGGCAGCGCGGTCTCCGCGCCCGTGTACACACCGGGGCGGCCGCCCTCCGCCGCGGTGGCGGTCATGGTCGACTGCTCGGGTTCCATGGACTACCCGCCGACCAAGATGCGCAACGCCCGGGACGCCACGGCCGCCGCCATCGACACCCTGCGCGACGGCACCAGCTTCGCGGTGATCGGCGGCACGCACGTGGCCACGGAGGTCTACCCGGGCGGCGGGCGGCTCGCGGTCGCCGACGCCTCCACCCGGGAGCAGGCCAAGCGGGCGCTGCGCCGGCTGAGCGCGGGCGGCGGTACGGCGATCGGCACCTGGCTGCGGCTCGCCGACCGGCTGCTGTCCTCGGCGGACGTCGCCATCCGGCACGGCATCCTGCTCACCGACGGCCGCAATGAACACGAGTCACCGGATGACCTGCGGGCGACGCTGGACGCCTGCGCGGGGCGGTTCACCTGCGACGCGCGGGGCGTGGGCACCGACTGGGAAGTGAAAGAAGTCACAGGGATCGCCTCGGCGCTGCTCGGCACCGCCGACATCGTCGCCGACCCGGCCGGGCTGGCCGCGGACTTCACGCGGATGATGGAGACGGCGATGGGCAAGGAGGTCGCCGACGTCTCCCTGCGGGTGTGGACGCCGGTCGGCACGACCATCCGGTTCGTCAAGCAAGTCGCGCCCAGCGTGGAGGACTTGACCGCCCGCCGCACCGAGGCCGGGCCGCGCGCCGGGGATTATCCGACCGGGTCCTGGGGCGACGAGTCCCGCGACTACCACCTGTGCGTGGCGGTCCCGCCGGCCGGGCTCGGCCGGGAGATGCTCGCCGCGCGGATCTCCCTGGTGGTGCCGCATCCCGGGGGCCCCGGCGGAGCGAGCGAGGCGGAGCACGGGGGAGGTACGGCGCGGAACCTCGGCGCCCAGGGGCTCGTGCGGGCCGTGTGGACCGACGACATGGCCGCCTCCACCTCGATCAGCCCCCAAGTCGCCCATTACACCGGGCAGGCCGAACTGGCCCAAGCCATCCAGCAAGGGCTCGATCTCCGCAAAGCGGGTGATTTCGATGGAGCAACGGCCAAACTGGGGCGTGCGGTTCAGCTCGCGAACGGCTCGGGGAACGCGGACACTGCGAAACTGCTTGCGAAGGTGGTGGACGTGGTCGACGCCGCGACAGGTACTGTGCGGTTGAAGACAAGGGTCGCGGAGGCGGATGAGATGACTCTGGAGACCCGGTCCACAAAGACTGTTCGTGTAAAGAAGTGACGCTGCCACAAGCCGGCGGACACCAGACGGACCCTCATGAGAAGGGGAAGCACCGACATGCCGACCTGCCCGAACGGACACCAGTCGGGTTCCGACGACTGGTGCGAGGTCTGCGGTCACCGCATGGCCGGTGCCGTACCTCCGCCCCCTCCGCCGCCGCCCCCGGCCGGCGGCGGCTACGGCTTCCCGCCGCCCGCCGGACCGAGCGGTCCCGGCGGACAGGCCGGCGGGGGACGCCCGCATCCGGCCGCCGGTCCCGCGCCGGAGCCGGAGCTGTGCCCGCAGTGCCGTACGCCCCGCGAGGGCGGTGCGCCCTTCTGCGAGGAGTGCCGGTGGAACTTCCTGACCAACACGGCGACCTCGTACACCCCGGCCGCCCCGCGCTCGCCGCAGCCGCGGTTCCAGCCGCCGAGCACGACCTACGGCGGCGGTGACGCGTACGAGTACCAGGGCTCGCGGCCCTCGCAGGTGAACCGGCCCGCCGAGCCCATCCCGTCCTTCGGCAGCGAGCCGTCGGGGCCGACGCCGTTCGGCGGCGACCGCGGTCCGTCCGGCCCGCCGACCTCCCCCGGCCCCTCGGGCGCGCCCGGCTTCGGCGCGGGCAACCAGCGCCCTCCGGGGCCCCCGCAGGGCTTCGGCCAGGGCCCGGGGGGCCCGGGTGCGGCACAGGGCCAGCGCCCCGGCGGCCCCTCCGGCTTCGGCGGCGGTCCCGGCCAAGGTCCCGGCGGTCCCGGCCAGGGCCCCGGCGCCGGTGGCCCCTCCGGCTTCGGCGGCGGTCCGGGTCAGGGTCCCGGCGGCCCGTCCGGTTTCGGCGGCGGTCCCGGCCAAGGTCCCGGCGGCCCCTCGGGCTTCGGCGGCGGTCCCGGTCAGGGCCCCGGCGGTCCCGGCGGTCCCTCCGGCTTCGGCGGTGACCCCTCTCGTGCGGTACCGCCGCCGCCCGGGCCGACGCCGCCCGCCGGTCCCGGCGGTGCCCCGCAGGCGTTCCAGCAGTCCGGCGCGTCGGCTCCGCCCGCGTTCCCGCGGCAGACCGGCCCGGCCGGCAGTGGCCCCTCCTTCGGCGGCGGTGACGACGACTGGGTGATCTCCCCGCCGTCGTCCCCCGGCCCGGCCGGCCCCGGCCAGGTACCGGGTCAGGCCCAGGGGCCGGGCGGCGGGTACGGCTACCCGCAGCCCGGTGCCACCCAGGCCCCGCCCGGACCGGGCGGCTTCCCGCAGGCGCCGCAGGCCCCGCAGCGGACCACCTGGACCGCGACCATCGGCCCGGACCGCGAGTACTTCATGGCGATGATGCAGCGCTCCGGCCCCGAGGCCGCGGGCCTGAACCTGCCCGCGTACTCGCCCGAGCAGCAGCGCGCGCTCACCGGCAACCAGGTCACCATCGGCCGCCGTCGGCACTCCACCGGCGACACCCCCGACATCGACCTGGCGGTACCGCCGGAGGACCCGGGCGTCTCGCACCAGCACGCGGTGCTCGTGCAGCAGCCCGACGGCAGCTGGGCGGTCGTCGACCAGAACTCGACGAACGGCACCACGGTCAACATGTCCGAGGAGCCGATCCAGCCGTTCGTGCCGGTCCCGCTGCAGGACGGCGACCGGGTGCACGTGGGCGCCTGGACGACGATCACGGTCCGCCGGGGCTGAGCACGCTCAGGGCAGGGGCCAGGCGTACGGCCCCTCCGGGTCGTCCAGCCACGCCCAGGTGTACTCGGCGTCGGCCGTGACGCCGTAGCGTCCGCGGCCCGGCTCGCCCTCGCGCTCCCACAGGGAGTACGCCTCCACCGGGTCGAGGGCGCCCCGGGCCAGCGCGAGCAGGAAGTGGAAGGGCTCCTGCTCGCGGGCCCGGCCCGGCAGCCCGGCCAGGCAGACGCCCTCGGGCTCGGCCCTGCGCTCTCCGCGCAGCGGCACGAAGAAGGCGGCCCGGGGCAGGAACCGGCCTTCGGCGTGGTCCGCGTCCCGCACGGTCAGGGCGAGCAGACCGGTGGCGAGCGGAGTGAGGATGCGCGCCCCGGGCCGGCACTGGGCGAGCCAGGCGCGCGGCACCGTGGGCAGCTCGCAGGTGGCGATGATCCGGTCGAAGGGGGCGCGTTCGGGCACCCCGCGCGCGCCGTCGCCGGTGACGACGGCCGGGCGGTGACCGGCCGCGGTCAGGTGCTGCCGGGCCGACTCGGTGATCTCCGTCTCCAGGTCGACGGTGGTGACGAGGTCGTCGGCGCCGAGCCGGTGGGCCAGCAGAGCCGCGTTGTAGCCGGTGCCGGCACCCACCTCCAGGACCCGGTTGCCGTCCTCGACCCGCAGGGCGGTGAGCATCCGGGCCATCAGGGAGGGCTGGCTGCTGGAGGAGAGCAGCTCGCCGTCGCGCAGCCGGGTGGCCAGCGGTACGTCCGTGTAGGCGCCGCGCACCCAGCGTTCCCGGGCCTCGGGGTCGGGGCTCTCGCCCCAGCGGCGCTCGTAGCCGCCCGGCCCGGGGACGTAGTAGTAGGGCACGAACAGGTGCCGGGGCACCGCCGCGAACGCCTCCCGCCACACCGGGTCCTCGGCCCAGGCGCCCTCGGCGTCGATCTGCCGCACCAGCGCGGCCCGCGCCGCGGCGGCCCGCCCCTCGATCTCCGTGTCGTAGGCGCCCATACGTCCACAGTAGGGGCGAGCGGGCCGGGTCCTAGGGCTTGAGTCCTGGGCCGCCCGGTCTGAGACGATGGACGCGTGAATGAGATTCGGCGCGGCACGCTTCAGGAGCAGACCTTCTACGAGCAGGTCGGCGGGGAGGAGACCTTCCGCCGGCTCGTCCACCGTTTCTACGAGGGAGTCGCCGAGGACCCCGAGCTGCGGGCGATGTACCCGGAGGAGGACCTGGGCCCGGCCGAGGAGCGGCTGACCCTGTTCCTCATGCAGTACTGGGGCGGCCCCACCACCTACAGCGACCACCGCGGCCACCCCCGGCTGCGCATGCGGCACGCCCCGTTCACCGTGAACCGGGCGGCGCACGACGCCTGGCTGCGGCACATGCGGGTGGCCGTCGACGAGCTGGGGCTGCCGGAGGAGCACGAGCGGACGCTGTGGAACTACCTGACGTACGCCGCCGCCTCGATGGTGAACACCCCCGACTGACGCGTCGTCACTGAAGGTCGGATTCCGGTCACCCGACGTCGCCTTCCGATCACAATCCGGTATAGACCGGCCAACAACCGCTTACCCCCCGCACCGCGCCTCTGCCAGCATCGCCCGAAGGTCTGGAAGCGGCGGACACACGGGGGCCGGGTGACGGGGTTCGTCTTCTCACGCGCGCGTGCGCACCTCCTGCTGCTGGGTGCCGCGCTGCTGACGGTCGTGCTGACCACCGCGGTACTGGCGACCCTGACCACGTACTCGGACGCCATCGGCGACGCGGCCCTGCGCCATGTGCTCGCCGACCCGCGCACCGCCGCCGACACCGCCCTGATCGTCAAGGCCGACGTGCCCCCGGCCGAACGCGCCGCCGCCGACACCGCCGTACGCACCGGCGCCCGACGGACCTTCGCCGGCTTACCGGTGACCGTACGCACCCTGCGCCGCTCGGGACCGTACGCGCTGCCCCGCTCGCCGCGGCCGCCCGCGAGCCGATGCGGCGACCCGGACCTGACCTACTTCGCGGCGCTGGACACCCGCCTGCTGCGGACGGTCACCGGCCGCCTCCCGCGCCGCGGCACCGGCGAGGTCGAGGTGGCCCTCCCGCAGACCGCCGCCCGGGCACTCGGGCTGGGACCCGGCGACCGGCTCACCCTGACGGACCGGCTGAACGGTCCCGCGGTCCGGGTCCGGATCGTCGGGGTGTACCGCCCCGTCTCGGTGACGGCTCCGTACTGGCGGCTGGACGACCTGCTCGGGCGCGGGGTGAAGAAGTCCGGCTTCACGACGTACGGCCCGCTGCTCACCGACCCCGCCGTCCTCACCGGTGGCCGGGTCAGCGCCGGGGCGACCGGCTGGCTGGCATCCGCGGACTTCGCGTCCGTGCCGACGGGACGGATCGGGGAGCTGCGCACGGCGGCCCGGGACGGCAGCGCGGCCCTGCGCAGACCCACCGCCCTGAGCGGGACGACCGTGTCGCAGACCGCGCTGCCGGACGTGCTGGACCGGGTGGACCGTTCCCTGCTCGTGGCCCGCTCCACCCTGCTGATCGTCGCGCTCCAGCTCGTGCTGCTCGCCGGCTACGCGCTGCTGCTGGTGGCCCGGCTGCTCAGCACCGAACGCGCGGACGAGACCCGGCTGCTGCGCGCCCGCGGCGCCTCCCGTGCCCGGATCGCCGCCCTCGCCGCGACCGAGGCCCTGCTGCTCGCGCTGCCCGCCGCCGCGTCCGCGCCCCTGCTCGCCGGTCCGCTCACCGCCCTGCTGGCCGGACACGGCCCGCTGGCCCGGCTCCAGCTGCGCCTGGACCTCCCGGCGGCCGGCCGGCCCGTCGTCTGGCTGGTGGCGGCCGGGGTGGCCCTGGGCTGTGCGCTGGCCGTGACGGTGCCGGCGGTGGCCGGGTCCGGGGCGGAGGTACGGGACCGGGCGCGCCGGCCCCGTCCCCGGCGCGCCCGGACGCTGCCCCTGATGCCGCGTCGGAAGGCCGCCCGGCCGAGCGGCTCCCGGACCGTCCCGGCGCCGCTGCGGACCGGCGCCGACCTCGGGCTGCTCGCGATCGCCGGGGTGGCCTACCGGCAGCTGGGCCGGCAGGGATCCGGGGGCGTGGCCGCCGACCGGTCGGGCACTCTCGGCGTCGATCCGCTGCTGGTGGCCGCGCCCGCGCTGGCCCTGCTCGCCGGCACCGTGCTGACGCTGCGGCTGCTGCCGCCCGTGGCACGGTTCGCCGAGCGGTGGGCGGCCGGCGGGCGGGGGCTGCCGGTGGCGCTGGCCGGCTGGCAGTTCAGCCGCCGCACCGCGCGCGCCGCGGGCCCGGTGCTGCTGCTCGTCCTCGCCGTCGCGCTGGGCATGCTCGCGATCGGGCAGGCCGCCTCCTGGGACCGCTCGCAGGACGACCAGGCCGACTTCCGGGCCGGGGCCGAGGTGCGGGTGACGGCCGCCGGGGAGGGCGGGTTCGGCCGGACGGACCTCTACGCCGGTCTGCCACGGGTGCGCGCCGCCGCCCCGGCCGTGCGCGGCGACCAGCCGCTGTCCGGCGACCGCACGGCGACCGTCCTCGCCCTGGACACCGCGCACGCGGCGGACGCGGTCCTCATGCGGCCCGACCTGGCGGACGAACCGGTACGGCCCCTGCTGGCCCGGCTCGCGCCGAAGGGCGCCCCGGCCGGGGCCCGGGTGCCGGCGGGCACCACCGGGCTGCGGCTGACGGCGCGGCTGCGCTCCTCGACCGGACCGGGGACCACGACCGCGGTGACGGTGACGCTGGCCGACCGGTACGGGGTGCCGTACCAGCTGCCGCTCGGGCAGCTCCCCGCCGACGGACGCCCCCACACCCTCGCCCTCCGTCTCGCCGCCCCCTCCGGCCCCGCGACCCTCACCGGCCTGCGTCTGGACCTGACTCAGCCCGCCGGGCGTGCCGAGCGGCACCGGCTCGTCGTCGACGCGCTGACCGCGTCCGGGGCGGACGGGACGCGGCACCGGCTGGCGCTGCCCGCCCGGTGGACCACCACCGCGGAGGCCGGCGGCGCCGCCGTGCCGAGCGCCGCCACCAGCCCCACCCGCCCCGAGGTCACCGGCACCCGCCCGCTGACCTTCACCTACAGCACCGGCTATCTCCCCGACGCCGACATCTGGACGGTCGCCTCCCTCACCCTCCGGCTCCAGGTGGCCCGGTCCGCGCCCGCCGAGGTGCCCGCCGTCGCGACCGACCGCTATCTGACCGCGGCCGGCGCCCGCCCCGGACAGCGCGTCGGCCTCACGATCGGCGACCGGACCGTGCCGGTACGGATCGTCCGGGCGGTACGCGCCCTGCCCGCCACCGCCGACCCCGGGCACACCGGCGACCGCGACGGCGGCGCCGTCCTGCTCGACCTGCGCGCCCTGAACCAGGTGCTCCAGGCCCGGTACGGCGAGAGCGCGACCCCCACCGAGTGGTGGCTCGCCACCGCGCCCGGCGGTTCCGCGCGCGCCGCGGCCGCCGTGCGGGCGCTGCCGGACGTCGGGCCGGGCGAGGTCGTGGTGCGTGACGAGATCGCCGCCGAGCTGCGCGACGACCCGTTCGGCGCCGGCCCCGAGGCCGCGTTCACGGCGGCGGCCGTGGTGGCGGCGGCGCTCGCCGCGGTCGGCTTCGCCGTCGGCGCCGCCGGCGCACAGCGGGCCCGCGGCGCCGAGTTCGCGGTGCTGCGCGCGCTCGGCGTGCCGCGCCGCCAGCTGGCCCGGACGGTCGCCGCCGAACAGGCCGTCCTGGTGGGGCTGGCCCTCGGCGTGGGACTCGGCCTGGGCACCGTACTGGCCCGTGCCGTCCTGCCGCTGATCGTCCTGACCGGCGAGGCGACCCGCCCCGTACCGGACCTGCTGGTCCGGCTGCCGCCCGGCCGTGTGACCCTGCTCCTCGCGGCCGTCGCCGTGGCACCGCTCGCGATCGCGGCGGCACCGACCGTACGCCGCACGGACCCGGCACGGGCCCTGCGCGCCCAGGGAGGCGAGTGACATGGGCCGCCCGGCACCGCACACGATCGCCCCCTGGGTACGGACCCGGCTGCGGACCGCCCCCGGGGCCGCCGCGGCGCTCGCGCTGCTCGTCGCCCTGACCGCGTGCCTGGCGGGTGCCTTCCCGCGAGCGGTGGACCGGTACGAGGACGCGGGCCTCCGGCAGACGCTCCGGCAGGCCCGCCCGGAACACACCACCGTCCGTGTGTCGGCGCCCCAGCCCGACCTCGGCCTGTCCCCCGGGCGACGCGCCGCGGCGTTCCGCCCCGCCGTGCTGGAACGGCAGTACGAGAAGGTTCTCGGCACGGCCGGCAGCCCGCTGGCCGTCGACCGCGCCCAGTCGGCGTACGGCGTCGGCAGCACCGTCAGCCCGACGGTGCCCGACCCCTGGCTGCCCCGGCCGACCGGGCTGCCCGCCCGTATCTCGCTGGCCGCGCAGAGCGGCCTCGCCGACCACGCGCGCGTGCGCACCGGGCGGCTGCCGCGCGCCACCGGCCCGGTCGACGCGACCACCGCCGAGGTGGAGGCCGCGGTGACCGCCGCCACCGCCGAGAACCTGCGCATCGACGTGGGTTCGGTCGTCCACGTCCCGGCGCCCGGCCGCGCCCCGCTCGCCGTCCGGGTCACCGGGATCGTCCTCCCGCGCGACCCCGACGGCGCCTACTGGTCCACCGTCCCGCTGCTGCGCACCCCGAACCTGGTGACCCTGCCCACCCCCGGCCCCGACCCCGACAAGTACTGGCTCGGCGCGCTGCTGCTCCCCCCGGAAGCCGGCCCCGCCCTGCTCGGCACCAGCACCAACCCGGCCCGCTACTGGCATCTCGCGCCCGACCTGCGCGGCCTGCACGCCCACGACCTGGACCGGCTGCGGGCGGCCGTCGCCGCCCTGGAGTCCGGGCCCGCCCTGCAACGCGCCCGCGCCCTCACCGACGGCGACGCCGAGACCGGCACCGACCTGGACGACACCCTCGCCGCCTTCTCCCGGCTGCGCTCCGGCATCTCCCCGCTGGTCTCCGTCGCCGCCACGGGCACCGCCACGGTCGTCGCCGTCGTCCTGCTCATGACGGGCGGCCTGGCCGCCGACCGGCGCCGCACCGAACTCGCCCTGCTGCGCGCCCGCGGCACCTGGCTGCCCGGACTCGCCGGACGGCTGCTCGCCGAGACCGCCGTGGTCGCCGTACCGGCCGGCGCCCTCGGCCTGGCCCTGGCCCTGCTCGCCGTGCCCGCCGGCCGCACCGGCCCCGCGGTCGCCGCCGCCCTGGCCACCACCCTCACCGCCTGCGCCGCGCTCCCCCTGCGCGCGGCCCTCGCCCACCGGACGGTACGGCTGAACGGCCCCCGCGAGGACATCGCCTCCCCCCGGCCCTCCCGGCGCCGTACGGTCGCCGAGCTGACCCTGCTGGTGCTGGCCGCCGGCGCGGTGGCCACCCTGCGCCGACGCGGCACCAGCGGCGACCAGCTGGTGGCGGTGGCCCCGGTCCTGGTCGGCGTCGTCGCCGCCCTGCTGCTGCTCCGCCTCCATCCGCTGCTGCTGCGCCGCCTGTCCGGTCCGGCCGCACGTCTGCGCGGCGCGGTCGGCCACCTCTCCCTGGCCCGTGCCGGCCGTACCCGGGCCTCCGCCGTGCTGCCGCTCCTCGCCCTGCTGACCGCACTGACCACGGCGGCGTTCGGCGGCTCGGTGCTCGCGGGCGTGGCCGAGGCCCGGGACCGGGCGGCCCTGCTCGCCGTCGGCGCCGACGCCCGCGCGGACTCCGCCGCCCCGCTGCCGGCAGCCGTCCCCGACCGGGTCCGGGCGGTCCCGGGGGTCCGCGCCGTGGCGCCGGCGAGCATCTCCTACGAGGCGAGACCCGGGGGCGGCGAGGCGAGACCCGGGGGCGGCCAGGACGCGGTACCGCTCGTGGGCGTGGATCCGCGCGGCTACGGCGAGCTGGCCGCACGCACCGGCCTGGGCACCTTCCCGGCCGGACGTCTGACGGACGCCTCCCGCACGCTCCCCGCCCTCGCCTCGCCCTCCGTCGCCGCCGCGTACGGCACCCGGCGGCCCTTCCCGGTCCGGCTGGCGGACGGCGGCACGGTCACCGTGCGCATCGTCCTGGTCCGCGACCGCACCCCGGCCGTCTCCGGCGCCGACTTCCTCGTGGTGGACCGGGCGGGCCTCCCGCACGCGGCCGGCCGTCCCACGACCCTGCTGGTGACGGGCGCCCCTCCGGACGCGGGCGCGCTGCGCGACGCCGTGGGCGGCTCGGCCGCCGTCCGGACCCGGGCCGGGGAACGCGCCCAATACGCCGACTCGCCCCTCCAGTCCGGTGCCGAGCACGTCTACACCGCGGCGGTCGCCGCGGGCGCCGGCTTCGCCGTCCTCGCCCTGCTGCTCTCCCTGGCCCGCGCGGCCCCCGAGCGGGCCGCGCTCCTCGCCCGCCTCCGCACGATGGGCCTCACCCGTGCCGAGGGCCGCCGCCTGCTGATCCTGGAGTCCCTCCCCCAGGCCCTGCTGGCCGCGCTCGGTGGCATCCTGACCGGCTGGTCCGCGATCCGCCTCCTCTCCCCCGGCATCGACCTGACCACCCTCGCCCTCCCGTCCGGGCCGGCCTCCGCGACCGGGGCCGAGCTGCGTCCCGACGCCTGGTCCCTCGCCGTCCCGGCACTCGTGGTCCTGACGGTGGCGGTGGGCGTCGCGGCACTCCAGGCCTGGTGGACGGGGCGACGGGGATCCGTGCCGGAACTCCGGGCGGGGGACGGCCGATGAGCGCGGACCGCCGCGGCCGGGGGCACGGCCGCCCCTGGCCCGGAGACGCCGGGGGAAGCACGGCTGCCCCGGGCCCCGGGATGCCGAGGGCGGCACACGGCTGCCCCTGCGGCACCGGGCGAGCGGTCCCGCCCCCCGGCCGGCGCCCCGCCCCCGGCACCCCGCCCCTGGCACCCGGCGCCCCGCACCCGGCACCCACGCAGGAGACCCCATGACGGCGAACCCGAGCTTCACCGAGCTGGCACACCGCGTCACCGAGGCCGGCGGCACCCCGGCCTACGGCCACGACGCGCTCATCACCTGCGACCGCCTGGTCCGTGTCTTCAGCACGGACGGCGTGGAGGTCCAAGCACTCCAGGGCCTGGACCTCCTCGTCCGCGAGGGGGAGCTGATGGCCCTGGTCGGCGCCTCCGGCAGCGGCAAGTCCACGCTCATGAACATCCTCGCCGGACTGGACACCCCCACCGCGGGCGCGGCCCGCGTCGCCGGCCGCGACCTGCTCACCATGACGGCCGCCGACCGCCTCGCCTACCGCCGCGAGGTCGTCGGCTTCGTCTGGCAGCAGACCGCCCGCAACCTGCTTCCCTACCTCACCGCGGCCCAGAACGTCGCCCTCCCCCTCCAGCTGTCCGGCACCCGCAAGGGCCGCCGGGCGCGCGCGGAACGCGTCCTGGAACTCCTGGAGCTGCTCCAGGTGGCCGACTGCCGCGACCGCCGCCCGCAGCAGATGTCCGGCGGCCAGCAGCAGCGCGTCGCGATCGCCGTGGCCCTCGCGAACGGCCCCGCGGTGCTGCTCGCCGACGAACCCACCGGCGAACTCGACTCCCACACCGCGACGCAGATCTTCGACGCGTTCCGCACCGCCAACGAGAGCCTGGGCACGACGATCGTCATCGTCACCCACGACCAGGCGGTGGCGGGCGAGGTCCGCCGTACGGTGGCGATCCGGGACGGCCGCACCTCCACCGAGGTGCTGCGCCGCAGCGAGATCGACGCGGCGACCGGCCACGAGACGGTCGTCGCCCGCGAGTACGCCATGCTCGACCGGGCGGGCCGCCTCCAGCTGCCCGCCGACTACCTCCGCGCTCTGGACATGCGTGACCGCGTGGCCCTGGAACTGGAGCCCGACCACATCGGCGTCTGGCCGGACGACACCCGGTGAGACATGCGCATGCCAAGAAGGCGCGCGGTTCAGCGCACGCGGTTCAGCGCACGCGGTTCAGCGCACGCGGTTCAGCGCACGCGGTTCAGCGCACGCGGTTCAGCGCACGCGGTTCAGCGCACGCTGAGCCCGAAGGACCCGAGGCCCGCGTGCCGCACGGCCACCGAGCCGTACGGGGTACGCAGCCGCAGCCACGCCCCCGAGGAGAACAGCCCCGTGTCCTCCGGTCCGGTCCCCGGCCGCAGGAAGCCCAGGGACTGGGCCGCGTGCACGGCCCGCACCGGCAGCCGGGTGCCGTCGATCCGCCGGGACCAGATGTCCCGCCCGATCCGGTCCAGCTCCGCGCGGGTACGGCCGTCCGGCCCCAGCTCCTCGGTGCGGGAGCGGAATTCGGCCACCGCGGCGGCGACCGTGGCGCGCAGCGCGTCCGGCGCGGGCAGTCCGGGCTCGGCCCGCCAGCCGGCACGCGGCGGCAGCACCCCGGCCCACGGCGGTCCCGTGACCGCGCCGGGGACGGCGGCGGTGGCGGCCCGCTCGTCCACGGACTCCAGGAACTCGCCGGCCGACACGGTCACGTCGAGGGCGACGTCGAGTCCGTCCTCGTACGGCTTGGCCAGCCGCACCGCGCGGACGGCGAGCACCTCGAAGGAGGGCGGCCGGCCGAAGACGGCGAGGGCGGTGCCGGCCGCCTGCAGCCGCACCGCGGCCCCGCGGTCGTAGCGCAGCAGCCGGGACAGGAAGGCGGCGAGGTCGGCCGCCTCCCTCTCGTCGGCCAGGTGCAGCACCGTCATGCGGCGACGGCCTTCTCACCGTCGGGCTCGTCCCGGTACTCCTGGAGGAACTCGCGTTCCTCCGCGGTGATCCGGCGCGGCCGTTCGGTCTCGAAGTCGAACGGCACGACGACGGTCGAGGCCCTCACATAGACCAGGTCGGCGTCCTTCACCTCGTAGGCGACGGTGAAGGACGCGGCCCGGATCTCGGTGATCCACAGCTCGATGTCCACCGGGTGGTGCCGGTGGGCGAGCTGCCGCTTGTAGTCGATCTCATGGCGAGCCACCACGGACCCCTGCTTGAACTCCTTGTCCGGGCGGAACAGGAAGTCGATGCGGGCCTCCTCCAGGTAGCGGACGAAGACCGCGTTGTTGACATGGCCGTACGCGTCCATGTCCGACCAGCGCAGCGGGCAGCGGTAGAGATGCCGCAAGGTCGATCAGCCCCGGGTCAGCTTCTTGTAGGTGGCGCGGTGCGGGCGCGCGGCGTCCGCACCCAGCCGCTCGATCTTGTTCTTCTCGTACGACTCGAAGTTGCCCTCGAACCAGAACCACTTCGACTCACCCTCGTAGGCGAGGATGTGCGTCGCGACGCGGTCCAGGAACCACCGGTCGTGGGAGACGACGACGGCGCAGCCGGGGAAGTCCAGCAGGGCGTTCTCCAGGCTGGAGAGCGTCTCGACGTCGAGGTCGTTGGTGGGCTCGTCGAGGAGCAGCAGGTTGCCGCCCTGCTTCAGGGTCAGCGCCAGGTTGAGCCGGTTGCGCTCACCACCGGACAGGACGCCGGTCGGCTTCTGCTGGTCGGGGCCCTTGAAGCCGAAGGCCGACACGTACGCCCGGCTCGGCATCTCGACCTGTCCGACGTTGATGTAGTCGAGTCCGTCGGACACGACCTCCCACAGCGTCTTCTTCGGGTCGAGGTTCTCGCGGCTCTGGTCGACGTAGGAGATCTTGACGGTCTCGCCGACCTTGATGTCACCGGAGTCCGGCGTCTCCAGCCCCTGGATCATCTTGAACAGGGTGGTCTTGCCGGCGCCGTTCGGGCCGATGACGCCCACGATGCCGTTGCGCGGCAGCGTGAAGCTGAGGCCGTCCACCAGGACCTTCTCGCCGAAGGCCTTGCTCAGCTTGTCGACCTCGACGACGATGCTGCCCAGGCGCGGGCCCGGCGGGATCTGGATCTCCTCGAAGTCCAGCTTCCGCATCTTGTCGGCCTCGGCGGCCATCTCCTCGTAGCGAGCGAGACGGGCCTTGGACTTGGCCTGACGCCCCTTGGCGTTCGACCGCACCCACTCCAGCTCTTCCTTGAGCCGCTTCTGCCGCTTGGCGTCCTTCTGGCCCTCGACCTTGAGACGGGTGGCCTTGGTCTCCAGGTACTTGGAGTAGTTGCCCTCGTAGCCGTGCAGGCGGCCGCGGTCGACCTCGCAGATCCAGCCGGCGACGTTGTCCAGGAAGTACCGGTCGTGGGTGACGGCCACGATGGTGCCCGGGTACTTGGCCAGGTGCTGCTCCAGCCAGTTCACGGACTCGGCGTCGAGGTGGTTGGTGGGCTCGTCGAGGAGCAGCAGGTCGGGCTGCTCCAGCAGCAGCTTGCAGAGCGCGACGCGGCGCTTCTCACCACCGGAGAGGTTGGTGACGGGCCAGTCGCCGGGCGGGCAGCCCAGCGCGTCCATGGCCTGCTCCAGCTGGGCGTCGAGGTCCCATGCGTTGGCGTGGTCCAGCTCCTCCTGGAGCTTGCCCATCTCGTCGAGCAGCGCGTCGGAGTAGTCGGTCGCCATCAGCTCGGCGATCTCGTTGAACCGGTCGAGCTTGCCCTTGATCTCGGCGACGCCGTCCTGGACGTTCTCCAGGACGGTCTTCTCCTCGTCGAGCGGGGGCTCCTGGAGCAGGATGCCGACGCTGTAGCCGGGAGACAGGAACGCGTCGCCGTTGGACGGCTGCTCCAGCCCCGCCATGATCTTCAGCACGGTCGACTTACCGGCACCGTTCGGACCGACGACGCCGATCTTGGCACCCGGCAGGAAGTTCAGGGTGACGTCGTCGAGAATCACCTTGTCGCCGTGCGCCTTGCGCGCCTTGCGCATGGTGTAAATGAACTCAGCCAAGAGAAACCGTCCGGCAGCTTGAAACTGGCAGTGGGCAGATACACCCCATCTTGCCGTACCGCCACCCTTACGGGGAAACCCGTTGGGTCGAGAGGCCCTGATCTGGGGTTTCGCCGCTGCGGGCCGGGGCGCCTGTCACTGTCGGTCACCCTTGTGCGACCTCGGAGGGGGATCGATGGACGAGGTAGGACGCGTAGTCGTTGCCGCTGGGCATCTGGAGCTCGAACCGCGAGGCCCTCGGTGGGCCCATGCCTCCCTGTGTGTCCTGGACGCCGTCTTCTCCATCAACGCCCACTACGAGCGGCACACGGTCCCGACCTGTCGCCGCTACGCGGCCTGGGCCGGCATCTCCGTTCCGCTGTCCGGTGGCGGGCGACTCCCTGTCCCCGACGAGCAACCGCTTCAAGGCTTCGTCACGCACATACGGACCCACGGCGAAGCGGCCTTCTCTTCCGAGGTCTTGCAGAACAGGCAGCGCACACGGGCACACCGCGATGCCCCACTGAAGGCGGAGGCCGCCCGTCGGTACGCCGAGATCCTGGTATCCCACGGCGTCTCCACCCTGGCCGATGCCAACGCGCTGCTCGCCGACTCGGGCAACCTGGCGGCCGTTGAGCGTGACCTCGCCGGGGTTGCCGGCCACGGCTCCGGCGCACGTCTCGCCTACCTGTGGATGCTCCTGGGGGACGACAGCCGCATCAAGCCGGACCGTATGGTCCTTCGATGGCTGCAGACAGTGCTGCGGCGTACGGTGACCACGGCCCAAGCGATCGGGCTCATCACCGAGGCCGCGGCACGCTCGAGGTGCACACCGTGGGAGCTGGACCACGCGATCTGGGCGGTCCAGCGGAAGGTCAGACCGCGGCGAATACCCTGAGACCCGCACGCAACAGCCATGCGCACCCGGATCCGGAACGGCTTCGGCGGGCCCCTCGGTGACCTGCCCGGCCCTGGCGCGGCGCGGCAGCGGCCGTCTGCACGTGACGCTGCGCCGTCCCCACGGGAACCGGAGCGCCCGCTTCGACCGGCCGCCCGCCGCGTGGAGGCTCGCGTCGGCGCTCGGCTCACCCGGGCTTTCGCCCCCGGTGGCCGTGGCTTGTCCGCCGCCCGGGGGCGCCGGGCGGCGGCTGACGTACTCGGGTGGAGATGAGTACGTGCGCTCTGTTCGGCGCCGCGGGGAGCGGAGACGCTGGGGGCATGCCTCAGGGACTGCGTAAATCCGTGGTGGAGTTGTTGTCGATCTTCGTGTCGGCCGGGGTGTCGGCCGGTCTGTGGGCTGCCTGGCTGGGCTGGGACCAGCAGCGGGACGTGCAGCCCGACGGCACGACGACCGGACCGTACGAAGCGTGGCAGGTGATCGGACTGGTGGTGACGCTGCTGGTGCCGGTGTGCTGGGCGGCCTACCGGCACCATGTGGTGAGTGCCGTGCTCGGCACCACGGCGGGGCTCACCCTTGCCGCCTACTGCGACTGGTCGGACGACTCCAGCGGTCTCTTCGCGATCGGCGTGGCCCTGGTCATGCTGGGCAGCCTCGTCGGGACCATGATCGTATCCGCGGTGATCGCCACTGCCGCGCGAGACCTGTGAGCGACGCGCCCCGGCCGCACGCCGCCGGGGCTGTCACCGCTCTCGCGGCGCGGCCGCCGCTCCGGGGACTGCGTACGCCCCGGTGACCGCAGCCGGCCGGTCACTCCCCGGTGGACGTCTCCTTGCGGCGGAGCACCACCAGCACCGCTCCGCCGATCACCACCAGCCCGATGGCCAGCCCGGCGATCATCGGGGTGATCGCGGACCCGCCCGTGGCGGCGAGGTCGGTGTCGGGCGGCGTGGTGTTCCCGTCGATCGAGACGGGGGTGGGCTCACCGAGGGTCTGGACGGACTTGGTGGTGAGGGCGCCCTGGGTCCTGCAGTCGAGGACGCCGGTGAAGCGGTGGCTGAAGCCGTTCGGGCCGGTGATCGTGAAGTCGTACGGCTGGTCCTCCTGGAGCGGTACCGTCACCGTGCGGGAGCCCCCGGCGGGGATCGTGTGCTCGGCGCCCGAGAGCCGGAAGGTGAACGGCTTGTCACCCTTGTTGACCGCGGTGACGTCCACGCCGCCCTTGGCGCAGTTCTTGCGTGCCGAGACCGCCGGTACGGCGGCCTCGGCCGTCCAGCCGGCCGTCGCGGTCGCGGAGACCGTGGACTCGCTGGAGCCGGCCAAGATCTGGGTCTGGCTGCGGCTGTCGGCGGCGAAGACGCGGCCCACCGGCACGGTCGTCGACGCCTGCACCGTCAGCCGGGCCGTGCCGTCCGCGGCGTCCTCGGGGATGTCGAAGTACAGCCGGCTGCCGTCCTTCGCCGACGTCATCACCTTGCCGGTCCTGTCGATGATCCGCACCCCGTCGGCGACCGCTTCCTCCGGCGGACTCACCGTGACGGCAGCCGCGTTGGTGTGCACCGTCACCGGCCCGAGCAGATCACCCGGCCGGCCGGAGAGCGCGGGCGGGTCCAGGGTGAGCGAGGCCTGTGGCTCGGCGACGCTCCGGGCGCTCTTCTCCAGATAGTCGGCGAGCTTCTCGGCCCGCGGGTCGACGGCGTCGACCTTTGCGTCGTCGGAGTAGCGCCAGATGGCCACCTGGGTGCCGGCCGCCGCGTCCTGCTCGGTCAGCCCGCTCACGCCCGCCTTACGGGCGAGCGCGGCGAGGTCGTTGACCTGGGGGTAGGAGTTCTGCAGGATCCAGCGGATGCGGCCCGCGTCCTTGTTGACGGCCAGTGAGGTGCCGCTCCAGGAGGTCTCCTGGTAGTGGGCGTCGCGCTGGGTGGGGTTGTGGAGGTCCACGCAGTACGTCTGCAGGGTGCCGCCGCCGTCCACGGACATCTCGAACAGGCCCGCTTCCACCTGCTGGTCGCCGCCGTCCTCGTGGAGGACTGCCTCGCCGTAGGTCTTGAGACCGTTGATCGTGGCCGTCGCCCCGCCCTGGGTCTGCGGTATCTCCTCGGCCACGGCCGTACCGGCGCCGGACAGCACACCGGCCGCCACGAGGCCCGTCACCGCGGTGGCGGCGGCCACGCGGGCCGTCCCGGTGGATCGGCAGAACCCAGCAAGCGCAGGAAGCACGTAATTCCCCTTCGAGCAGGACCCGTTGGACGTGGGGGACGGTCCCACCAGCAGAATCGGCAGCCCCTAAGGGCATGCCCGGCATCCTATGGATCAGCCGGAGCGTCACCCGCCGGTCGGATCATCCGATGGCCGATCCGATCCGCAATCGTTATCGCCGGGACCTTCCATGAGCTGCCGTTATCGACAAATCCACCGGTTCGCGCGGTGTGTTCACATGGCAGGGGCAGGACTCCGAGAGCCGGTCGGCGGTCGACGGCGGTGCCCGCGCCGTCCGCCGACGCGGGCACGGGCGCCGGCGGGAGCGCGGGCACGAGCCGGAGCGCGGGCACGAGCCGGAGCGCGGGCACGAGCCGGAGCGCGGGCGCGGATGCAACAACTGACGTCAGGTCACGGTCGCTGGTTCTCGGTCCTGTTGGGGCACCGGTCCGTCCTGTGCCTCGGCCGGAGGTGTCTCCCAGTTCGGCTCGGGGCGGGTCGCCGTCGCCGCCCCCTCCGGTTTGGCCGCGCGCTGGAAGAGCGCCGTACCACGCGTCAGGTCGTGGCCGATCGCCACGGCGTCGATGTCCGCGGAGGCCCACTGCTGCTGGCCCTCCCGCGCTTCCGTGCGCACCTTCAGCCGGCCCTGGACGACGACCGGCTGGCCCACCTCCACGCAGGCGGCCACGTTGAGCGCGAGCTGGCGGTTGGCCCACACCGTGAAGAAGTTGGTGTGCCCGTCCGTCCAGGTGCTCTTCTCCCGGTCCCAGTAGCGCGCGGTCACCGCCAGCCGGAACCGGGCCGACGGCCCCGCCCCCACCTCGCGGTACACCGGCTGGGTCGCCACGTTGCCCACCACACAGACGATGGTCTCGTTCACGTCCTCACTCCCCTCCCCGCCCGAGCCCCTTCCGGCCGGGCGTGCACACGCACGGGCCCGTCCCGTACGGTCGCGTCTGCCGTACGGGCGCCCACGACTTGCGTACGCGCCCGCAGATCCGTCGACCGCCCGCACCGCCCGCCGTGTCTCCGGCCGGACCCGCCCGTGCGATCGCCGTGACCTCAGACTGCCTCCGCCGGGCCGGGCCCGCTGAGCACTGTGGACGGCCACCCGCCTGTGGAAAACCCCGCCACCCGCACGAGTGACGTCCTCCCCCTCTCCCCCACCAAGCTCCCCCACCAGCCGCCCCCTGCCGGAGCCACCAGCGGCCCTCACGGAAGCCCAGCGGCCCTCACGGAAGCCGAGCGGCCCTCGCGGAAGCCCGTGGCCCTCGCGGAAGCCCGTGGCCCTCGGCGGCCGGCCTTCACCCCACCCCCGCGCCGGCCCCCGACCCGTTCCGCACGACCCTGCCGTACTGCTCCCGCACCTCCCGGTAGCGCAGCAGCTCCGACGCCACGGGATCGAGCACCCGCGCCCGGCCGCAGCTGGCCGCCGCCTCCCGCAGCCGCCGTTCCGCCTCCTGGCCGTAGCGCCGTGCGGGCCCTCGTGCAGCCATCCGGCAGGCCCACTCCACCAGCGGGCCGCCGACGATCCCGCACACCATCAACAGCACCGGGACGCCCAGGTTGGGTGCCATCACCCCGGCGATCTGCCCCGCCAGCCACGCACCGCCCACGATCTGCAGCAGCGTCATCGCCGCCTGCACCAGCACGGCCACCGGCCACCAGCCCGGCCGCGGCGGACGGCCCGGCGGCAGTCCGGCCCGCGCCGCCAGGTCGTCCAGCGCCTCGGACAACCCCTGGGAGCCGCGTACCGCCGACTCGCGCACCGCCTGGGCCCACGGCGTGGGCAGCCCGGCCGACGCCCGGTCCGAGACCGTACGCACCGCCTGTTCCACCCGCTGGCGGGCCGTCGACTCCTCGTCCGCCTGGGCGCGCACCTGGATACGGCCCGTCGTGGACTCGCTGCGGCCCTGGTACCAGCGCCACAGCCGCAGCCAGGGCGTGCCGCAGGCGCGGTTGGCGTTGCGCAGCCAGGCACGCTCGGCGGCCTCGCCCGCCGCGGTGGCACCCACCGCGTCCGCGAGCCGCGCGGCGAACTCCTCACGCGCCTCCTCGCTGAGGCCGGACCGCCGTCCGGTGGCGTAGACGGGCCGCAGCTCGCTCGCGGCGGCGTCCACGTCGGCCGACACCCGGCGGGCCGCCGCGCCGCGCTCCGCCACGAACTCGCCGAGCGCCTCGCGCAGGTCACCGACGCCCTCGCCGGTGAGCGCGGACAGCGCGAGCACGGTGGCACCCGGTTCGCCGTACTCGCCGAGCGCGATCCCGTCCTCGTCCAGCAGGCGTCGCAGGTCGTCCAGGACCTGGTCGGCGGCGTCGCCGGGCAGCCGGTCCACCTGGTTGAGGACGATGAACATGACCTCCGCGTGGCCCGCCATCGGGCGGAGATAGCGCTCGTGCAGGATGGCGTCGGCGTACTTCTCGGGGTCGACCACCCAGATGACCGCGTCGACCAACTTCAGAATCCGGTCGACCTGTTCACGGTGCTGTACGGCGGCGGAGTCGTGGTCGGGCAGGTCGATCAGGACCAGCCCGCGCAGCGGACCTTCGGAGTCCGGACCGTTCAGCGGCCGGCGACGCAGCCGGCCCGGGATGCCCAGCCGGTCGATGAGGCCGGCCGCGCCGTCGCTCCAGCTGCACGCGATGGGTGCGGCCGTGGTCGGACGACGTACGCCGGTCTCCGAAATGGCCACTCCGGCGAGTGCGTTGAACAACTGTGACTTGCCGCTGCCGGTGGCACCGGCCAGGGCCACGACGGTGTGCCGGCCGGACAGCTTCCGGCGAGAGGTGGCCTCGTCCAGGACCCGGCCCGCCTCGGCGAGGGTGGCGTTGTCCAGGCGGGTGCGGGACAGCCCGACGAGTTCGCGCAGGGCGTCGAGGCGGGAGCGCAGCGGGCCGTCGTACGCCAGCGGGGACGGGGCCTGGCTGCCCGGTCCGCGGTGCGCGGGCTCGGCGGCGGAGGCACGTTCGGCGGCGAGGGCGGCGGCGTTCGCCTCGGTGACGCGCCGCGCGATGAGCCCGTCGTCCCAGACCTCCTCGGAGCCGGGCTCGGCGTCCGCGGTGGTGCCGGCGCCGGCGTGGGATCCGGCGCCGCCGCTGGAGCGGGTGCCGGTGCCGCTGCCGGTGTCCGTGGCGGCGTCGGTGGTGGTGTTCGAGGGCTTGGCTGTCACCGCCGGGCGGGTCTTCGAGGAGGGGAGGAGCGGCCGGGGGACCGAGACACCTTCCTCGGCGGCGTGCCCACGGGCGGGACGGTCGCGATCGGCGGCACGGTCGCGATCAGCCGAACGGACATGATCGGCGGGTCGAGCGTGCTCGGCACCACGGTCACGATCGGCGGCACCACGGTCACGAACGGCGGAACGGACGTGCTCGGCGCTGCGGTCACGATCGGCGGGACGGTCACCGTCGGCGTTCTCGTCCGGCACGCGTGCGAGGCGCTTCCGGTCGGTGTTCTCACCGTCCCCGGTGCCCTCGCCGATCTCACGGCTCTCGCGGATCTTGCCGTTCTCTGCGCTCTTCCCGTTCTTCCCGTGCGTTCCGCTCTCGACGGTCTCGCTGCTTCCGCTGCTTCCGCTGTTCCCGCCGCTTTCGCCGAGTCCGCCGCTTCCGCCGCTTCCGCCGTTGTCGGCCCTTCCGCCGTGCTCCGCCCTCACGCGCGCGTGTCGGCCGCCGACGACGACGCCCATGCCGCCCGCTTCCTCCCGACCCGCGCCCGCGTCCCCGCCCCCACTCCTTCGGCTGCTCGCGTCCACGGTCCCGCTGCCGTCCCGGCTCCCACCCGTGCTCTTTCCCTCACGCTCGATCCCGGCCCCGGCACTGGCACTGGCACTGGCCTGAGCCTCGTTCGTGGACTGGCTGATGACGGCGGGGCGGAGGTCGGCAGGGGGGTCGGCGTGGGGCCCGTCGTCGTCGCGGTCCGCCTTGGAGAGGCTCGGGCGCATTTCCGGGAGACCGCCCGCGCGCTCCACGCCGTCCGTGGCGCCGGAACCGGCGTGACCGCTGCGTTCCATGGATCCTCTGTCGCCGCTGTCGCTGCCGTGTTCGATGCGCCTCATGTGGTCGGTGTGATCCGTGTGGTCCTGGTCAGTGACGGCGGTCACCGGTCACCTCTCCTTCTGCAGTGCGGACAGCGCGGCGATGAGTTCGGCCTGGGGGTCGGGCTGGACGTCCAGGGCGTCGAGCGGGGCGAGGCGCCGTTCGCGTTCGGCCTGCATGACACGGTCCACGTGCTCGGCGAGCAGCCGCCCGGCCCGGTCGCGCAGCCGCAGCACGCCGTGCGCGCCGAGCCGCTCGGCGAGCCCCTCGCCGGCGGTACGCGCCCGGCGCCCGCCCAGCACCGCCGTGGCGACGAGGGCCGCGACGACCTCCGCGTCGGGTCCGCCGTTGCGCTCCAGCACCCGGACCTCGTCCTCGGCGTACTCCTCCAGCTCGCGCCGCCAGCGCCGGGCCGCGAGCCCGATGCGGTGCTCGGCGCTCTCCAGGGAGATGTCGCTCCCGGCGAGTTCCGGGGCGCGGGCGGCGGGCTCGCGGCGCCAGACGTCGTCGATGCGCTCGTCGGCGGCGGTGACGGAGCAGAGCAGGAGCGCGGCCAGACTCTCCACGAGGGCGTCGAGGAGTTCCCCGGCGGTGCAGTCCAGGGGGAAGGCGCGCCACCGTTTGAGGGCGTCCCCGGCGAGTACGGCACCGGCCTGGAGGCGGCCCCGCACGCGCGCGTGCTCGTTGTCGTAGGCGGCGTCCACGGCGGAGGTGAGCCGGAGGGCAGCCGCGTACTGGGCGGCGGCGGCGCCGGCCAGCTCGGACATGCGGGGCTTGAGCGAGTTGAGGACGCCGTGGACCGTACGGGTCATGACCTGCTGCCGGGCGGCGGAGTCCTGGACGTGATGGACGAGCCAGGTGCGCAGGGCGGCGACGGCGGTGCCGGGCAGCAGGCCGGCGCCCCAGGCCGACTCGGGCAGCTCGGGCACGGTGAATCGGGGTACGTCCCCGAGTCCGGCTTTGGTGAGCAGGGCGCCGTACTGCCGGGAGACCTCGGAGACGACCTGATGGGGGACCCGGTCCAGGACGGTGATGAGGGTCGCGTCGTACTCCTTGGCGGTGCGGAGCAGGTGCCAGGGGACGGCGTCGGCGTAGCGGGCGGCCGTGGTGACCATGATCCAGATGTCGGCGGCGCAGATCAGTTCCGCGGCGAGGACGCGGTTGTCGGCGACCAGGGAGTCGACGTCGGGAGCGTCGAGGAGGGCGAGCCCGCGCGGGAGCGTGTCCGCCGTCTCGACGCGGAGCACGCGCTCGGGGTCCCCCTCGGAGAACAGCATCTCGTCGACGGGGTCCTGCTGGGGCACCCATACGCGGGTCAGTTCGGGGAGCACACGCATGCCGCTGAACCAGTGATGATCCTCCGGATGGCAGACGAGGACGGGCGTCCGGGTGGTCGGCCGGAGCACGCCCGCCTCGCTCACGCGCCTGCCGACGAGGGAATTGACGAGCGTCGACTTGCCCGCGCCGGTGGAGCCGCCGACCACGGCGAGCAGCGGCGCCTCGGGATGTTGCAAGCGGGGCACGAGATAGTCGTCGAGCTGCGCCAGGAGTTCGTCGCGGTTCGCACGCGCGCGTGGGGCCCCGGCCAGGGGCAGCGGAAAGCGTGCGGCGGCGACACGGTCGCGCAGAGCGGAGAGAGTGTCGAGCAGCTGAGGCCGTACGTCCAAGGTCACCACATGCGAAGAATGCCCAATTTTAGGGGAATTCTGAAGCATATGGACATGTCTGCGTGCCGACAGAACAGATCGGGCGGAAGGGACGACCGGGACACGGGCACAGTCCAGGCATAACGAGTGCACAACACCCGGGGCGTCAGGCGCCAAAAGCGGTGCACGATTCGTACCTGCCTGCGATTATCAGGACCGCTTCACCGAACCTCCACATCGAGCCACGGAGGCGAAGCGACAGGGTCAAGGAACCGGGAGCCCTATCCTTGTCCCCGGCAACGTCACGGATCAGCCCACACCCGGGCACCAGGCACGAGGCCACCACCCGGCCCCCGTAGCTCAGTGGATAGAGCAGGCGCCTTCTAAGCGCTTGGCCGCAGGTTCGAGTCCTGCCGGGGGCGCCACTCCTCGCCCTCCCGCTCGGGAGGGCTTTTTGCTGGTCAGAGCGGCTGTCAGTGGGAACGACGAAGCCCCGGACGCCCTCTTGACGATCAAGGGCGGACTCCGGGGCTGTCCGGCTGTCACCGGGTTTTCGCGGGTGGCCGTGTCGAATGCGTGTCGAAGTTCTCGACCGGCCGAAGATCAGCCAGCGCCCGGAACCTCCGCCTCAGGAAGGTCACCCGCGGCTTCCAGCCGCCGCTTCAGGTCCGGCAGCTGCCCGTCGATGCACCGGGCGTACGTCGCCAGCAGCACGGCGACACTGTTCCCGGCCCACTCGGCCACCTGGGCGGGCGGGATGCCGTCGTTGAGCCACTTCGTCAGGCGCGTATTGCGGTTGTCGTACACACGCCGTCCGGTGGGCGACTCGAAGACGTGCGGGGGCAGTACAGCCTTACGCGCGCTGCGCCACGCCCGACGGATGACGGAGCCGGCGAGGATGCCGCCGTACTCGCCCTGGAACAGAAGATCACCCGGCTGAAGCTGCTCGTCCTCGATGTGCTGTCGCAGGATGCGCGTCAGGGCCGGATGCCCCGGCACCGTGCGGGTCTCGCCCTCGGCACGGCCTTTCAGGTCACGCTGTTCGTGGATCTCCCCCGTGTCGGTCCACTGCTTCCCGATCTCCGGGGTGGCCGTGTGGATCAGCAGCTCGCACCACTGGTCGTCGGCGTCGGGTTCCGGCAGGGTCACGTCCTCCACCCGCATGGCTACCGCTTCCTCGGGCCGGGGACCGCAGTAGTACAGCGTGGCGAAGAAGGCATGGAGCCGCTTGCCGCCCCGCGGCCGGCGCCGGATCCAGTCGAGGATCGCCGCCGCCTGCTCGGTATTCAGCAAGGACCGCTTGTCCACGGCGTTCGTGGTCTTCGTTACCGTCGTCGACTCCTTGCCCTTGGGAAGAGGGTTGGCCCGAAGGATGCGCCGCCGGATCGCGTTCTTCATCGCGACATTGAGGATTCGGCGGTTGCGCTTCCGGGACCAGGCCGCCGCTTGCTTCCCATCGAGGCGGGTGTCGATGGCGTGCAGGACCTGGTCGACCTTCTCCGGGTCTTCCCAGGCCGAGACGGGCAGGGAGTTCCGCTCCACCCACTTCAGGACGGCCACCACGTCTGGAGGCGTTTCCGGACGCCGGTTGGTGTTGAACGCCCATTCGCGAAGGGCCGTCCGCACGGCCGCAGGTGCGAACTGGGTGGGCTTTACCCGCAGCAGGGCGATGGTGGTGGCGGTCAGGGTCTTCGCGATGTTCTTGCGACTGTTGCCGCCGAGGTGAGGCCACCGGGCGTCCACGTACTCGACGGCGAACTTGTACCAGCTCATGGCAGCCGACTTGGAGCGATGAGACACCGGGAGACCCGTGGCGACGACGAAGGCCTCGCCCTTGCCCGTGGCCCGGATGAGTTCCGAGCGGAAGCCCTCGGCGAGCGCGACGGTGTTGAAGGGCTCACGCCAGCGCTTGCCCGCGACCACCCAGCGCACGGTGTACGTGGTCTTCCGGGCGCCCTTGTAGGTGAGGATCTTGTAGACCTTCACGTCGTACGTCGTCTCCATCAGGCAGCGTCCTCACGGTCGTCGAGCCAGTGATCGAGATCGCTCCGCCGGATCCGGAGGTCGCCGTTCGGGAGCTTGATGCATCGCGGCGCACGGCGCTTGGCCCGCCAGTCGTAGAAGGTCGAGCGGGAGATGGCCAGTTCCTCGCAGACCTCCGCGAGGGTGAGCATGGTGCGTCGTGACCGGATGGCCGTGGTCATTCCGTGCTCCCTTCGTTCAGGAGGGCTTCGCGAGCGGTCTCGCGGTTGGTCTGGAGGTCACGGGCGATGGTCGCGGCGAGGGCGGCTTCGCCCGGCGTGTGGCCGTGACCGGCGTACTGCCAGTCGGCCAGGACGAGGACGGTGTCCGGCACACGGTCGTCGAGGCCGAGGACGGATGCCTCTTGAGCGGCGCGGTAGTCGGCGCGTTCCTGGCGGAGGGCGCCGAGGGTGGTGGAGTAGGTGCGCGACTTGGACGAGAAGTGCCCGCGGAAGCCGAGCATGTGGGCCCAGGCCCAGAGACGCCGGTCGGGGTAGAGGCTGTCCAGATCGCGGCACGCGGTGATGAGCCGGCGGGTGTGGTCCGGGACCTGGTGGCGGTCGAGTTCGGCGAGTTCGCCGATACGGCGGTCCAGGGTGCCGGTGTTCTCGGCGGCTTTGGTGGCGTACTTGGCGACGTACGAGGCGACGGCCTGTTCGGTGATGTCGGAGCCGTCCCCGAAGGCCTTGACCGGGCGGACGTCGAGCTGTCGGCCCCAGCGGAAGGTACGGGCGGGTTCGTCACCGGCAGCCGGGACCGAGACGGAGGTGTACGAGTGCACTGCGGCGGCACGTACAGCGTCCGTGAGGACATCGACCGTGGCCCAGGCGGGCGGGGGTGTCCCGGGCCCCTCCGGGCCGTCGAGGCGTACGACGGCGTGGAAGTGCAAGGCGCCGCGCTTCTGGAACTCGGCGACCTTGCCGTACGAGACGCGGAGGTGTTCGGCGAGTTCGCGGCGGGGCAGGCCGGCGCGGGCGGCGAGTTCGCGGCGGAGTCGCGTGGTGAAGCGCTGCCAGAGCTGCCCGGCGTGGTTGTTGAACAACACGGCGCCCGCGTAGTCGTAGCTGTCCGGATCGAGCGCGGTGCCCAGCTCCGGAGCGTCGAGCGCGTGCGGGGTGCCGCAGCGGCAGGTGCCGTGATCGGGACGGTTGTGGACCGGGCCGAACGAGGGGGCCGTGAGGGTGGCGAAGACGCGCGGGTGATCGCGGACGGTGGCGGGAATGTCGCGGCGGTCATCTCCGGCCAGGCCGGCGCGGATCAGGTGGTACGTGTCGCCCGCGTAGGTCCAGGCGCAGGAGGGGCAGCGGGAGGCGCGGCGGTTGCCGCAGGCGAGGCGGAGGCGTCCGCCCGGCTCCTTCTCGGTGGAGTAGTGGTGCAGGGTCTCGCCGGTGGTCTTGTCCTTGTGGAGGACCCAGCCGGTGAGGTGGATCGGGTCGGAGCAGCCGCCGGTGCGACGGATCTGGTCCTCCCAGCGGGCGTAGTCCGAGGCCGAGGCCACGCGGAGCACGTCCCCGAGAGTGATCGGGTCAAGCAATGTGTCGGGCATGGGCGCACTCGGTGTCGCGGCTGAGGCGCGGTGGGCCATGCTTGGGGTTCCTTCCGGTTGCGGGATCGGACAGGGACGGCGCCCGGGCGGCGGATGCTTGGCGGTATCGAGGCCGCCCGGGGGCCGGTCAGCGACGCTTGGCGTCGGAGGCGAGCAGGGAGCGCAGGACGACCGCGCAGACGGCGACCGAGGCGCCGGTGACGGCGACCGCCAGGAGCAGGGAGACCAGGACGGCTCCGAGCACCAGGACGACGGCCGTGCCACCGCCCACGAGGGCGAGGACTGTGCCGGGGCTGAGCTGGACCGTGGGCCGGGACAGCGCCGGAGTGGGCTGGGCGGCCAGCGGGGTCTCTGCGTGCCGGGTGACGGTGGTCGGCTCGATGACGGCGGGCGGTGTGCCGAGCGCGCTCGGCGTGGGCATGGTGGGGATCTTCGGGCGGAACATCGGTGGTCTCCTCTCGCGGGCTGGTTACTTGACGAGGGCGTTGATGGCCGGGGCGAGGACGCTGTCGGCGAGGAGGAAGCCGCCGAGCAGGAGGACGACGATGAGCCAGGCGGGCGGGCGGATGAGCTTGACGCCGAGGTAGCCGACGGCGAGCAGCGTGAGCCAGAGCGGGACCTGCATGGCGGATGTCTCCTAGCGGATGCGGCAGCGGTGGGTGCGGGCGGCGAGCTGAGCCGCGGACTGGCTGGAGTAGTCGGCGGACCAGCCGCAGCCGTCGGAGCTGCACACGGCGGCGTGCTTGGTCTGGCCGTTGCGATCGCGGTGCGTGCCGATCTGCACCGGGCCGATGCGCATCACGGAGTGGAAATGGTCGCGGGCAGGCATGTCAGTCGGTCTCCTCTCGGGTCGTCGCCGGGGCGGGGAAGCCGGCACGGATGTCGGCGGCGGTGGCCGGGTCGGCGGTGAGGCGGGCGGCTTCCTCGGCGAGCAGGTGGGCGAGGAAGGGCCGATTGGCGGCGGCCATCTCACGGGCACCGTCTAGGTAGTCGGAGACGGTCAGGTCGGCCGGGTCACGGATCACTGGTCTTCCTCTCTCGCCGATCAGGCGAGGTGGGCGGCGATGGCGTCGGCGAGGTGGGGCGGGACGCCGAGGCGGGAGCGCAGGGTGTCGGGGTCGATCGGGGCCCCGGTGCGAGCGCGGTACTCGTCGGCGACTTTGCGGGCGTGGTCGACCAGGACGGCAGGGACCTGAGGAGCGGGGGCCGGGGCGGGAGCTTGGTCCGAAGGGGCGGGGGCCGCGTCAGGGTCGGGCACGGCTTCTGTGGCCGAAGCGGCTTCGGCGTCCGGTGCCTGCTGCTGGGCTGGGGGCTCGGCGCCCTCCGCCTCCGCGACGGGTGCCGACGGCAACGGCTTCGACTCCGTAGCCGACGAGTGAGCGAGGAGCGTGCCGCCGAGGAAGGCAAGAGCAGGCCATCCGGCGATGCCGAGGCGGAGCAAGGCGGGCGGGTCGGTCAGGTCGAGAAACCCGGCGGTGGCGACGTTGGCACCGAGCGAGGCGCAGAGCGCGACCAGGAACCAGCACCAGGCCAGCCGGGACGGGCCCTCACTGCGCAGACGCCGCCAGGCGGCCACCAGGAGCAGGTCGACACTGACCGGGTAGGCCCATGCCTTCCACCCGTTCTGTCCGGCGGCGGAGGCCAGGTCGTGCAGATGCGCGAAGGACAGTGCGCCGGCGATGACGGCCTGCACCAGGACCGCGTCGACGCGGAGGCCGTGACGAGCACCCATCAGGAGTCACCCGGGTAGGCGGGGCCGCCGTCGGGGTCGTAGCCGTCCGGGAACACGCCGGGCGGCGGCTCCGGCAGGGAGACGGCGAGGGACGGACTGACGGCTTCCACGAAATCGAGGTCGGCGCCGGTCGTGTCGGCGTAGAGGGCGAGTTGGCCGAGCAGGAGCACGGTCCGGGCAAAGTCCTCGCAGTTCGGGCACACAGCGAGATCTCCCTTCTTTGGGCATGGCGGGGTAGGGACTTGGCGCGAGAGCGGTCACGCCGACCGGTGGGAATCCGAGAAGTCAGGCGGCAGCCGGGGAAGGCTTGGCCGTCGGCGAGGAAGCGTCGGCCGAGCCGGAGAGAGTGGGCCGGAACGGAGCCAGCTCGGGCAGGTCCGGAGTCCGATCGGCATGCCGGTTGCAGATGTTCACGGCCTGTCGAAGCGAGGTGTGCGGGGCACGGATGCGGTGCCACCCTCCGGACGAGTCGCCCGCGATGGCGAGCCCCCGCATCTCCGCCGGGATCTGGATGGCGGCGAGGACGGCGTCCGGGGCGATGTCGCCGAAGGCCATGTTGGCGGAAGTCTCGTCGTTGACACGGTGCGCGGTACGGCCGGTGAGCTGGGCTCGGAGCATGGTGATGCCCTTGCCGAGTTCGGAGCCGAAGCGCTGCCCACAGATTTCGAGGTAGATACCGGCCGCTCGGCCGAGCTGGGCGAGGCGGATCAGGGCGGTGATGATGCGGTCCCGGCGCTTCTCCTCCTCCTTGTTGGCGTAGAGGGCGAGTTCGGCAACCTCGTCGACCAGGACCACGACCGGGGTCGGGCGCAGATCGGACGGCAGGTCCCAGATGTCGGCGGCGATCTCCGCGTCCGGCACGTCCGCGGCGAGGCGCTGCTGAGCCCGGATGACCTGATAGATGCGCTCCATCCGGATCACGAGGGCATCTAGCACATCGGCAGCGGTGTCGGGGTTGTCGGCCAGCGCGGAGAACCGGCGGGCCAATGGGAACAGCTCAACCCCCTGCTTGCAGTCGATACCGACGAGGGCGACGTCCATCGGGGCGAGTCCGGCGACCAGGTTGCGTTGGTAGACGGACTTGCCGGACTCCGTGGCCCCGAGGGTGAGGGCATGGGGTATCGCCCGGTAGTCGCGGTAGTGCACCGAGCTGTCCTGCCGCAGGGCGACCGGCACCCGCATCGGCCGGGTCTCGGTCTCGGCCGGCATCTGCACCCGCTTGAGCACGTCGTAGCCGGTCATCCGCACCTCCACGACGCCGGAACGCAGCTCCCGCGAGGTCACGCCGTACATCGAGAAGGAATGCCGGAGCCGGTCCGATGCTGCGGCGACATCGAAGGCGTCCTGCCCAGGCCGGAGCTTGAGCCGCAGAACCAGGCCGGTACGAGTCGGCCTCAGCCGCAGAATGCGCGGGGCGCGTGGCCCCGGTACCGGCCGGTTGGTGGCACGGGCGAGGGCGAGCCGCCACCGCGCGGGCGGAACGCTCAGCCCGCACGCGTCCATGACGGAGCCGTACCGGACCAAGACCCGCACCACGGCCAGCGTGACCCCAAAGGACAACCAGTACCAGGCGGGGCGCCGCCACCGCAGAACACCTACGGCGGCGGCGACCAGCACCAGGACGACCGTTAAAGCGGTCATGATCAGGCCGCCTTGGGCCTTGCGGCGGCATCGGCGAGCGAAGTGACCGCGACCGCGCGGAACGCGATGCCGTGCCGCTTCTGGCCGTTGAAGTCGTTCTCCCAGGGCCGGGCGATCAGGCCGGTAAGCGCGACCGGCGTGCCCATGGCCAGCTCGCCGGTGATGCCGGGCTCCGGGACGGTGATGGAGAGGATCTCCACCTCCTCGTTCGCCGCAAACATCACGTCGACCGTCATCAGCTTGGCCCCGGTCTCGGCGTCGGTGGCGATTTCACCAGTACGACGGTCACGGACCTTGACTTGCGGGGACTTGGCCACCATCACGACGGCGCCGGAGGTGTCAACGGGGATCTGACGCACAGAGAACACTCCTCTATAGCTGCTGAACTCTGTCACTCATGTACATGAGTGACAGGAAGAAGAGTGCCCGACTCCTATACATGAGTCAACCCGCCACGAAGAAGAACTCGTGACGGGTCGCGGAGAGTTGAGCGCGCGTCAGTCGGCGGCAGGGATCCGGAACTCGAAAACGAACTGGTCAGCGGCCATGAGGGTGTCGCACACCTCGACCACGAGACCTGCGGTCGTACGAGCTTCCCGGATCAGGTGAACCACGGGTGCCCCCGGGCTCAGCGCCAACTCTGAGGCTTCCGCTTTGGAGGCCGGCCGCGCTTGCAGCGTCTCGACGAACTCCGCGAACTCGTGTCCGTGATCTTCGAGTCGGGCGTAGATGCCACCGCCGCCGGGGTTCTCGGCGAACAGCTCCGGGATGTCCTTCACGACGTCCCAGGGCAGGTACGACGTCGCGGTCTCAACCGGGGTGCCGTTACGGAAGTAGAGACGCCGGCGAGCCAGCACCTGCGTACCGACCGGAACGCCCAGCCGCTGGGCGGCGTCCTCCGGCACATCCATGGGCCCGATGTAGAGCACGCTGACCTTGGCGGTGGCGCCGGACTGCGCGGACTCCGCAAGATAGGCCGCCTGCCCTCCCTGCCGGAGCGAACGCCGGAAGCGATCGGAGGAGCGGTGCCGCACCGGAGGCCGGTTCTTCACGATCGAGCCCTTGCCGTGCCGGGTCTCAACGAGCCCGCTCGCCCGCACCTCGACCATGGCCTTACGGATGGTCCCGCCGGACACGCCGTAGCGCTCCACCAGCTCAGACTCACTCGGCACCATGTCGCCAGGCTTGAGTACCCCCGCCCGGATCTGTTGCACGATCTCGTCCGCGATCTGCACGTACCGAGGTCCGGACCCGACCCCTCCAGCCGCAGTTCCCATAGTCCTTCTCTGCCTCCTATGCTCCTCTACATGAGTCAATCACAGGAAGCAAGGCCGTCCCCCTTGCACTCCGTGTCCGTGGCCGGAGTGGTGGTG
Organism: Streptomyces sp. NPDC038200; assembly: GCF_055600785.1. NCBI lineage: Bacteria > Bacillati > Actinomycetota > Actinomycetes > Kitasatosporales > Streptomycetaceae > Streptomyces > Streptomyces sp. NPDC038200. The sequence goes on from NZ_JBVJYH010000004.1 coordinate 534,301, forward strand.
CGCGAGGACGGCCGCCTCCTGGCGATCCGCCGAGCCGACAACGGCACCTGGGAGCTCCCCGGCGGCATCCTCGAACTCGACGAGACTCCCGAGGCCGGCGTAGCCCGCGAGGTCCTGGAGGAGACAGGCATCCACGTCGAGGTGGACGAGCTGACCGGCGTCTACAAGAATCTCACCCGCGGCATCGTGGCCCTGGTCTTCCGCTGCAAGCCCTCCGGCGGCACCGAGCGCACTTCGAGCGAGTCCACGGCGGTTTCCTGGCTCACGCCCAACGAGGTCAGCGAGCGCATGTCCGAGGTGTTCTCGGTCAGGCTTCTGGATGCCTTGGACGGCAGCGGTCCCCACGTACGCAGCCACGACGGCAAGCGCCTCATCCCAGCGGGATAAAACCTTCTCTCCTTCATCAAGGCGGCTCGCTCCGCTCACCGCGCGCGGCCCGGTCCCCGGCCGGGCCTGCGCTCCTGTCTCCGCCCCGCTCCAGCCCGGCCGGCGTCCGCACCGCGCGCACAGCAATCAGCCGCCTGACGCCAGAGAAGGGGTACGTCGTGGCTGGGGCGGTCGGCTCCACGGCTTTAGCCACCTCCCCGGTCCGGGTCCCGCGTCGAGCAAGACCAGGGGGCCACTCGTGCACATTGCGGGCAGGTCCAAAGCCTGCCCGAGTTGCCAACCAGCGTACGGCCCCCTGGTCATGCCCGACCCCAGACCGGGCAGGCCACCGGCCAAACCCGCTCCGCCGACCTCAGTTGCGTCAAACGTATGGTGGCAGGCTGAACTCGCAAGGATACTCGTGACATGAACGCGCGCACGCTCATCGTTGCAGGCACGACCGTCGCAGTCCTCACCGCTTCTACCCTGGCCTTCTACTTCAGCCGGGTCGGTCTAGATAAAGCCGATAAGACTGCCAGCGTTCTAGGTCTCTTTGTCGCACTAGCAGGCCTGGCCATTTCCATTTATGGGCTAGTTGAGGCCCGAAGACCAGATACCACACCTGCCTCCACTCAAAAAATCACTGCCTCCAATGTTTCCGGTAGCAATATTCAGATCGGGCAAGCTGGCGGATCTGTCCGCATCAAGCGGTCCGCACAACAGACGACACCCACCCCGCTTAACTCTAATCAGCCTCCCGCTCCCCCCGCCACCAACATTAACGGAGGGCAAGAGGTACACAATTCACAAATTTCTGGTTCGAACTTCCAATTGGGATCCTCTGCGGGCGACGTAGAGGTGGACGAATCCTGATGCCGAAAGAAAAAGACGACGCGCAACTATGGGTGTCGAACTCTCAAATCGGCGGCCACAACCTTCAGATAGGGTTCGCTGGCGGTGACGTCAATATCACAATCAACTCTTCTACAGAGACGTCTAAACACAGCTATTCACGGACCTACATAGCGGACCAGCTGATTCGCGAGTGCTCCAAGAGGCGCGATATATTGCGCCGGCTTCCCGGACTAACGAACGAGCAGGTAACTATAAGCCGCTCCTTCGATCTGGAGATTCCTGAACCTCTGTCCGAGATGACCGCAGGCAAGGTAGTCGCTCTCATCGGACCTATGGGTGCCGGAAAGTCCGATATAGCCAACCTGTGGCTGATCAATCAGTGTCAGGAATTCTCAGCAAACGAGGAGGCACCACTTCCTATCTGGGTCTCAGCCAGGGACGTTCTGGGCGACCTAGAATCATGGATAGTAGACCGAGTCGAAGCATCCATTCTATCCACTGTAGGACTGAGTCTCGTCGTAGACGGAATTGATGAGACTTCGAAGACCTCTCAACTGGTCGATCAGTGCGAAATAATCACCGCACGCTGGCCTACCTCGAAAATTTTGATAACCGGCCGCCCAGGAACGTTCCCAGACCGAATAGACTCCATTCAACTAGAAGGTTGGTCGGAGGATTCAGCCCTAGAGCTGATTCGCAAGGTGACAGGGGCGGAACATCTTCATTCCATCTCCTTTCCTCCGCAAATCAGTGACGCGATAAAGCGTCCTTTGTTCGCAATGCTGGTTGCCAGCATCTACGGGAAAGGGGATGTTCCGAAAACGTCTGCTGGGCTGATTCAAGAATGTGCACTTAAGTCCCTCGAACGAGACCATGGTTCATGGAGAGACGCGTTTCCTATCCTGCGTCGTATCGCTGTCGCCTCAGTAAGCAATGACGGTAATGTGGCTTTGGCTGCCATCGGTGGTGAGGCCGTACGGCACGAGTTGCGTGACACGCGTCTAGTCACGTTCTCTGCATATAAGGCATCCTTCACTCTGAGTCTTTTCGAACAGTGGTTTGCCGCAGAGGCGTTGCTGCAAGGTGAAGTAACGCTCGAAAGTATCATCTGTGACATTAGCTCGTTCGCTAAGTGGCGATACGTGCTTGCGCTTGCGGTGCAGACCGGCAGCGTCGACCAAGTCGACACCATTATGTGCAGCCTCGCTGAATGGAACCCTGGGGCAGCGGCATGGGTTATTCAAAAAGGAATTGAAAAGCCTTTTACCGGGACTGCATACGGCGAACTCCCTGGTTGGCGAGAAGTCGCGAGCCGCCTTCATCGCGTCATGGCGAGTTGGTGTCTGGGCCTCGGCAGACTGGCCCCTGCAGCAACTCCAGTCGATGCGGGGCAGAGCGCTGAAAATTTGAGGCTTAATCTGGCTGTAGAGGAGAAGGGGAATAGATTCATTTACGCCTGGCAGAAACGAACGGCTGGCACACAGCCAATTTCCTATCTGTCAAATCCCAAAGGACTCATGGAAACAGGGGTTGGTATCGGCTCATCACCAGCCCCACCGGGGGAAAACTGGGTTTGGTCCTGGTCTCTCGACAATATGCGCAGCAGACTGGAAAGAACTCTTCCGAATCTCCTGCACCTAGAGGCGCCAAGAGGAGGGGTAATCGAAGAGGAGTACATTTGGGCAGTCATTTACGCCCTTCTCCGAAGGGGTTCACGGCTTAGAGCTGACCCAATCGAAACTGCGGAGATTTGCAACCTGATATCCGAAACTCGACGGAACATTCGTGAGCATGGCCCCGTGGAGGATTACGCCATTCAAGACGGGGGAGGAAGAACGGTTACGCGTCTAGATTTGGTCCTGGTCACGGAGTGGTTGGAGCGGCAGCAAAAGTCGCAGCTGACGCCCCCGTGGCCCGCCGCAGATATTTTGCATCCATCCTCCGGTTGGGTTTGGAATTTTTACAGCCCGAATCGCCTTCTCGAACTCACTAAGGCAGTTTATGAGGCGGCGCTGAAAGCATATATGGAAATGACGCAAACCCTGTTTGCGGATTTTGGCTTCACTCTAGCCCACGCCGCTTCCCTTCCCGCTACCCTGAGGGGAAATCTATATGTGCCTAACGGGAATTCATGGGCAGATGGGCCGACTTTGGAATACTGCCTTATTCCGGCTGTCGACACAGAACTAGCCGAGAGCCAGGTAGAAATCACTCTAGAGCGATCAAAGGGGGCGCGGATAGCACATGAATATGATCGCTACTCGGCTTATTTGAAGCGATACCACGTTGATAATCCCGAGAGAGCGCCCTTTTCAATGTATCGCTGGACTCACACTGTGCTGCGAGTGTGGGACAGCAGGCCTGCGACCAATCTTGCGTTCCAATGGATCTGGGATGATCTCAAGTCACTCGGATGGGTGTCACACCTTCCTCGTGATTTGAAGTAGACCGACCTTGCGAAGAAGTTGCCTAACCATCGCGCCAAGTAACGGTGAACTTGCAAGACAAGGGTCGAGTAAGTCGTTATCCCACCCCTACGACCAGCGACTTCTGTGACCCTCGTTTGACTATCTCCACAGAGCTACGGATCAGAGGCTGCTGACATCCTGTGCCTGGCACCGATGACGCCGGACAGGTTCGGAGCGGACGTAGTTCGACGCGATTCAGTGTCAGGCGAACTGGCGTCTCATCCCTTACCAGTCAGCGACTTAACAACACCAATCACTGAAGACAGAAGAGCGATAATTGCACCCATGCTAGCCAATGCTGTGGTCGCGTTCGGAAATAGCTCCGACGAAATCTGCCGCCATCGACGACGCAAGATGAGAGCTTTTAACTTCTGCCACTGATGTTGCTTGATGTGGCATCCGCGTAGAACCCCTCGCCCATTGTTGCGGCACTGCTCTACATCTCCACGATTAAGTGCGCCGCATGGCACAGGCGCCTGAAACAGGAACCAAAGGAAGCTGAGCGCAGATAAGGCGGTGATGCCGAGGGGGCCTATGTCGGACGTCAGCCATCCAGTAATAGCGATAATGAACGCGATGAGGCCCCAATAGCGCCAGAGGTCATTTTTTTTCTTCTTCGCCATGCAGGCGGATCGTAGTAGGACCCGATGAAGTCGATCACGGGCGCACGGACGGCGCACGGTGTCACGGCAGGCTCGGGTAGCACAGCCGGGGAGGGCGAGAGTGCAGTGACATACACGCGCCACTTGGTCGGCCGGCGGACCCGCCGTCGTGGCTGGCTGTCGGCTGAGGCTCAGACTCCCAAGACTGAACTTCCGCCCAGGGTTCTCCGGAGCGAACGCGTCGTGCCATTCGCGTGCCAGATCCTGCGGGCAATCGCGGGGAATAGCGGGGACTGGCGACGGGTGCCACCAGGGCTGCAACACCGCCCCGCCGCAGGTCAGCCCAGCAACCGCCGCCACAAGACCCAAGCTTCCCAAGCTGGGATGCCGTCACTGCAAGCCTGCCCCGCTCCTAGTTTTCGCTGGTCCACAGCGGCTGACGTGCCAACATGGGCTGTCTTCGTCGGTGAGTTGTCTGTGCGGGTCGGAGGCGAGTGTGCAGGCTACGGTGCGGTGGCTGGTAGCGGTGGCGGGGTCGCTCGGGGCGTTTCTCGCCGTGGCGGTGCCGTGGGCGGTGTTGTGGGACGGGGGCGACGATCCCTGGGATGTGATCGGCCCGGTGGCCGGGGTGGTCGCGGCGGGCACCTTGGCCGCACTGGGCTGGTGGGCGTCGCAGGCCGGTGGGGCCGGGGTGCGCCGGGTCCGGCAGTCGGCGCGTGGCCGGGGCGCCATCTGGCAGACGAGCGGTAGCCACGGCGCAGGGGCCGGGGCGCAACGTGGTGCAGTGCGAGAGGACGTGCGGCAGAAGGCCCGCAGCGACGGCAGTGGCGACATCGACCAGGTCGGCGGGAACCGCGCCTGAGGCAAAGGGGACGGATCAGCGGTGGAGGGTTTCGAGCAGCGCCGTACCCGGCAGCAGGCACAGGCCCAGCGGGACATCACACAGGTCGCGGGGAACATGTACGTCTACTCCCCGCCGGTGCCGGAGCCGTCGGTGGAGTGGCCAGTGTGGGTGGGGAATGTTCCGCGGCTGGCGGCAGCGTTCCAGCCGCGGACGCAGGTGCGAGAAGTCGCCGAGAAGGCGCGTGGTGAGGGCCGCGAGGTGGTGCTGTCAGGGGAGGGCGGGGTGGGCAAGAGCCAACTCGCGGCGTCCGTGGCACGCGACCTGCGGGAGCGGGAACGCTCCGACGGTCACGGTCTTGACGTCCTGGTGTGGGCGAAGGCCACCGACCCTGTTCAGATCATCACTGCGTATGCGGAAGCAGCCGAACAGCTGAGGCTTGTCGGGCGCTCCTCAGGTGACAGCATCACGGCGGCGCAAGGTTTTCTGCAGTGGCTCACGGCTACGGACCGGCGGTGGTTGGTGGTGCTGGACGACATCACCGACCCGGAAGCCGTCGAGCAGTGGTGGCCAGACGGCAGTTCCCGCAGCGGCTGGGTGCTGGCCACGACCCGGCGAGACGACGCCCGGCTCAGCGGCCGGGGCCGTGCCTTCATCCGGCTGGGCCTCTACAGCCCGGAAGAGGCCCGCGCCTACCTGCGCCGCCGCCTCACCGACGCTGGCTGCGCCCACCTATACGCTCCCGGCCAGGCGGACGAACTCGCCACCGAACTCGGCCGCCTCCCGCTCGCGCTCGGCCATGCCGCCGCCTACCTCATCAACAAACGCCGCACCATGGCCGACTACCTCACACTCCTGTGCGACAAAAGCAGCAGACTGGGCGACCTGCTCCCCCCAAGCGCGGACACCGAAGGCTACGGCCGCCCCATAACCAGCGCCCTCCTCGTCTCCTTGGACGCCGTCCAGGAAGCCGACACCACCCACCTCGCCCGGCCTCTGCTACACCTCGCTTCCCTCATGGACCCACTCGGCCACCCCGGCGCGCTGTGGACCACGCCCCCCGCACTCCACCACCTGCGCACCGCTCGCCCCGCGCACCGCCGCCGGCTGCGCCGACACCACCCCATCGTCACCGAAGCAGACGTGCGCAGCGCATTGGAATGCCTGCGCACCTACGCCCTCATCACCCAGGACACCGACACCGCCCCCGTCCGGATGCACGCCCTGACCGCCCGCGCAGTGCGGGAAACCATCCCGGCCGGCACACTCCCGGCGGCGGCCCGAGTCATTGCAGACGCGATCTTGAGCCTGTGGCCTCATTACGACCATGAGGAATGGGACCTGTGCGCCACCCTGCGCGCCAACACGGTCCATCTCGACCAGCTAGCACACCCGGACCTGTGGCAACCCGAAACCCACCCGTGCATCGAACGGGTCAGCCAAAGCCTCACCAACGCAGGGCTTTACCAGCAGGCGGTTGAGTACGACGAGACCACAGTGCGTCGCAGTAACGAGATCCATGGCCCTTACCACCCAGACACACTCAACGCCCGCATCAACCTCGCCCTCTCCTACCGCGATGCTGGCCGGGTCCAGGACGCACTCGACCTCGGCGAGCGAGTCCTGACCGATTCCGAGCGGGCCCTCGGCACCGACCACCCTCACACCCTCGCCGCCCGCAACAACCTCGCCCTCGCCTACAGCGATGCTGGGCGGGTCCAGGACGCACTCGACCTCGGCGAGCGAGTCCTAGCTGACCATGAGCGGATTCTGGGCACCGACCACCCCGACACCCTCAACGCCCGCCACAGCCTCGCCGTCTCTTACAGCCATGTCGGGCGGGTCCAGGACGCACTCGACCTCGGCGAGCGAGTCCTGACCGATTCCGAGCGGGCCCTCGGCACCGACCACCCTCACACCCTCAACGCCCGCCACAGCCTCGCCGTCTCTTACAGCGATGTCGGGCGGGTCCAGGACGCACTCGACCTCGGCGAGCGAGTCCTAGCTGACCATGAGCGGATTCTGGGCACCGACCACCCCGACACCCTCAACGCCCGCC
>NZ_JBVJYH010000004.1:541588-545323 GCF_055600785.1 Streptomyces sp. NPDC038200
GCCTCACCCTCGCCGTCTCTTACAGCCATGTCGGGCGGGTCCAGGACGCACTCGACCTCGGCGAGCGGGTCCTAGCCGATTACGAGCGGGTCCTAGGCACCGACCACCCCGACACCCTCAACGCCTTAAACCACTTCATGGCTTTCCTTGAAGATGCGGAAGCTGAACCGCAGCCAAATACTGCAAGTCCACTGACCGACCCTGTCTCTCAGCGTCCTTCAGACATCCCCGAACGACCGGTATGACCCTCCCCGACCGATCTCTGCAGAGTTACGGATCAGAAGGTCCGTGACATCTATAGCTGACATCAACGACACCGGACGGGGGCGCACACCAGTGACTTTATCCGGCCGTCGCCTCAGGCGGCCGCCGCAGCCGGAGCGGACCTGGATCGAACTCCTAAAGCGGTGCTCACCAGGCTCGGCCCTACCCAGGGCGTGCCAAGTAGGGTGCCGCTCGTGAACGCTTCTCCTGATCACGTCGACAGCAGAGAAGACCTCGCTGCCTTCATCCGTGCCCTCCGCTGCAGCCACACCGAGGAGGGCCACTCATGGGGAAACGCAGACCTCGCGAGTTTCTTGGAGGCGCTGGCAGCCTGGGTGGACGACGCGGACGGCTGGTACAGCAACGCCGGCCGCCGTCTACCCGCCAGCGGTGACTGGAGCTTCTTCGCACGAGCCTTGCAGGCTGCGACCACCTACGAGTAGTCCGTGGCTCACAGCGAAGGCGCAGAGCGGATGGCAGGGGTCGTGCCAGACACGTGCCAGATCGTGCGGGAAACCACGGGGAATAGCGGGGGCCAGGCCGCCGTCCAATCAGGCCCCACGCTCGCTCCGCCGTAGTTCAGCCAAGCAGCCGCCTACCAAGAGCCCAAGCTTCCCAAGCTGCGAGCGCGCGCCGTCATCACAGACCGGTCGTCGTAGCTTGCCTTGGTCGACGGCTCAGACAACGTGGCTGAGGCCAGTGGGGCGCAACGAGGCACACGCGCGCCTGGGTGGTCGGCGTACTCACCGTCGTGGCTGGCTGTCGTTGGCTCAGGTTCAGACGGGGCATCGAAGGTGCCGGCCGTCAGTCGAGCGCGCCGAAGCGGGGCCGTCTCTGGGCCGTCCGAGGCTGCTCGGCAGTAGCCAAAGACGACCAACGACGACCATTAGGAGCACAAGCCACCGCTCCTGAGCAGGGAAAAAGCAGGTCGCCGAGATCCCCGGCAAGACCCAGGCCAAGTAAACGGCTCATGACTCATCCCTAAGGTTCCCCCGACCCCACAGGGGCTACACTGTGCGCGCCCTTGTGGCAGGTGCCCTCACTGGTCCTGTGCCAAGTCGGATGCATTACGGTCGCGAAGGCCCCAAAGTTCTTTATTGTCGCTAACCGCATAGAAGCGGACCGCCCCCGCACGAACCAATAGTTGACGTAGCTCATCGTCATTGAAACCGCCCACTCGGCGCTTGATGGCTTCGAAAGACCGTTTGGGCCTCGCGGAACGTAGTAGCTCGCGGATCGCTTCCTCAGCCATAAACTCAGTGCGAAGCTCAGTGCGCAATCTTTCTTGCTGCTGCCGCACTTCGTGAGCGGCCTGACGTTCCTGTCTCTCGATGTCATGCCGGAGTTGCGTGTACTGCGCTGCTACATCTGATTCGATCTTGGTTTTAGCCTGCCAGTAGGTGAGGAACCCGCCGAGCAACGAGACCGACGCCGCAATGATGGCAGCCACAACCTTGTCGTCCATGGGTCTAGCCCCTACAGGTCGCGATTTGACGAGAATCTAGTCAATCAGCCGCAGTCGCCGGATGCCATTACAGGCGTCCAGATGGAGGACTGTTACTTGGCAACGACGTCGGACGGAGGCGCACACCAGCGCATCCCATCCGACTGTGGCCCGAGTCGACGGCAGTGACGGCAGTGCTGACGACAACGACGGCGGACGGCAGCGGCACCCGGCGACGCGGCACGGGGCCGACATAGGACGATCTGGCCGACCCACCAGGCCGTGCCCGCATTTAAGCGCCTGGTCGCGAGCAAGGCTAGGTCGTGCGAGCCCAGTTGCGTGCCAGATCGTGCGGGTGGCTGCCGTAGACCACGCCGGCCAGCGCGATCGGCTCCGGTAGGAACTCGCTGCGCTACACGACACCGATCTGAGCACCTCAACGTGAGCCGCAGCGCTGAGTGTCTAACTGCGTGACAACGCGGACAGACAGCGGCGGACGAGCACGGACACTCACGGACCGTCGCAGCAGGTCAGATGCGCACTGGTCCAAGGTCGGCGGGCCGTCCCAGTTGCTTCGGGACGAAGCGGTCACTTCGTTACTGTGCTTCCCATGACCGACGAGCCCCCTGCATGTCCTGAGTGCAGCCGGCCCATGCAGTCCGGTGGCTTCGTGCTCTCCAAGCGGGAGGGCGACGGCCGGCGGGGCTGCCGGACGCTGTGGCGGTGTCCCGATCAGCATGTCTGGTGGGGCTGGACCGACCAGCCAGGCGAACCACTGGAGATTTGCCCCGTCCCGGAGCTGTTCCGATGACATCGTGCGAAGCGGTGCTGCCTCGGGCCGTCCCGGGCCGTCCGAGGTCACCCGGCGTCGACCGACAACGACGGAAGCCCACGGCGTCCGACCAGGTCGGAGCCGTGGGCTTCGTCAGCCTCGCTGGTGAGCGAGACCAGTGATCAGTAGACCGGCTACTGATCAGCATCCGATTGGTGCGGGAACTGCGCAGATACGCTCGGCGCAACCAGCGCTCGCAGTGAGATGTCAGCCTGTCTGGACCCACCAGATCAGCCAGGTGACGGCGGCGCCGCCGAATGTGTACGCAGCGCCCTTCAGGGCGTTCATGAGAATGATGCGCAGATAGTGGCGGCCACGGCGGCGCCACACGGGCGTAAGGTGTGGCGGATGGCTTCCCGCGGAGGGGAGCCCGATGGGGTGCTTGTTCAACAGGTACTCCGGAAAATCCAGTGATGTGTGCTGGTGATGTCGCACCGCTCCGTCGAGGCGCCAACCACACGCGGAGCGGTGCGGCCTTCCTCCGGGCCGACGCCCGAAGGAACCTCAGTGGCGGCCTCTTCCTCGCTTATCGGCTCTCCAAGAGCGCGAGGGATGAAGGGAGGCCACAGGTCGTAAGCAGGCTGTCATCGCTCGCCGTCGGCCTTCCGTCATGTCATCCAGACCCACCGAGCGGGGTGTGTCCTCCGCTCCACTCAAAGTGTGTCAACTCGTCCTCATCCAAGTAGTCCCATCGACGCCGGTAGAAGGCCCTGGCAGCACGCGCCTCCAACCACTCGTCGTAGTCCTCGTCCTGGCGTAGTTGGCCGGTCTTTCGCTTGATCCTTTCGTCTCGATCGCGGCGTTCAAGGAATGCCATTACGGCAGGGTCGCCATCTGGACACACGCACCACCCAGACCAGAACAGTTCGGGGGACCTTCTGGCCACGATGCGGTTCAACGCGATACGCCAGCCTGAGGAGGCCGCTTCGGTGACGTCGAGGGCGGTCAGGAGAGCCCTTAGCTGTTCCGAGGTGGGCAAGACCTGGCCAGCCAAGATCAACTGACACGTCGATCTTGGCACGCGGTGGCCATGAACAGCGGTCGCCCGTTCAATCTCGCGCAGAGAAGGCTGGCCTGCCCGCGCTCGAAGCCGCGCTAGGTGTATTGACCCGAAGCGTTGTTCACACGGCTGATCGGTGGGTGGCCGCCGAGTGCGGTGTGGCAGCGGTGGTGGTTGTAGGTGTGCAGAAAGTCT
>NZ_JBVJYH010000005.1:0-63900 GCF_055600785.1 Streptomyces sp. NPDC038200
CAAAGGAACCTCGTCCCGATCGTGACGACCGGAGACGGGGTATCAACTAATCTGGCGTTGATTTTTGGCACGCTGTTGAGTTCTCAAGGAACGGTAGCTTCCTTTGTACTCACCCTCTCGGGCTTTCCTCCGGGCTTCCCTTCGGTGTTTCAAACTCTATCAGGGTTTTTCCGTCTCCCTGACCATCTCCCTACGGACACGCAGAAGACGATCCCGAGATAGGATCTGACGAGTTTGGGTGCTGCTCTGCGGTGACACTTTCGCGTCGCTCCGCCCGAAGCAGGAGTACGACTGTACACGGGGCCTCGGCGACCGTGCAAATCGACAGGGTTGGTGGTCTAGACCACTTGCTGGTAGGTTCCATACGGAACCGCCACTTCCTTTGACATACCCTGCTGCTCAGTGTGCCGTCAGGGACAGGCAGTGACGGCCCTACCTGCAGCTCCACTCCTGGGAGGCTTCCCATGACCACTGTGACGTCCCCGCTCGCTGGACGGGCCATCGGACTGGCCGCTGTGCCGGATCCGGTCTTCTCCGGGGCCATGGTCGGCCCGGGCACCGCGATCGACCCGGTGCGTGAGGCCTCCGAGGCCGTCTCGCCCGTGGACGGCGTCATTGTTTCCCTGCACCCGCACGCGTTCGTCGTGGTCGACGAGAGCGGACACGGCGTGCTCACCCACCTCGGCATCGACACCGTCCAGCTCAACGGCGAGGGCTTCGAGCTGCTCGTCAACAAGGGCGACACCGTGACCCGCGGCCAGGCCATCGTGCGCTGGAACCCCGCCGCCGTCGAAGCGGCCGGCAAGTCCCCCGTGTGCCCGGTCGTCGCGCTCGAAGCCACTGCCGAATCCCTCTCCGACCTCCGTGACGACGGTGACGTGAAGATCGGTGACAGCCTCTTCTCCTGGAACTGAGAGCAGTGCCGTCCCAGGGGCGGCGAACCGGACAACCATCGCGGCGGCGGGACCCGCCGCACTATCGGAGACGGGTGAGATGGAGACAACGCTGCGAGGCGTCGGCGTGAGCCATGGCGTGGCGATCGGCGAAGTACGGCACATGGGTACGGCGGTGCTGGAACCGCCGGCCAAGCAGATCCCCGCCGAGGAAGCCGAGCGGGAGCAGGGGCGCGCCCGTCAGGCCGTGGACGCCGTGGCCGCCGACCTGATGGCGCGCGGCAACCTGGCGGGAGGCGAAGCCCAGGCCGTGCTCGAAGCGCAGGCCATGATGGCCCAGGACCCCGAGCTGATCGCGGACGTGGACCGGCGGATCGCGGTCGGCAGCACCGCGGAGCGCGCCGTGTACGACGCCTTCGCGGCATACCGGGAGCTGCTGGCCGGTGCCGGTGAGTACCTCGCCGGGCGGGTGGCCGACCTCGACGACGTGCGGAACCGTATCGTCGCCCGGCTGCTGGGCGTCCCGATGCCGGGTGTCCCGGACAGCGACGAGCCCTATGTACTCGTGGCCCGGGACCTGGCCCCGGCCGACACCGCTCTGCTCGATCCGTCGCTGGTCCTGGGCTTTGTGACCGAGGAGGGCGGTCCGACCAGCCACAGCGCCATCCTGGCGCGCGCGCTGGGCGTGCCGGCCGTCGTGGCGCTGCCGGGTGCGGGCGAGCTGGCCGAGGGCACGATGATCGCCGTCGACGGCAGCACCGGCGATGTCTTCGTGAACCCGAGCGAGGAGAAGAAGGCGGAGCTGGAGAGCGCGGCTGCCGAGCGCAAGGCCGCGCTGGCGGCTTCGACGGGTCCCGGTGCGACGGCGGACGGGCACAAGGTGCCGCTGCTGGCCAACGTGGGAGGGCCCGCCGACGTACCGGCGGCCGTCGAGGCGGGGGCCGAGGGTGTCGGTCTCTTCCGTACCGAGTTCCTGTTCCTGGACGACAGCAAGAACGCTCCTTCCGAGGAGAAGCAGGTACAGGCCTACCGGCAGGTGCTGGAGGCGTTCCCCGAGGGCCGTGTGGTCGTGCGCGTGCTGGACGCGGGCGCGGACAAGCCGCTGGACTTCCTGACGCCGGCGGACGAGCCGAACCCCGCGTTGGGCGTGCGGGGGCTGCGGACGCTGCTCGACCACCCCGACGTTCTGCGGACCCAGCTGACGGCGCTGGCGAAGGCCGCCGAGGGACTGCCCGTCTACCTTGAGGTCATGGCCCCCATGGTGGCGGACCGCACGGATGCGAAGGCCTTCGCGGACGCCTGCCGTGAGGCGGGGCTGCGGGCCAAGTTCGGTGCGATGGTCGAGATCCCGTCGGCCGCGCTGCGGGCGCGTTCGATCCTGCAGGAGGTCGAGTTCCTCTCGCTCGGGACCAACGACCTCGCGCAGTACACGTTCGCGGCGGACCGGCAGGTGGGTGCGGTGTCCCGGCTGCAGGACCCGTGGCAGCCGGCGCTGCTGGACCTGGTCGCGCTGTCCGCCGAGGCGGCCCGGGCCGAGGGCAAGAGCTGTGGCGTGTGTGGCGAGGCCGCGTCCGACCCGCTGCTGGCCTGTGTGCTGACCGGTCTGGGTGTCACCTCCCTGTCCATGGGTGCGGCGTCGCTTCCGTATGTCCGCGCCACGCTGGCGAAATACACGCTGGCGCAGTGCGAGCGGGCCGCGGCGGCGGCGCGCGCGGCGGACAGCGCCGAGGAGGCGCGCAGCGCGGCTCAGGCGGTGCTGTCCGGCGAGTAGCCGTACCGGCGCCTTCGGTGTGTCGGTTCAGGGGCGTCCTGCTTTCGGGCAGGACGCCCCTGGCGTGTGCGGGCCGCTGTCCGTGGCCGTGGGGTCAGTGACGGTGGTCCGGTGCCGTGTCTTCCTCGCCGAGGGCGGGGGGCTCTCGGTAGTCCACGCCTGACTCGGGCGGGATGATGTCGCCGGATTCCACGTCGGTGCAGTAGGCGTCGAACACTTCGGAGGCCGTCAGCGCTTCGAGGGCTCCGCCGCGCAGTCGCCAGCCGTAGACACGGTCGGGCGTTCCGGTGGCGCTGGTGCGCATGACGAGTCCGCCGGGGCTGCGGGTCGCGAGTCCGAGGGCGAGGACGCTGGTGAATTCGAGGGCCTCGGCCTCGTCCAGGCGGGTTGCGCCGTGGGGGTCCGGGTCGCCGTGCAGGACGGAGACGAGGGTGTCCGGTGGTCCGGAGACGGTGCACACGAGGTGCCGGTCGCCGGGCGGGGCGGTGTCGAGGATGCGGACCACGAGATCGGAGGCGCGGGTGAAGGCCGCCCTGCCGATGTCCTCGCCGCAGGTGGGGCAGGGTCCCAGGCGGCTCAGAAGGGTGGTGGCGTACTCCCAGGTGGCCTGGCGTACGGCTTCGTCCACGAGTGCGGGCAGGAGGTCGGTGAGCGGGCGGCCGTCGTAGGGGACGGTGGGGCCGGTGGCCGCGAGTTCCGCGGTGAACCGGGTGCGGCTGGCCGCTGCCTCGGGGTCGAGGCCGGTGTCCGCGCAGTACGCGGCGTAGTCCTCGGGGTCGAAGAGGGCGAGTGTGGTGTGGGTGCCCTCCGCGGCTCGGGTCTTGAGCACGGCCTCCAGTTGCTGGAGGTAGGTCGCGTGGTCGTCGAAGGTGAAGCTGCGGTAGCGCCGCATGGCGCGGAAGTCGTGGTCGTCGGTGAGTACGCCGATGGTGCCCGCGATCTCGCGGTGCAGGGCGCGTCGCATGGTCCGGTGGTCGGTGTGCGCCATGTTTCCCCCAAGTGCGCAGTCGATCAATGCTCACTCACCGTAACCGGCGGCACTGACAACGGCAGTGCCGCCGGCGGTCGCGCATCGGGTGGTGGGGGTGTCTGCGCAGCTCAGGGCCCCGCTGGGGGACGGAGGGGTCCCGGACGGCCGGGGTGGGCGGCGGGTCGGGACCGTGTGCGGAGGGTGTTCTTCCCAGGGGTTCAGGCGCGCTTGCGGGCGAGTTCCTCGTAGAAGCCGAGCAGGGTGAGGTCGTCGATGGATCCGGGATTGACGGCCTTTTCCCTGGGGGTGCCCTGCAGCAGGCGCTTGACCGGGACCTCGATGCGCTTGCCGGTGAGGGTGTGCGGGATTCCGGGCACCTCGATGATCTCGTCGGGGAGGTGGCGCGGTGAGAGGTGTTCGCGGATGGCCCGCTTGACGCGGTCCACGAGCGCCTCGTCGAGGACCGCGCCGGGCGCAAGGTGCACGAACAGCGGCATCCAGTAGCCGCCGTCGGGCTGTTCGATGCCGATGACCAGGGATTCCCTGATCTCGGGCAGACGCTCGACGACCTCGTAGATGTCGGCCGAGCCCATCCGCACGCCCTGCCGGTTGAGGGTGGAGTCGGAGCGGCCGTGGATGATCACGGTCCCGCGTGAGGTGACGGTGATCCAGTCGCCGTGGCGCCAGACGCCGGGGTAGGTGTCGAAGTAGCTGCCGTGGTAGCGGCTGCCGTCGGGGTCGTTCCAGAAGTGGACCGGCATGGACGGCATGGGGTTGGTGACGACCAGTTCGCCGACCTCGTCGATGAGGGGCTTGCCGCTCGGGTCCCAGGACTGCAGGTCGGTGCCGAGGGCGGGCGCCTGGAGTTCGCCGGTGTACACGGGGAGGGTGGGGACGGCACCGGCGAAACAGGAGCAGACGTCCGTGCCGCCGCTGACGGAGGCGATCCACAGGTCGTCGCGGACCTCGTCGTGCAGCCAGCGGAAGCCGTCGGGGGGCAGGGGGGAGCCGGTGGTGGCGACGCACCGCACCGTGGAGAGGTCGTGGTCGCGGGACGGGTGGACGCCGGCCTTGCGGCAGGCCATGACGTAGGCGGCGGACGTTCCGTAGAGGGTGGCTCCGGTGCGTTCGGCCACCCGCCACTGGGCGCCCGTGTCCGGGTAGCCGGGGCTGCCGTCGTACAGGACGATCGTGGTGCCCGTGAGCAGGCCGGAGACGAGGAAGTTCCACATCATCCAGCCGGTCGAGGTGTACCAGAAGAAGCGGTCCTCGGGGCCGATGTCGCAATGCAGGCCGAGCTGCTTGAGGTGTTCGACCAGGATGCCGCCCTGCGACTGGACGATGGCCTTGGGCAGGCCGGTGGTGCCGGAGGAGTACAGCACCCAGAGCGGGTGGTCGAACGGGACCTGTTCGAAGACCGGCTCGGCGTCCCCGGCCGTCAGCTCCGACCATTCCAGGGCGCCTTCGGGGGCCTCCGTGCCGAGCAGCGGGATGTGGACGACGGCGCGCACGGTGGGCAGCTCGCGGCGCAGCTCGGCGACGATCTCGCGGCGGTCGTGTTCCTTGCCGCCGTAGCGGTACCCGTCGACGGTGAACAGGACGACGGGTTCGACCTGCTGGAAGCGGTCGAGGACGCTGCGGGCGCCGAAGTCGGGCGCGCAGGAGGTCCAGACGGCGCCGACGGCCGCCGTGGCGAGCAGGGCGACGACGGCCTGGGGGATGTTGGGGAGGTAGCCGCTGACGCGGTCGCCGGGGCGTACGCCGAGCGCGCGGAGCCGGTCGGCGAGGGATCCGACCTGGCGGCGCAGCTCGGACCAGGTCACCGGGCGGGGCTCGTGGGACTCGTCCACGTACAGGAGGGCGGGTTCGTCCGCGCGGTCGGCCGCGGCGCGCAGGGCGTGTTCGGCGTAGTTGAGGGTGGCGCCGGGGAACCACTGGGCGCCGGGCATGGCGCGGTCGCCGAGCACGCGCGTGCAGGGCGTCGAGAACCGTACGTCGAACCACTCGGTGACGGCTTTCCAGAAGGTGTCCAGCTGCTCGACGGACCACCGGTGCAGGGCCGGGTAGCCGCCGTCGGCCGGAGCGCCGTGCTGTTCGGCGGCCCATGCCTGGAACTGGGTGATGCGGGCCTGGGCGATCCGCTCGGGATCGGGCTGCCAGAGCGGCTGGGGGTTCGCGGTCGACATGGGAGGCTCCCGGACTGTGCGCGTCGTGTGCGTCGGTCCGCGCACGGGCTGGGGTGTGCGCGTGACGCGGCTGACAGGGACGATGCCATGTGATCGACTTCTACACCAGGGTGCGCTCCACATAGTCCATGTCATGAAGATGTGGCCTCGGCACTGGTGAACGAGAGTTGAACAGCACGCGCGGGTGGGGCGCTCAGTGGCAGGGTGAGCAGCATGGACGGTCGTGACCTGGTGCGTTCGGTGAGTGTGGTCGGTTCGGGAAGGGCGGCTCGGGGGTTGCGTACCATGCGTGCGGCGTGGCGCAGGCGGCGTATCGACGCGGCGGGGCTGCCGCGGCGGGGCCCCGAGCGGGCCCGGGTGCCCGGGCAGGTGCGGGGCGCGGAGCCGGGTCCGGGCGGTGGCGTGATCCGGTTCAGCCGCTCCGAGCTGAGGATCGTCGTGGCCGTGAACGGGGCGGTGTTCTGGGGGTGGGACGGGGCGGCCCCGGAGCCGTCGTACGCGCTCGCGGGGGCCTCTCCCGAGCCGGATCCGCGGGTGGTGCTGGAGCCGGACAAGGACGGCGGCTGGCGGGTGGTGGCGGAGCGGGTGACGGTCGTGGTGTCGCGGCACGGTGCGGTGCGGGTGTGCACACCGGGCGGGGTGATGCTGCGGCACGATCTGCCGCCGCGCTGGTGGGAGCCGGTCGACGGGGGTGCGGCGCGTTGGGTGCAGCGGTCGGAGGTGGCGGCGGACGCCCGGTTCTTCGGCCTGGGCGGGCGTGCGTCCGGGCCCCGGCTGCGGGACGGCGGGTATCGCCTGTGGAACACCGATCCGGGCCGCGCGTTCGGCCCCGGTGACGATCCGCTGTATCTGACGATGCCGGTGCAGGTGGTGGTGGCGGATGCCGGTACGCATCTGGTGTTCCACGACACCACCTGGGACGGCACGGTGGTGCTGCAGGAGGGCGAGGAAGGCGCCGGGTCCGGGCACGACCGGGCGGGGCGCTGCGAGATGCGGATGGACGGCGGTCCGCTGCGCTGCTGGGTGATGGCGGGGACTCCCGCGCGCGTGCTGCACACGTGGGCGTCGCTGACCGGGGCGCCCGCGCTGCCGCCGGCGTGGGCGCTGGGGCACCAGCACGCCCGGGGGGGCTTCGGCAGCGAGCAGGAGGTGCGCCGGATCGTCGCGGGCTACCAGGAGCGCGGGCTGCCGCTGGACGCCGTGCACCTCGACATCGATCACCACGACGACCATCAGGTGTTCACCGTCGACCAGGAGCGCTTCCCCAAGTTGCCGGTGCTGGCCGAGGAGCTGCGCCGGGACGGGATCCGGCTGGTGTCGACCGTCGGTCCGGCGGTGCGGGCGGAACCGGGGAATGCCGTGTACGAGAGCGGTTCGGCCGCGGATGCCTTCGTGCGGGACGCGCGGGGCCGGACGGTGCGGGGTGTCGCCTGGGCCGGCGAGTCGGTGTTCCCCGATTTCACGGACGCACGCGTGCGTGCCTGGTGGGGCGGGCTCTACGAGGAGCGGCTCGGTCAGGGGTTCGCGGGTTTCTGGCACGACATGAACGAGCCGACGTCGTTCAGCGCGTTCGGTGAGCCGACGCTGCCGCGTTCGGCCCGGCACGCCCTGGAGGGGCGCGGCGGTGACCATCGGGAAGCACACAACGTGTATGCGCTGTGCATGGCCCAGGCGGCCTACCGAGGGCTGCGCGAGCTGGCGCCGCGGGAGCGGCCCTTCCTGTTCTCCCGTTCGGGCTGGGCGGGGCTGCAGCGGTACGGGGGCACCTGGTCGGGAGATGTGGCGACGGGCTGGCCGGGGCTGCGGGCGTCGCTCTCGCTGGTGCTGGGGCTGGGGCTGTGCGGGGTGCCGTACTCGGGTCCGGATGTGGGGGGTTTCGACGGCAGTCCGTCGCCGGAGCTGTATCTGCGCTGGTTCCAGCTGGGCGCGTATCTGCCGCTGTTCCGCACCCACGCGAGTCTGCGGGCGGGGCGCAGGGAGCCCTGGGAGTTCGGTGCCGAGGTGCTGGAGCACGCGCGCGGGGCGCTGCTCGAACGCCGGCGGTTGCTGCCGTACTTCCTGACGCTGGCGCGGCTGGCCCGGCGGACGGGCGCGCCGTATGTGCGGCCGCTGTGGTGGTCGGCGCCGGAGGATCGTGCTCTGCGCGACTGTGAGGACACGTTCCTGTTGGGCGACAGCCTGCTGGTGGCCCCGGTCCTGGAGGCCGGCGCCGACCGGCGCGCGGTGCAGCTGCCGCGGGGCCGCTGGTACGACACGGTGACGGAGGAGGTCCACGAGGGGCCGGGGCAGGTGGTCGTCGAGGCGCCGCTGTCCCGGATACCGGTGCTCGCGCGCGCGGGCGCGGTGCTGCCCGTGCGCGGCGGTGACGGTGGGCTGGAGCTGGAGGTGTGGGCGCCCGCGCGGGGACGCGCCGGGGGCGGAGTGGTCGTGCCGGACGCGGGCGACGGGTGGGACGACCCGGAGGTCGAACGCTATGTCGCCCGCCGGCAGGGTGGCCGGGTGGTGGTCACCCGGGATGGCGAGCAGGGTGTGACCGAGCCGCCCTATCCGGTGCGGGTGCGGGGGCTCGGCTGAACCGCCCGGCTCACAGGTAGCGGCCCTCGAACCACGCCTTGACGGCCACCGTGTGCAGCGGGAAGGCGAGTTCCTCGGGCCTGCGCAGCAGCTGCCAGCCCTCGGTCTCGTCGGTGGGACCGGAGGGCGGCAGCCCGTCGGCCGGGCGTTCCGGCAGCGCTCCGAACAGCAGCAGGTGCCCGTCGGGTGAGCTCATGGCGTCCACGAGCCGTACATCGCGGGCGGCCGCGTCGATACCGGTCTCTTCCCTGAGTTCGCGTACGACGGCCTGCTTCCAGTCCTCGCGGTCGTCGACGTAGCCACCGGGCAGGGCGGTGCCTCCGCGCGCGGGGGCGACGGTGCGGGTGATGACGACGAGGGCCGTGCCCTTGGTGTCGTACACGGGCTGCAGCGCGATCGCGACCGGCAGCGGGTTGCGGTAGGCGGCGGACCCGCAGGACGGGCAGGTGCGCGGCCAGCCGGAGACGCCCTCTCCGTAGGGTGCTCCACAGCTCGAACAGTGGGACCCCGGTGCGGAGTTGGCAGATGGGTGCTGAGTTTCGGACACGCGCGGACTGTATCCGATCAGGGGAGGGGCTCGTTCCGGCGGTGAAGCGCCAGTAACGGGCGAAATCAGGAGAGGCGGCCGGAATCACCCCCGTCGGTCCCGGCCGCCCCTCGTGTACCACGACGCCATCGGGAGCCGTTCGGTTCACGGAATCGGCCTGCCCATTTCAGATTGCGCATGGCACACTTCTGACGCTTCGTCAGACAACGTCTCGGGGAGGACCTTTGCCGCACACACGCAAGCCCGCGGTCACCGGCTGGTTCACCGGCGAGGGGGACGGTTTCCGCCTCCTGGGCACCCGCTGCACGGCCTGCACCTCGGTCTTCTTCCCTCGCGAGGACACCCACTGCCGCAACCCGCACTGCGCCGGCGGCCCCCTGGAGGAGGTCTCGCTGTCGCGGAGAGGCCGCATCTGGTCCTACACCGACAGCCGGTACCGTCCACCGTCACCCTATGTGAGCAACCCGGAACTTCCCTGGGAGCCCTACGCGTTGATCGCGGTGGAGCTGGAGGCCGAGCGGATCGTGGTGCTGGGCCAGGCCGCTCCCGGGGTCACCGTCGCCGATCTGACGGTGGGCGGGGAGGTGGAGATCGTCCCGGGGGTGCTGCACGAGGACGAGGACACGGAGACGGCGTGGACGATCTGGCACTGGCGGCCGACGGGGGTGACGGCGTGACGGACGACGTGGCGGTGCTCGGCGCGGGGATGCACCCATGGGGCAAGTGGGGCCGCGACTTCGTGGAGTACGGGACGGCAGCGGCCCGCGCGGCACTCGCGGACGCCGGTCTGGACTGGCGGGACATCGGCTCCGTCGTGGGCGCGGACACGGTGCGCGGCGGCTATCCCGGGTATGTCGCGGGGGCCACGTTCGCCAAGGCCCTGGGCTGGCAGGGAGCCCGGGTGAGCAGTGTGTACGCGGCGTGCGCGTCCGGGGCCCAGGCCGTCGCGGCGGCGCGCGCGCAGATCCTCGCCGGTCTCGCGGACGTGGTCCTCGTGGTGGGCGCGGACGCCGCCCCCAAGGGTTTCTTCCGGCCCGCGGGCGGGGATCGCCCCGACGATCCGGACTGGCTGCGTTTCCGCCTGCTGGGCGCGACGAACCCGGCGTACTTCGGGCTGTACGCGCGGCGGCGGATGGCGGTGCACGGGGACACACCGGAGGACTTCGCGCTGGTCAAGGTGAAGAACGCCGCGCTCGGGGCGCTCAACCCGTACGCCCGCTACCGCAAGCGGGTCACCGCCGAGGAGGTGGCCGCGTCCGCGGTGGTCGCCGATCCGCTGCGCCTGCTGGACATCTGCGCCACCTCCGACGGCGGTGCCGCCCTGGTCCTGTCCAGCCTGGACTTCGCGCACCGGCACGGTGTCGCCCGGCCGGTGCGGATCCGGGCGGTGTCCACCGTGACCCCCCGCTTCCCGAACACCGTGCTGGATCTGCCGGACATCGCCACGGACTGCGCGGTCGCGGTGGCAGCCCCGGCCGAGAGCTTCCGGGCGTCCATCGCCCGGGCCGCCTACGAGGAGGCGGGCATCGGCCCCGAGGACCTGTCCCTCGCCGAGGTGTACGACCTGTCCACCGCGCTGGAGCTGCAGTGGTACGAGGACCTGGGGCTGTGCGGCGAAGGGGAGGGCGCGAAGCTGCTCCGGGAGGGAGCGACCGGGCCCGGCGGCCGGACACCCGTGAACACCAGCGGCGGACTGGCCTCCTTCGGGGAGGCGGTGCCGGCCCAGGCCATCGCCCAGGTCTGCGAGCTGACCTGGCAGTTGAGAGGCACGGCGGGAGACCGTCAGGTCGCCGGGGCACGGGCGGGCATCACCGCCAACCAAGGGCTGTTCGGACACGGGTCCTCGGTGATCGCCGTGCGCTGAGCGATCCGGGGCGAAAGCGACGTACGCGGCGCGGGAGGCGCGGGACCGCCCACGCTGTGTCACCACCCCGGAATCCTGCGTGAACGTCTCATGAACTGCGCCTGGGGGTGCTCGCCCGGCGCCATCATGCTCCCGTGCACTCCTGGACGGATACTCTCCGCTTCGCCTTCCAGCCGGTGGTCAACCTGAGGACGGGCGCGGTCGCCGCACTGGAGGCACTCGCCCGCCCGGAAACCGGCGACATCCTGGCCGAGGCCCGCCGGGATCCGGAGCTGGACGGCAGACTCGCCGTGTCGGCGCTCCGCGCGGCCGCCCGCAAGGAGAGCCTGCTGCCGCTGCATCTGAACGTGTTCGCCGCCACGCTCGCCGACCTCGGGGGCCTGACTCCGCTGCACGACGCCGTACGCGGAGAGGGGCGCATGCCCTGGGAGGTGACGCTCGACATCGTGCCGCCCTACACGCACGTGCCGCAGCGCGCCCTCCTGGAGGCGGTGGCCTCGCTGCGGCGACAGGGGTTCCGGATCAGCGCGGACGGCATCGGGGACGGCGACGTACCGCTCAGGCTGCTCGCGGACCTCTCCCCCGACCTGGTCAAGCTCGACTCCTCGCTGCTGGCGCGACCGGCCGCGGTGCGCGCCATGCGGACCCTGTGCGAGGAGCTGGGCGCCCTGGTCGCGGTCGAGGGCGTGGAGACGGAACTTCAGTGCGCCGCGGCCCTGTCGGCCGGCGCGCAGCTGGCACAGGGCGAACTGTTCGCACCACCGGCCCGGATTCCCGCGGCGGACGTATACGTTCCGCCCCTTGCCGCCGGTGTCGTGGCCGTGCCCCGCTCCGGGCCGTCGGTGCGCGAGTTCGTGCGGCCCGCCGCCCTTCTCCCCCTGACCGCTTCGGCGGGGCAGGTACGGGCCCTGCTGACCGGCTCTCCGGACGTCTCCGGGGTGCTCCTGGTGGACCCGTCCGGGCGGCCCGTCCGCTCGGTGCACCGTTCGCGCTTCCTGCTGTCGATGTCCGGCCCCTACGGGCACGCCCTGTACGCCGACCGGCCGGCTTTCAAACTGGGTGACGCGCCCCGCGCCGTCGGCGTCGACGCCACCGCCTGGGAGGTGCTGGACGTGGTGGCGATCGGCGGCCGGGACCGGACCTCCGACGACGTGGCGGTGGTCGACGCGCAGGGCCGGTGCGTGGGGGTCGTACGGCTGGCGGATCTGGTGCGGGCGCTGGCCGAGAGCCGGGTGGAGGAGGCGGCCGGGCTCAACCCGCTGACCCGGCTGCCGGGTTCGGACGCGATCGTGGGCGAGGTGGACCGGCGGATCCTCGACGGGCGGACGTTCGCGCTCAGCTGGCTGGACATCGATCACTTCAAGCAGGTCAACGACGGCGCGGGGTTCGCCGCGGGCGACGAGCTGATCCGCGCGGTGGGCCATGCTCTCCAGCGGGCGATCGCCGGGCACACGCGCGTGGGACACATCGGCGGGGACGACTTCCTGGTGCTGGCCGACGAGGAGGCGCTCGATCCGCTGGCGGCCGCCGTGCTGGACGCCTCCTGGTCGGTGGCCGGCCGGCCGGTCACGCTCTCCCTGGCGACCGTCGTCTGCGGGCCGGGCAGCGTGAACGACCATCACCAGGCCGCCGCCCAGCTCGCCCCGCTGAAGAAGGCCGCCAAGGCGCTGACCGGTGCGAGCTGGGTGCTCGGGCGGGCCGGGCTCCCCGGCCACGAGGTCCGGCGCGGCGGCCCGGGGCCGGCCCCGGCGCAGGCCGGAAGCGCGGCGGCCGAGCCGCAGTGGTGAACCGCTCCCCCTTGACCGTCCGTCGCGGCCCGCCCGACGCGCCGAGGCCGGCGAGCAGGTCGGTGTCACTGTTGCCGTCGGCAACCTTGACGCCCCCGGGACGCCGGTGAACACTTCCCGGTGTCGGTCGACATCGCCGTACATTCTCGGAGTTATCAGGCACCACGGCACGGGTCCGTCCTGCTCCACGGCCCGGCTCTCCAGGGCGATCCGGCTGCGACGGCACGCTCGTCACGGACGCCGAGCGGGGCGCGGGGACCTCCCTGCCTTCGGCTGAAGTCGCCCAGGGAACCGTCCCGTACGGCAGGGCCGGGGCCGATCGCCTCCTACCGGCGCCAAGGGAGCCGCCATGAGCAACGGAGACATTTTCGTCGGCGAGGTCATCGGCACCGCGATCCTGATCCTGTTCGGTGCGGGCGTCTGTGCCGCCGTCACCTCAGGTATTCCAAGGCGCGGGCCTCCGGCTGGGTCGTGATCGCGTTCGGCACCGAGCTGATCGTCTCCCTGCTCGTCGTGGGCATCGGCCTCTGCCTCGGCGGTCCCACCGGCTACGCCGTCAACCCGGCCCGCGACCTCGGCCCGCGTATCGTGCACACCCTGCTGCCGATCCCCCGCAAGGGCACCTCCGACTGGGGTTACGCCTGGATCCCGGTCGTCGGCCCGCTGATCGGCGGAGCACTCGCCGGCCTCGTCCACCACGCGGCTTTCTGACCCGACCCCGGCTCCGGCCCCCTCCTTCCGCAACTCCGGTTCCCGGCAGCCTGGCGTCCAGCCGGCTTCCGGCCCCCACGCGGCCTTCGGGCCAGCGATCCGACCAGCGACCCAGGGACAGCCATGACGGACACCGCCGACACGTATGTCGCCGCCATCGACCAGGGCACCACGTCCAGCCGCTGCATCGTCTTCGATCACGGCGGCGCGATCGTCGCCGTCGACCAGCGCGAGCACCGGCAGATCTTCCCCAAGCCCGGCTGGGTGGAGCACGACGCCGGCGAGATCTGGTCCAAGGTGCAGGCCGTGGTGGCGGGGGCGCTGGCCAGGGCGGGGCTGCGCGCCGACCAGCTGAGCGCTCTCGGCATCACCAACCAGCGGGAGACCACGGTCCTGTGGGACCGGGCCACGGGCAAGCCCGTGCACAACGCGATCGTCTGGCAGGACACCCGTACCGCGGCCTTGTGCGCCGAACTGGGCGGCGCGGACGGCCAGGACCGCTTCCGCGAGCGGACCGGACTGCCGCTGGCCAGCTATTTCTCCGGGCCCAAGGCCGCCTGGCTGCTGGACCATGTGCCCGGCCTGCGCCGGCGCGCCGAACGCGGGGAGATCGCGTTCGGAACCATCGACTCCTGGCTGATCTGGAACCTCACGGGCGGCATCGAAGGAGGCCGGCACGTCACCGACGTCACGAACGCCGGCCGCACCATGCTGATGAACCTGGACACCCTTCAGTGGGATCCCTCCATCCTGTCCGCGATGAACGTGCCCGAGGCCGTGCTGCCCGAGATCAGGTCCTCCGCCGAGGTGTACGGCACCGCGGTCGGACAGCTGTCCGGGGTGCCCGTCGCCGCGGCGCTGGGCGACCAGCAGGCCGCCGTGTTCGGGCAGGCCTGCTACGACGTCGGCACCGCGAAGAACACCTACGGCACCGGCAGCTTCCTGCTGCTGAACACCGGCAACCGGCCGGTGCCGTCCAAGAACGGGCTGCTGACGACGATGGGCTACAAGATCGGCGGGGAGGCGCCGGTGTACTGCCTGGAGGGGTCCATCGCGATAACGGGCGCGCTGGTCCAGTGGTTCCGCGACCAGCTCGGAATCATCCGGACCGCCGACGAGATCGAGACGCTGGCGGCGAGCGTCGACGACAACGGCGGCGCCTACATCGTGCCGGCGTTCTCCGGCCTGTTCGCGCCCTACTGGCGCTCCGACGCGCGCGGAGTCGTCACGGGACTCACCCGGTACGTCACGAAAGCCCACCTGGCACGCGCGGTGCTGGAGGCGACGAGCTGGCAGACCCGAGAGGTCGTGGACGCGATGTACCAGGACTCCGGGGTACGGATCAGCGCGTTGAAGGTCGACGGCGGCATGACCCGGAACGGCCTGCTCATGCAGCACCAGGCGGACGTCCTCGGGGCACCGGTGATCCGGCCCCGCGTGTCGGAGACGACGTGCCTGGGTGCCGCCTACGCGGCCGGCCTGGCCACGGGCGTGTGGAACGGCCTGGAGGAGCTGAAGTCGCACTGGCGCGAGGACGCGGAGTGGACACCGTCGATGGAGCCGGCGGTCCGCGACCGCGAGTACCGGAACTGGCGCAGGGCCGTCGAGAAGAGCCTCGGCTGGCTGGCGGAGGAGAGGGCGGACGGGGCGTAGCGGCGCGGGAACCGCAGGCACGCGCGCGTGGCGCCGCGCACAGGACCGCGGCCCGTACCCCAGTCGGCGGGGGTACGGGCCGTGCCTGTCGGCCGGCACCGCGGGAGGACGACGCGTGCGGCAGGGCGGCGACGGGGCGGGGCGTCCGTGCGGCCGGAACGGCGGCCCGGACGGACGGGGCGGGGCGTCCGGACGGACGGGGCCGTTCGCACGGCGGCGGGAAGGAGCCGCCGTGCCGGGGGTCAGCCGATGGCGGCCCGGCGGCGGTCGGCCGCGTACTCCATCGCGTGCTGGACGAGCCCGATGAGTACTTCCTTGACCGTCTCCCGGTCACGGGCGTCGCACAGCAGGACGGGCACATCGGCGTCCAGGTCGAGGGCCTGGCGGACGGACTCGATGGGGTAACGGGCGGCGCCTTCGAAGCAGTTGACGCCGACGAGGAAGGGGATGGAACGCCGCTCGAAGTAGTCGACGGCGGCGAAGCAGTCCTCCAGGCGGCGTGTGTCGGCGAGGACGACGGCGCCCAGCGCGCCCTCGGACAGCTCGTCCCACATGAACCAGAACCGTTCCTGCCCGGGCGTGCCGAAGAGGTAGAGCACCAGGTCCTCGCGCAGGGTGATGCGACCGAAGTCCATGGCCACCGTGGTGGTGTGCTTGCCCTCCACGCCGCTGGTGTCGTCCACGGGCCGGCCGGCCTCGGTGAGCAGTTCCTCGGTGCGCAGCGGCCTGATCTCGCTGACCGCGCCGACGAGGGTCGTCTTGCCCACGCCGAAGCCGCCGGCCACGAGGATCTTGAGCGTGACGGGCTCGACCGGAGGCTTGCCGCGCTCAGTACGCCCGAGGATCATCGATCTCTTCTCCTGCTTGATGGGTATCGGGCAGCGGTCGGCCGTAGCCGCCGCCACCTGGGGTTTCGATGACGAGTACGTCGCCTGGGCCGACGTCGGCGGAACCGCTGCCGCCGAGGTCGGTGACCGTGCCGTCGGCACGCTCCACCCGGTTGGCGCCGAGCGCTCCGGGATCCCCGCCCGCCATGCCGTACGGGGGCACGCGGCGGTGCTGGGAGAGGGTGGAGACGGTCATCGGTTCGAGGAACCGGATGCGGCGCACGGCGCCGTCGCCGCCGCGCCACCGCCCGGCGCCGCCACTCCCCCGCCGGACGGCGAACTCCTCCAGCCTGACCGGCAGCCGCCACTCCAGGATCTCCGGGTCGGTGAGCCGGGAGTTGGTCATGTGGGTCTGGACCACGTCGGCGCCGGGGAAGCCGTCGCCGGCACCGGATCCGGAGGCGACGGTCTCGTAGTACTGGTGCCGCGCGTTGCCGAAGGTGACGTTGTTCATGGTGCCGGAGCCCTCGGCCTGGACGCCGAGCGCGGCGTAGAGGGCACCGGTGATGGCCTGGGAGGTCTCGACATTGCCCGCGACGACGGCGGCGGGCGGCTCGGGAGCGAGCATCGAGCCGGGCGGCACGACGATGTCCAAGGGGCGCAGACAGCCGTCGTTGAGCGGGATGTCGTCGGCGACCAGGGTGCGGAAGACATACAGGACGGCCGCGTTGACGACCGCGAAGGGCGCGTTGAAGTTGCCGGCGAGCTGCGCGGAGGTGCCGGTGAAGTCGATCGTCGCCCGGCGCTCGGCCCGGTCGACGTGCACGCGGACCCGGATGACGGCGCCGGAGTCCGTCTCGTAGGCGTACTCGCCGTCGTTGAGGGCGTCGATGACGCGGCGGACGGCTTCCTCGGCGTTGTCCTGGACGTGCCGCATGTAGGCCTGGACGACGTCGAGGCCGAACTCCTCGATCATGCGGCGGACCTCGTCGACGCCCTTCTGGTTGGCGGCGATCTGGGCGCGCAGGTCGGCGAGGTTGGTGCGCGGGTTCCGGGACGGGTACGGCGCCTCGGTGAGCAGGCGGCGGGTCTCCTCCTCGCGGAAGCGGCCGTTCTCGGCGAGGAGCCAGTTGTCGAAGAGGACGCCCTCCTCCTCGATGGTGCGGCTGTGGGCCGGCATGGAGCCGGGGGCGATGCCGCCGATCTCGGCGTGGTGGCCTCGTGAGGCGACGTGGAAGAGGATCCGCTGCTCACTGTGCGTGTCCGTGGTCCCGCTGGTGTCGAAGACGGGGGTGATCACGGTGACGTCCGGCAGGTGTGTACCGCCGTGGTACGGGTCGTTGACGGCGTAGGTGTCGCCCGGCCGCATGGCGGAGCCGCGGCGGCGGATGACCTCTTTGACACTGGTGCCCATGGAGCCCAGGTGGACGGGGATGTGGGGGGCGTTGGCCACCAGGTTTCCGTCCGGGTCGAACAGGGCGCAGGAGAAGTCCAGCCGCTCCTTGATGTTCACGGACTGGGCCGTGGACTCCAGCCGGGCGCCCATCTGTTCGGCGATCGACATGAAGAGGTTGTTGAAGACTTCCAGCAGAACCGGATCGGATTCCGTGTCGAGATCGGAACTCTGTGTAATCGCCGTGCGTTCCATGAGCAGATGCCCGTCATCGGTCGCGGCGGCCCGCCAGCCGTCGTCCACGACGGTCGTGGCACCGGCCTCCGTGATGATCGCGGGGCCGGTGACGGTCTCGCCGGGCGGAAGGGCCTCCCGGCGGTGGAGGGGTACGTCGCGCCAGGTACCGCCGGTATGGAGACGGACGGTACCGGGTGCCTGGGAGCGACCCTCGTACGGAGCGAGGGCGGAGAGATCGGGGGGTGCGGTGATGCCGGTGGCTTCGACGGAGAGGGCTTCCACGACGACGGGGCGGTCGAGCGTGAAGGAGTATGTGGCGCGATGACGCTCTTCGAAGGCGTGCCGCATGGCGTCGGGTTCGGCCAGCTCGACGGTGAGGGTGGTGTCGGTGCCGTCGTAGCGGAGCTGGGCGCGACGGGTGACCCGGATGTCGTTCCGGGGGACGTCCTCGGCGAGGAGTTCGGCGCGTGCCGCGGCCTCCAGGCCGTCGGCCGTCTCGCGGATGCCGGGCATGGCGGCGGCTTCCAGGGGCGCCTCCACGGACTGTTCGCGCATGGCCGTGGTGTCGGCGAGGCCGATCCCGAGCGCGGAGAGGACGCCGGCCATGGGAGGCACGAGGACGGTGCGGATGCCGAGCGAGTCGGCGACGCGGCACGCGTGCTGGCCGCCCGCTCCGCCGAAGGTGGTCAGGGCGTAGCGGGTGACGTCATGGCCCTTCTGTACGGAGATCCGCTTCACGGCGTTGGCGATGTTGGCGACCGCGATCTGCAGGTAGCCCTCGGCCACCTGCTCCGGGGTGCGGTCGTCGCCGGTGCGCCGGCGGATCTCGCGCGCGAGGGCGGTGAACCGGTCGCGGACCAGGCCGGCGTCCAGTGGCTGGTCGCCGTCGGGGCCGAACACGGCGGGGAAGTGGGCGGGGTGGATGCGGCCGAGCATCACGTTGGCGTCGGTGACGGTCAGCGGACCGCCCGCGCGGTAGCAGGCGGGCCCGGGGGCGGCGCCGGCCGAGTCGGGGCCGACCCGGTAGCGGGTGCCGTCGAAGTGCAGGACGGAGCCGCCGCCCGCGGCGACGGTGTGGATGTCCAGCATGGGCGCGCGCAGCCGGACGCCCGCGATCTGTGTGGTGAATACACGTTCGTACTCGCCGGCGAAGTGCGAGACGTCGGTGGAGGTGCCGCCCATGTCGAAGCCGATGACGCGGTGGTGGCCGGCGCGCTGCGACATGCGGGCCATGCCGACGATGCCGCCGGCGGGCCCGGAGAGGATGGCGTCCTTGCCGCGGAACTGTCCGGCTTCGGTCAGCCCCCCGTTGGACTGCATGAACATGAGGCGTACGCCCCGCAGCTCCTCGGCGACGTGTCGTACGTAGCGGCGCAGCACGGGCGAGAGGTAGGCGTCCACGACGGCGGTGTCTCCGCGCGGGACGATTTTCATCAGGGGGCTGACCTCGCTGGACAGCGAGATCTGCGGGAAGCCGATGCGGGCGGCGAGTTCACCGACGGCGTGTTCGTGGCCGGGGTGGAGGTGGCTGTGCAGGCAGACGACGGCGACCGCGCGGATCCCGTCGTCGTAGGCCTCCTGGAGGGGGGCGGCCAGGGCGTGCAGGTCGGGGGCGCGCAGGACGGTGCCGTCGGCGGCGACGCGTTCGTCCACTTCGACGACCCGCTCGTGGAGCAGCTCGGGCAGCTCGATGTGGCGGGCGAAGATGTGGGGGCGGTTCTGGTAGGCGATGCGCAGGGCGTCGCGAAAACCGCGGGTGACGACCAGGAGGGTGCGCTCGCCCTTGCGTTCCAGCAGGGCGTTGGTGGCGACCGTGGTACCCATGCGGACGGCTTCGACGGGCTCCTGGGAGCCGCCGAGGAGTTCCCGCACCCCGGCCACGGCGGCGTCGGCGTACCGTGCCGGGTTGTCGGACAGCAGTTTGTGCGTGAGCAGCCGGCCGTCGGGGCGACGCGCGACGATGTCGGTGAAGGTGCCGCCTCGGTCGACCCAGAACTGCCAGCCAGTCACGTCACTACCCCGCTTCCGCGCCGGTCACAGCGCCCGGAGGCCGTTGATCACGTCGCGCAGAATACTCTCGTCCGGCAGCTCGGCCGGGGGCACCGGGCGGTTCACGTGGACGAGTTCGGCGTGCACCAGATCGCCGATGAGCACCCGGACCACGCCGATGGGCAGGTCGAGTTCCGCGGCGAGTTCGGCGACCGACTGCGGCTCGTCCCGGCAGAGGCCGACGATGTCCACGTGTTCGGGGGACAGCGTCGGGTCCGATTCCGGGTCGCCGGCGTCGTGCTCCGTGACGACCACCGCGATCAGATCGAGGCGGTGCTGGGCCGCACTGGTGGTGCGGCCCCGCGTCATCGCGTACGGACGGACAACCGGCCCGGCCTCGTCGTCGAACCAGTGGCTTCTTCCTTGACCGTCTCCGCTCATGTCATCCCACTACCCGCCTGCGGGCAGATCGGTGCGCGGGGCGGTGCCCAGATGGACGCCGACCCGCTTGACCAGGAGCGTCATCTCGTAGGCGACCTGCCCGACGTCGGAGTCGGCGTCGGAGAGGACGGCGAGACAGCTGCCGTCCCCGGCGGCGGTGACGAAGAGGAAGGCGTCGTCCAGCTCGACCACCGTCTGCCGGACGCTGCCCGCCTCGAAGTGGCGGCCCACTCCCTTGGCGAGGCTGTGGAAGCCGGACGCCACGGCGGCCAGATGCTCGCTGTCCTCCCTGGTCAGGTCCGTGGACGCGCCGGTGGCCAGGCCGTCGCCGGACAGGATGACGGCCTTGCGGATGCTGGCGACCCGATCGACGAGGTCGTCCAGGAGCCAGTTCAGCTCCCCCTTGTTGGTCGCCGAGTGGCCGGTCGCCTTCGGTGCGGTCATCGACCGTCCCCCTTAGTCGTTCCTTGTGCTGTGCCGTTCTGGGCCCCGTCGCCCGCGGCGTTCTCCTCACGGCCGCGCTGCCAGCCGCGCTGGAGCGAGGCCATCCGGCTGCGGACCTCTTCGGCATCGCGGTCGGCGGGCTGCGCCGCGCGTTCGGCGTGCCGTTCGGTGTCCTGCTTGAGCTGGGGAGCCAGGCTGGCCTGGCGTACGCGCCGGGGCAGCGGCCCGGTACCCGGCTCGGGGGCCGTGTCGCCGGCCGATCCGGTCGTGCCGTGGCGGGAGGGTGCCGTGTCCGCCGGGCCGCCGGAGGACGCCTGGGGCCGGGTGCGCCTGGGCAGTGCCGGGGCCTCGGGGGTCGCGGCGTCGGTTTCGGCGGGGGTCGCGGCGCGGTCTTCGGCGCGGTCGACCGGTCCCGTGGGGCGCCGGGCGGCGCTACCGCGACGGCGCGCGGGCAGCGGGGCCAGTCCGCCGGTGTCGGCGCGGTGCGGAGCGGCGGAGCTCGCGGGGTCCGGTTCGCCGCGGCGGGGCCGCGGCTCGGTGACGGGCTTGCCGTGCGAGCTGACCAGCTTGGGCGTCTGCCGCCGGGGCAGTGACAGGGGCTCGCGGCCACCGCTCTCCTCGGGCGGCAGCCGGTCGGCCGGCGCGGTGGCCGACCGCTCGTCGTCCGGCCGGGCTCGACGGGGGCGGAACAGACCGCCGCGCTCGCTGTCGTCGTCCGGGAGAGCACCGGGGAAGCCGTCCAGCGCGTCGAGATCGACGGGGGCCTCCAGCTCGACCGGGCCGTCCAGCAGGGAGGTCGGCAGGCCGGGCAGTTGCAGGGGGGCCGAGGACCGGCCGGCGGTCCGGCCCAGCGCCTGGTCGCCGCCCTGCGCGGGCCGTTCCCGGTCGAGCCGGAAGCCGATGCCGTTGGTGTCCGGGACGTCGTCGGTGAGCAGCGCGTCGGGGATGAACACCACGGCGGTGGTGCCGCCGTACGGCGACGGCTGGAGGGAGACCCGGACGTTCTGGCGCTGGGCGAGGCGGCTGACCACGAACAGGCCCAGCCGGTCGGTGTCGGAGAGCTCGAACTCGGGGGTTTCGGCCAGGCGCAGATTGGCGTCCAGGAGTGCCTCGGCCGTCATGCCGAGACCGCGGTCGTGGATCTCCAGGGTGAAGCCGTTGGCGACCCGCTCGCCGATGACCTGGACGGCGGTGTGCGGGGGCGAGAAGACGGTGGCGTTCTCCAGGAGCTCGGCCACGAGATGGGTGAGGTCGGCGACGGCGGGCCCGGTGACGGCGACACGCGGCAGGCGCCGGACCTCGATGCGCTCGTAGTCCTCCACCTCGGCGACGGCGGCACGGACGACGTCCATCAGCTGCACGGGCCGGCGCCACTGCCGGGAGGGCGCGGCCCCGGAGAGGATCACCAGGCCCTCGGCGTGCCGGCGCATGCGGGTGGTGAGATGGTCCAGGCGGAACAGGTCGGCGAGTTCGTCGGTGTCCTCGGTCCGGCGCTCCATGCTGTCGAGCAGCGTGAGCTGCTTGTGCAGCAGCACCTGGCTGCGGCGGGCGAGGTTGACGAAGACCTCGGAGACGCCGGCCCGCAGCTCGGCCTGTTTGACGGCGGCCTCGACGGCCGCGCGCTGCAGCGTGTTGAGGGCCTGTCCGACCTCGCCGATCTCGTTCTTGTCGTACTCCAGCCGGGGCACCTCGGTCTCGACGTCGACCTGTTCCCCCGCGGAGAGCCGGCGCATCACGCTGGGCAGCCGGACACCGGACGCCTCGTGCGCCTCCAGGCGCAGCTGACGCAGGTCACGGACGAGGGTACGGCCGACCCGGATCGAGAGGACGACGGAGAGGAGCAGTGCGACCAGTCCGAGAACGCCCGCGACGGCCGCCTGGACGATGACGCCGATCGCCACGGGGCGCATCCGGTCCTGGAAGCGGTCGCCGGCGTGGTCGTCGAGGGAGCCGAGTTCGTCCAGGACGGTCGCCGCGGTGGAGTCCCAGCCCTTGGCGCTGACACCGCGGGGGGTGCCGGAGCGCGTGGCGATGGCGCTCCGTTCGGCGACGCGCAGCGGGGCCGTGGTGGCGTTGTTCCAGAAGCGTTCGTAGCGATCGCGTTCGCCGGCGGGCAGCAGCGGGAGGCTGATGTCGTAGAGGAGGGTGCGCTGGGCGGCGAGGTCGGAGATCTCCTGGGACTCTTCCCGGGTGAGCCGGCCGACGACGAGGGAGGAGCCGAGCAGGGCGTCCTCACGGGAGAGCAGCTCGCGGGCGCGGCTGAGGTTGACCAGGGCGCGGG
The DNA here is from genome assembly GCF_055600785.1 of Streptomyces sp. NPDC038200. Taxonomy (NCBI): domain Bacteria; kingdom Bacillati; phylum Actinomycetota; class Actinomycetes; order Kitasatosporales; family Streptomycetaceae; genus Streptomyces; species Streptomyces sp. NPDC038200. Next base: position 22,569 of record NZ_JBVJYH010000005.1, read on the forward strand.
CCTCCTTGTCGGCTTCGACGTCGTCGATGCCGTCCAGAGAGGCGAGCAGCGCGAAGCAGGGGTCCACGAGGCGGTTGTAGAGGCCGTACGCCTGGGCACGGGTGACGGTGCCCTCCTCGACGCCGCGGCGCAGGGAGTCGACCCCGGCGAAGGCGTCCAGGACGGTGGTCAGGCGTTCGCTGTCGTCCGCGTCCATGCCGGACCGAAGGTCATGGTCCTTGGCGTTCTTGCGGATCTCGGAGATCGCCCGGTCGGTGGCGGTGCGGGTGCGGTGCAGCGCCGAGAGCGCCTCGGAGGCCCGCGGGTCGGCGAGGTAGACGAGGGTCTGGCGGCGCTCCTGCTGGAGGACGCGGACGGTGTCCTCGGTGGGGTAGCCGATCTCCTCGACGACGTCGGACACGTGGAAGAGCTGGGCCACTTCGCGCCCGGTGAGTACCGTGGCGAAACCCCACACGGCGATCAGGGACAGCAGCGGCACGAGAAGCAGCACCACGATCTTCCGGCGGATCGACTTCCCGCGAAAGCGCATGGCCTCCCCCAGCTCGACCCCCGCCGGCCGGGGGTGTTCATGTCCGTCAGCAAACGGCGCGAGCCTACTACCGCCTCACAGTTAACTCGAAGACATGTCCGGAGGGTGAACTTCCGCACCGGCGGCGAGAGATACCGAGTTGTCCGGGCATTGCGGGAGATTGCCACCGCGATCCGGGGACCCGGGCCCGGCCTACGGCTGCGTCATCGACGGGCGGTTGGCCGAATTTTTTCGCCGGTGGGGAATCTTCGAGCCATCTCGTTCGTCCTTCTCTATGGGAATTGGGAGCGGAATGGGCCACAGGAGCCGCATCCCGCACCCCGGCGGCGTAGAACAGCGCAAGCCGGGCAGCCACTGGGGAGTCGGGGTCTTCGGACGCCGGGGCGAGCGGTCTGCTGGCGGTGGGGAGTGACACGGTGATGGGCACGGCGGAGCGGCGCGAGGCGCCCGACGAGAGCGTGGCGGAGCGCTCGCAGGCGCGGCGGGGCCAGGAGGCGCCGGATCGGGGCACCCGGGCGCCTGTGCGCGTCATGGAGCCCGCCGACGACGAACTGCGGCAGCGTTACCGGACCTTGTGGGTGGAGGAGCCCGCGCGCCGGCACCCGATGCCCGATCCGGTGCGTACGGCGGCGGTCCGGGCGGTGCTGGTCATAGCGGTGACGCTGATTCAGGCGATGGTGGCGTTCCTGTGCACGCTGGCCGGGTCGTGGCTGGCGTTCCCGATGGTGATCAGCGGTGTGGCGAGCACGGTGGTGGCCACCTGGGCCGTGGTCGACGTGTGGGTGACCCGTCAGGTGTGGAACCAGCGGAACGGCGTGGTCTCCGAACCGAGCAGCACGGCCCGGGCCCTGCGGCGGGAGCGGCGCGCCCGGCGCCGTCAGGAGCGGGCGGCCGTGCGGGAACAGGAGCGGATACGCCGGAGCGGCGGCACCGGGCAGCTGTCCCACTCCTGACCCTGATCCGGCGCACGACACTCGGGCCGAGGGCTGCCCGGAGCGGGCGCCCGGGCCGCCGGGCACCGGCCCGCGAAGTGGATCCGGGAGCCGTACCGGTCGGACCGGGCATACGGCACCGTGCGGGCGGTCGCGAGGGTGCGGCCGGTGAGCAGGGTGGTCACGGCGGGGCGGGGCTGCTCGGTGGCGGAGGGCCAGTGCTCGGCCCGGGTGCCGCCGGCGCGGGCCAGGTCGCCGACCGCGACCACCCGGGGCAGGGCCGTCACGCAGCCCTCGTCGCACAGCACGCCGTCGTGCGGAGCGAGTGCCGAGCCCGCCGGCCAGGCGGGGCGGGGGAGGGGCGGCCGGTGCCGGCGGCGGCCGGGCTCCGGTGCCCGGCGGCGTTCATGCGGCCGTACCTTCCTGCGCGCCGAGGTGGACGTGCACGACGCCGTCCTCGACGGTGACGCGGTGGGTGCGCACGGGGTGCCGGGCCGGCAGACAGGTCGGCTCACCGGTGCGCAGGTCGAAGGCGGCCGCGTGCAGCGGGCACTCGACCAGGCAGCCCTCCAGCCAGCCCTCGGAGAGGGACGCGTCCTGGTGGGTGCAGGTGTCGTCGATGGCGTACAGCTCGCCGTCCTCGGTGCGGAACACGGCGATCGGCGGCGTGGTCGCGAGGCGGACGGACTCGCCCTCGGGGAGGTCTTCGAGGCGGCAGACGGGAATCACGGGCCCCCCTCTCGGTCCGGGACACTCGGTCCGGGACCTGCTCGGTGCAGGCGTCAGGGATGCTGCCGGGCGCCCGGACCCACGTCGGTCCGGCCCGGTGAAGTGGCACGGGAGCGTCGGACCGGTCGACGGTCCGGGTGGTCCGGCACCCTTACGGGATGCGGACACTTCGGTAACATGATGTTTCGCATGGCGCACGATCCAGCGCTATGCGCAACAGAATCCGGGCGGGACGACCGTCGCGTCAAGGGCTTCCCGCAGATGCGGCCCGAACCGGGCCACAGGTGGTGAGAGTTGAGCCATGCCCCGCACGCAGAAGCAGTCCGACCGCGGCGAGGAGACCACGCCGACCCCAAGGACCCCGGAGAGGCAGAACGGCCGCGGAGCGGTCAGTGCGGTGCAGTCGGTGGACCGCGCCGTGAGCGTGCTGGAGATCCTCGCCCGGCACGGCGAAGCGGGTGTCACCGAGATCGCCGACGAGCTGGAGGTCCACAAGTCCACGGCGTTCCGGCTGCTCGGCGTCCTGGAGAACCGCGGCCTGGTGGCGCAGGCCAAGGACCGCGGAAAGTACTACCTGGGGGCCGGCGTCCTGCGCCTGGCGGGGGCGGCGGCAGTACGTCTCGACATCTCCCAGGAGGGCGTCCCGGTCTGCCGGGAGGTCGCCGACGAGCTGGGCGAGACGGTCAACATCGCCGTGCTCGACGACGACGCGGCGGTCAACATCATGCAGGCCCGTGGCACCGCGTCCGTGACCGCGCAGAACTGGCTGGGCAGGCGCACGCCCCTGCATGCCACGTCCAGCGGCAAGGTCCTCCTCGCGCACATGCCGCCGACGCTGCGCGAGGGCCTGCTGGCACGCCCGCTGCCGCGGTTCACGGACCGTACGATCACCGCCGCCGGAATGCTCCGGGCCGAGCTGGAGGCCGTGGTCGGGCAGGGGTACGGCGTCACCGTCGAGGAGCTGGAACTGGGGCTCGCGGCCGTGGCGGCACCGGTGCGCGCGCACGACGGCAAGGTGATCGCGGCGATCAGCGTCTCGGGGCCGGTGTACCGGCTCAACACCGACCGGCTGCCCGAGGTGGCCAAGCGGACGGTCGCGGCGGGCGCGGAGCTGTCCCGGCGCATGGGGTACGGCTTCTGACCGAGGGGCGCGCGCCAGCGGAGCGCCGGACCCTTCGTTCCTCCGGCACACCCGCCCCGGAGGAGACCCCGGCCCGCGACACGGTCCGGACCACGGCGCGGGACCGGCGGCTCCGCCGGTCCCGCGCCGTCGTGTGTCGTCGTGTGTCCTCCTGCGTCGTCCTGTGTCGTCGTGTGCCGCGTGTAGGCGTGTGTCGCATGTAGTCGCGTGTCGTCGTGTGTCGCGTGTCGTCGTGTGTCCGAGAGGTTTCGCCCCGCGGGTTCCCTTTGCCAAGGGTTAACGCGCGCCCCTTGACGGCCCCATGACGCCGTTCTCACTATGTTCCCCATCGCGCAACCCATCGTGTAATGCGCAACAGCAGAGGAGCTTGTCGTGCCACACGAGGTCCGTGCCGTAGTCGCAGTGAAGAAGGGCGCACCCGTGGAGGTGCGGACGATCGTCGTCCCCGATCCGGGTCCTGGTGAGGTGCTCGTCGATGTGCAGGCCTGCGGGGTGTGCCACACGGATCTCCACTACCGGGAGGGCGCGATCACCGACGACTTCCCGTTCCTGCTGGGCCACGAGGCGGCCGGCACGATCGAGGCGGTCGGCCCGGGGGTCACCGACCTGAAGCCCGGCGACTACGTCGTCCTGGCCTGGCGCGCCCCCTGCGGCGACTGCCGGTCCTGCCGCCGCGGCCGGCCCTGGTACTGCTTCGACTCCCGCAACGCCGCGCAGCCCCTGACGCTGCTGGACGGCACTCCTCTCACCAACGCCCTCGGCATCGGCGCCTTCGCCGAGAAGACGCTGGTCGCGGCGGGGCAGGCGGTGAAGATCGACCCGGCCGCGCGGCCCGAGGCGGCCGGCCTCATCGGCTGCGGGGTGATGGCCGGTTACGGCGCGGCGGTCAACACCGGAAACGTCGGACGCGGTGACTCGGTGGCCGTCATCGGCTGCGGCGGTGTCGGCAACGCGGCCGTCGCGGGCGCCTGTCTGAACGGCGCCATGAAGGTGATCGCCATCGACATCGACGACAAGAAGCTGGACCAGGCGGAGAGGTTCGGCGCCACGCACACCGTCAACTCCCGGGGCACCGACCCCGTCGAGGCGGTGCGGGAACTGACCGACGGCCACGGCGTGGACCTCGCGATCGACGCGGTGGGCCGCCCCGAGACGTTCCTGCAGGCCTTCTACATGCGCGATCACGCGGGGCTGCTGGTCCAGGTCGGTGTCCCCGCGCCCGACATGAAGGTCGAACTCCCGCTGATCGACGTCTTCTCGCGCGGCGGCGCCGTCAAGTCGTCCTGGTACGGCGACTGTCTGCCGAGCCGGGACTTCCCGTTCCTGATCGACCAGTACCTCTACGGCCTGCTCGACCTCAACGCGTTCGTGTCCGAGACGATCGCCCTGGACCGGGTGGAGGAGGCCTTCGGCGCGATGCACCGCGGTGAGGTGCTGCGCTCGGTGGTGGTCCTGTGAACGCGCGCGGGGCCGCAGCCGCCGAACGGACTGTCACCTCCGGCGCCCGCGGCACCCGTCCCGCCGCCCCCTGCCGACCACGCGCCGCGAACGCCCCCGCCGCCTGAGCGACTCCCCGCACCTGCCATCCCCGCCACCACGAGGAGGGGCATGTCCAGCACGCCAGAGAACCACCGTCGCCCACCCGACGACCGTCCTCGCCGGCCCGAAGAGCGGCCCCGCTCCCCCGAGGACCGTCACCGCGTCCCCGCGGACCGTCACAGCGTCCCCGCGGACCGCCCCCGCCCGCCCGCGAACGGCCCTGGAGGGCCCCGCGTCGTCGTCATCGGCGCCGGCATCGTCGGCTGCTCCCTCGCCGACGAGCTGACGGCCCGCGGCTGGACGGACGTCACCGTCCTCGAACAGGGCCCCCTGCCCGCGCCAGGCGGTTCCACCTCGCACGCCCCGGGGCTCGTCTTCCGGACCAGCCCCTCCAAGACCCTCACGGAGTTCGCCCGGTACACCGTCGAGAAGTTCCGCTCCCTCGAAGTCGACGGCGTCCCCTGCTTCGACCGGGTCGGCGGCCTGGAACTCGCGACCACCCCCGAACGCCTCGCCGAGCTGCACCGCAGGGCCGGCTACGCGGCCTCCTGGGGCGTCCGGGGCGCGGTCGTGAGCACGGCTCGCTGCAAGGAACTCTGGCCGCTGCTGGACGAGTCGGTGGTGCTCGGCGGCTTCCACACCCCGGACGACGGCCTGGCCCGGGCCCTCCTCGCGTGCCGTGCCCAAGGGGACCGCGCCACCGCGCGCGGTGCCCGCTTCCTGGACCGGCACACGGTCACCGGCATCGAGCAACGGGACGGCCGGGTCACCGCGGTCGTCACGGACCGGGGCGCCTTCCCGGCCGACCACGTCGTCTCGGCGGCCGGCTTCTGGGGGCCTGTCATCGGCCGCATGGCCGGTGTCGACGTACCGCTCCAGCCCCTCGCCCACCAGTACGCGACGACCGGCCCGCTGGCCGGGCTGAGCGGCGCAACGGCCGAGGCCACGCGGCCCATCCTGCGCTTCCAGGACCGTGACCTGTACTTCCGGGAGCACACCGACCGCATCGGGATCGGTTCGTACGCGCACCGGCCGCTGCCGGTGGATCCGTTCGCGGTCCCGGCGTACGACGAGGCGCGCGCCCGGGACATGGAGATGCCGTCCTCGTACCCGTTCACCGCCGAGGACTGGGCGCCGAGCTGGGAGGACTGCCGCAGGCTGCTGCCCGCGCTGCGGGAGACGGAGATCGAGACCGGGTTCAACGGGGTCTTCTCCTTCACGCCGGACGGTATGCCGGTGCTCGGGGAGGCCCGGCGGCTGCGGGGGTTCTGGCTGGCCGAGGCGGTCTGGGTGACCCACTCGGCCGGGGTGGCGAGGGCGGTGGCCGAGTGGATGGTGGACGGGCGGCCGTCCGTCGATGTGCACGAATGCGACCTCACGCGGTTCGAGGAGGCGCAGCGCTCACCGTCGTACGTCCGCGAACGCGGCTCACGGCAGTTCGTCGAGGTGTACGACGTCCTGCACCCGCTGCAGCCCGTGGAACAGCCCCGCCCGCTGCGCATCAGCCCGTTCCACGCCCGTCAGGAGCGGCTCGGGGCCTTCTTCCTGGAGGGCACCGGCTGGGAGCGCCCTCACTGGTACGAGGCGAACGCCCCCCTCGTCGACGCCCTCGGCGAGCTGCCCCGGCGCGACGCCTGGTCGGCCCGCTACTGGTCCCCCGTCGCCGCCGCCGAGGCGCGGGCCACCCGTGAGAAGGTCGCCCTGTACGACATGACCCCGCTGCGCCGCCTGGAAGTGGCCGGCCCCGGGGCGCTCACCTTCCTCGACCGCATGACCAGCAACAACCTCCGCAAGAAGCCCGGTGCGGTCACCTACACCCTGCTCCTCGACGAGACCGGGGGGATCCGCTCCGACCTCACCGTCGCCCGGCTCGCCCCCGACCTCTTCCAGGTCGGCGCCAACTCCCCCGCCGACCTGGACTGGCTGCTCCGTCACGCCCCGGACGGTGTGCACGTCCGCGACATCACCTCCGGCACCTGCTGCGTCGGCGTCTGGGGGCCCCTCGCCCGCGCCCTCGTCCAGCCCCTGGCCTCGGACGACTTCTCCCACGAGGGTTTCGGCTACTTCCGGGCGAAGCAGACGTACCTCGGACACGTCCCGGTGACGGCGATGCGACTGAGCTACGTCGGCGAACTGGGCTGGGAGCTGTACACCACCGCCGACCTGGGCCTCAGGCTCTGGGACACGCTGTGGGAGGCCGGACAGCACCTCGGTGTCGTCGCCGCCGGGCGCTCCGCCTTCAACTCCCTGCGGCTGGAGAAGGGGTACCGGGCCTGGGGCACCGACATGACCGACGAGCACACCCCCTTCGAGGCGGGCCTCGGCTTCGCCGTCCGCATGAGCAAGGAGGACTTCGTGGGCAGAGCGGCGCTCCAGCGGGCCGGGGAACCCTCCCGCCGGCTCACCCCGCTGCTCCTCGACGACCCCTCCGCCGTCGTCCTCGGCAAGGAACCGGTCTATGCCGACGGCATCCCGGCCGGTTACGTGACCAGCGCCTCCTACGGCTACACGCTGGGCCGCTGTGTCGCCTACGCCTGGCTGCCGGCCGGTCTCGCCACCGGCACCGGTGTGCACATCGAGTACTTCGGCGAAAAGGTTCCGGCCACGGTCGCCGACGAGCCGCTGTTCGACCCGGAGATGACCCGCATCCGCCGATAGGAGGCGCCCGATGTCCCCGAGCCAGATCTCCCCCAGCCTCATCGCGACGCTTCCGGGCCACTACTACACCGACCCGGACATCTTCCGGCAGGAGCAGGAGTCGGTCTTCGAGTCCCTGTGGTTCTGCGCGGTGCGCGGTGCCGACCTGGACAAGCCGGGCGCCTTCCGCACCGTCCAGGTGGGCCGCGAGAACGTCATCGTCACCCGGACCCGCACGGGCGAGCTGCGCGCCTTCCTCAACGTGTGCCGGCACCGCGGGGCGCGGCTGTGCACCGAGGCGTCCGGCCAGGCGCGGCGCAACCTCCAGTGCCCGTATCACGCGTGGACGTACGACCTTGACGGCACATTGATCGCCGCCCCCAACTTGATCAAGATGCCCGACGTTGATCGAGTCGCGTACGGGTTGATCAGGGTGGCTCTGCGCGAGTGGCTGGGCTACGCCTGGGTGTGCCTCGCCGAGACGCCGCCCTCCTTCGAGGACACGGTCGTGCACGCGGCCGTGGAACGGCTCGGTGACGCCGCCGCCATCGGGCACTACGGCACCGAGGGGCTGGCCCTCGGCAAGCGCGTCACCTACGACGTGCGGGCCAACTGGAAACTGATCGTCGAGAACTTCATGGAGTGCTACCACTGCGCGACGATCCACCCCGAACTCACCGAAGTGCTGCCCGAGTTCGCCGACGGTTACGCGGCCCAGTACTACGTCGGGCACGGCGCGGAGTTCGGCGCGGGGATCAAGGGGTTCACGGTGGACGGCAGCGCCGGGTTCGCCAGGCTCCCCGAGGTGACGGCCGACCAGGACCGCCGCTACTACGCGATCACGGTCAAGCCGACCGTGTTCGTCAACCTCGTCCCCGACCACGTGATCCTGCACCGCATGTTCCCGCTGGCCGAGGATCGCACGAGGGTGGAGTGCGACTGGCTGTACGCGCCGGAGGTGGTGGCCTCGGGCGCGGACGTGTCGAAGTCCGTGGAGCTGTTCCACCGCGTGAACGTCCAGGACTTCGAGGCATGCGAGCGCACTCAGCCGGCGATGTCCTCCCGCGCGTACCGCGGGGGCGGAGTGCTGGTTCCGAACGAGCACCACATCGGCATCTTCCACGAGTGGCTGCTGACCCGGCTGGGAGGCACTCATGCCTGACCTTTTCATCGACGGCAGCTGGCGGGGCGCCCTGGACGAGCGCACCCGGGAGATCCGCTGTCCCGCCGACGGCTCCCTGGTCGGGGTCGTGGACGAGGCCGGCGGGAAGGACACCGTGGAGGCCGTCGCGGCGGCCCGGCGCGCCTTCGACACCGGCCCCTGGCCGCGCACGCCGGCCGCCGAGCGCGGTGACCTGCTCCTGCGGGTCGCCGGCCTGCTCGCCCGGGACAGGGAGGCCCTGGCCCGCGCCGAGTCCTTGGACACGGGCAAGCGGCTGGTGGAGAGTGCGTACGACATCGACGATGTCGTCGCCTGCTTCCGCTACTTCGGGCGGCTGGTCGCGAGCGAGACCGGGCGCGTGATCGACACCGGGCGGCCGGACGTCGACAGCCGGGTGGTGTACGAGCCGGTCGGGGTCTGCGCCCTGATCACGCCCTGGAACTACCCGCTGCTGCAGACCGCGTGGAAGGTCGCCCCCGCGCTCGCGGCCGGCAACACCTTCGTGCTGAAGCCCAGCGAGCTGACCCCGCACAGCGCCATCCACCTGGTACGGCTGCTGGCGGAGGCGGGGCTGCCGCCGGGCGTGGCCAATCTGGTGCTGGGCGCCGGTCCGGAGGCGGGGGCCCCGCTCGGCGACCATCCGGACGTCGACCTGGTCTCCTTCACCGGCGGTCTGCGGACCGGCCGCCGGCTGATGGCGGCGGCGGCCGGCACGGTGAAGAGGGTCGCGCTCGAACTCGGCGGGAAGAACCCGAACATCGTGTTCGCGGACGCCGACTTCGACGCGGCCGTCGACATGGCGGTGACGGCGGTGTTCCTGCACTCCGGGCAGGTCTGCTCGGCCGGGGCCCGGCTGCTGGTCGAGGACGCGCTGCACGACCGGTTCGTGGACGAGGTCGTGCGGCGGGCCGGGCGGATCCGGCTGGGCGGGCCGTTCGACGAGCGGGCGCAGACCGGGCCGCTGATCTCGGCGGAGCACCGGGCGAAAGTCGAGGCGTACGTGGCCCGCGGGCTCGCGGAGGGCGCGGTGCTGCGCTGCGGCGGCGCCCGGCCCGCCGGCCCCGGTCACGACGCGGGCTTCTACTACCTGCCGACGGTCCTGGACGCGTGCACGAGCGGCATGTCGGTCGTCCGGGAGGAGTCCTTCGGGCCGGTGCTGACCGTCGAACGGTTCACCGCCGAGGAGGAGGCCGTCCGGCTCGCCGACGACACGGTCTACGGCCTCGCGGGCGCCGTGTGGACCGGTGACGAGGCCAGGGCCGCCCGGGTAGCGGGGCGGCTGCGGCTCGGCACGGTCTGGATCAACGACTACCACCCGTACGTGCCGCAGGCCGAGTGGGGTGGCTACAAGCAGTCCGGGTCCGGGCGCGAACTCGGACCGGCGGGGCTCGCGGAGTACCGCGAGACGAAACACATCTGGCGCAACACGGCGCCGGCACCGCAGGGCTGGTTCGACTGACAGCCAGAGGAGTCCGCTCATGACGACCACCGAGCAATCGCCAGGCCCCCATCACCACGACGACACCGAACTCGCCGAGTTCGGGTACAGGCCCGAGCTCAAGCGCACGCTGGGCAACTTCCACACGTTCGCCGCCGGGATCAGCTACATCTCCATCCTGACCGGCACCTTCCAGCTGTTCTACTTCGGCTACGGCAGCGGCGGTCCGGCCTACTGGTGGTCGTGGCCGATGGTGTTCGCCGGCCAGTTCACGGTGGCCCTGTGCTTCGCCGAACTGGCCGCCCGCCACCCGGTGGCCGGCTCGGTCTACAACTGGTCGAAGAAGATCGGCAATCCGCATCTCGGCTGGCTGGCCGGGTGGATGATGTTGATCGCGTCCATCGTGTCCATCTCGGCGGTCGCGCTGGCCTACCAGCTGACGCTGCCCCAGATCTCGTCCACGTTCCAGTTCATCGGGGACGGCACCGGCACGTACGACGTGGCGACCAACGCGGTCGTCCTGGCGGCCGTGTTGATCCTGTTCACGACGCTGGTCAATGCGTTCGGCGTCAAGCTGATGGCGACGATCAACACGGCGGGCGTGTTCATCGAGTTGATCGCGACCGTTGTACTGATCATCCTCTTCGCCGTCCACATCACCCGGGGCCCTGACGTCGTCATGCAGACGAATCACACGGGATCGGGCTACTCGACGGGTTACCTGGGTGCCTTCCTCGTGGCCTCGCTGGCGTCCGCGTACGTCATGTACGGCTTCGACACCGCCGCCTCGCTCGGCGAGGAGTCCCTGGACCCGTCCCGGAACGCCCCTCGTGCGATCGTCCGCGCGATCGTCGCCTCGTTCGTCCTGGGCGGACTCGTGCTCCTGCTCGCGCTGATGAGCGTCTCCAGCCTCAAGGGCGACAAGCTGTCCACCGACGGCCTGCAGTACGTCGTGCTCGACGTGCTGGGCCCGACGGCCGGCAAGGCGATGCTGTGGTGCGTGCTGATCGCGGTCACGGTGTGCGCACTGGCCGTGCACACGGCGGCGATCCGGCTGGCGTTCGCGATGGCCCGGGACAACAACCTGCCCGCCTCCTCGCTGATGGCCCGGGTCAGCCCCCGCTTCCGGACTCCGGTGCTGCCGGCCGTGATCATCGGTGTGCTGGCGCTGGCGATCCTCGTGGTCAACATCCGCCAGCCGCAGATCTTCACGGTCGTCACGAGCATCGGCATCGTCATGATCTACCTCGCCTATCTGGGCGTGACCGCGCCGATGCTGGTGGCCCGGCTGCGCGGCAGGTGGCGGCCCGCCGAGGGCGGCAGGTTCTCGCTGGGCCGCTGGGGGCTGCTCGTCAACATCGTCGCGGTGGTGTGGGGCGCTGCCATGACGGTCAACCTGATCTGGCCGCGTGCCTCGGTCTACAACGCCTCCGCCCCGTACCACTGGTACCTGCGCTGGGGCGCGGTCCTCTTCGTCGCCGTCATCACGGGCGGCGGCTTCGCCTACTACTGGTCCGTCCAGCGGCACCGCACCGGCGTGCTCGCCGAGCACCGTCTGGATGCCGCGCCCGCCGCCCCCACCGATCCCCCCGCCGATCCCCTCGCCGCCCCGGCGGCCGACTGATCCCGCCCGATCCCGGCTGACCAGGAGGTCACATGAGCATCGATGAGTTCGACTACGTCGTGGTCGGCGGCGGCACCGCGGGCAACGTCGTGGCCGCCCGGCTCTCCGAGGACCCCTCGGTGACGGTGTGCGTGCTGGAGGCGGGCCCCAGCGACGTCGGCGACGACGACGTCCTCAGACTGGAGCGCTGGATGGGGCTGCTGGAGTCCGGCTACGACTGGGACTACCCGGTGGAGCCGCAGACCAGCGGCAACAGCTTGCTGCGGCACGCGCGCGCGAAGGTGCTGGGCGGCTGTTCGTCGCACAACTCCTGCATCGCCTTCTGGGCGCCCGCGGAGGACCTCGACGACTGGGCGGCCCAGGGCTGTACGGGCTGGAGCGCGGCCGACCTGTTCCCCCTCTACCGGCGGCTGGAGAACAACGACGCGCCCGGCGACCACCACGGCCGCACCGGCCCGGTGAGGCTGCGCACGCTGAAGGGCGGGGACCCGTGCGGCGCCGCCCTGCTGGAAGCCTGCGCGCAGGCCGGCATACCGACGGTCGCGTTCAACACCGGGAAGACGGTGGTGCGGGGAGCGAACTGGTTCCAGATCAACTCCGACGAGAACAACATCCGCCAGTCCTCGTCCGTGGCCTATCTCCATCCGGTGCTGGGCAAGCGTCCCCATCTCGACGTCCGGACGGGAGTGCGGGCCAAGAAGCTCGTGCTGGAGGGGCGACGCTGCGTGGGCGTGGAGTACCTGGACCCCGACCTGGTGCACACCCGCACGGTTCGGGCCCGGCGCGAGGTGATCGTCTCGTGCGGCTCGATCGACTCCCCCAAGCTGCTGATGCTGTCCGGCATCGGCCCGGCCGGGCATCTGCGCGAGGTCGGGATCGAGGTGGTGGTGGACGCCCGGGGCGTCGGCGAGAACCTCCAGGACCACCCCGAGGGCGTCATCATGTGGGAGGCCGGGCGGCCGATGCCCACCACCTCCAGTCAGTGGTGGGAGGCGGGCGTCTTCTACGACACCGAGCCCGGCCTGGACCGGCCCGACCTGATGTTCCACTACGGTTCGGTGCCCTTCGACCTGAACACCGCGCGCTGGGGCTATCCGACCTCGGAGAACGCGTTCTGCCTCACCCCCAATGTGACCAGGGCCCGGTCGCGCGGCACGGTGCGCCTGCGGACACGGGACTACCGGGACAAGCCCAGGGTGGACCCCCGGTACTTCACGCACGAGCACGACGTGCGCGTGATGACGTACGGGCTGAGGCTGGCGCGTCGTATCGCCGCGCAGCCGGCGTTGAGCGGGTGGGCGGGCGCGGAACTGGCGCCCGGTCCGGACGTGCGCTCGGACGACGAACTCCTCGACTACATCCACAAGACGCACAACACCGTCTACCACCCGTCCTGCACGGTGAGGATGGGCGCCGACGGCGACCCCTCGGCCCCGCTCGACGCGCGGCTGCGGGTCAAGGGGGTCGAGGGGCTGCGGGTCGCGGACGGCTCGGTGATGCCGGACCTGATCACCGTCAACCCGTGCATCACGACGATGATGATCGGGGAGAAGTGTGCGGACCTTCTGAAAGCCGACGCCTACTGACCCGCCGGCCCAGGTCGTGGGGCGGCCGCGGGACGCCTGCGGCCGGTCGCGCAGGTCGCCGCGCCCCTCACGGGGCGCTGCCGGCGGGCTTCTTGAACATCCGTGTCGCCGTGATCTCGCTGTGCACCGCTTCTCCGGCCCGGGGCTGCTGGGGCAACCCGGGCCGGAGGTGTTCCTCCACGCTGATGTACTTCAGGCCCGCCCTGAGGTCGGCGTCGTTGCGCAGCCGGATGACCAGCGGGAACTCGGCCAGAGCGGTCGTGTCGAACAAGCCCGTGGTGTACAGCAGCTGGACGCCCAGCGCATCGGACACGGCGCGCTGGAGCTCCAGCAGATAGGTCGCGTTGGCGCGGCCGATCGGGTTGTCCAGGAACAGCGTGCCGGCGTGCCGGTGCTTGTCCCGGCCCCGGTCGTTCGACCGCAGCGCGGCCATCGTGCAGTACAGGGCGATGGCGGCGGTGAGCAGCTGGCCGCCCGAGAACACGTCGCCCATCTGGCCGACGGGGACGCGCTCGGCGCGCAGTACGGCGTCGGGCTTGAGGATCTCGACGGCCACGCCCTTCGGCTGCAGGGCCGCCGCGACACCCCGCAGCAGCAGGGACATGCCGTCGCGGCGCAGGTCGGAGTTCTTCTTGACGGCCGCGCGCGTGGCGTCGTCGATGACCTCGCCGAGCCGTTCGACGAGCGTGGCGTGGTCCGGCTCCTCGAAGCGGATGCGCAGGAACTCCTGCCCGGACCACTCGCCCAGCCCTTCGGGCAGCCGGGAGAGCCGCTGTGCGGACCTCAGGGTCGCCAGGGCCGACTCCACGAGGCCCCGCAGCCGGTCCACGATCGAGTCGCGGTTGCGCTCCAGCTGGGCCAGCTCGTCGGTCAGGACGCGCAGCCGGGGCGCGAACGCGTCCGCCCACTTCTGGGCGTGCTCGGGCAGCGCGGAGGCGGGGAGTTCGCGGATCTGCTGCCGGGCGGGGGTGCGGACCTGCTCGTACCGCGTGGAGTTGGCGTGCCGGACGAGGACGTCGCTCGCCTCGCGCACGGCCGCCTCGGCGGCGGACAGGTCGGCGGCGCAGCCGCGCAGCGAACGGCGGGCCTCGGCTGCGGAGTGCCGGGCCTCCTCCGGGCTGCCCGGGTACGGCTCCGGTTCCTCCTGGTCCTCGTCGGGGACGTGTTCGCGCAGCAGGTCGCGGAGCATGGCGGCGATCTCGTCGAAACCGCCGGCCGCGTCCTCGGCGGCGCGATGGGCGTCCAGCAGCTCCGCGTGCGCCTCGCGGGCCTCGGCCAGCGCCTCGGTGCGGGCGGCGAGTTCGGCCGTGGCGGTGCGCAGCAGCGCCTGGGCGTGCTCGGCGTCGCGCGGGACGAGTTCCCCGGGCAGCTCGGTGTGCGCCTCGCCGTCCTCGGGCGCGAGCCTCTCCGTCTCACCGCGCAGCCGGCCGAGCTGCTCGCTCGCGGTCGACATACGGGTCTCCAGGAGCTGCACCAGCTCCTCCGCGCGTGCGGCGGCGGCCTGCCGGGACGGCCCGTCGGAACCGTCGGGCGACTGGAGCAGCTGCTCGGCGCGGGTGCGGACCTTGTTGCTGAGCCGGTCCAGTTCGGCGCGGGCGGCGCTCTCGTCGCTCTCCGCGCGGGCCTGCTCGGCGCGCAGGTCGGCGCCGACGCCGACCTTCTCGTACACCTGGGACGCGGCCCGGTAGGCCTCGCGGAGGGCGGGCAGGGACGACTTCGGGGCGTCCTTGTCCTCGACGGGTACGTCGTCGGGGGCGCCGGCGATCTCGGCGCGCTCGGCACGCAGGGCGCGCGCGGTACGGCGGGCGTCGTCGGCGGCGCGCTGGGCGGCCCGGCGGTCCTCGTCGGCGGCTCGGGCGCGCTCCAGGCAGACCTGGGCGCGGGTCTCCGACTCGGCCGCCTCGTCCGCGAGTTCGCGCAGTTTCACCTGCCAGCCGGCCCGCTCGCGAAGGCGGAAGGCGAGGCCGGCGAGGGCGTCGGCGGCGCGCCGGGCCTTCTGCGCGGCCTCCTGCCGCTCGTCACGGACGTGCACGGCCTCGGCGGCGGTCTCGTCCGCCTCCGCGCGCGCGGTCCGTGCCTCGGCGAGTTCGCCCTCGGCCTCCTCGGCGAACGCGCGGGCGTCCTGGGCGGCCCGGGCCAGCTCGGTGAGGCGTCCCGCCGGGCAGCCGGTACGCCAGGAGGCGAGCCGTGCGGCCAGTTCGCGGTCCTTGCCGAGGCGGGCGGCCAGGGTGCGGATCCCCTCGTCGCGTTCGGTGGCGCGGGCGCGCAGCGCCTGGCGTTCCTCGTCGGCCGCCAGCTCGTCGTGCATGGCCGGGTTCGGCGGCACGAGGAAGACGTCACCGGAAGCGGCGCCCTGGGCGGGGGGCGGGGCGAGCAGGGCGGCGGCGGTACCGACGGCGACCGCGGAGCGGGGCAGCAGGGCGGCGTCGCCGAGGGCCTCGCGGGCACGCGCGTGCGTGTCCGGGTCGGTGATGATCACGCCGTCGACCAGTTCGGGGCGGGCGGCGAGCACGCGCGCGTGGTCGGCCGGGTCGACGGCCTGGGCGAGGTAGCGCCAGCCGGGCAGCGCCGGAATGCCGTGCTCGCCGAGGAACTCGACGGTGGCCAGCACGTCCGGGCCTGGCGGCAGCAGGCCGCCGTCACCGAGGGCGCCGAGGATCCGGGCGTCGTCGGCGGCGGCCGTACGCAGGTCGAACAGGTGCCGTTCGGCGCTCGACACGGCGTCGTCGAGGAGTTCGCGCAACTCGTCGGCGTACCGGTCGAGTTCCTCGGGTCCGAAGGGTCCTTCGGCGAGGGCGCGGGGGCTGCTCTCGGGGGCCGGCACGCCGTCGTCCGCTCCCGTCCGCGGACCGGGCACGCGTGCGGTACCCGGCGCGCCCGGCAGGCTCAGCAGCTCCGCGAGCCGCTCCTCGGCGGCCAGCGACTCGGCCAGGCGCCGCTCGGCCTCGTAGGCCCGCTCGGCCGCGGTCGCCGCGTCCGCCGCGCGGGCCGCCGTCAGCTCGGCGCGGGACTCGGCGGAGGCCGCCTCGCGCGCGTGCTCGGTGACCTTGCGGGCGGCCTCGCGGGCCGCGTCCCAGGCGGCCACGGCGGTCTTCTCGGCGTCGCTGGCGGCGAGCGCGGCCCGCGCCGGGTCGGCGTCCGGGGCACTGTCGTCCAGCCAGCCCGCGCGGACCGCCTCGGCGGTCTCCTGCTCGACCTCGGCGAGGCGCTGGCGCAGGTGCCCGGTCTCGCTGCGGGCCCGCTGCGCCTCGGTGGCGGCGGCGGTGGAGTCCCGGTAGGCGCAGTCGCTGACCTCCTGGAGGGCGGCGGAGCGCTCCTCCTCCTCGTTGGCGAGGGCCTCGGCGCTCCCGGCGGCGGTGTGCAGGGCCCGTACGAGGTCCACGGCGGCCTTGGCGCGGGCGGCGAGCGCGGGGGCCGCGTCCCGTTCGGCCTCCTGGATGGCGGCGGACACCCGCGCGACGCGGTCGGCGGCGGCCCGGTGGCGCAGCACGGCTTCGGCGGCCTGCCATGCGGAGTGCAGGGTGCGGGCGTCGGCCAGCTCGCGCTTCTGCGCGGCGGCGGACTTCTCCGCGGCGGCCAGCGCCAGCGAGGCGTGCCGGTAGGCGAGTTCGGCGGCGACGAGAGAGCTGCGCTCGCGGGCGCCCTCGGAGTGTGTGACGGCGTACGCGGCGGCCGTGACCCGCTGGGCGAGGTCGGCGGCGCGGACCCGCTCCCGCACGGCCCGCGCGGACAGCCGCCGGGCCAGGGTGCGGGTGCGGCGCTCGGCGCCCGCGTGGACGTCACGCGCGCGTGCACGTGTCCCGGCCGCCTCCACGATCCGGCCGAGGAGATCGGCCGAGCCCGCGGTGAAGTCCCGTTCGGCGATCAGTTCGGCGCGCCGGCCGAGTTTGTTGCCGAAGCCGCTGACGAGGTCGGCGAGGCCGTCGGTGTCGCGGGTGTCGGTGACGGCGCGCAGCAGCAGGTCGGTGAAGTCGGAGTCCTTCTTGACCGCGAAGAGACCGGCCGCCTCGCCTTCGTCGGCGTTCATCTCGCGCTGGTAGCGGAAGAGTTCGGGGTCGAGGCCGAGGTCGCCGAGGTGCTCGGTCCAGCGCTCGTGGATCTCCTCCCAGTGCACCTCCAAGTGCGGGTAGGCCTTGCCGGCGTCCATGAGGGCGTCGCGGAAGCCCTTCATGGTGCGGCGGCGGCCGTGCGCGCCCGAGGCGCCCTCGGCGGGCGGGCGTACGGAGGTGGCCTCGGCGACGGGCAGGTTGTCCAGGCTGAGGCCGGGGCCGGGCCGGAAGGAGTACCAGGCCTCGGCGAACCTGCGCGGGTCGTTGGAGACCTGGCGCCCGCGCCACTCGCTGACCTTGCCGACCACCACGCACTCGCCGGTCTGCACGTGCTGCCACTCCAGGGCCACATGGCCGCAGTCGTCGGCGAGCAGGAACTTGCGCAGCACACCGGAGCTGGCGCCGCCGAGGGTGTTGCGGTGGCCCGGCAGCATCACCGAGAAGATCAGCTTGAGCAGGACGGACTTGCCGCCGCCGTTCTCCAGGAACAGCACGCCCGCGGGCGCGGGACGGCGCGGCGGGCCGGACGGCTCCTCCTCGAAGAACTCCGCCTGCATGGGCGCCGGGTCGGGCACGGGCTCGCCGACCCCCCGCAGGTCAAGCACGGTGTCGGCGTAGCGCGCACCGGCGGGACCGATGGAGTAGAGGCGGACCCGGGACAGCTCGTACATGGCGGACTCTCGTAAGTCTGGTGAAAGGTGCGGTGGTTCGGGAGTGTCCGGAGCTACGGGAGCTTCGGCGTCAGGAGTGGAACGGCAGCCCGGCGTCGGCCACCAGGTCCAGGTCGTCGGTGTCCTCGGCGGGCAGCAGGCTGGCCGTGCCGTCGGTGACCGGGACGACGCCCAGTTCCAGCAGTTCGGCCATGGCGGCGCTGCCGGCCATGTCGCGGACCTGGAGCTGGTAGCGGGCGGTGGTGCGGTACGTCCCGCCGTTGTCGTCGCCGGTGCGCTGCAGGAAACCCGAGTCGGTGAGGAAGGCCAGGGCCTTCGCGACGATGCCGGTGGTGGAGGCGGCCGGCCGGCGGGCGTCCTTGGTGGCGCCGGTGGCGCTGCGTCTGGCCCAGATCCGCCAGGCGGCTTCGAGGCCGGGCGCGTCCGTCGCCGGGTCGGTGTTCTCGCCCTGCTCCTCGGCGCGCTCCTCCAGACGGCGGCAGGCCTGCCGGACGAAGGCGTCGACGCCGTTGACGGTGACCCGGCCGATGTAGGAGTCGTCGGCCAGGTCCTCGGGGCGCGGGAACGCCAGCGCGGCGACGGCGAGATGGGCGAGACCGTGCAGGAACCGGTCGCCGGAGTCCGCGGTGGTGCGACGCGCGTAGTCCCCCATGCGAACGGCGAAGACGGAGTCCTCGGCGGCGGTCACCGCCATCCCCGCGCGTGGGGACACCTCCAGCACGACGAGCCCCAGTCCGGCGGCGACGGCGTCCGCGAGCCGGGCGAACGCCGGGTCCTCGCGGTAGCGGCGCAGCAGCTCGGTGTACTCCTGGTCGCGCGCGGGCACCAGCTTGGGCTGCAGTCCGAAGGCGACGAGCCGCGCCGCGTCGGCGGCGTCGGCGGGGGTGACGGCGGCGGACGCCGACGGGGCGGACGGCTCCGCCTCGCTCCACTCGACGGGCTCGCTCACGACTGCAACTCCTTGTTCTCGACACTGAGGGCGGGCACGACCTGCCCAGGGGCGCGGGTGACCGCGCGGCCGGTCACGGACGGTCCGCACGCGAGAGCCGCCCCACGGTCTCCCGGCGCCTCCGGTACTCCCGGTGCTTCCCGTGCTCCGGGCACTCCCGGCGGTGCGTTCACGCCGCCTCCGTCCGGTCCGCCGCCATCCCCGCCGCGTCCAGCAACGCGGTCCCCACGATCAGGTCCGCCCCGCCGAACTCGGGATCGTCCAGCTCGGTCCCGTCGTCCACGGCGAACAGCAGCTTCTCCTCGCCCTGCCGGTAGGCGGTGCCGACGGCGGGGCTGGCCGCGTGGACGGCCAGCAGAGCCACCAGATACGCCAGATCCGGGTCACCGGTGCGCCGGGCCTCGGTGAGCAGTCCCGACAGTCTGCGCGGCGCGTCCGCCGGCAGATCCAGCAGCTCCGTCGCCGCGGCCAGCTGCTCCTCGCTGAACCGGCTGTCGTCCGGCGTCGCGATCAGGTCGGGTTCGGGCATCTCCGCGCCCAGGTGCTCCCGCTCCACGGGCGGGGTCAGCAGTATGTCGACGAGGTCGCCGACCCGCACCGACACCGGCGTGCGCAGACCCGTGCCGCGTGCGAAGAACGCGTCCGTGACCCGGATCGCCTGCTCCAGGGGCAGCGGCAGGACCGGGGCGACGAGGTGGCCGTAGAGGTCTATCCCGGACGTCGACGCCGGCGTGGCGAAGGCCTGCCGGTCCTGTTCCGCGCGGAACAGCGGGCCCGCCTCCAGCAGACGCGACTGGAGCTGGGTGTGGCGCCGGATGCAGTCCTTGACGATGTCCACGAGGTCGGCGGCGCGGCGCTTGTGCTCGACGTCCTCGGTCTCGTCGCGTGCCTTGCGGATGTTGGTGAGGATGGCGTTCTCGTGGCGGTAGCGCTCGGCCACGTGGTCCAGGGCCTCGGCGATCATGTCGGGGACGGCGTTGAGCCAGTCGACCGCGCGGACGTTGCGCCGGGTGGCGTCCAGGGCCCGGCGGAGCGTCTCGGAGTACTGCACCGTGCGGTAGCGGGCCTGTTCGGCGGCGAGCTGGGCGTCGGCGAGCCGGCCGCGGTTGATCAGCACCTCCAGCTTGACCTCGGCGGCGATCTGGGCGCTGGTGACGTCGGTGTCGAGGGCACCGACCAGGACGTTGACCGCCTCGTCCGTCGTCCGCAGGTACACCGTGCCGCCGGGGCCGGGGACCTCCTCGATCAGCTTGAAGTCGTAGTCGCGCCGGACGTACGTGCCGTCCGGCGCGAAGGTGCCGTAGACCGCGCGGAAGCCGCGGTCCGCGCTGCCGACGTTGATCAGGTTCTCCAGGACCCAGCGGGCCACCCGCTCGTGCTCGGCGGCGGACCGGTGCGGGGCCTGGGCGGCGATGCGCGGGACCAGCCGGGCCACGATCTGCTCGTGGTCGGCGCCCGTGTCGAAGTCCATGTTCAGCGTGACCAGGTCGATGGCGGCCAGCGCCACCTCGGCCATCCCGTACACCGAGTACTCGCCGGCCAGGTTGGCCTTGCGCGCGTCCAGGTCGTGCAGCGGCGCGGTGCAGGCGAGCGCGCGCAGCCGACGCGCCAGCCCCTCGTCGGCGGCCGGACCCGGAGCCGGGCGCGGCCCCGCGCTGAGCTGGGGCGGAACGCTGTCCGTCGATGCAGGCGAAGTCACGGTGCACAGACTAGGTCCTCGGTCTGACAACAACCCAAACGACGCAGAAGCGACGGCCGTCACAGACCCTCAAGACGCGCCGGTGCCGTCCTCGCCCACCCGGCGCCGGTACACCTCCACCACCCGCTCCAGCGAGTCCGCCAGGTAGGTCTCCAGCAGCCGTTCCGCGCCGCGCCGGTTCCCGGCCTGGAGCGCCTGGAGGATCTGCCCGTTGCGGGCGAGGTACGGCTCGTGCAGCCGGCGCGGGTCGTCCACGACGTGGAAGGCCAGGCGCAGCTCGGCGAAGACGCTGCGCATCAGTTCGTCGGTGCGTTCGCTGCCGGCCAGGGCGACCAGTTCCCGGTGGAAGTGGATGTTGGCCGTACCCAGCCCTTTCCAGTCATGCTCCGTGGCCGCCGTCCGCCCTTCCTCGACCGCCGCGACCAGCCCTCCCAGCCGGTACGGCGGCGAGCCCAGGCCGCGGACGACGGCGCACTCGACGAGGGAGCGCGTGCGGTAGATGTCCTCGACGTCCTCGACGGTCAGGACCCGGACGAACACGCCCCGGTTGAGTTCGTGGATCAGCAGGCGCTCGTGGGTGAGCAGGCGGAACGCCTCGCGCAGGGTGTTGCGGGAGACGCCGAGCGCCCCTCCGATGCCGTCCTCCGAGAGGCGGGTGCCGGGCGGGAAGTACCCCTCGGCGATGCGGCTTCTGAGGATGTCCGAAACCCGTTCCGCGGTGCTGGTGCGGCCCAGAAGGACGCGGTCGCCGGCCAGTCCCGTCAGCTGCTCTGCCATGCCCGGAATTCAATCGCAGACACCAGAACGAAACAACGTGGGTATTGAAGGATCGTTGAACGATCCCCTACGGTGCTCCGCACGGCTCACTTCCCCGCACCCTCCGTCCCCCTCTGCGAGGTGCCCATGAGCACGACACCACCGCCCCGGCCCGCCGCCCCTGCCGGCGCCGCTCGGCCGACGCCCGGCGAAGGCACCGGCGAACACGCCGCCGAGGACGGCGCGTTCGGCTGGCTGCACGCCCTCGGTCCGCGCGGCCGGCGCGCGTTCGCCGGAGCTTTCGGCGGATATGCCCTGGATTCCTACGACTACTTCACACTGCCGCTGAGCATGGTGGCGCTCGCGGCGTACTTCCGTCTCGACAGCGGCCAGACGGGCCTGTTCACCACCGTCACCCTGGTGGTCTCGGCGGTCGGCGGCGCCGCCGCGGGCGTGGTCGCGGACCGGGTGGGCCGGGTCCGGGCCCTGATGATCACGGTGATCACGTACGCCGTGTTCACCGTCGCCTGCGGTTTCGCGCCCACCTACGAGACCCTGCTGGTCTTCCGCGCCCTCCAGGGGCTCGGCTTCGGCGGCGAGTGGGCGGTCGGCGCGATCCTGGTCGCCGAGTACGCGAGCGCGCGCCACCGGGGCCGTACGCTCGGCGCGGTCCAGAGCTCCTGGGCGGTCGGCTGGGGACTGGCGGCGATCGTCTACACGCTGGTCTTCTCGTTCGCCGACGACGACCTGGCCTGGCGGGTGATGTTCTGGACCGGTGCGCTGCCGGCGCTGCTCGTGGTGTGGCTGCGCCGCCGGGTGCACGACGCCCCCACGGCGACCGCGGCCCGCGAGCAGGACCCGCGGCGGGGCTCGTTCGCGGCGATCTTCCGGCCCGGCCGGGACGGCGCCCCGGGCCTGCTGCGCACCACGGTCTTCGCGAGCCTGCTGTCCACGGGCGTGCAGGGCGGCTACTACACGCTGGCGACCTGGGTGCCCACGTACCTGAAGTCCGAGCGCGGTCTGTCGGTGGTCGGCACCGGCGGCTATCTGACGTTCCTGATCTCCGGCGCCTTCCTCGGCTACCTGACCGGCGGCCACCTCACCGACCGGCTCGGCCGGCGCACCAACATCTGGCTGTTCGCGCTGCTGTCGGCGCTGTGCGTCCTGGCGTACGCGAACATCCCGCACGGCGCCGACACCCTGCTGCTGGTGCTCGGATTCCCGCTCGGCTTCTGCATGTCGGCCATCTTCAGCGGCTTCGGCTCCTATCTGAGCGAGCTGTACCCGACGGCGGTGCGCGGCACCGGGCAGGGCTTCACCTACAACACGGGCCGCGCGGTGGGCGCGGTGTTCCCGACCCTGGTGGGCTTCCTGGCGGACAGCTGGGGCGTCGGCGGCGCGCTGGTCTTCGGCGCGATCGGCTACGGACTCGCCGCGCTGGCGCTGCTGGGGCTGCCGGAGACGCGCGGGGAGGAGCTGGCGTGAGGCGGGTGGACCGTACCGAGGACCGTCCCGTCACCACGGTCGACGCCCACGCGCACGCGTGGAGCCCCCAAGCCGCGCGGGAGCGCTTCCGCGCGGGCCTGACCGGCCCCACCGCCGGCGTGGCGGCGGGCCACACGCAGGCCAACCTGATCGCGGTGCCCGCCGACTGGGCCTACGACATGCTGCTGTTCTGCCAGCGCAATCCCAAGCCGTGTCCCGTGCTCGACGTCACGGACGCCGGCTCCCCGGCGACCGTCCTCGCCGAGGGCGCCGACCTGCGCACGGATCTGCCGCGCTACCGGGTGTGGCAGGACGGCGAGCTGGTCGACGAACCCACGGACGTGCGCGCGTACTGGCGCGAGGACCTGGTGTCGTTCCTGCTCGGGTGCAGTTTCACCTTCGAGTGGGCGCTGGCCCGCGCGGGCGTGCCCATCCGGCACGTCGAACAGGGCCGGAACGTGCCGATGTACGTGACCGGCCGGGCCTGCCGGGAGGCGGGGCGGCTGCGCGGACCGATGGTGGTGTCCATGCGGCCCGTGCCGCCGGAGCACCTGGCGGCCGCGATCCGGGAGAGCAGCCTGCTGCCGGCCGTGCACGGCGGTCCGGTCCACTGCGGCGATCCGTCGGCCCTGGGCATCGAGGACCTCGGCCGGCCGGACTTCGGCGAGCCGGTGACCGCCGCCGACGGGGACATCCCGGTGTTCTGGGCCTGCGGGGTGACTCCGCAGGCCGCCGTGACGGCCTCCAGGCCGCCGTTCGCGATCACGCACGCGCCGGGGCAGATGTTCCTGACCGACGCCCGAGACGAGCAGTACCGGCTGGTCGGCGTCGACTGAGACCGGCCTTCCCCCGCCCCCACGAGAACCGGAGACACGAGAACACCATGACCGCGATCGATCTGAACGCCGACCTCGGCGAGGGCTTCGGCCGCTGGCGGCTGACCGACGACGAGGAGCTGCTGTCCGTCGTCAGCAGCGCCAACGTGGCCTGCGGCTTCCACGCCGGGGACGCGGCCACCATGCGCCGGGTGTGCGAACTGGCGGCCGAGCGCGGCGTGACGATCGGCGCGCAGGTCTCCTACCGGGACCTCGCCGGTTTCGGGCGGCGCGCGATGGATGTGCCGCCCGCCGAACTGGCGGCCGAAGTGGCCTACCAGATCGGCGCCCTGGAGGTGTTCGCGCGGGCGGCGGGCGCACGCGTGGCGTACGTCAAGCCGCACGGCGCGCTCTACAACCGGGTCGTGCGCGACGAGGAACAGGCCCGCGCGGTGATCGAGGGCGTCCACCTGGCCGACGCCTCGCTGCCGGTGCTGGGACTGCCCGGCTCGCGGCTGCTGGAGCTGGCCGCGGAGGCGGGGCTGCCGGCCGTCACGGAGGCGTTCGCGGACCGCGCGTACACCGACGAGGGCACGCTGGTGCCGCGCGGCCGGGAGGGCGCCGTGGTCACCGACCCGGAGGCCGTCGTGGAGCGCTCGGTGAGCCTCGCACGCTCCGGCGTGGTGGTCGCGCACTCCGGCACGCGCATCCAGGTGCGCGCCCGCTCCTTGTGCCTGCACGGGGACACGCCCGGCGCGGTCGGCCTGGCCCGCCGGGTGCGTGAGCGCCTGGTCGCGGCGGGCGTGCGGGTGGAGGCGTTCGCGTGAGGGCACTGCCCGTCGGCGACGACGCCCTCCTCGTCGAGGTGTCCTCCGGGGCGGAGGCGCAGGCCCTGCACGCGGAGCTGCTGCGCCGCCGCGCGGAGGGCACGCTCACCGTCCGCGAGATCGTCCCGGCGGCCCGTACGGTCCTGCTCGACGGGCTGGACGACCCGGCCCGCCGGGCGGCGGAACTGTCCGTCGCGCAGGTGCCGAAGGCGCCCGCACGCGCGCGCGAGCTGATCGAACTGCCCGTCCGCTACGACGGCCCGGACCTCGCGGCGGTCGCCGGGCACTGGGGGGTGACCGAGCGGGAGGCGGCCCGCATCCACGCCGGGACCGAGTTCACGGTGGCCTTCTGCGGGTTCGCCCCCGGCTTCGGCTATCTCACCGGTCTCCCGGACCGCTACGACGTCCCGCGCCGCGCCACCCCGCGCACGGCGGTCCCCGCCGGTGCGGTGGCGCTGGCCGGGCCGTACACGGGCGTGTACCCGCGCCCCTCGCCGGGCGGCTGGCAGCTGATCGGTACGACGGACGCGGTGCTCTGGGACCACGCGCGCGTGCCGGCCGCTCTGCTGGCACCGGGGACGCGCGTGCGGTTCGTCCCGGTGGAGGACGCGTGACCGGGGAGTGGCCACCCGCCCCCGCGCGCGGGAACGCCGGAGCGGCACGGGACGGCGTCGCCGGGCCGGCGGCCCGGGCCGGGGAGGGCGCATGAGCGATCGTGCGCTCGTCGTGGTGCGCGCCGGGGCACTCACCACCGTGCAGGACCGTGGGCGGCCGGGGTACGCGCATCTCGGTGTGCCGCGCTCCGGAGCGCTCGACCCGCCCGCGGCGGCCCTGGTGAACCGGCTCGTCGGCAATCCGCCGGACGCCGCCGTCCTGGAGACCACCCTCGACGGCTGTGCGCTGCGCCCTCGTGCGGCGGTGACCGTGGCGGTGGGCGGCGCGCCCTGCCCGGTGGCGGTGGACGGCCGTCCGGCCGCCTGGGGCGCCCCGGTCGTGCTGCCGGCCGGCGCGCTGCTGGAGGTGGGCGCGGCCACGGCCGGCGTCCGCAGCTATGTGGCCGTCTCCGGCGGCGTCGCCACGGAGCTGGTCCTCGGCAGCCGCGCCACCGACCTGCTGTCCGGGCTGGGCCCGGCGCCGCTCGCGGACGGCGTGGTGCTGCCGCTGGGCGCCGCCGCGGGCCCGCCCGCGCGCGTGGACGGCGCGCCGCAGCCGCGTCCCCCGGCCGAACTCGTGCTCCGGGTGACCCCGGGTCCGCGCGCCGACTGGTTCACGGCGGGGTCGGTCCGGGGCCTCACCACGCGCGCGTACCGGGTCGCCGCGGCCAGCAACCGCATCGGCCTGCGCACCGAGGGGCCCGCGCTGGAGCGGGCCCGGTCCGGTGAACTCCCCAGCGAGGGCATGGTCCTCGGCGCGGTCCAGGTGCCGCCGGACGGGCGCCCGGTGGTCTTCCTCGCGGACCATCCGACCACCGGCGGCTACCCGGTGATCGCGGTGGTCCGCTCCGCCGACCTGCCGGCCGCCGCGCAGGCGCTGCCAGGGACCCCGGTCCGGTTCGTGGCGGTGCGGCGCCGCTGAGCCTCCCCGCCCGGGACGGTCTCGCCGGCGCCGTCCGGCCGGACCGCCCGCTCATCGGTACCGGGCCGCTGCACCGGAACCGCCTCCACGGCGCCCTCCGGCAGGGCGGCGCGCGCGTCGGTGCGGGGCCGCCGGGCCTCGGCGCCGGTGGTCTCCTTCAGGGCGGCGAGGGCGGCGGAGACCTCCGCGGACGCGCGCAGGTCCAGGCGGGCGCCGGTGCCCCGGGCGCGGTGGCGCAGTTCGTCGGCGGCGAGGCGCAGCAGCTGCGGCAGCAGGTCGTCGCAGCGCCGGACGACCCAGCCGGTCCCGGCCGTGGCCAGCCACCACAGTCCGGCCGTGCGGGTCGGCGCGGGGGACTCCGGCTCCGGGGAGGGCGGTTCGCCGGTCGCCCGGCCCGCCTCGGCGAGCAGGGCGTGGCAGCGGACGGCGAGCTGCCGGTGGCCCCGCTCGCCCGGGTGCAGCCGGTCCGCGCTCCACAGGGACCGGTCGCTGATCCAGCCACCGTCCGCCGCGTGCAGGTGGACGGCGCCGTGGCGGTCGGACAGCGCGTGGACGACCGCGTTGACCGCCCGCTGCCGGCGGGCCAGCGGGCGGGCCAGGGCGCCCGGGAGCCGGAGCATCGCGCCGGGGTCGGGCAGGCAGGCGGTGAGCACGGTGGCGCCCTGGCGGGTGAAGGCCGCGTAGACCTGGTCGAGGCGGGCGGCCACGGCGTGGATGTCGAAGGTGCGGCGCAGCGTGTCGTTGACGCCGATGATCACGGACACCAGGTCGGGGCGCAGCTCCAGGGCGGCCGGCGTCTGCCGCTCCAGCACGTCCCGGGTCTGCGCCCCGCTGACCGCGAGGTTGGTGAACCGCACGTCCTCGCTGTTCTCGGCGAGCGCGGCGGCGAGCAGGGCGGCCCAGCCCCGCCATCCGCCGTCGGCCGGGTCGCCCACGCCCTCGGTCAGCGAGTCCCCGAGGGCGACGAAGCGGACGGGTCTCATGCCGCGGCCTCCGGCACGGCGGGCCGGGAGCCGGCGCGGCGCAGCACTTCCGCGTCGTGGGCCGCCAGGAAGGCCTCGACGGCCGCTCCCCAGCCGAAGCACTCCGCACGCGCGCGTGCCGCTTCCCGGCGCTCGGGCTCGCCGCGTTCCAGGAGCAGCTCCACGGCGTCCGCGAACGCCTCCCCGCTGCCGGCCGCGGTGGCCCCGGCGGAGCCGATGACCTCGGACAGCGCGGAGGAGGCGCTGGCCACCACGGGCGTGCCGCACGCCATGGCCTCCAGGGCGGCCAGGCCGAAGGTCTCGGCGGGTCCGGGCGCGAGGCACAGGTCGGCGGACGCCTGGAGCGCGCCGAGGGCGGCCCGGTCGGAGACGTGCCCCAGGAAGGTCACCGGGAGGCCGCGGTCCCGCGCGCGCTGTTCCAGCCGGGCCCGCAGCGGCCCGTCCCCGGCCACCACGAGCGCCGTGCGCCGCCCGCGGCGCAGCAGCGACTCCAGGGCGTCGAGGGCGGTGCCGGGGCGCTTCTCGACGGAGAGCCGGGAGGCCATCACCAGCAGTGCCTGGTCCGCGCGCGCGTGGCGGGCGCGCAGCCCGGGGTCGCGCAGGGCGGGGTGGCGTTCCATCAGGTCGACGCCCAGGGGGGCGCGTACGACGTTGCGCGCGCCGATGCGCGCGAACTCGCGCTCGGCGAACTCGGTGGTGCACACCACCCGCGAGTAGACGTGCGCGGTCCGGGTGTTGAGGGAGTCGGCGGCGCGCCGGGCGAGATGATCGGGCAGGCCCCAGGTGCGCAGGACGCCGTCGGCGGTCTCGTGGGAGACCATCACGGCGGGCACGCGCGCACGGCGGGCCCAGCGGCCGGTCCAGCGCAGGGTGGTCCGGTCCGAGATCTCCAGGCGGTCCGGGGCCAGCTCCTCCAGAAGGGCGGCCACGCGGCGCTTGTCGGTGAGGACGCGGTAGCCGCCGGTGCCGGGCAGCAGCGGGCCGGGCAGGGTGAGGACGCGGCCCTGCTCGGTGTCGCGGTCGGTGTGCCGCTCGCCGGGGACGATCAGGACGGGCTCGTGGCCCGCGGCCCGGAAGCCCTTGCCCAGTTCGCGCAGGGCGGTGCGCAGGCCGCCGGAGGCGGGTGCGACGAAGTTGGCGAGGCGGACGATGCGCAGGGACGGTCCGGTCATGCCGCCACCGCCGTCCTGCGGGCCGCGAGGACCTCGTCGTAGTGGGCGAGGAGCCGGTCGCCGACGGCGGCCCAGGTGCGGCCCTCGACCGTCGAGCGGGCGGTGGCGCCGTACACGGCCCGCTGCGTGGGAGCGGCGGCGAGGGCGCGGACGGCCTTCCGCACGGCGTCGGCGTCGCGCGGCGGCACGAGCAGGCCGGTGCGGCCGTGGGCGACCAGGTCGAGCGGTCCGCCGGCGGCGGGCGCGACGACCGGGACACCGCTGGCCATGGCCTCCTGGACGGTCTGGCAGAAGGTCTCGAAGGGGCCGGTGTGCACGAACAGGTCCAGTGAGGCGAAGATCCGGGCCAGCTCGTCGCCGGTGCGGCGGCCCAGGAAGACCGCTCCGGGCAGGGCCTCGCTGAGGTGCGGCCGGCTGGGGCCGTCGCCGACGACCACGAGCCGGACGCCGGGCAGCGAGCAGACCCCGGAGAGCAGTTCGACGTGCTTCTCGGGAGCGAGCCGGCCCACGTAGCCGACGATCAGTTCGCCGTTCGGGGCGAGTGCGCGGCGCAGCTCCTCGTCACGGCGCTCCGGCCGAAAACGTACGGTGTCCACGCCGCGCGGCCACAGCCGTACCCGCGGAACACCGTGCGCCTCCAGATCGGACAGGGCGGCGCTGGAGGGAGCCAGGGTGCGGTCGGCGGCGCCGTGCACGGAGCGGATGCGGCGCCAGGCGGCGGCCTCACCGGCGCCCATGTAGGTACGGGCGTAGCCGGCCAGGTCGGTCTGGTAGACGGCGACGGCGGGGACACCGAGCCGGGCGGCGGCGGCCATGCCGCGGACGCCGAGGACGAAGGGGCTGGCCAGGTGGACCACGTCGGGACGGTGCGCGACGAGGGCCGCGGCGAGGCGCCTGCTGGGCAGCGCGACGCGGACCTGGGGGTAGCCGGGGAGCGGGAGGGAGGGGATCCGGACGACCGGGCACGGGGCGTCCGTGTCCGGGCCGCTGCCGGTGGGGGTTCCGCCCTGTTCGAGCGAGGCCGAGAACAGGGGGGAGGGGGCGGGGGCGACGACGAGCGGGTGGTGACCGCGATCTACGAGGTGCCGGGCGGTCTGGAGCGCGCAGTGGGCCACGCCGTTCACATCGGGGGGAAAGGATTCGGTCACGATGACGACACGCATACGGGTGTTGTCGCCGCGCCGGACGTGCCCGCGTCAACTTCGATCTTTCCGCCCGGGGAACGTCCCATGAGCGTTGGGCTGCACACCCGAGCAGGTCAGGCGGCCGTCATGGCCGCCTGATCTGCGAGTCACCGGGTGTTCACGCGGCGGGCGGGCGTCCGCCCGGGCGGATGGCGCGCGGGGGGGTCAGCCGAGGGCCGCGTCGGGTCCGAAGCGGCTGCGTACCGCGGTCTGCACCTCGGCCTCCTCGGCCGGATCGGCGGCCAGGCGGCGCAGGCGCTCCACGACGCGGGCGTCACCGGTCTCGGCGTGCCGGGCGGCGATCTCGCGGGTGGTCTCCTCGCAGTCCCACAGGCATTCGACGGCGAAGCCGGCGGCGTAGGAGGGATCGGTGGCGGCCAGTGCGCGGGCGGCGCGACCGCGGAGGTGGGAGGAGGCCGTCTCCCGGTAGATGTGCCGCAGGACGGGAGCCGCGCAGGCGATGCCGAGGCGCCCGGCGCCGTCGACGAGGGTCCACAGGGTGGGCGCGTCCGGTCCCTCGCCGCGCACGGCTTCACGGAGGGCGCCGAGGACGAGGTCGCGGTCCCGGGTGCCGCCGCGGCAGGCGAGCACGCGGCCGGCGGCGGCGCCGAGCGCGTCGGGGCGCTGGGCCCAGCGGCGGGCGCGGTCGACGGCGGCGACGCTGCGCATCCGTTCGAAGGCGTCGACGGCGGCCTCCACCACGGGTGCCGTGCCGTCGACGACCGCGGCCTCGACCAGGTCGAGCGCGTCGGGGTCGTTGCTGTCGGCGAGGTAGCGCAGGGCGGTGCAGCGGGCTCCGTCGGTGCCGTTCCGGGCGGCCTGGAGGATCTCCGGCCGGTCCTCGGGGCCGGCCACGGCGGCCAGGCAGCGGGCGGCGGGCACATGGAGGGCGGCACCGCGCTCCATGCCCTGCTGGGCCCACTCGAAGACGGCGCGCACGCTCCAGCCGGGGCGCGGGCCGGTGGGGCGCATCTGTCGTTGCCAGCGGTCGAAGCAGCCTGCCTCCTGGGCGGCACGCACACGCGTGGCGATCGATTCGCGCGGATCCTCGGCCCACAGCCGCCAGGGCCGTGGCTCGAAGGCGTCGCGCACGGCGGCGGCCAGCTCGGCCTCGCCCTCGGGATCGGTGGCGAAGCGGGCCAGGACGGGGGCGGCGAGGGCACGCAGGCCCGCGTCGTCGTCCCGCAGGGCCAGCTCGTCCAGCGCCCATGCCCAGTTGGAGCCGTGCGCGGCGTACCTGCGCAGCAGTTCGAGGGCGTCCCGCCTGCCGTAGGAGGCGAGGTGCCCGAGGACGGCCAGGGCCAGGCCGGTGCGGGACTCGTCGGTGTCGACGATGTCCTCGGGGTCGAAGAGGTGCGCCCGGACGGCGTCCAGCTCGCCGTTCAGATCGAGGTAGAGCCGGGCGTAGTACAGGGAGCGGTTCTCCACCTGCCAGTCGTGGCGGGGGTCGCGCAGCACACAGTGGTTCAGCGCCGCGAGCGCTTCGGCGCGCGGGGCCGTGAGCGCGTGCAGCGTGCCGTCGCCACGGCCGCGCTGGAGCAGCCCGAGCAGCGTACCGCTGGGCGCTATGACCGGATCGAACATGGGAAACAGCCTCACATCAAGCGTCGACGCAACCGGGGAACACGCATTACCTGGCCACGTGACACAACGTCGGAGCGCCCGCCGTCTCTTGCTTGCTGTAGACCATCTCTCTCTGCCTCTCGTCGGTGGCCCATGCGGACCGCATCACGGTCCGCGCGGTGCGGCAACACCTGCCCAGCCATCGCGTCCGTGAATCACGACGTCATGATGACCCGCGGTGTGTGCTGCCGCGACCGTATTTCCGGCGGCCCTTTACCGCCTCCCCCGTTTTCCGTGTCGTACCTGGTCAGGACACTCGCTTCAGTGTGCGCCGAACAGTTCCAGGAGTTCCGTCTTGGCGAACATGCGGGCCGTGTCGACGGCCGACGGCGTACCCGCGGAAGGGTCGGCTCCGCCCTCCAGGAGGGCCTTGATCACGTCCGTCTCCCCCTTGAAGACGGCACCCGCGAGCGGGGTCTGACCCCGGTCGTTGACATGGTCCGCCGCCGCGCCGCGGGCGAGCAGCGCGCGCACCGCGTCGGCGTGGCCGTGATAGGCGGCGAGCATCACCAGGGAGTCGCCGCGGTCGTTGGTGAGGTTGGCCGGAACACCCGCGTCGACATACGCCACGAGCGCCTCGGTCTGCCCCTGCCGGGCCAGATCGAAGATCTTGGTCGCCAGCTCCACGACCTCGGGGTCGGGGGCTTCACTCATCGGCCGGACCGCCTCTCCTTGCACGTTCGGGGGACTGCTTCGGGAACTGAGCGAGCGTACGGCAGCGTTCGGTGCGCGGCCGTACGAGTGAATCGCCAGCGTACTGGCTCCTGCGGCACATGACCCGATGTGCCCGAGGTAAAGATCAGCGACAGGCCACGTCGGAGGCAACACGCCTGGTCAACCGGGCCGATGCCGGTTCCTCCGGGTGGAGGAAAAGTATCGTTTTTCACCCAGTTGCACCTTTAATCGTATGGATACATGCTGTGATCCTGGAAGAACTCATGGTGACTGTCCCCCACCTTCGACACCAGGAGACCCGAAATGATCCTCTCCCTCTCAGGCGTCCTGCTGCTCGGCATCATCGTCTTCCTCTTCTTCCGGAAGGACGGACTCAAGGGCTCGCACGCATGCACCTCGGCGCTGTTCGGCTTCTATCTCGCCAGCACGGGCATCGCCCCCAGCATCAAGGCCGGCGGCGAGAGCCTGGCCGGCCTCCTCGGCGGCATCAAGTTCTGACCCCGTCCGTCCGTCCCGCCCGTACGCACCACCAGGAGACAGCAGTGGCCCGGCGCCCTCTCCCCCGCATCCTGAGCAAGGACAGCGCCCAGATCGCCCGGACGCAGATCGCCCGGAGCAGGGAGCTGGCCCGGACGGCGGCCGACAGCGCCACCGACATCCTCCACCCGCTGATCACCGTGACGCGCGGACTGCGCCTGCTGGCCTCGGCCGGCCGGCGCAAGTGGGCGGACACACCCAAGGACAAGCGCGGGCCACTGCTGTTCCTGGTGGCCTCCATGGTCCTGGTCGTGGCCCTTGTGCCGTACGGGCCGCTGCTCGCCGTCATCGCGGTGATGGCGGCAGCGGCCTGGCAGGGCCGCGACCGCACCCCGTCGGCGCCCGAAGGGCCCGACGAGTCCCAGACCGAACGGCTCCAGACCCTGTACGAGGCCCTGGTGCCGTACTTCTCCAGCTCCGAGGACCCGGCGCCGCTGTACGCGCACGGCGGGGAGTGGGAGAAGGCCTTCACGGCGCACGAGTTCGACGACGCCGGGCGCGTCGGGCACCTCGTGCTCCGCTACCCCGCGTACTTCCCGGACGGCGAACCGGAGACCCGCGCGCGGATCGAGCAGCTGCTCGCCGCGAAGGCGGGGCGCGGCCGTGAGTACCACTTCGCTTGGGAGGAGGCGGGCAACCAGCTCACCGTCACCGTCCTCCCCCCGCTGCCCGCCGACGTCCCCGCCCAGCGCTTCGTCACCGCGCCGGGCGAGACCGTCCTCGGCTTCACCGACCCGAGCGAGGTCCAGCGCACGCTCCCCCTCTCCTACGGCGAGGAACGGATCGACGTCCCACCGGTCGTCTGGCGCACCGGCATCCGCTCCACCGAGCCGCACCTGCTGGCCGTGGGCCACCCGGGCGGCGGCACGTCCACCCTGCTGCGCTCCATCGCCCTGCAGGCGCTGCAGTACGGCGATGTACTGATCGTGGACGGCGGCGGCACCGGCGAGTACGCCTGCCTGACCGGCCGGGACGGCGTCCTGGCCGTGGAGTGCGCCCTGCCCGGGGCGCTGGCCAGCATGGAGTGGACCGCGCAGGAGACCGAGCGCCGGCTCATCGCGGTCAACCTGGCCCGGCAGGCCGGCGACCCGCCGCCCGAGGACACCCGGCGCCCGCTGTGGATCCTGCTGGACCGGCCCGGCGTCTTCACGCACCTCGCGACGGCGGACGGCCGCAGGGACCCCCAGTCGCTGCTCCAGGTGCCGTTGCGGCACGGCCGCGCGGCGAACGTCACCGTGGTGCTGGCCGAGCACTTCGACAGCATGGAGACGCTGAGCGACGCGGTACGGCAGCACACGCGCGCGCGTGTGGTCCTCGGAACCGCGGCGCCGCAGCAGGTGGCGGCGGTGCTGGGGGTGCCGCCGCACACGACACCGCCGGCGCACGTGCCGCCCGGTCGGGGGTACGCCCGGCTGGGGTCCGGTCCGGTGCACCGGCTCCAGGTGCCGCGTACGCCTGATCCCTACGACGACGCCACGAGTGACGCCGACCGGCAGGCGGTGCTGGAGCTGCTGCCGGCCAGGAGCACGCCCGCGGACGCCGCCCGGCCGGCGGACCCGGAACAGCCCGCGGAACCGGCGCCCTCGGCGGATCTGACGAAGCCGGCGGTGGAGAGGGCACCGGTGGCCGTGGAGGCCGTGGCCGCCGAGAGTTCCTAGCCACGGCGACCGCGCACCCCTTCCGGAACGGCAGCCGGGACGCCCCGGCCCCGCCGCCCCCCTACGCCACGAACGTCCGCGGAGACTCCCCCGCCCCCGTCGCGCCCGACTCCACCAGCCGGGCCGCGGCGGCGAGGCGGGTCGCCGCCTCCTCCGCCACCGCTCCCCCGACGGTGAACGGAAGGCGCACGTAGCCCTCGAACGCGCCGTCGACGCCGAAGCGGGGGCCGGACGGGACGCGGACGCCGACACGCTCGCCCGCCTCCGCGAGACGGGAGCCGGAGAGGCCACCGGCGCGCACCCAGAGGGTCAGGCCGCCCTGCGGAACCTCGAACTCCCAGTCGGGCAGCTCCCGGCGGAGGGCCGTGACCAGCGCGTCGCGGTTCTCCCGGGCCTGCGCGCGGCGCAGCTCCACCGCCTGCTCCCAGCCACCCGTGCTGAAGAGCCAGTTCACGGCCAGCTGCTCCAGCACCGGCGTGCCCAGGTCGGCGTACGCCCGCGCCGCGACCAGGCTGCGGATGACGTCCGGCGCCGCGCGCACCCAGCCGATGCGCATCCCCGCCCAGAACGCCTTGCTGGCCGAGCCGACCGTGATCACCGTGGAGCCGGCCGGGTCGAACCCGCACACCGGGCGAGGCATGCCGCCGTCCCGGACGTCCTCGTCGAGCCAGAGTTCGGACATCGTCTCGTCGGCGACGAGGACCGTGCCGGCCGAGCGGGCCGCGTCCACCAGGCGGCGCCGCTGGTCCTCGCCGGCGAGCGCCCCGGTGGGGTTGTGGAAGTCGGCGACCACATAGGCGATGCGCGGCGCGGCCTCACGCAGGACCTGGCGCCAGCGGTCCATGTCCCAGCCGGACAGGCCCTCGGCCATCGCGACCGGGACCAGCCGGGCGCCCGCCTCGCGCATCAGCTGGAGGATGTTGGCGTAGGACGGCGACTCCACGGCGATCCGCTCGCCGCGGCCCGCGAAGAGATGGCAGATCGCGTCGATGGCGCCCATCGCCCCGGTGGTCACCATGATCTGTTCCGGCATGGTGTTGATCCCGCGCGCGGTGTAGCGCTCGGCGATCATCGAGCGCAGGGCGGGGAGGCCCGCCGGATAGTCACCGTGGGTGTGGGCGTACGGCGGCAGTTCCTCCAGGGCGCCCTGCACGGCCCGGGTGAGCCAGGGCTCGGGCGCCGGGAGGGAGGCACAGCCCAGGTCGATCACCGAGCCGAGGGCCTCCGGGGGCAGCGGTTCCAGACCGCGGGCCGGGATCGGGTTGCCGGCCGGTACGGCGGTCCAGCTGCCCGCGCCGCGCCGTGACTCCAGGAAGCCCTCGCCGCGCAGCGCCTCGTAGGCCGCCGCGACCGTGGTGCGGCTGACGGACAGGGCCAGGGCCAGTTCGCGTTCCGCGGGCAGGCGCGCGGCCACCGGGACGCGTCCCTCGAGCACCAGCAGGCGGATGCCGTCGGCGAGGGAGCGATAGGCGGGGGGACGGCGGGTGCCGGGGCCGGCCGGGCGGTCCTGCTGGGAGTTGAGGAGCCGGGCGAGCTGCGCGGCCCCCACTGCCGAGGTCCACTGCGCCATGAAGATCAGTCCACCTTCCCCGAATTGGCCATGGATGGGGATTCTTCCCAAGCCACAGAGTGTCATGTGTCAGGCCACCGCCACCACTCAGGGGGGTATTCACGTGTCCGCTGCCAGCGCGTCCGTTCCCGATCGCCGTCTCGGACGACGGCTGGTCCAGCTGTACGCCGGTCTCACGCTCTACGGCGCGAGTTCCGCGCTGCTCGTGGCGGCGGGCCTCGGACTGGAGCCGTGGAACGTGCTCCACCAGGGGCTCGCGGAGCTGACCGGGCTCAGCATCGGGGTGGTGTCGATCGTCGTGGGCGCGGCGGTGCTGCTGTTGTGGATCCCGCTGCGCCAGCGGCCGGGACTCGGCACGGTCTCCAACGTCTTCGTGGTCGGCCTCGCCATGGACGGCACGCTCGCGCTCCTGCCGGACGTGCGTTCCCTCGCGGTGCGCGTCCCGCTGCTGCTCGCGGGGATCGTGCTGAACGGCGCGGCCACCGGCCTGTACATCGCGGCACGCCTCGGTCCCGGGCCGCGCGACGGCCTGATGACGGGGCTGCACCGGCGCACCGGCCGGTCGATCCGGCTGATGCGGACGGTGATCGAGGTCGCGGTGGTGGCCACCGGGTTCACGCTGGGCGGCACCATCGGCGTGGGCACCGTGCTGTACGCCGTGTCCATCGGCCCGCTGGCCCAGCTGTTCCTGCGGATGTTCGCCGTGCCGTCGGCATCGGCGGGCAGCACGGTCGTTGCCGGCGCGACGCCCGAGCGGGTCATACTGCGTCCGTGACCCTCACGACACCGCCCCTGCGCCACCCGTACCTGGATCACCCGGGGCCGATCGCCTTCGCCCACCGGGGAGGGGCCGCCGACGGCCTGGAGAACACCGTGGCCCAGTTCCGGCGCGCGGTGGAGCTGGGCTACCGATACATCGAGACGGACGTGCACGCCACGGCGGACGGCCGGCTGGTCGCCTTCCACGACGCGACCCTGGACCGGGTCACCGACGGCGCGGGCCGGATCGGCGACCTGCCGTGGGCGGACATACAGCACGCGCGCGTGGGCGGCCGGGAGCCGGTGCCGCTGTTCGAGGAGCTGCTGGAGACCTTCCCCGAGGTGCGCTGGAACGTCGACATCAAGGCGGAGCCGGCGCTGCGGCCCCTGCTGGACCTGATCGAGCGCACGAACGCCTGGGACCGGGTCTGCGCGGGCTCCTTCTCCGAGGCGCGCGTCCTGCGGGCCCAGCGACTGGCCGGGCCGCGGCTGGCCACCTCGTTCGGCACGCGCGGGGTGCTGAACCTGCGGCTGCGCTCCTGGGGGCTGCCGGCCGCGGTGCGCCGGTCGGCCGTGGCCGCGCAGGTGCCCGAGGCCCAGTCGGGCGTGCCCGTGGTCGACCACCGCTTCGTCCGCGCCGCCCACGCGCGCGGGCTGCAGGTGCACGTGTGGACCGTCAACGAACCCGCGCGGATGCACCGGCTCCTGGACCTGGGGGTTGATGGCATCATGACCGATCACATCGACACGTTGCGCAAGGTCATGGAGGACCGCGGCGTCTGGGTCTGACCGCCCGACCGCCCCGGCCGAGCCTTCGCAGAACAGCGGGGAAGCGAGGGCACGGGTGGGTACCGACACCCTGCGGACGGAGCCGGCGGACGAATCCGTCGGGCTCCGGCGCGAGCAGCGCGGATGGTACGTCTACGACTGGGCCTGCTCGGTCTATTCGACGAGCGTCCTCACCGTGTTCCTGGGCCCGTACCTCACCTCGGTCGCCGAGCGGGCCGCGGACGGCGACGGCTATGTGCACCCCCTGGGCATACCGGTCCGCGCGGGCTCGTTCTTCGCCTACTCGGTGTCCCTGTCGGTGATCGCGGCGGTCGTCGTGATGCCGCTCGTGGGCAGCGCGGCCGACCGCACCGGCCGCAAGAAGCCCCTGCTCGCCGCGGCGGCGTACACCGGCGCGGCGGCGACCACGGGGATGTTCTTCCTGGACGGCGACCGGTATCTGCTCGGCGGGGCGCTGCTGGTCGTGGCCAACGCGGCGCAGTCCGTCGGGATGATGGTCTACAACTCCTATCTGCCGCAGATCGCCCCGCCGGAACAGCGCGACGCGGTCTCCTCCCGCGGCTGGGCCTTCGGCTACGCGGCGGGCTCCCTGGTTCTCGTCGCCGATCTGGTCCTGTACTCGGCGCACGACTCCTTCGGCCTCTCCGAGACCGCCGCCGTCCGCATCTGCCTGGCCTCGGCCGGCCTGTGGTGGGGCGCCTTCACCCTCGTCCCGCTGCGCAGGCTGCGCGACCGCCACGCGCGCGTGGAGAACGCCACCGCGCCGGGGCTGCGGCAGCTCGCGGCGACGGTCAGGGACATGCGCCGGCATCCGCTGACGCTGGCGTTCCTGCTGGCGTACCTCGTCTACAACGACGGCATCCAGACAGTGATCTCCCAGGCGTCGGTGTACGGCTCGGAGGAACTGGGGCTCGGGCAGTCGACGCTCATCGTGGCCGTGCTGCTGGTGCAGGTGCTGGCCGTGGCGGGCGCGCTCGCGATGGGCCGGCTGGCGCGGACGTACGGGGCGCAGCGGACGATCCTCGGCTCGCTGGTGGCGTGGACGCTCACCCTGGCGGCGGGGTACTTCCTGCCCGCCGGGGCACCGGTGTGGTTCTTCGTGCTGGCCGCCGGCATCGGCCTGGTCCTCGGCGGCAGCCAGGCGCTGTCCCGGTCGCTGTTCTCCCATCTGGTGCCGCCGGGCAAGGAGGCCGAGTACTTCTCCGCGTACGAGATGAGCGATCGCGGGATGAGCTGGCTGGGGCCGCTGCTGTTCGGCGTGACCTACCAGCTGACCGGGAGCTACCGGTCCGCGATCGTCTCGCTGGTGGCCTTCTTCGTCATCGGCTTCATCCTGCTCGCGCGGGTACCCGTGCGGCGGGCGATCGGCGAAGCGGGCAATCCCGTTCCGGAAAAGATCTAGCACCGATTTAGCACTCGGCGCGAAAGGGCGGTAGTGTACGCGTTTGGCCTGCCAGGCGTACCGTTACTGCGCGTCAAAGATGCCGAAACGCTGGGTGACATCTGCTAGCAGATGTGACAAACCGGGCGCCTGTGGGTAGAACAAGGGGCGGCTACGACGGCGACGCATGACCCGGAACGGGACCCGGAACGGGAATCTTTACCGCCGACCGGACGTTGACCGGATGACGACGACAGCGACACCTGTCCTGTGGGCGACAAGCCCGGGAGGCACGATTCATGAGTGAGCGAGCTCTTCGCGGTACGCGCCTCGTAGTGACCAGCTACGAGACGGACCGCGGTATCGACCTGGCCCCGCGCCAGGCCGTGGAGTACGCATGTGAGAAGGGGCACCGCTTCGAGATGCCCTTCTCGGTCGAGGCGGAGATTCCGCCGGAGTGGGAGTGCAAGGTCTGCGGGGCCCCGGCACTCCTCGTGGACGGCGACGGCCCTGAAGAGAAGAAGGCCAAGCCCGCGCGTACCCATTGGGACATGTTGATGGAGCGGCGTACCCGCGAGGAACTCGAAGAGGTCCTCGAGGAGCGTCTGGCGGTTCTGCGTTCGGGGGCGATGAACATCGCGGTCCACCCCCGGGACAGCCGCAAGAGCGCGTAACGCGCGAACGACAGCACACAACCGCGGGCGCCGTACGTGAAGACGTACGGCGCCCGCGGTTGTGTGCTGTCCGGAAAAGCCCCGGTGCCGACCGACGGCCGGAGGGCGCCGGAGCGCTGTGCCCGGCGTCAGCCGGTGAGCGGAGGACGCCGGCCGCCCGGCTCGGGGCGGTCCTCGCGGACGACCTCGCCCTGCACCACCTTGCCGTCGGGCCGGTGCATACGGGCCTGCTGGAACGCGTCTCCCAGGCTGCCCGGAGCGGCCTTCCTCAGGCTCTTCTCCAGGGCGTTCTCCGTGAAGCGGCTCACCGCCTTCTGGACCGGCGGGAGCAGCAGGAGCAGGCCCGCCGCGTCCGAGACCAGGCCGGGGATCATCAGCAGCAGCCCGCCGAGCATCATCAGGCCGTTGCCGCCGCCGCGCGCCGGGGACCCGCCCTGCTGGAGCGCCTCGTTCAGGCTCTGGAAGGCGCGGCGGCCCGCCCGCTTGATGACGACGGAGCCGACCACGAGGCCCGCCACGAGCAGCAGGAACACCGTCAGGCCGCCGGCCGCGCCCGCCACCAGGGTCAGCAGCCAGATCTCCAGCGCCAGCCATGCGGCGATGCCCAGCGGCAGATACCTGCGCAGCCGGGAGCGCCGGCGGCGGGCGGTGTTCGGGGAGGTCGGAGCGCCAGTCGTCATGCTCCCAGTGTGCCTGGGCCCGGCTCAGCGCAGGATAAGGGAGTGATCGGCCGGACCGCGGGCCGGTGTGCTAGGCGTGCTTGTCCTTGCCGGTGAGCTTGCCGAAGCGGTCCCCGACGCCCCAGGCGGTGACCCGCCACAGCGCCTCGACCACGATGTCCCGGCTCATCTTGGAGTCGCCCAGCTCGCGCTCCACGAAGGTGATGGGGACCTCGACGACGTGGTAGCCGGCCTTGACGGCGCGGCGGGCCAGGTCGACCTGGAAGCAGTAGCCCTGCGAGGCGACCTCGCCGAGGCCGAGGCCCTCCAGCGTCTCGCGGCGGAAGGCCCGGAAGCCGCCGGTCACGTCCCGGATCGGCACGTCGAGCATGAGCCGCGAGTAGGTGGAGCCGCCGCGCGAGAGGAACTCACGGGACCGGGGCCAGTTCACCACCCGGCCGCCGGGCACCCAGCGGGAGCCGAGGACGAGGTCGGCGCCCTTGAGGGCGGTGAGCAGCCGGGGCAGCTCCTCGGGCTGGTGGGAGCCGTCGGCGTCCATCTCGATCAGCACGCCGTAGTCCCGCTCCAGGCCCCAGCGGAACCCCGCGAGGTAGGCGGCGCCGAGGCCCTCCTTGCCCTTGCGGTGCAGCACCTGGACGTGATCGTCCCCGGCGGCCAGCTCGTCGGCGAGCTTGCCGGTGCCGTCGGGGCTGTTGTCGTCCGCGATCAGTACGTGCGCCTCGGGGACGGCCGTGCGCACCCGGCCGACGATGGACTTGATGTTCTCCGCCTCGTTGTAGGTCGGGATGATCACCAAGGCCGTGCCGAGCGGACCGAACTGCCTCCCCTGGGCCTTGGCCGCGAGGGTCCCGTCGCCGTCGTTCACTGCTGCCCCTTCATGTCGTACGCAGGGGTCCACCATAGTGGCCGCGGCCTGCGATGACGTGACAGCGCGTACGTATGGTGGTGTCGATTCCCCGAGAGCGGGGTATGACAGGCTTTTTCGGCGTCTTGCGGCGCCTTCCCCTCGCCCGGCACCTTCGTACCACGACCGAGCCGCATTGTCGTACCCGCGGCGGATGGGGGCCCGGCGCCCTTCGGGCCGACCTGGGGCCCGCTGGCTGCGGGTCGACCGAAAGCCGTTGTCTACTGAGCGCCCGGGCCCCACCCGGGTCACACCTGGCCGACCAGCTGGAACGCTCCCGCGTCGGCGCGGGCGCTGAGCCTGGCTCCCAGTGGCGGTGCCCCGGTGCGGCACACCGTCCCTGACCCAGCGGCGCTGCGACGAGTCGTCCGAACGTACCCCGGTCGGGCGTCCGGTGGTGGACTCGGACGAACCTACCGGCCTCCGGCAGCCGACTGTCAACAGCCTCCTGGCCTGGGCGGACCTTCCCGGTGTCCCGGCGGGTGGGGAGGATGCGCAGGTGGGGCGGCGGGGGGGGGATGAAAGAGATTGGAAGGGGGCGCGCCGGAAATCCAGCCACGTCCGCTGTCATAAAAGAGGGTGGCGTCCCCACGCAAACGA